>CAYPPQ010000064.1:2541-15941 GCA_964412635.1 uncultured Planctomycetia bacterium | reverse complement strand
AAAACAAGGAGCCACGATAAAAGAAGGAGCCACGATAAAAGAAGGAGCCACGATGCCATCTCAACACCGCCCCCTGATCCTCCACCTCGACATCGATGCCTTCTTCGCCTCTGTCGAACAACTGCGCAATCCTCGACTGATGGGAAAACCGGTCGCCGTCGGCAGCGGTGTCATCGCCTCCTGCTCCTACGAGGCGCGCGAGCATGGATTGAAGGCGGGGATGCCGCTGGGACAGGCGCTACGCCGCTGTCCCCCGCTGGCCATCGTACGTGGACATGAATCGATCTATCGCTGCTACGCCGCTCGACTCTTCGAGGTGTGCCAGCGCTGGTCCCCGGTGGTGGAGGAACATCTCGATGAGGCGTACTGCGACCTCGGTGGAACGGAACGGATTTACCCCGATCCCGGGCTCGATGTGGAACGACTCCGCGATGAGATTCACTCCTGCACCGGGCTCACCGTCACCGCAGGTCTCGCCCGCAACCGCATGTTTGCCAGGCTCATCGGCAAGCGAAACAAACCGGATGGACTGGGCCTGCTCGACCCCGCCCAGGAGGAAACTTTCCTGCAACAGTTGCCGCTGGAGGATCTTCCCGGGGTTGGTCCTCGCACCCGTGCCACCCTCTCTCACATCGGCATCGACACCGTCGAGCAACTGCGTCAGTTGACACGCCCGGTACTTTCGGGACTGCTGGGACGCAATGGAGAACTTCTCCATGAACGCTGTCGAGGGGAGGATCCTCGACACATCGGGGGTCGCGAGATTCCCCGCAGCATCCAGCGTGGAACCTCCTTCGACGAGGACATCAGCTGTCCCCGTACCCTCGATGCCATGATCGAATATCTCGCAGAACGTGCCTCCAGGAATCTCCGGCAACGGGGGCTGGAAGCGGGTGCGCTGTCGCTCCAGGTGGCCCACAGTGACCACCGCAGGGATCGGCGTCAGGTGACACTGTCCCCCCCCACCAACCTCGATCCCTCCATCATCCAGTCCGCCATCGCCCTGCGTCGCTCGATGGAGCAGCGTCGTACCGCGATTCGTTTCGTCGGCATCCAGTTGCAGCGGATCCGCAGCGTCTCCGCCGTCCACCAGGGAGAACTGTTCGCAACGACGGAACAGGCTCCCTCTCTCCCGAAGCGGGCGCTAGCCGACGATCAGGAGCAGCGGCAGCGGTGGCAGCGGCTGCTCCCCCAGATCGACCTCATCCGCATGCGACACGGTCATGGCGCCCTGCTGCGAGGGAGCGCACTGGCACTGCAGTCGACGGCGAATCGTGGCGGCACCGATCTGCAACGAGATCGCCACGGACTCATCCTTCGCACCTCGTGCCTGACCCGCTGACAGCGGGTACCATGTGCTGCCACGACCGGCGACAAATGCAGGGAAGGATACCGATGACCTATTACGCTGCCTGTTGTCAGACGGACCAACCGAACCCGCGCGACCGCGATCAGATGAATGACAACACGACCCGCATCATCGAACAGCTGGAGCATGCCGTGGTCGGGTATCGCCCCTTCCACGACATCAAACTGGTGGTCTTTCCCGAGTTCGCACATGCCGCACCGGTCTACGAAACGGTGGAGGAGTTGACCGAGAAACTGTCGGTGGAATTTCCAAACCGCCACACCGATCGGCTCGCTGCCGCTGCCCGTAAACACGGGGTGTGGATCCAGAGTGGTTCCTTCCTGGAGGTCGATCGCCGCTGGACCGATGCCCTCTTCAACTCCACCGTGTTGATCTCTCCGGATGGAGACATCGTCAGCCGCTACCGCAAGGTCAACCCGTGGATCCCCTGGGAAGTGCACACCAGTCCCCATGACATCGAGGGATACGACGAACCGCTCTTCCCGGTGGCGGAGACGGAGATCGGCAAACTCGGCGTGGCCACCTGCTACGACTGGCTGTTCCCGGAAACCTGTCGAGAACTGACCCTCGGCGGCGCCGAGGTGCTGATTCGCATCAGTGCCTACATGGATCCCTGGGGAGCATCGGAACCGATGGACTGGTGGACGGTGATCAACCGCTGCCGCGCCATCGAGAATCTGGCGGCGGTGGTCGCCTGTAACCAGGGTGCATCGGCGGGTCATTATCCGCCATTCTCCTGGCCCGGCGGCAGCATGGTCATCGATCCGGACGGACGCATCCTGAGCCAGGCTGCCGCCGGTCCCGGACAGGCGACGGTGGTCGCACCGATCTCCATCGAGGCACTGCGTCACGAACGGAAACGTCGTTCGGGGCACGCCATGCCGCTGCACCTGCGATCCTCGGCATATCCGCTCCAGCGCCGGGAGCACTTTCCTCCACACGGCAACGGGGAATCGCCCACCGTCGAATCTCTACAGCACAGGATCGACTCCTCGAGGAGCCGCCTCGGATGGTAGAAGCGCTGGAAAGTCACCGACGGTCTGGCATCCTGTCCATCCAGTTCCCGTACCGGTCGGTGCGGAACTCGTGCCCATCATGATTTTGAAGTTCGAGGCATAAATGAACCCATCGGATCCGTCCCCAACATCGGGAGAGAACCCGGCGAAGTCACACGACCTCTCGCGACTGAAGATCGATCGCAGCCATCGTAGGGCACCGACGCGCTGGCCACTGCTGCTACTGATCCTCGGCATGGCAAGTTACATCGGCTGGAGCGAGTTTGCCGGTGAGTTACCGGGGGCCGACCGGGAAGTACAGACCGCCCGGGTCCAGCGACGAGGTGGGGCCGATCAGGGCTCCGGTGTTGCCTCCAACGGCTACATCGTTCCTCGCCGACTGGCAGCACTCTCCACCGACATTCCAGGACGCCTCGTCGAACTCAATGTCGAGGAGGGCTCCCGGGTCAGCAAGGGCGAGGTGGTCGCCCGCCTCGACAGCAGGGAACTGGTCGCTTCTCTCGCTCGCTTCAGGGCAGAACGGGATGGAGCCGAGGCGGAGCAGGAGCGAGCGAGGCTCGCCCTCGAGCGACAGGAATCGCTGATCGCCACCGACAACTCATCGCGCAGCGAACTCGATGCGGCCAGAGCCACATCGAAGGCAGCCAAAGCACGGGTCGAATCGATCGGCGCATCGATCCAGGAGGTCGAGGCTCGCATCGACAAGAGCACCGTCTACGCCCCCTTCTCCGGAGTGGTGGTGGAGAAGAATGCCGAGCTGGGCGAGGTGGTTTCGACCGTTGGTGGAACCAACTCGCGGGGATCGGTCGCCACCCTGGTCGACTTCGACACCCTCGAGGTTCAGATCGAACTGGCCCAGACGACGCTGGAGGCCGCCCGCATCGGAGCTCCGGTGTTGATCTACCTCGATGCGTATCCGCAACAGGGATACCGCGGCAGGATCCGGCAGATCTGGCCCACCGCCGATCGCGCCAAGGCCACCGTGGAACTGAGAGCGGAGTTCCTCGAGCGCGATGAGAAACTGTTACCACAGCTGGGAGTGCGGGTCGTCTTCGTCCCCGAATCGGAAGCGAATCCTGCACCACCCCAGGTACTACTGCCACGCCGTGCCTTGCTCGCCTCGGAAGTACCGACGGTGCTGGTGATCCGTGACGGCATCGTCGAGACGAGAACCATCACCCTGCGAGACGACGTCGAGGATGGCCTCGTCGAGGTGGGCTCAGGATTGACCGGTGGCGAGACGGTGGTGATCGACCCCCCCTCCGATCTGCAAACTGGAGACCGAGTCTCCCCGAGGAGTCCCCGATGAGTGACGCATTCATCACGCTGAAACAGGTCTACAAGCAGTACACCCGCGGCGGCGAGACGCTGCAGGTTCTCGACCAGCTCGATCTGACCGTTCCCGAGGGAGACTTCGTCGCCCTGATGGGACCGAGTGGATCGGGGAAGACCACCATCCTCAACCTGGTGGGAGGGCTCGATTCCTGCGATTCAGGGACGGTGAAGGTCGCCGGTGCAGATGTGAGTGCGATGTCTCGCAGCGAACTTCCCGCCTGGCGCGCCCGTCATGTCGGGTTCGTCTTTCAATCCTTCAACCTGTTGCCGGTGCTGACCGCACAGGAGAATGTCATGTTGCCACTGCAACTGACCCCGCTGTCCGCTTCCGAGCGCATCTCCCAGGCGCAATTCGCCCTCGATGTGGTCGGTCTGTCCGATCGAGCAACCCATCGACCGTCTCAGCTCTCCGGGGGACAGGAGCAGCGGGTCGCCATCGCCCGTGCCATCGCCACCGATCCAGATGTCATCATCGCCGACGAACCGACGGGAGATCTCGACCGCAATAGTGCCGATGATGTGATGGATCTGTTCTGCAAGCTCAACAGCGAGCTGGGCAAGACGATCCTGATGGTGACCCACGACATGATCGCCGCCAGGAAGGCAAAGCGTTTGCTCGAACTGGACAAGGGATTGTTGATCGAAGACCAGCAGCAGGAGGCGTGAGTTGAAGTTCCCCCTGCGCCTGGCACTGAAACACCTGCTCGACAGGAAGACGCGAAACGGCCTCACCGTTGTCGCCATCTCCATCGCCGTGTACCTGTTGTGCTTCCTCATCGCCGTGGTGCAGGGCCTCGAAGCCGGGGTCCGGAGCGCATCGAATACACGGCTGGTGACGCAATCTGCCGTCAGCCTGTTCGTTTCGCTTCCCGTCTCTTACCAGCAAAAGATCGATCAGGTGCAAGGAGTCGAACTCTCCACCAAGTTCCGCTGGTTCGGTGCCTACTACCAGGAGGTGGAGAACTTCTTCGCCCAGTTCGGGGTCGACCAGGAGAGATTCCTTCCGATGTACATCAAGGACATCGAGATCATCGAGGGTCCAGACGGAATCACCGGACCGGAGGCGAGAGCAGCGGTCCAGAAGGCGTTCGAGAGTGATCGCCGCGCCGCCATCGTAGGCATCGGACTGCGCGACGATGAACGGTTCGGGTTCAAGGTCGGCGACACGGTGCCGTTGAAACCACTGATCTTCCAGCGCGCCGATGGAGGTGCCTGGGATTTCAACATCGTCGGCGTCTTCCGCCCCCTCAAGGAGCGAATCCCTGACAGCACCATGTACTTCCGTGTCGACTACCTCAATCAGGCCATCGAGAGTGGTGACGCCTACGGCGATTACGCAGCCGGGGTTTACTACGTCAATACCTCTGAAGGTACTTCCGTCGATGAGGTGGCAGCCGATATCGATGCGCTGTTCGAAAATGGACCCCAGCGTACACAGACCATCACCGAGGCTGCCTTTGCATCGTTCTTCGTCTCCGCCATCGGTAACCTGCCACTTTTCCTCGGCACCATCGGTGGAGCGGTTCTCTTCTCCATCTTCTTCTCGGTCGTCAACACCATGATGATCAGTGGCCGTCAAAGACTGCAGGAGTGCGGCATCTTGCAAGCACTTGGATTCCCCCCTCTCGTCAGCACCTCGCTGCTGGTCTTCGAGGGGCTGATCATCTCGCTGGTCGGAGGTGGTGCTGGCATCGTCCTCGCCTACGCCAGCGAGGCGAGCCTGGTCCGCATGCTCGGAGAGAACATCCGCAACTACGAGATCACCCCCGAACTGGTGCTGCTGGCCATCGGTACCTCGGCAACACTGGGAGTCATCGCCGGCCTCGCCGCGGGACTTCCCTTCCTCCGTTCCACTCCCACCGAAGCACTGAGGAGTATCGGCTGATATGGCACTACCCACCGGCTACACCACCCGCAACCTGCTACGACGCCGTTCTCAGGTGCTGTTCACCGCCCTCGGCATCGGATTCACCACCGCAGTACTGTGCGGAGTCCTGGCGTTGAGAAATGGGTTCGAACAACTGTTCCGGCCACTGGGAGCGGATGAGGTGGCGGTATACCTGCGCCTGGGAGCCACCTCCGAGGGAGAATCGGGGATCCCGAGAGCTTCCGCAGAGATCATCATCAAGGAGCGACCGGAGATCCTCCGCGACGATGATGGGAATCCGCTGGCGGCGAAGGAATGCTTCCTCGCCATGTACATGGAGAAACTCGATGGAGGACTGGTCAATGCTCCGCTGAGAGGGATCGAGGAAGCATCCCTGCGGGTACACCCGACCCCACCCAAGCTCCTCGAAGGTCGCTGGCCCAACTGGGGAAGCGATGAAGTTGTGGTGGGTCGTCCACTGGTCAATCGCATGAAAAACTGCAGCCTTGGAGACACGCTCCAGCTCAACACCACTCCCTTTGCGGTGGTCGGGGTCTACGAGTTCGACACGTCGCAGGGAAGCGAGATCTGGGGACCGGTCGATCGGATGCTCAATGCCCTCGATCGTCCTGTGTACAGTCGCGTCATCGCACGCGTCAATCCGGACACCGACTTCGAGGAAGCGACCAAGCAGTTGACGGAAGATCCTCGTCTCAACTTCTCCATCACCAGGCAAAGTGAATACCTCGCCACCCAGACCACCGGTCTCAGTACATCGTTGCTGGTGCTGTCAATCTTTCTCACCATCATCATGGGTTCCGCTGCGGTGATCGGTACCATGAATACGATGCTGGCGACGGTCGCTTCTCGCACGCACGAGATCGGCATCTTGCTGGCGATCGGCTACAGCAGGCTCGAGGTATTCATGGCATTTCTCCTCGAATCGGCCCAGGTCGGAGTCTTCGGGGGAATCCTCGGGCTCATCATGGTGGCTCCCTTTCACGGAGTCGAAACCGGCGCCGCCAACTTCAATACCTTCACCGATATCAGTTTCTCCTTCCAGCTGTCCCCCACCATCGCCATCACTGCAGTGGGCCTCTCCTTCCTGCTGGGACTGGTCGGAGGTGCCATTCCAGCCTGGGTTGCGGCCAATCGCTCGGTCGTCGATGCCATCCGTCGCTGAGGACGGACCACGGTTTCATTGAACTCCCATCGGGTCCATCTACAATCGACCGGGGGTGATAGTTCACACCACCCTCCCGAGAGAGGTCACATTCGTTGAACAACAGATCGTCCCGACAATCCTCCGAGGATTCTCCACCACGGATCTCCGTGGTGATTCCTGCTTACAACGAAGAGGAATCGATCGGTCCGCTCCTCGACGAGGTCTTCACCACCCTCAAGGAGATGGAGACGAGCCACGAGGTGATCGTCGTCAACGATGGATCGAGTGACGGAACCGAGAAGGTGTTGCGGCGACGCAAGGAGGTCACTCCCCATCTTCGGGTGATCAACCTGGTTCCAAACAGCGGACAGAGTGCTGCATTCGAGGCTGGCTTCCGTGCAGCGAGGGGAGAGTTCATCATCACGATGGATGCTGATGGTCAGAATGACCCCGCCGACATGCCGCTGCTGCTGAAGGCGATTCCACATCATGATGCGGTGCTGGGAGTTCGAGCCCATCGGAACGACCCGTGGATTCGGAAGTTCGCACAGCGCACCGCCAATGCAGTGCGAAACACACTGCTCGGCACACATTTCCAGGATGTCGGCTGCTCCCTGAAACTGTTTCGGCGTGAGATCATCGCAGATCTCACCCTCTACAACGGGCTCCACCGTTTCTTTCCCTACCTGGTGGAGATGCGAGGAGGACGAACGGTGGAGGTCGATGTACAACATCGATCGCGACAACTGGGGACCAGCAAGTACTCGCCTCTGGGCCGGGGGATCCCCGCGTTCCTCGACCTGCTGATGGTGCGAAGGATGAAGCGCCGCGCACTTCGATATCATGCGGAGGAGGTTCGATGATCGACCCCTGGCTCACTCCATTTCTCGTGGATCTGCTCCACTCCCCCGTACTCCTGGCGTTCCACGATCCGGAGCTGACGGGCGACTTCTGGGAAAACTTCTGGACCAAGATCCGAACTGACCGCTGGGTGCTGATCGGTTACGGGGGCCAGGCGATCTTCTTCATGCGCTGGATCGTCCAGTGGTTCGTCAGCGAGAGATCTGGGAAATCAGAGATTCCCATCGCCTTCTGGTGGTTGAGCATCACCGGTGGCTGCATCACCTTCGTCTATGCGGTGCAGAAGGTCGATCCGGTTTTCATCCTGGGACAGTTCCTGGCACTGGCGATGTACTCCCGAAATCTGTTCCTGACCTACAGAAACCGCCGGGAAGCGAAGTAGATCGCAGCACATGATGCAGAGGATGCACGTGATGCAGAGGTTGATGCTGCAGAGGTTGATGGTGCAGAGGTTGATGGTGCAGAGGTTGATGGTGCAGAGGTTCTCAGCCCCCGAACCACTGCGCGAACCACTGCGGCTTCATCAGCAGTGCGACTCCCAGCACCGCCACCAGCATCCCGATGAAAGCTCCGATGGAGATTTTCTTGCGCAGGATGATCGCCACCAGCAACATCATGAAGATGGGAGTGGTCGCCATCTGGGTGGTCGCCACCCCCAGTTCGACCGCATCTGCGGAGATGTGACTGAGCCAGATCCCGATGTAGGTCCCCAGTGCGCTGGCGAAGAAGATCGCCGGCAGCACCCCGCGTTTTCTCAATTGCACCAGCCAGCCCGGCAAGATCCCCGCCCAGCTGGCCAGCAGTAGTCCGCCCAGCGCTGCCACGCAGATCCGCACCACCGAGACCTCGAGTGCTGGCAACGACGATTGCATCACCACCTTCGAGATGGCGATCCCTGTCGCCTGACACATCGCCGCCAGCACCCCGAGCCAGATGCCATCGGAGAGGCGACCCTGATGAAATCCTGATCGATCGGAGGCTAGGGTACGGTCGCGAACCACCAGGCAGATCCCCGCCAGCGTCAATCCCATCGCCAGCAGGTGGATCTGCCCCAGCGACTCCGCCAGCCACAGCCAGCCGAGAGTGGCGGAGACCGGTGGCGTCAGCGTGGTGAATACCAGCGCCTTTCTCGGCCCGAGGATCTGGATGCTACGGAAATAGGCGGAATCTCCCACCAGGATGCCGATCACTCCACTGGCGATCAGCCACATCAGATCGCGCCATGGGGCCTCTCTCCACACCTCGATTCCCGCCCCGAAGAGGGGCAGGGACAGCAGCAGCAGGCCACCGGCGATGAAGTTCTTGGCCAGGTTGAGGGCTGCCGCCGGCGCGTCGAGACGGCTGTAGATGAAACTGCCGGTTGCCCAGCATGCGGCTGCCGCCAGACCTGCGTACTCCGCAAAATGCATCGATCCCCCGTCAGCCAAGAAAACTCCCCGAGCAAGGGTACCCGATTTCCTGGCGATTGTGGGGAGATCGCGCCTCTTGCCGGGGAAGTCGAGACAGACGGTCCACGCCGCTTCCCCCCTCTTGACCCGGTGGACACCTGGACCTGCCCGTGCCATCGTGACCCCATCAGCGAGGCGAGGATCGGTTCACCGGGGGAGATACGTGCGTTCCATCTTGCTCTTCATCGTCCTGTCAGGATTCTGGTTGCTCCTGTCGGGGCAATTCGAATCTTCATTCCTCGTCGGTTCGGGAGTCATCTCCTCGGCCCTGGCGGTCTACTGCTGCCATCGTCTCGGATTGATCGGCGACATCTACCAGCCGATCGAATCGATCCCCGGCTTCCTTCTCTATCTCCCCTGGCTGATCTTCCAGATCGTCGTGGCAAGCCTCGACGTCACCCGCCGTTCCTGGAGTCCACGATCGTCGATCCAGCCCAGGCTTGTGAAGGTCCCTCACGACATCGAACACCCCCTCGCCCAGACTCTCCTCGCCAACTCCATCACCCTGACTCCAGGCACCGTGACCGTCGATGTCAGCGACGATCACCTGCTGGTTCATGCCCTCACCGAGTCCGCAGAGAAGGGAGTCCTCGATGGATCGATGGTACGGCGGATCTCGAAGATGATTCCCGATTCCGACGATGACCCCGGCACCGGGGAGGTCTCCTCGGTATGAATGTGGAATTGATCACGGCACTGCTCGTCATCGGTGGTTCCTTCCTGGCCCTCATCCGGGCGGCCAAGGGACCCACCACCCATGATCGCATCCTCGCGGTCAATGTCTTCGGGACCAAGACGGTGCTGCTGCTGGCGCTACTGGGTTACATCGGAAATCGAACCGGATTCCTCGACATCGCAGTGCTCTACGCACTGGTCAATTTCCTGGGCACCATCGCACTGTTGAAATTTGTCGAGAAGCGGAGGCTGAGCTGATGCTGAGTTATCTCGCCGACGCCTTGCTACTGGTGGGTGGCTTCTTCGCCTTCAGTGGTTCGCTGGGAATCCTGCGACTGCCCGATTTTTATTCTCGACTGCATCCGGCGGGAACTTCAGACACCCTCGGTCAACTACTGATCCTCGGAGGACTCGCCTTGAGGGTGCTACTGGAATCTCCTTCCGATGGACTCTCGGTCGGCAAGCTGGTGGCGATCTCGGTGCTGCTGTTCGTCACCACACCCGCTTCCACCCATGCCATCTCCCGCGTCGCCCACCTGAGGGGGCTCAAACCGTGGACCGGAAGCAATGCAACCGGAAGCAACGGGACCGAAGAGCAGGCTGCACCGCAGCAGCAGGAGGCCACCGATGAGTGATCCGGTGCTCCTCATCAACGTGCTGTTGCTGCTCCTTGCCATCGGTGCTGCCTTCGCCGCCATGTGGACCCGAGATCTACTCGGAGCGGTGATGCTGATGGGGATCTACAGTCTCCTGCTGGCGGTGGAGTGGGCCAACCTGTTCGCCATGGATGTCTCCTACACCGAGGCGGCGGTCGGCGCCGGTGCGGCGACCATCCTGCTGCTGACCGCACTGACCAGGACCGGGACCCGGGAAAAGGAGGGCCCTCGTCTGCACTGGAGTGCCCTGATCACCGCCCTCGTCACCGGAGCGGTGCTTCTCTACGGCACCGCCGATCTTCCTCGCTTCGGCGATCCGGAGGCACCGGCGACGGTTCATGTCGCACCACAATACATCGCCCAGAATGTCGGCAAGGTATACGCCACGGACACCCCTTCCGAGAAGGGTGATTTCGGCGACCACGTGCCCAACACCGTCACCGCCGTGCTCGCCTCCTATCGAGGCTACGACACCATGTTTGAAACGGCGGTGATCTTCACCGCCGGAGTGTGCGTCATCCTGTTGTTGCGCCCCCCCGCCGGTCAGCCGCGCAGGAAGGAGGACGGATGAGCGAGAGTGTCGTCCTGCGCACCATCGGCGGAATGATGTTTCCCTACATCCTCGTCTACTCCCTCTACGTTCAGATGCATGGCGAGATCGGCCCCGGTGGCGGCTTCCAGGCGGGAGTCCTGTTCGCTGCTGCGTTCATCCTCCACTCCTTCCTGTTCGGCAAGGAAGCGACCGATCGATTGCTGCCGAGCTGGCTGGTCGATGTGGCGATGAGCCTGGGAGTACTGCTCTACATCGGTGTTGGAATCGTCGGGCTGGTCCAGGGCAGTTACTTCCTCGATTACTCGGTACTCGATCGAGCCCATCCGGCCCATGCCGAAGCTCTCGGCATGACCCTGGTCGAGGCGGGTGTCGGCCTGACGGTGGCTTCGGTGATCCTGACGATGGTACGCAAGGTGAATGGAGAGGGTGCATGAGCCACTTCGACACCTTCAACAACATCGCCTTCGTCATCATCATGATGATCGGTCTCTACACCCTCATCTCACGCCAGAATCTGGTCAAGAAGACTCTCGGGCTCGGTCTCTTCCAGACCGGAATCTTCCTGATGTACATCACCTTTGGGGTGCGCGATGGAGCGGCCGCGCCCATCCTGCAAGAGGTCTCGGAGTTGACCTACACCAACCCTCTCCCCCACGTTCTCATCCTGACCGCCATCGTCGTTTCGTTGAGCACCATGGCGGTGGCGCTGGCGCTGATCATCGGCATTCGCGAGGAGTACGGCACCGTCGAGGCGGATGAGATCGCCGCCATCGATCGGCACGAGGCGGAGGCATCGTCATGAGCCCCGACCTCTCCTACCTGGCAATCCTGGTGGTGTTGATCCCGCTGGTTGGCGGCGTGATCGCCCCGCTGCTGGGGCGGGGCATCGGCGGCTGGGTCCTGGCCCTCGTCACCACCGCAGCCACCGCCTCGGTCAGTGGCTACCTGCTCTTGTGGATCCTCCTGAAGAATGCCGCGGCGTTCCCCTTCACCGTCACCTATCCCCTCGGAGGCTGGCCCGCCCCCCATGGCATCGAACTGAGGGTCGATCTGCTCAGCGCACTGCTGGCCACCCTCGTCTCGGGGATGGGATTCATCATCACCCTCTTCTCGCGCCAGGGAGTCGACGATGAGATCCCCGCCGATCGACGGCGCTTCTTCTGGTCGCTGTGGCTACTGGCCATCACCGGGTTGCTCGGCATCCTCGTCACCGGTGATGCCTTCAACGTCTACGTCCTGCTCGAGATCTCATCGCTGACCATCTACGGGCTGATCGCCATGGGCAGGTCTCGTAGCCGCCAGGCACTGACCGCCTCTCTCAACTACCTGGTGCTAGGATCGGTGGGCGCATCCTTCATCCTGATCGCCATCGGACTCCTCTACGCCAAGACCGGCACCCTCAACATGGCCGACATCCACGCCCGGCTGCTGCTGGCACCGGTCGATGCCACCGTCCTCACCGCCCGTGCGTTCTTGCTCGCCGGAGTGGGCCTCAAGATGGCCCTGTTCCCGCTGCACCTGTGGATGCCCAGGGCCTACTCGACCGCTCCTTCGGCGGTCGCCGCACTGCTGGCAGCAACCGCCACCAAGGTCGGAATCTACATGGCGATGCGCTTCATCTTCAGCGTCTTCGCCGTCACCGGTGGAGCGGTCCTCGGCGAAGCAAATGTCTTCATCATCAGCGCCTGCTGTGGTGCGGCGATCATCTTCGGATCCCTCGGCGCCGCCCGCCAGCCGAGCCTGTCGCTATTGCTCGCCTACTCCAGTGTTGCCCAGATCGGTTACATCGTCGTCGGCATGGCGGTGGGTCACATCGATGCGATGACTGGCTCCATCCTGCACATGGTCTTCCACGCCCTCATCAAGGGGGGGCTGTTCCTCTGTGCCGGCATCCTCATCTACAGGATCGGCACCACCCGCCTCGAGGATCTGGCAGGACTGGGACAGCGTATGCCGTGGGTCAGCGGCGCCATCGTCGTCGGCGGGCTGGGAATGATCGGCATCCCCGGTACCGCTGGATTCGTCAGCAAGTTCTACCTGCTCAAGGGACTGATCCTGTCGGGCCACCCGCTGATGGCGGGACTGGTACTGGTCGGCTCGGTGCTCGCCGCCATCTACACCTGGCGTTTCGTCGAGATCGCCTACCTGCAACCGGCCAAGGAGTTGCCTGAAACTCCCCGGGGGCTACCGGTGGAAAAATTCATTCCAGTGCTGATCCTGCTGGGAGCCAGCATCATCCTCGGCCTGACTCCGGGTCCCGTCGTCGACGTCGCCCGGGATGCCGCACTGCAACTTCTGGGGGGAACCCGCTGATGGCTTCCTCGTCGATCTCTCCGCTGTTTCTGGCCCTGCTGTTGCCAGCGCTGGGAGCGCTGTTGCCGTGGCTCACTCGACGGTGGCCAACGGTGCGCGATGGCCTCAACTTGCTGGTGCCGGCGGGTCTGCTGGGGGTGGT
>CAYPPQ010000064.1:0-2531 GCA_964412635.1 uncultured Planctomycetia bacterium | reverse complement strand
GGTTCTCTCGATCCTCCCCGGCGCCCTCGCCGGTGAAACGCTCACCTTCACCATCTGCGAGATCGGTTCGGGACTCTCCTTTGCCCTGGCGCTGACCCCGCTGGGGATGATCTACGCACTGGTCGCCTCATCGCTGTGGATCCTCAACACCATCTACTCCTACGGCTACATGCGGGGACTCTACGGCAACGACTTCGAGGGGCAGGAACGCTACTGGTGCTGCTTCGCCCTGGCGATCCTGTCGGCGATGGGCATCGCCTTCAGCGCCAACATGCTGACGCTGTTTCTCTTCTACGAGGTGATGACCTTCAGCACCTGGCCGCTGGTGACCCATACCCGCAAGCCGGAAGCGAAACGCTCCGGGCGCATCTACCTGGGAATCCTGGTCGGCTCATCGACGCTGTTGATGCTGACCGCCACCCTGCTCACCTGGGTGTGGACCGGCACCCTCGATTTCAAGGAGGGCGGCATCCTGGCCGGCGCCACCAGCGCAGGCCAGGCGGCGCTGCTGATCCTGCTCTTCTTCTTCGGTACCGGCAAGACGGCGATCTTCCCGCTGCACCAGTGGTTGCCCAATGCGATGGTCGCCCCGACTCCGGTCAGCGCCCTGCTGCACGCGGTGGCGGTGGTCAAGGCGGGAGTCTTCACCGTCCTCAAGATCTCCACCGAGCTGGTCGGCCCGTCGGTGATGCAGGGCAACTGGGGTGCCGAGGTGATCGCCTGGTTCGCCGCCTTCACCATCCTGCTCACCTCGGTGATCGCCCTCACCCGACCGGAACTGAAGGCGCGTCTCGCCTACTCGACCATCGGCCAGCTCAACTACATCGTGCTCGGCGCGGCGGTCGCCTTCCCGCTGGCCATCGAAGGCGGTGCCTTGCACATCGCCATGCACGCTTACGGCAAGATCACCCTCTTCTTCGCTGCGGGGGCGATCTATGTCGCCAGCCACAAGACCCGTGTTGATCAACTCGATGGCATCGGCAAGCGCATGCCGTGGACGATGACGGCGTTCCTCATCGGCACCATCAGCACCCTGGGGCTGCCCCCCATGGGCGGCACCTGGAGCAAGTGGCTGCTGTGCGTCGGCATGATCGAGGCGCATCAATGGGCATTCCTCGGCACCTTGCTGCTGTCGACGCTACTCGGACTCGGCTACCTGCTGCCGATTCCGATCCGTGCCTTCTTTGCCACTGAAAAACCCGGTGCAGCGGTGAAAGGTCACGAGGACCACGGCGAATCTCCCTGGGCCTGTCGCATTCCGTTGCTGCTCAGTGGACTGGCGTGCCTGATCCTCTTCCTGTGGCCCGGAGTCTACGCCCAGCTGGCCAAGATGATCGGAGGGGGTACCTCATGAGCAGTGACTCACACACCACTCCTTCAAGGATCCACTGGTTGCTGGTCGGTGCCTGCATCATCGTGTTCGCCGCCGATTTCTTCTACCACCGCCACCTCGAACCCGCGGTGGAGAAGATCGAGGGGATCCCCGGCTTCTACCCCATCTACGGATTCATCGGCATCGCCGTGCTGGTGCTGCTTTCGCGTCTCCTGAGAGCGGCGGTGTCGCGCAAGGATGGTTATTACGATGATTGAAGGACTGCACCCACTGCTGCCCTTCATCGTGGGCGCCATCCTCTGTTCGCTGGTGAGCGGGTCTGCCCGCAAGATCATCGCCCTCGCCACCCCCATCGTCGGGCTGCTCGCTCTGCTCGGACTGCCGGATGGAGCGTCCTTCACGATGCCGCTGTTCGGTTTCCAGTTGATCCTCGCCCACGTCGACAAGCTCTCCTTCCTGTTTGCCCTGCTCTTTCACATCGCCGCCATCCTCGGTGTGATCTACGCCCTGCACATCAAGAGTCGCCTGGAGATGTCATCGGCGCTTCTGTATGCCGGCAGCGCCGTCACCACGGTCCTCGCCGGAGATCTGGTCACCCTCTTCATCGGCTGGGAACTGCTGGCACTGACATCGGCATTCATCGTGTGGGCACGCCGGGACGCTCGATCCCTCGCCACCGGATCGCGCTACCTGCTCTTCCAGATCCTCTCCGGTCTGTCACTGCTGGCGGGTCTGCTGATCCACCATCAGTCGGGGGGATCTCTGCTCATCGCCGAGGTCGGCATCCTCGACCTGGCATCCCCCGGGGTGCCGTGGATCCTGCTCGCCTTCGGTATCAAGGCGGGCTTTCCGCTGCTCCACACCTGGATCGTCGACACCTATCCAGCAGCCACCGCCACCGGCACCGTGTTCCTGTCGGCGTTCACCACCAAGACGGCGGTCTACGCGCTGGCGCGCTTCTTCCCCGGTACCGAGGAGTTGATCCTCATCGGCGCGCTGATGACCTTCTTCCCCATCTTCTACGCGGTGATCGAGAACGATCTGCGCAAGGTGCTCTCCTACAGCATGATCAACCAGATCGGCTTCATGGTGGTGGGCATCGGCATCGGTACCGAGCTTGCGGTCAACGGCGCCGTCAGCCACGCCTTCAATGACGTGCTGTTCAAGGGACTGCTCTTCATGTCGATGGGCGCGGTGC
>CAYPPQ010000063.1:0-16029 GCA_964412635.1 uncultured Planctomycetia bacterium | reverse complement strand
GCCTACGGCGAAACTGTCGATTTCGGCTATCATGCGGTGGGCAAGAAGGTGCACGTCAACGATCTACACGCGACGATTCTACACCTTCTGGGTATCAACCACGAACAACTCACCTACCGCCACGCAGGGAGAGACTTCCGCCTCACCGATGTCGCTGGCAGGGTGGTAAAAGAAATCATCGCCTGACTCCCAGGGGACTCAGGCGATGATTTGATTTCTACTCAAGTTGTCTGGAATGAAGACTACCAGTTGACCCCGGTCATCACCGAGAACACCGAGCGATCCGAAATCGAATCGTAGGTGGAGAGACGGTAGTCAACACCGATGTGCGCATTATCTCCGAGGTGCAAGAGTGCACCGCCGTGGAAGTAAACGCCATTCTCGTCGGCATTGAAATCGTATTCATCGACGGTCAGCATGCTGATCCCGGCACCCCCGAAAACGGAGAAGGGAGTGAAGGGAAGTTCAGCGGTGACGCGACCACCAGCGAAGAGCTCGGCATCGCGAATTTTTCCGAGAACTCCATCATTTTCTTCAGCCTGGAGAAATCCGAACTCGGGCGCGATGTACCACTCGCTCATCCGGGCACTGACCCAGAGGCCGTAGCCGTCCACATTGCCGAGGTTCTGAACATCTTCATCGAGTTCGTAGGTGCCATAGATGAGGCTCGTCTGGCCGGTGTATGGCTTCGGGTTGGGCTGCTCTACCCCTGAGAATGGGGAGGTCGCATCGGGACGGAAACGAACCCAATCCTCGTTACTGGCACAGCCAGATACGAGAGCCAGGCAAAGAAATGACAGCACGAGAGATCTGAGACTCCACACGATTGGTCTCCAATTCAGTTTTCTACGGTTGATCGGGCTCCACATCGGGATCACACCTTTCCGATGCCCGGGCAGTCCGGGCTCCCCAATCCGATGGTTCATTTGACCTCCCGGTGATCCTGGGACCGACACCGGAGAGGAAACCACCCGACTGGCGAAGGCGGGATTCTAGACCGCTGGAGAAGCAGCGGCAAGTGCCCCTCCCGATGGGCCCCGAATCGGCTCCCGGGACAGGCGGCTGACACCTTACCGGAAAGGGCTGAGAAGTGGGCGATCCTTGACTCGAACCCGCCATCTCGTAGGATTCAGGTTTGCAGGTCCGTCCTCAGGGAGCCGTGATCCCGGGGAGTCATCTCTCCTGGATCCACGAATTTCTGGGCAGGAACCTGGTCGGAGTTCTCCACAATTGGGTGGAATTGCTCTGACGGTCGAACCGGTTGAGGCGACGGAACTGTGTGAGACCTTACTGTGTGAGACTTTACTGTGTGAGACCTTGCATGCGGGGAGCGCTCATGAAGAGCGGTGTGCTGGTTTCCGCGAAGATCTCAGGAGGATCGAGTCGGGAAGAAGTTGCGAGAATCATTTCGGGTATGCCTTCGTGGATCCCGAGCCCATCTTCTTCATCTCTATCCTGTCCGCTGTCACACGAGGAAATGCCCGGGAATCGGTTACATCAACCCGGTGACTGAGGCTGCAATGGATGCTGATTCAGGTAGGAAAGGTGCTTCATGAAAAAGAAGGTCGGAGAAATCCTTCTTGAAAAAGGTTGGGTAACCGAGGAGCAGATCAAGAAAGCGCTCGGCTACACGAAGGCAGAGAATTGCAAGATCGGCGAAGCTCTGGTCAACCTCGAGATCTGTTCCCAGGAACAGGTGACGAGGGCGCTGGCAATTCACTTTCAGTTGCCATTCGCCAACCTTGGTAAGCACGTCATTCCTCAGGACATCATCGATGCGGTTCCCAAAGAAGTTGCTCTCGAACACAGCATCGTTCCGGTGGCGAGAAAGGGGAGGACCCTGGTCATCGCCATGGGAGATCCCCTCGATTTCTTCACGATAGATAACCTTCGATTCATCCTCTCCACCGAGGTCGATTGTGCTCTGGCGACTCCAGAGGCGGTGGAAGAGGCCCTCGACGACTATTACAGGCTCGCAGGAGGATACGATTCTGTCCTCGGTGCCGACGCAGGCTCTGACGACGACGTGGAGTTCGGTAGAGGGGATTACGCCGGAGACGACAACGAAGCCAACGAAGCTCCGGTGATCAAACTGGTGCACATGATCATCGCGAATGCCCTCAAGGAAGGGGCATCCGATATCCACATCGAGCCGATGGAATCGGATCTGCGGGTTCGATACCGGATCGACGGTGTTTGTCGTGTGATGGATTCGCCCCCCAAGAAGTTGCAGGGGCCGGTGATTTCACGACTGAAGATCATGGCTCGCATGGACATGGCGGAGAAGCGTCGTCCTCAGGACGGACGTATCAAGATCAAGATCCAGGGAAAAGAGATCGACCTTCGTGTGTCGATCATTCCCAGTGTTCACGGCGAGAGTGTCGTGATGAGGATCCTCGACAAGGACGCCGGACTCGTCGACCTCGAGAAATTGGGATTCCACGAGAGTGATCTGGGCCGCTTCAACAGGATCATCAAGAAACCCAACGGAATCTTCCTGGTGACGGGTCCAACCGGTTCGGGAAAGACGACCACTCTCTACTCGGCATTGATGGACCTGAATCGCCCTGACGTGAAGATCATCACGGCAGAGCACCCCATCGAATACAACCTGACGGGGATCAATCAGGCGGAGGTCAAGCACGAGATCGGACTCGACTTCTCGAGGATCTTGCGAGCGATGATGCGTCAGGCACCGAATATCATCCTGGTGGGGGAGATTCGTGACCGGGAGACCGCTGACACCGCAATTCAGGCGGCGTTGACGGGACACCTGGTCTTCTCCACGCTCCACACCAACGATGCTCCCTCGGCCCTGACCCGACTGGTCGATATGGGGGTGAAGCCGTTCCTGGTTGCATCCGCCGTGCTGGCCATCATGGGACAGCGGTTGATCCGATTGCTCTGTAAGGAGTGTCGCGAGACGTACGAACCGACCGAGACGGAACTACGCATGGTTGGTCTGTCCAGCAGTGACATCGCAGGTCAGTCGCTGTATCGCCCAGTTGGCTGCGACAAGTGCAGCAACGGGTACAAGGGTCGGTGCGGAATTTACGAACTTCTGGAGATGTCTTCCGAGTTGCGGGACATGACCTTCAACAAATCACCTACCAAGGATCTTCGGGCCAAGGCCCGCAGTGAGGGGATGGTTTCGTTGCAGGAGGACGCAGTGAGAAAACTGCTGTCGGGTATCACGACCATCGAGGAAATCCTGAGAGTGACGCACTCTTCGGAATTCTCGAGCTAACTGGAACACTAGAACCGGTACCGCCCCGGATCCAAAGGCGGTGAGGTGAGAAATGGCACTGGCGGCACAGCCAATCGGTCAGATCCTCAAGGAGATGGGACTGATCACCGAACTCGATATCCAGGAAGCCCTGCAGGTGCAGAAGGCCAAGGGTGGGGCACTCGGTAGAATTCTTGCCGAGAAGGGACTGGTCACCGAAGGTGACCTTCGTTCTGCCATCGCCACGCAGTCGGGAATGGATCCGATCGATCTCGATGAGGTGGTCGTTTCTGCCGATCTGCTCGACATGGTGCCTGCCCACGTGGCGGAGACGTACCAGGTCGTGCCGGTCGATTTTGACGGCAAGGTACTGACCCTGGCACTGGCTGATCCACAAAACATCAGCGCCCTCGATGACATGAAGTTCATGCTCAATGTCGAGGTCAAGGGAGCACTGAGCGATCCGGAGTCGATCGAAAAGGCGATGAGCAAGTATTACTCCGACCGCTCGGAGTCGATGGAGAGCTTGCTCGGCTCGATGGACAAGGACGATATCGAAGTCCTCGATGATAATCGCCACGAGATGATGGACATGGACCAGCTGGAGAAGGATGTGAACGCCGCTCCAGTGGTCAAGTTGCTCAACATGGTACTGCTGTCGGCGATCAAGGACCGTGCATCGGATATCCACCTCGAACCGTTCGAGAAGGAGTTCAAGGTGCGGTACCGGGTCGACGGGGTTCTCTACGAGATGATGCCTCCGCCGATCCAGCTGGCGCGAGCCGTGGTATCGAGGGTCAAGGTGATGTCCAACCTGGACATCGCAGAGACGCGACTTCCACAGGACGGACGTATCGAGCTGAATATCGCCGGTCGTCCGGTGGACCTCCGTGTTTCCACCTTGCCGACGATGTACGGCGAGTCTGTGGTGATGAGGGTCCTCGACAGAGGACAAGTTTCTCTCGACCTGGAGAACATCGGTCTGCGACAGAAAGATCTGGACCTGCTCCGGAAACTGATCGTGAAGCCCAATGGCATCATCCTGGTGACCGGACCGACCGGATCGGGAAAGACGACAACGCTGTATTCGTGCCTCAACGAGGCGAATGATCCGATGACCAAGATCATCACCACCGAGGACCCGGTCGAGTACAACATCGATGGAATCGTTCAGATTCCCATCAACGAAGAGATCAACGTGACCTACGCAGCGTGCCTGCGGGCGATCCTTCGTCAGGACCCTGACAAGATCCTGGTCGGTGAGATCCGTGACCTCGAGACGGCGCAGATCGCCGTGGAAGCGAGCCTCACCGGTCACATCGTGTTCTCCACCCTTCACACCAACGATGCACCCTCCTCGATGATTCGACTGATCGACCTGGGGGTGGAAGCATTCTTGCTGACCGCAACTGTCGAGGCGGTGGTTGCCCAGAGACTGGTGCGCAGGGTCTGTGATCAGTGCAAGGTGGAGTACGAGCCGACCGACGAGATGTTGATGGAGCTCGAATTGACCCGCTCCGAAGTGTCGGGGAGAACCTTCTTCTACGGCAAGGGTTGCAAGGAATGCAACAATTCCGGCTACAAGGGCCGGATCGCCCTGTTCGAGATCATGCAGATGTCCGATCGATTGCGGGATCTGATCATGACAGGGGCCAGTACCCAGGAAATTCAGACGATGGCTCGGGAAGAGGGAATGAAGACCCTGCGCGATGCCGGATTGATCCACATTTACGATGGGATCACCACCATCGAGGAAGTAGTCAAGGAGACTATCGTTTCCTAGACATCGGACCGCTAGGATGTGTCCCCGGGCTCCCGGCAAGGAGCCTGGCCAGAAGGAGCAGAGAAGATGCCCGTATTTGACTACGAAGCGATGGGCCCGGGAGGGCAGAAGAAACGCGATAAGATCGAGGCTGCGACCCAGCAGGAAGCGATCAAGCAACTGAGGTCTCGCGGACTCAAGCCGACCAAGATTCGTGAATCGAAGGGTGGCGGCGCCGCTGCGGGTGCACCCGGTGGCAAGAAGAAGCGTCGAAACCTCAATCCATTCGGGGGCAGGGTTTCCCAGGCGGAACTGGTGCAGTTTACCCAGCAGCTTGCGACCCTTCAGGACGCAGGATTGCCCATCGTTCGATCCCTCAAGATCCTTGCCGATCAGATGAATCCTGGAACCTTCCAGGATCAGCTGAACCAGGTGACCGAAGATGTCGAGGGCGGATCCACCTTCTCCGAGGCACTGGAGAAGTATCCGAAGACCTTTGACCACCTGTTCGTGGCGATGGTCAAGGCCGGTGAGGTGGGAGGTGTTCTCGATACCATCCTGCAGCGTCTTTCAGACTTCCAGGAGAAGTCGATGAAGCTGCGCAAGAAGGTACAGGGAGCGATGGTCTATCCGGTGGCGGTGATCTGTGTCGCATGTCTGATCCTGGGATTCATCATGACCAGCGTGATTCCCCAGTTCCAGAAGATGTTCGCCGACATGAATACCGCTCTTCCGGCACCTACTCAGGCACTTCTCGCCTTCGCCAATGCGGTGCAGAGTTACTGGTTCCTCGCTCCGGTGGTGGTGTTCGGTGGCTATGCGGCGCTGCAGGCGGTGGGACGGACTGCTACCGGTGAGTTGATGATCGACAAGTCAAAATTGAATGCTCCCATCTTCGGGCAGATCGTCCGGAAATCGACGATTTCTCGCTTCTGTCGTACCCTCGGAACCCTGATTCAGTCCGGTGTTCCGATCCTCGAGGCCCTCGACATCGTTCGAGCTGCGGTGGGTAACCGCGTCATCTCGGACGCCATCGAGCAGGTCTGTGGGTCGATTCGTGAGGGAGAGACGATCGCCGAGCCGCTCGGAGCTTCCGGCGTCTTCGATCCGCTACTGGTCAACATGATCGACATCGGGGAGGAGACGGGAGAGCTCGACAAGATGCTCAACAAGATCTCCGACAACTACGATCTCGATGTCGATGTTCTGGTGGAATCACTCTCCAGCCTGCTGGAACCATTGCTGATCGTCGGCATGGGAGGGGCAGTTGGATTCATCGTGGTCGCCCTGTTCATGCCGTTGCTGTCGATTATCCAGACCGTTGGATAGATTGGTTCGGAGACTGCTGACAGCAATCACTGAAGTTCGATTGGCCGTGAGGGGGCGTCTTGCTCCCCCTCACGGCCACTTGCCATCTGGCCGAAGGGAACTCCTTGTCCTCGGAGTCTGATCAGAAGTGGCTCGACGAATTTCGTGTCTGGAGCCACGGCCCCCAGTACGGCTGTTTTTCTCTGGAGGGTTCCCCTTCACTTCCTGCTCATCCAGGCGGTACCGCAAGGATGAAGGAGTTGCTGGAGGAACTTGAAGAGCGCGGGGAAACGGTCTTTCTGCTCGGCCGAGGCTGGTTCGTTCCGGCAAGAGAACGGTGGCTGGTGGGAACCCTTTCGGTGACTCGCCGAGGATTTGGTTTCGTCAGACCTCTGGTCGAGGACCCGCAGGGGGATGTCTTCATCCCCGCACGCCGGATGCGCGATGCTCACCATGGAGATCGAGTGCTGACCGCCCTGGCGAGGCCCGGGGGCGGTCGTCCAGGGTCGGGAAAAGAGGGGCGAAGCGGCAAGGTCGTCGAGGTGCTCCAGAGAAGTCCGCGGGTGATTCCCGGGCAGTACTGGGAGCAGCAAGATGGTGGTGGGGTGGTCGAGCCGCTACGTCACGACAGTCTCCGGCAGCTGTGGATCGATCCGAGTTACCGCAACGGTGCCAGCGATGGGGATCGAGTGCTGGCGCGCTTGCGCGAGGGGAATGCAGTCGATGGCATGCCGCCCGGGGAAGTGATGTGTCTGTGGGCTCCGGAAGGAACCTGGAAGGCGGACCTGCAGGAGATCATCGCCGAGCACCAGTTGAGAGAAGATTTCCCAGCGGAGGTTCTGGAGCAGGTCGAGGGGTATTCCGATCAGATCTCGGAGGAGGAGATCGCCAGCAGGGTCGATCTGCGAGCGATTCCGTTCGTCACCATCGACCCGGAAGATGCCAAGGATTTCGATGACGCGCTGGCGTGTATCGAGATGCCCGGGGGAGGCTGGCAACTGGCGGTGGCCATCGCCGATGTCAGCCACTACGTCCAGCAAGGCGACGCCATCGATGGCGAGGCGATTCTCAGGAGTACCAGCGTCTACATTCCCGGCAAGACGATCCCGATGCTTCCGGAGCGGCTCAGTAACGAACTGTGTTCCCTGCGACCCGGTGAGGACAAGCTGGCGAAGGTGGTCCGTATCGAGGTGGGGGAGTCGGGCGAGATCCTCGATTCGACGGTGGAAAACGCCGTCATCCGTAGCGCACAGCGATTCTCCTACGAGCAGGTACAGGAGATCCTCGACGACTCCCCGCAGCGAAAGCGCATCACCACCGCAGCCATCGAGGAGATGCTGGGGCAACTGGAAGTCTTCCGGAAGCGGCTCCATCAGCGCCGTGTGGATGCCGGTTGCCTGGAACTGGATCTCCAGGAGATGAAACTGACCCTCGATGAAGAGGGCGAGGTGATCTCGGTCGCCGCCCGGGAACAACTCACCGCTCACAATCTGGTCGAGGAGTGCATGCTGGTTGCCAACGAGGTCGTTGCATCGCTGGCTACCCGGTTGGAGATCCCGATTCTTCGGCGAGTGCATTCCGCGCCAGAGGAGGAATCGCTGGAGCGATTTTCTCGACTGTGCCGGGTTCTTGTGCCGGAGGCGGTGGTTCGGGGAGTCACCGACCTGCAGGCAGTGATCGACAAGGTCGCCGGTACTCCGGCGGCACCGGTGGTCTCATTTGCTCTTCTGAAGACTCTCAGCAGGGCAGAATACAGTCCCCGTAAAGAGGTTCATTTCGCGCTGCACAAGGATGAGTACTGCCACTTCACGTCTCCCATCCGTCGTTATCCGGATCTGCAGGTTCACAGGGCTCTCGATCGCGCTCTCTTCGGAATCGTGGCTGTAGAGGATGTGGGTTCAGCCTCCCTGCTGGAACTGGCGGAGACCTGCAGTTCTCGGGAGCGAGCTGCAGAGAGTGCCGAGCGAGACATGAGCAGGCTCAGGGCGATCTCCTGGCTGCGCCATCGAGTGGGAGAACGATTCACGGGCATCGTGACCTCGGTCCGCGATCAAGGATTTCATGTACGACTCGACGATATCCTCATCGATGGATTCGTTCATGTTTCGAGATTGACCGACGACAACTACCTGTACAGCGAGACCCAGTTTGCACTTCGTGGAGTTCATGCCGGCAACATGATTCGCCTGGGAGATCCTGTTGAAGTCGAGCTGGAATCGGTGGATCCACTCCACCGCGATATCGAATTGAGGTACTTTCACACCAGGCCGGGTGCTCGACGCGGGAGAGGCTCTGGAGGAGTCCCCGGAAAGCGAGCCAAGCAGCCGCGCTCGAAGCAGGGTGAGCCAGGGAGCAAGAGATCCGCTTCGAAAGCCCGACCGGGCCGCTCAGGTGGCGGAAAAGGTCGGGGAAAAGGACGCGGTGGTTCCGGGGCGAGACGAGGGAGGTCACGGGGATGACGGTTGAGAAGTACCAGATCTGGACCGACGGAGCCTGTCGGGGAAACCCCGGGCCAGGAGGCTGGGCGTTCATCGTCCGTGCTGAAGATGGAACCGAGGAAGTCTGCTACGATCATGCTCGTTCCACGACCAACAACAGGATGGAACTGACAGCTGTTCTCGAAGCGTTGAAGATATTGCCAGCCGGTTCCAGCGCAACGGTCTTCAGCGATTCCCAGTATGTCGTGAAGGGGATGAGCCAGTGGGTTGTTGGCTGGCAACGCAAGAACTGGCGCAAGTCAGACGGAAAGCCGGTGCTCAACGACGACATCTGGAAACAGCTGGTCGAAGTTGCAGGAATCAGAGATGTAACCTGGCAGTGGGTCGAAGGACATGCGGGTCAGGAAGAAAATGAACGTTGCGATGCGCTCGCCAATCGGGCGATCGATGAAGCGTCTTGAGTACGCGAAAGGAAATTAGATGCGAGTCAAACAACTGGTTGCGCTTGTCGCAGCGATATTCATGGCAGGAATGGTGGCAGAGTCGATGATTGCTGATTACCAGGCGATTCCCCCTGCGGCAAAGGATCTTCATGCGGTCCTTACCGCCTCGAAGATCACCCTCGAGGATGCAACGAAGAAGGCGACCGAGGCGACCGGCGGGGTTGCCCGAAGTGCACAGTTCAAGAGTGGCACTTCCGCTGCAGTGATCGAGATCGAAACGGTAACCACCGAGAAGGTCGAGAGAGTTGTCCTGAATGTCGCCGGCGAGATCATCGAAAAGGTGGTGATCAACAGGTTCCCCGGGATCCAGGCGGACGGTGAGATTCAGATCACCGACAGTGGCCTGCACTACATCGAAATCTCCGAAGGGGCTGGAGAGATGCCCGCCGGTGCGACGACCACCGTGAAGGTGCACTACTCCGGATACCTCAACGATGGGACCAAGTTCGACAGCAGCGTCGATCGAGGAACGCCTGCCACCTTTGGCCTCAACCAGGTGATTCCAGGCTGGACCGAGGGAGTCGGTTCGATGAAGGTGGGAGGCAAGAGAAAGCTGATCATCCCGGCAGCCCTCGGATACGGGGTGCAGGGGCGACCTCCTGTCATTCCAGGCAATGCGACCCTGGTCTTCGACGTCGAATTGCTGGAGATCGTCAAGTAGGACCGGTAATCCGCTCTTTCCCCGGATGTGCCGGGGGGTGGAATCCATCGTATCCTGTGAAAGAGAACGGATTTCGGTGATCGGGTCGTGTTGCGATTGAGTTCGTACGGACCTAGAATCCTCGATCCGACGTTCACCATTTGAATCGTCATGAGGATTGATTCAGAACCGACCCGAGAGGGAGGTCAGAGAGATGTCTACCGGCTTCTTCAAGCGTAACGAGCGGGTCGTGATGACCCTGTTGTTGATCTTGATTGCCCCCACCTTTGCGGCCACGGGTCTGATTTCCTGGTGGGCGGGCAATGCCGCCGCTGTGGCTTCTTACGAGATCAACGGCGAGACGGTAAGCTCCGAGACTTTTCTCGAGACACGTCGTCAACTGTCTAAATCTCTGTGGTTGCAAAATGTCCGCCGCTTCGGCTGGTGGGCAGCCAGGACCGATCGCTATCGACAGGCCACCCAGGACGATGTGTTGAAGCGATTGGTCTTTGAGGCTGAGATCAGTCGATTGGGTATTGAACCCAGTGATGAAGTAAAAAACGTGGCTATCCGCGATGCCGTGCTCGATGTCACCACCTGGTACCGGGTGATGGAGCAATCTGGCTGGACTGGCACCTACCAGGAGCGATTGCCTGATTTCAATAGCCTTCGCCCCACCGCAAGATTTGACCTGGAGACCTATCGTGCCGCTCTTTCCGATCAGCGCTTCCAGATCAGGATGTCGATCAAGGAGTTCGAGGAGACCATCATCCAGAGCCTACGGGTTCAGGAATTGATCAACCTCGTGGTCGATGCAGCAGTGGTGACGGAGAAGGAGATCTTTGACGAGTTCTCCAACATCAATCAGCGACGAGCTCTCGACCTGATCCAGGTCACCCAGGAACCGTTCCTCACTGAAGCGAGAGAACTGGTCACCCCGGACGACATCGAACAGGTGTACAACGACAATCCACAGCAGTTCGTGCTTCAGAATCGCCTCTCTGTCGAGGTTGCTCGGATCAATCGGGCCCTTCTCCAGCAGCAGGTGGAATACGAGCCGACTGCCGAGGAGATCGAAGCGAGCTACGAGGCGGACAAGGACACCATCTGGAGAATCCGTCGCCCCGACGGATACGTGCCGCCAGAGGGAGCCACACCGGAGGATGACTATCGTCCTCTGGTCGATGTCTTCGATGCGGTGGTGAGGAATGTCACTCGCGAGCACGCCAAGACGGTCGAAGCAAAACTCCTCCAGGACGCCCTCGACACCCTGAAGGCGATGAAGGAGGACAATCAAGCGGTTCCGATGGAACAGGCGTTTCCAGAGGAGCTCGACTACGTCGAGGTCCATACCCTGTCGCCGTTTGTACAGCGGGAAGTGGGGCAGCTCGAGAACGAGTTCAAGAACCCTGCCGCCTATGCGACCATCTTCATGCAGGAGAGAGCCACACCTGGTTCGGTACAGCCTGGAGACCTGTACGATGCGATCGCCAACAACAGCCAGGGTAATTTCATCTTCCGCGTCGTCGAGATGCTGCCGCAGAGGACGATGACCTACGATGAGGCCATCGAGGATGCTCTGAAGGTCGCCGAGGAGAATCAGGCGAAGACGTTGATGGCAACATCGGTCGAGGAGTTGCTGGCGCCGGTCAAGGCGGGGGAGCAGACCCTCGAAGATGTGGCCCAGGACCAGAACTACTCGATTCAATCACTCGATCCTGTTTCCCGAACCGAGTCCTACAATCTCAGGATCGACAACAGACAGATTCTTGCCCGCAACGAGGTGATGACGGAAGCGTTCGCCCTCGACGATGTGGGGGCGGTTGCCGGTCCCATCCTCAGTGATCTGGACAAGTCCGGTTACATCGTCCGCCTCAAGAGCATCGAGGATCCCGACATGGAACTGTTCGACTCTCTGCGGGGATCGACCGAGTTACGATTGCTCAGGGCGAAGCAACAGGCACTTCTCGATTCGTACGAGAGTGACCTGATGCGCTCGGCGCAGATCCGGGTGTTCCAGGATGAGGGCCCTCCGGTACCGAGAGATGAACTTCTCGAGGGAGCAGAGGAGAATCCAGAAGCCGCCGCAAGGTAGCGAGTTTTTCGCGCTGCTGATCGAAAACTGGGGCCGTACCCATCACCGTGAGACGGTGATCAGGTACGGCCCCTTTCTGATGACCTATTGTTGTTGCCGTCGGGTGTGACGACCGATCAGCCGGTCACCTTGTCGATCTTGTCGACCCGGGTTGCATGCCTTCCTGCCTCGAATGCCGTATCGATGAAGGAGGTCAGCAGTTCAGCGATCTTTTCGGAGCCGATGACTCGTTCTCCGAAGCAAGCGATGTTGGCGTCGTTATGGGCGCGTGCCATCTCGGCGGTGAAGGTATCGGTGATCACCGCCGCTCTCGCTCCAGGGTATCGGTTGGCAGTCATCGCCATTCCCTGTCCGGTGCCGCACACCAGCACCCCCATCTCCGCATCACTGGAAGTGACCGATTGAGCGATGATGTGAGCGATGTCGGGGTAGTCTGCCTTCTCGCCCTCCTCGGGTCCTCGCTCTTCTACCTGCCAGCCGCGCTCCTTCAGAACTCTTACCGCTTCCTTGCGGCCGGCAATGCCGGCATGGTCCGAACCAAGGATGGCCTTCATCGTGATGTGATCCCTTCAATGAAACGATTTTCCAGACTTCGCTCAATTTCCTCAGCGCACCTTCGATAGGTTTCCAGATCTCCTCCGATGGGATCGTGGACACCGGTGTCATTGATCATCTGTACGCGATTCATCGCTTCCGGGAAGTAACTTCGGATCACCTCGAGGTGGGAGGCGGCGAGGGGGATGATCAGGTCCGCCTCTTCAATATCTGCCGGGGAAAGCTGGTGAGATTGATGGTCGTCGATGGTGAAATCCATCTCCGCCATGGTAGTCCTGGCGTTTTCCGTCGCCGATCCACCTCCGGCAGCGATTCCGGCACTCTTCACCTGATATCCAAGTGATTGCAGCTGATCCGCGGAACAGTTCAGTTGCTTGGCTAGCAGTTTCTTGCACAGGGCTTCCGCCATCGGGCTTCGGCAGGTGTTTCCGGTACATACGAACAGGATGCTCTGGAAACCCCGCAGAACCCTGCGGATCATCGAGGTCGAGATCAAGCCCTCTCGCAACACCTCGAAGGAGTCCTCCTCGACAAGTTTGACCACGGTGGATGCTTCTCCCAGGCGAGACGGCCCTCCATCCAGGGCAAGGGGCACCGTCTTCTCGAAGGCAGCCACCGCTGCCGGCAAGGTGGTGGCGGCAGGTTCGCCGCTGAGATTGGCGCTGCTGGCCAGCAGCGGACCACTTTTCACGATCAACTCCCGTGCCACTTCGTGGGACGGGAGTCTCACGCCGAGCCCGTCCTCTCCGTGGGGGAAGATGATGGTCAAGGGGCCGGGCCAGAAGGCGTCCATCAGTCTCTGCGCCGCTTCACCGGGTTCCGGGATCGTTTGCTCGAGCTGTTCCCGGTTGCCGATGTGCAAGGTGAAGTGCTTGGTGGCATCACGATCCTTGGCGAGCCTCAGTTTTTTCTCGGCTTCCTTCGATCGGGCGAGTCCGCCGATTCCGTATACGGTTTCGGTCGGGAAGATCACCAGTTCATCTCGATTCAGAACATCGAGAGCTTCTTGAATTGAATCGGGATCCGGTTGCTCGGAGTCCATGGTCAGGATGCGGATCGACAAGGTTTCTCTCTTCCTGACCGTCAGGTGGCGAAGCAGTCGCGTTGTGAGGTGATCTCTGCACCGCGCGTCGAGGGCCCATGGTGCCACCCAGGATGGGCGGGGTCAAACGCTGGCGTGGTAGGAGGAGCGCACGAGTGGAGCCGATTCAACCCGGATGAAACCCAGATCCCGGGCGTGTTTCCCCAGTTCGTCGAATTCCTCGGGAGTCCAGTAGCGTTTGACGGGGATATGACGGCTCGAGGGTGCCAGGTACTGACCGAGGTTGAGTCGACGGACTCCTGCCTCGAACAGATCAGCAATCGTCTCGAGAATCTCTTCTTTTTTCTCTCCGAGTCCCAGGATGAGACTCGACTTGATGCGATCGCCACCGATGCGATCACTGGCCTGGGCAAGAAGGGATACTGAATGATCGTAGTTCGATCCGGGCCGTGCTGCGGGGTAGAGACGTCTCACCGTCTCGACATTGTGAGAGAAGATGGTCGGGTCAGCCTTGATGACGATGTCGAGTCCGCCTTGAAGGTCGGGCCTGAAATCAGGCACGAGGACCTCCGTGGTGGTCTCGGGCAACACCTTGCGCAGTTCCTCGATGCAGCGGGCAAACTGGCCTGCTCCACCGTCTTCCAGGTCGTCGCGATCGACACTGGTGATGACGACATGCTTCAGTTCCAGCTTCAGGGCGGCCTGGGCCAGTTCCCCCGGCTCATCTGGATCGACAGGAGCGGGTAATCCCTTGGTGACCGCACAGAAGCCGCACTTGCGTGTACAGATCTCGCCGAGGATCAAGAAGGTTGCGGTGCCCATCTGCCAGCACTCGTAAATGTTGGGACAGTGTGCTTCCTGGCAGACGGTGTGGAGGCCGCCACGATTCATCAGTTCGCCAACTTTTTGTAGTGAGCCATCCTTTGGAACGTTGACGCGGATCCAGGGAGGACGCTTCAGCGGCGCTTTCGATTTCTTGCCAGCGGTGTCAGGGGATGACATCAACTCGCCTCTCTCTCGAAGAAGGTCAGAATTTTCGCGGCGAGGAGCGTCTCCACCTGCTGGCGATCGGGAGCGGTTCCCAGTTCCTGTTCCATCGAAGTCATCGAACAGCCACGGATGCCGCACGGGATGATCCACTGGAATCGATCGAGGTCGCCGCAGTGGTTGAGGGCCAGACCATGGCCGGTGATCCACCGCCGTACGCTGAGACCGATACTGGCGATCTTCCGATCCTCGATCCAGACGCCGGTATGACCGGCGACCCGGATTCCATGGAGGTCCCACGCTGCCAGCGTCTCGATGATCGCCCCCTCGAGTCCCCGCAGCAGTCGATGGAGATCACGTTGAGTGCTGGAGAGACGAATCACCGGGTAGGCGATGATCTGCCCCGGTCCGTGATAGGTAGCCTCGCCGCCTCGATCGACGTGCTCGATCTCGACGCCCCGCTCGAGCAGGGTCGATTCATCGACCAGCAGCACATCTGCTTCGCTTGCGCTGCCGAGTGTCACCACCGGAGAGGGCTCGAACAGCAGCAGGGATTCGCTGATTTCGGTGTCTGTGGTCGCCAGTTGCCGCTGAAGTTCGAGCATCTTGCGGTGGCTATCTCCGAAGGAACTCTTGCCGATCCGGTCGATGGAAACGGCAGAGGTCTGCTCGGTACAGGAACTACTGGACTTCATCATCAGACCAGGGAACTGGCGTCAAAGTTCTCCAGGTTGTGTTTTACCTGGGCCATGAACTGATCGGCCAGAGCACCATCCACCAGGCGGTGATCGTAGGAGAGGCACATGTAGGTCATGTCGCGGATGGCGATCTTGTCGCCATCGATGACGACAGGACGTTTTTCGATGCCTCCGATGCCGAGGATTGCGACCTGGGGCTGGTTGATGATGGGGATCCCGAACAAGCCGCCAAACTGTCCCGGATTGGTGATGGTGAAGGTGCCTCCGGTGACCTCGTCAGGGAGCAGTTGCTTTCCCCGGGCGCGGTTTGCCAGATCGGATACCGATTTCTGGATCCCCGGTACCGACAGGTCCTGAACGTCCTTGATGACGGGAACGATCAGTCCATTCTCCAGTGCCACCGCGATACCGATGTTGATCGATCCATGGACCAGGATGTCATCGCCATCGATGGAAGCATTCACGTGGGGGAACTGTCGAAGAGCATCACTGCACGCCTTCAAGAAGAAGGGCAAGAAGGTGAGCTTGGTACCGTTCCCGGACCGGAAGCGGACGTTGTAGCTGGCGCGGAGAGAAACGATCCCCGACCTGTCCGCTTCGAAGACGGAGTGGACATGAGCAGAGGTGCGGCGAGAGTCGATCATGTGTTCGGCGATCTTGCGTCGCATCACCGACATCTTCTCGACGGTGACCCCACCGGAGGCGGCTCGCGGCTTCGCCGCAGCAGGGGCTGGCGTCGGTGCCGGAGTATGTGTGCCAGTCACGGCAGGGGCGG
>CAYPPQ010000062.1:0-16600 GCA_964412635.1 uncultured Planctomycetia bacterium | reverse complement strand
GGACGATCTAGGTGTCGACGGGAAGCCCGCCGCCAGAGTCACGGTTTTGCCAGGAGATCGGGGTGTTGACCGAGGTGGTCTGGCCCATCATTCCCGCCGGATTGGTGTCGAAGGTAACCTGCGCAAGATTGCTCTCGGAGGAGAGATTGAGGGTGGTCACACCATTGAAGTCGATGACCGCTCCGATCGTCACCCAACCATCCCCGTACTGACCGTCGAAGAATGCGAGACTGGTGGGTACCACCGAGGAGTCGAGGCTGGTCGCGAGGATCAGAGACCCATCGAAGACCATCGCCAGCGAGTATCCGCTGACACCATTGGGGTAGCCACTGTTGGAACTGTCCTCGATTGCCGACAGCGTGGCAGCGAAGGAACCGGTTCCCGAGATGGGGTCGAACCCGGCCGATACGCTCGGGGCGATCACGGTGAATCCGAGGGGTGGGGGCGGTAGTACTGTGATACTGCACTCCAGTGACGCAGGCGAGGTTCCGCCGGCGCTCGCCGTCAAGGTGTACAGGTGTGTGCTGATCGACGCACCCGTGTCGGAGTAGGTGTTATCCATTCCTCCGAGGGTTGCGATATCGATTCCATTTCTTTGCAAGACGATGGAGTCGTAGGCCATGCCATTGGTCCATGTCAGCAGCACCGTGTTGGTGTCCGGATCTGGTTGCGAGCAAGCGAAGTTGCTCTGTGGCTGTGGCGTGATGTTGATCTCGCAAGGGATCTCTGCCGCCGGTGTGGCACCCTGTTCCGCCTGAACCGAGTAACTGGTGAAGCCATAGGAGGCATTGCCATCGGTGTAGGAGGTCGCACTACCGGAAAGGGTGGCGAGGATCGCACCGTCGCGGCGAACCGTCATGCTGGTGTAAGTCTCCGGGTTGGTCCACGAAAGATCGACCGAGGGAGACATTGTGGAACCGAGTTCACAGGTCAACCCTTGCACTCCCGGCAGGAAGTTGCCGGAGGGAGCCATCACATCCATCGTCAACTCGTTGACGGTACCGGCACTACCGGGCTTGAAGAGACCGAGGGTAGCGGTGTTGGGGGACGGAGGTGCATCGCATGTGAAGTAGAAGTTGAACATCATCGACCAGCGAAGGGCATTGGCAGTCTGGTTCGCCGAGAAGTCGTCGGTTTCCCAGGTGATGCCCACTCCGGGGGTCAGCGTTGCGGTCCAGTCGGTTCCGTCGTAAGGCTCGCCACTGTGCCAGGTGATGTCATGGAATCCATGACTCAAGATGGTCGCATTGGCCGGGTAAGGAACGGAGAAACTGCCGCCGGAGCGGTCCGAGTAGAGGTTCTGGACCGCGTACTCGTAGTTGAAGGTTCCATCGCCGTTGTCGATCACATCGTATCCAACGATGAAGAGGCCCTCATCGGGGACCTGAGCATCGACAAGGGTGACCGATGGCTGATTGTCCTGCCATGCCTGGATGGCCGGGGACATCTGCTGGGTTCCGCCGACGAAGCTGAGGTTGTGATTGCCGGTGGGTGCGACATTGACCCTGCGGTACGACTGGTTGTTGGCCTGGTTTCCGAAGTTCGAGTCATCGGCAGCGACGTACTGGCCACTGACGAAGAAGAGTGCACCGGGGGCACCGACCAGGTCGCTTTCCAGAACCTGCAATCTCCTGCAGATTGTCGACTGTCCTGGGGGACAGGGGGGAGCGTTGTATGGATACGGGAAGAAACCGGTGAACGCATTCACCTGTGACCGGGGTCCCAGGTTGCTCTGGTTTCCGTTGAGTCCTGCAGAGTAGGGATCCGCACATCCGGGAGTCAGGTAACTGAGGCACCCGCCGCCGCCGCCACATCCGGTGCACAGCCCGGTGTTCTGGAGGGCGCAAAATCCATGCTTCAACCACGACGAGCCGATCTGCGTGAAGCGACCCTCGTGCAGTCTCCACATATCCTGCGCGATGACCGGGTGCTGGTTGTTATTGGCAATCCAGTCGAGGTTTGCGGTTCCAATATTGCAGGAGGTTGTTGCCAGGGAATATGCGTAAATTCCGGTACCTGCATTCGTACCATACGCATTGGTGCTGGGCAGGTCACCCACGATGACATCAGGCTGAGCCGCCACGGAAAGCGGGAACAGCATCACGAAACATAGAATCAATCCAGACATGGAACGCAAGATTCAAATCCTCTCGTTGGGCTCTGCGATGGAAGAGGGTTACTTCGAAAGTGACCCCGGCACACCTTGAACTGCAGAACCTGCTTTTATTGGCTCTCGAAACGAGTCTAATAGGCCGAAATGGTATGGCCAGCGATACCACTCGATTGGATCGAGGGGGTTTCTCGGTGGAATCAGTAACGGAGGCCGATTCTTCATGAAAGACGAGATTGCAACGGAGCCCCGATCGGGCTCTCCTGCCCTCTCGAAAAAGAGGAAGACTCTAGCCTCGAATTGTCCACACCCCTCTATTCTCCCACAAGAGAGGCATTGCGTGAAGTCCTCGATTCCCTAGTTTTCAAGGGTGAATCCCGTACCCTGAAGATCCAGAGAGAACCTGGAAATGGCCCCAGGTACGGCACTTTTTTCTGGAGTCGGTGGTGATGATTTTCTGTGAGTCACACTGGTCAGGAAGGAATCGGCGATGAATGGCGAACCGTCCCCGGTTCAGGCCTCGCCGTGGTCGGTGGCAATTCCCGTGGGAGTGGCGATGACCGCGGCCATGTGGAGTGCCGGCTACATCTGTCGATTACCCTTCGTGATGGCGCCCCCCTGGCTGATTTTCTTCAGTTTGCTGGCGATCTTGATCGGCGGAGGACGCTGGTCCGCCGCCCGATCCCCACGCAGGGTGTTGACCGCTTCCATCGCCGGGGCCTTCGCGGGCACCGTCAATTTACTGATCCTGGGATCGTGGCTGGTGGAGGGCCTCGACAGTTCCCCCTCAGCGCTGAAGTTGACCGCCAGCGTGGTCGCTTTCGTGCTCGGTTGCACCGCTCTTTCGGCACTGGGGGCGCTGACCCGCGGGCCCGGGAGCTCCACCGAGCCGATGGGAATCCAGACCCTGACCAGGAGTGCCTTCTGGACGACGCTGATGCTGGTCGGGATCGGTGGACTGGTCACCAGTGAGGAGGCGGGGATGGCGGTGCCGGACTGGCCCGCTTCCTTTGGCAACAACATGTTTCTGCTGCCACTTTCACGGATGACCGGGGGCATCTACTACGAACACGCCCATCGACTCTTCGCAACCCTGGTCGGATTGGTGACCATCACCATGGCTTTCTACATCTGGCGCGTTGACCGGCGTGTCAATTTCGCTCGGTGGGGCCTGTTCGCCATCGTGCTGGTGGTGGTACAGGGAGTGCTGGGCGGTCTTCGGGTCCTCTCCGGGGGGGTCGATGACTCATCTCCCTCGAGTCTGCTGCTGAGGGTGGTCCACGGCATGAGTGGGCAGATCTTCCTGGCGGTTCTCGCCATCATCGCCGCACTCGGCTCGATTCGCTGGGCGACGGAGCCGAAGCAGTCGCTACCGCTACGCCATCGCCGCATGGCACTGGCAACGATGGTGGCTTTTGTGCTGCAACTGGTCCTGGGGGCGTTGACGCGCCATGTTTCGCGGGATTGGCTGATTCCTCACCTGGTCTTCGCGTTCCTGGTCGTGGCACTGGCGATGGGCTCGGGAGCGTTGCTGGCAGCGGATCCCCAGGCGGGTACCCGCCGTCGACTGGCGCTGTCGATGGTCATCGCCTGTTTATTGCAACTGACCCTCGGATTCATGGTTTTGGCGGTTACCGGGAGCGAGGTCAGGAGTGCTTCCAGCGGCGTTACCGAGACGCTGATGGCGACCTCTCATCAGAGCCTGGGGGCCATCATCCTGAGCCTCTCGGCGATCCTGTATTGCTGGAGTTGCCGGGTGCCAGAGCGGCTCGGGGAAGCGGGCCAGGGGAGCTGAAATTCAACGCCCATCCCGGGCTCATGATTTGTCAATTATTTTCATGGGTTCGTTTGGATTGGAAGATTCATGTTGTTAGCCTGACCCCGCCGAAGGGTCGCTGGCAAGGTGCTGTGCGACCGCTGGTGATGTGCTGACGGGAACCGGTTTGTGTCGCCGAGTGGAGCCGATTCTGCACGCTGCGATCGATTGATCTTACCTGTAGCCCGGTGACATCTCCGGTTTGAGACTTTAATGCGCTGGACCGAGACGCCTCATGCGTGAGGCACAGGAGGTACTTCGTAATGGCGAACCGCACCCCGATCTTCCCACCGTGGATCGACCAGCTGGTAAAACTGCTGGGAGCTGGTGGGGCTGTCAGCGGACTCTATGTCGTATTGATGATCAACTTCGGAGCGTCACCCAAGACGCTCAATGCCGGCTACATGCCGGAGCAGCCGGTTCCATACTCACACGCCCTCCATGTCGGTGAGTTGGGTCTCGACTGTCGCTACTGCCACTCGACGGTGGAGAGTGCCGCATTCGCTGCGATCCCTCCGACCGAAACCTGCATGAATTGCCACGAGAAAATTGAACCTACCAGCCGCAAGTTGCAGCCGGTTCGTGATTCCTTCAGCAAGGGAACACCGGTTCCCTGGATCAAGGTTCACGACCTCCCCGACTACGTTTACTTCAACCACAGTGCCCACGTCACTCGAGGCGTTTCGTGCGTCGAGTGCCATGGACGAGTGGATCACATGGAGGAAGTTTCGCAGGTTCATTCGCTCAGTATGGGTTGGTGCCTTGAATGTCACCGTGACCCGGCAGAGCATCTGAGACCGAAGGACAAGGTAACGGATCTCGATTGGGGTCTTGAAAGAGCCCACGACGAGAAGGTGGCGCAGGGTCGGGAACTGATGAAGGGCCTGGGGTTGCTGGATCCGGCGGGAGAGCCGACGGTTCGAATGACCCTCTTGACGAACTGCTCAACATGTCATCGATAAAAGAACACAATCCAATCAAGCCGGGGAGTGGTCGACAGGGGAAAGCACTGTGGCGAAGTCTCGACGAGTACTCCGGTACTCCCGAGTTCAAGGCCCTGATCGAGAAGGAATTCCCCAATCACGCTCCAGAACTGTTTCATTCCACATCTCGTCGCCATTTCCTGAAGGTGATGGGGGCGTCAGTGGCCCTCGCCGGGGGACTCGCAGGTTGTCGCTGGCCACAGCAGACGATCCTTCCCCACACCAGCAGGCCGGAGGGGAGGACCCCCGGAGTGCCGGTGACTTACGCTTCCTGCTGGGAGCAACAGGAGGTTGCTGAAGGGGTACTGGTCACCAGCTTTGACGGCCGCCCCATCCGCGTCGATGGAAATGGAGACCATCCATCCCACAGCGGTGCTGCCACCTCTCAGATGCAGGCGAGTGTCCTGGGGATGTACGATCCAGGTCGCAGTTCCGCCCCGACCCATCTCGATGGAGACCACAGGGTCACATCGAGATGGGCCGATGCGACAGCGATGCTCCGGGACATCGGCAAGAGCGGCAAGCTGTCGGTACTGGCGGCACCCACCTCTTCGCTGTCGATGGATGCGCTGCGCAAGCGAGTCCTGCGGGAGATTCCCGATGCCAGCTGGCATGAGTGGGCTCCCATTCATCGCGATTCAGAGAGAATGGGAACCGCGCAACTGTTCGGCCGTCCGATGCGTCCGGTGGCGAACCTGGCAGCGGCCAGGGTGTTGGTGTGCCTCGACGCAGATCCCCTGATGAACCACCCGGCCAGCTTGCAGCACAGTAGCGGCTGGGCGCAACTTCGCACATCTGCCGACGACGACGAGCCGGTACTCAGTCGCGTCTGGTCGGTGGAGAGCACTCTTTCAGTCACCGGGGGAGCCGCCGACGAGCGGATCGTTGCTCGCACCGCGGATATTCCCCAGATCGCCGCCCAGCTTGCCAGGCAACTGGGACTGACCCTGCCCGCCGATGTGGCCGCGGTGGTGGAGGCAACGCCTGCAACCACCGACAACAGGATCCAGCAGATGGCTACAGACCTGCTGGCGCATCGAGGATCTTGCCTGCTGATGGCGGGAGATCGACAGCCTGCTGCGGTTCATGCTCTGGTCCACGCACTCAACATTGCGCTCGGAGCTGCTGGCAAGACGCTGCGCTACGCAGAGGTGTCCCACGGCGAGAGACCGGCACACATCGATGACCTGAGTGCTCTGGCGGACAAGATTCGCGCCGGAAGCGTCGACAATCTGATCCTCATCGGGGTCAACCCCGTCTACGACGCTCCCGCCATGGGAGAGACGTGGCAGCAATTGATCGGGCAGGTTGGACGCTCAGTTCATGTCGGACTCTACGAGGACGAGACCTCCCAGGCGTGTCAGTGGCACCTCAATCAGGCTCACTTCCTCGAGGAGTGGGGTGAGGGCCGTAGCTGGGATGGAACGGTGACCTTGAGGCAACCCCTCATCATGCCGCTCTATTCGGGACGAAGTGCGCTGGAAGTGCTCAGTGCGGTTCTCGACGAGGAACCGCTCTCTGGATACGACATCGTTCGAGGAGTCCTGAAACCACTGGGTGGTTCCGATTTCGAGAAGGCGTGGAAGCAGTGGCTCCACGATGGATTCATCGAGGGAACTGCCAATGCTGTAGATGTTGCCCCGGAGATGGTCGGAGGCTGGGGGAAGACCCTGGAGTCTGCGATCCAGACGGTGAGCGGCAAGGAACTGGTGTTCCTGCCGGACCATTCCCTCTTCGATGGAAGATATGCCAACAATGGCTGGTTGCAGGAACTTCCCGATCCGGTCACCAAGGTGGCGTGGGATAACGCAGCACTGATCTCGCCGATGTACGCCCGGGAGCTGGGGGTGGAGAATGGTGATCTGCTGACCCTCACCGTCTCCGGCAAGGAACTGAAGATGCCAGCCTTCCTGTTGCCGGGACAGAATCGCGACACCATCGCCGTGGCACTCGGTTACGGCCGCTTGCTCTCCGACCGGGCCGCCGGAAGGCTGTCGCGCAAACCGAGTATCTACCAGATCGCTGATGGGGTCGGCTTCGACACCTATTCGCTGCGTAATGCAGCGGCGGTAACAGATGGATTCGCCTCGGTGAGCGTCAACAAGGGAATCGGCAAGTACGAACTCGCCACCACCCAGGACCACAACCCGATTCGACCCGATGAGTTCATGGGAGACCTCGAGTTCAACGAAGAACAGCGCAAGATCGGTGAGTTCGCCAGGGTCGTCGACACCGACTTCGAGCCGAAGATGGAAGAGGTTGCCGAGGCGGTCACCGCTGCCGGTCCTCACCATCCCGATCTGGTCAGCCCCTGGAAAGAACACGAGTACACCGGACATCGCTGGGCGATGTCGATCGATCTCAATCTTTGCACCGGATGTAGCGCCTGCGTCGTTGCCTGCCAGTCGGAAAACAACATCGCAGTGGTGGGCAAGGATGAACTCGCCTACGGCCGCGAGATGCACTGGCTTCGCATCGACCGCTACTTCAGTGGCGAGGATGTGGAAGATCCAGGTGTGGTGCATCAGCCGGTCACCTGCAACCAGTGCGAGAATGCACCGTGTGAACAGGTCTGTCCCGTCGCCGCCACTGCCCACAACGAAGAGGGCCTCAACGACATGGTGTACAACCGCTGCATCGGAACGCGCTATTGCAGCAATAACTGTCCTTACAAGGTGCGTCGCTTCAACTACTTCAACAACACCAAGGATCCTTCTCCCACCGAGCAGATGGGGTACAACCCCGAGGTCACCTTGCGCTCACGTGGCGTCATGGAGAAGTGCACCTATTGCGTCCAGCGAATCAATCGATCGAAGATCCAGGCTCACAACAAGGGACGCGATGTACAGGATGGCGAGGTCACTTCGGCCTGCGCACAGTCCTGTCCTACCTCCGCCATCACCTTCGGTGATCTGGCAGATTCCGATAGCCAGGTTTCTCGAACCCAGAAATCGCACAGGGCGTACAAGATGCTCGCCGAGTTGAATGTGAAACCGAGGACCAGTTTCCTCGCGAAACTGCGAAATCCTGCAACCAGGGAAGAGGGGTAGAAGCGATGAAGCGGCTCCTCGATCTCTTGAGTCCCATCGTCAGGCCAGAGTTGACCGGTGACGCGCAGAGCCCGGAGATTGACAATACTCCGTACCTGCCCGACAGCCGCGTCACCCTGATCACCGGCGAGAACGACAATACGACCATCACCGACAAGGTGTGTCGAATCGTCGAGGAAAAGCCCACCATCGGCTGGTGGGCATTCTTCCTGATGGCGTTCTCGGTGCTGGCGCTGCTGGGAATCTTCGTTCCGTTCCTCATCTTCTGGGGAGTGGGTACCTGGGGTGTCAACAACCCGGTCGGCTGGGGTTACGCCATCGTCAACTTCGTCTTCTGGGTTGGAATCGGACACGCCGGGACGCTGATCTCTGCCATCCTGTTCCTGTTCCGTCAGAAGTGGCGAACATCCATCAACAGGGCTGCCGAGGCGATGACGATCTTTGCGGTGATCTGTGCAGGGATGTTCCCCGGAATCCACGTGGGACGCGCCTGGTTTGCTTACTGGATGTTCCCGCTTCCCAACCAGATGGAACTGTGGCCCAACTTCCGCAGTCCCTTGCTGTGGGACGTTTTCGCCGTCGGAACCTACTTCACCGTCTCTCTGCTCTTCTGGTACATGGGCATGGTCCCTGACCTGGCAACGCTGAGAGACCGCGCCAGGCACAAGGTACGCAAGATCGCCTACGGAGTGCTCTCCCTCGGTTGGATCGGATCGAACCGTCAATGGCATGTCTACGAGCGTTCCTACCTGTTGCTGGCTGCGCTGGCGACACCGCTGGTCCTGTCGGTGCACTCGGTGGTCTCCTTTGACTTCGCGGTCTCGCAGGTACCCGGGTGGCATACCACCATCTTCCCGCCATACTTCGTCGCGGGAGCCATCTTCAGTGGATTCGCCATGGTGCTGACACTGCTGGTACCCGCAAGGCAACTCTTCGGTCTCCGCGATGTGATCACCCTCAAGCACCTGGAAAACATGAACAAGATCATCATGTTGACCGGAATGCTGGTGGGCTACGCCTATGCTCAGGAATTCTTCATGGCCTGGTACGGTGGAGTGAAGGTGGAGAAGTTTGCCTTCATCAACAGAGCATTCGGTCAGTACTCCTGGGCCTACTGGATCATGGTGTCGTGCAACGTGCTGGCTCCGCAGATCTTCTGGTTCAAGAAGATGCGAACCAACATCGGCGTGATGTTCGTGGTCAGCATCTTCGTCAACATCGGAATGTGGTTCGAGAGATTCGTCATCACCGTGACCAGTCTGGCCAATGACTACACCTCCAGTGCCTGGGATTACTACAGTCCCAAGCTGGCCGACGTGATGATCATGCTTGGAGCCTTCGGACTCTTCTTCACACTGTTTGCCCTTTTCTGTCGCTTCCTCCCCTTCATCGCCATGAGTGAGGTGAAGGGTGTGATCGCAGATCAGCAACATTCGAAGCAGGGTACCAGTCAAGATCCACCCCCTGATGCAGCGGCCAGTCCCGCTGCGGGATCCCAGGGAGGGGACAGATGAATCAAGCGATGAACAGCTCTCCTACCATCGAAACCATCACCGCTGAAGGCGCCACCGACGTGCGGCCGGTGCTGATGCTGGCCGAGTTCGAGAGCGCTGACCTGTTGATGGAAGCGGCAGTAAAGGTCCGTGATCGGGGATTCAAGTTGTGGGATTGCCACACTCCATACCCGGTACACGGCCTCGACGGGGCGATGGGAATTCGACAGACGATCCTCCCCTGGTTTGTCCTGGGAGGCGGGATGACCGGCTTCCTCGGAGGCGTGCTGATGCAGGCCTGGATGAATGCCATCGATTACCCGTTTCTCATCAGTGGAAAACCGTTCTGGAGCATTCCGGCGAGTATTCCGGTGGCCTTCGAATTGACGATCCTGCTGAGTGCCTTCGCCTCCTTCTTCGGGATGCTTGCCCTCAATGGATTGCCTCGTTTTTACAGGCCGCACTTCAGGAGCGATCGATTCCGGCGGGCAACCTCGGACCGATTCTTCATCAGCATCGATAGTCGCGATCGGCAATTTGACATCGAATCGAATGGCAGTTTTCTGCATGAGATCGGTGCCAGCGCCGTGGAAGTAATCGAGGAGTAAAGTCATGGCATTGCCAAAGAGTGATACCAGCGTGCCGGGATGGATCATCGCATTGATCATCCTGGTCAATCTGGCCCTGCTGGTTCCACCGATGCTGGTGGCGAAGTCCCGCTACGCCATTTCTCGGGTCACCAGGATTCACGTCTTCTACGACATGGACCAGCAGGAGAAGTTCAAGGCGCAGAGCGCAAATCCTCTCTTCGCTGACGGTCGTTCGATGCGGTTGCCCGTGGAGGGGACCATCGCACGGGGAGATCTCGAGCTCGATACTCACTACCGCTGGGGAACCGTCAATGGGGAATGGGCGACCGAGTTCCCCGACAGGATTCAGGTCAACGCCGCCCTCCTCGATCGAGGGCAGGAACGATTCGGAATCTATTGCACGCCATGTCACGGAATCTCCGGACATGGCGATGGAATGGTCAGCAGACGCTCTGCGTTTGCCGAGTACGGCGCCTGGGTGATCACCGATCTTTCCTCGGAGAAGGGCCTCGCCCATCCCATCGGAGAGATCTTCAATATCACCGGTTACGGGTTGAACACGATGCCCGGGTATGTGGCGCAGCTCTCCAGGGAGGATCGCTGGGCCATCGTCGCCTACGTCAAGGCACTTCAGATGAGCCAATCTGTGGATATCGCCGAGATCCCTGCACCGGATCGGGAGCGACTGCTCCGCGAAAAAGCGCTCTCCGGTGACAAGGAACAGGGAGCCATACCAGCACAAGAGACCGGGTCCGACGCCCGGCAGGGGAGGTAGCGCCATGGGACACGGTTCCGCCGTTGACCTCAGTAGCGAAAACCGGACGCTGGGAAGTCTCTCCGGGAAACTGATCTCGCTGGGTGCCGTGATGGCTGTTGTCGGCCTGATCGGGACGCTCGTGATGGGCAACCTGGAGGGGGCTTTTGATAGTCATGATGCGGTGGGCCACGGGACCTCGTCCAGTGCAGCCACCGATGAGCACCATGACGAAGCGGGTGGCGGCCATCATGCAGTGATGCATGGCTTCGTTTCGGAGTGGAGCCCATGGCACCCGTACCTGGTCAGTGCCTGCTTCTTCCTGACGATGACGCTGGGCGGTCTCTTCTTCGTATTGATCCATCATGTGACCAATGCTGGTTGGAGTGCCGTGGTTCGGCGACTCGCCGAGGGAGTGTCTCGCAATCTGGTGCTGATGGCGTTGATCTTCATTCCGCTCGTCACTCCGGGACCGATGGGAGCGCTCTACAAGTGGGTGCATCCCGATCCGGCTGACGAGATCATCGCAGTGAAGTCTGCCTATCTCGATTACGAGTGGTTTCTGATCCGCCTGGGCGTTTACTTCACCATCTGGATCGGGCTGGCGTGGAGCTATCACCGTTCCTCGGTGGCTCAGGACCAGGATGGAGACGTCTCGAGAAGTACCAGGATGAGTCGCATCAGCCCACTGGGCGTTGCGCTCTTCGCTCTCAGTGTCACCTTTGCCGGCTACGATCTGTTGATGAGCCTCGATGCGCACTGGTTCAGTACCATCTTCGGGGTCTACATCTTTGCCGGCTGTGTGCTCTCCTTCCACGCCCTGCTGGCGTTGATCATCGTCTGGTTGCAGGCGAATGGTCGACTTACCCGGGCCATCAGCGATCATCACATGCAGGATGTCGGCAAGATGATTTTCGCCTTCACGGTGTTCTGGGCCTACATCGCCTTCAGCCAGTACATGCTCTACTGGTACGCCAACATTCCGGAAGAAACGATCTGGTACGTACGCCGTCAGAGCACCTGGATGTGGGGCTTCTGGGGCTGGGTGATGGTCATCGGTCACTTCTTCGTCCCCTTCCTCTTCCTGTTGTCGAGGCACATCAAGCGCAAGCGTGCGACGATTACTCTGGGGGCGATGTGGGTGCTGTTGATGCACTGGGCAGATATGTACTACCTCGTGATGCCTCAGATCAACGATGGAGGAGATTTCCCCTTCACCATGCTCGACATCACAATCCCCATCGGAATGGGTGGGATCTTCATGATCGGCCTGGCGCTATCGCTGAGGGGGCATTCCCTCATCGCCGAGAAGGATCCAAGAATTTCTGAATCCCTGTCATTCGAGAACGCATAGAGAGGAGCCAGCGATGAGTACATCGGAAGTGACCACTGAACATAGCCTTCCCGGCTCCGGAGACGATCCGAGCCCGATCCCGACCTGGTACGGGTCTATCGTCTTCGCGATCCTGTTCGTGGCGAGTGTCTACCTGCTGGTCTTCCTCGCAGACATGGAACAGTTGAACGCCGACGAAGAGTCTTTCCGGAACGGGAATCGCAGTCTTCAGCAGGTACAAGAACAACAGCAGTCGCAACTCGAGAGTTACACATGGACAGATGCGGACAACAACAGGGTCTCCATCCCGTTCCAGCAAGGTCGAGAGAAGTTTCTCAAGAGATATGGAAGTACGGATCAGGACTGATGAAGGACGTGGATTTGAAGAACCAGATCGATGGTCGCAACGCGGCTCATGACTCTATCCGATCGATTTCGGGTGGTGTTTTGACGTCGTTGCTGCTGCTGTTGATCCTCTCCAGTTCCACCCTCATCGAAGCACAGACCCCATCGATGACTCCCGGTGAGATCTACAATCAAGATCTCGATCCGGTACTCAAATCGGTGGAGGGATTGACGATTCACGACCGGATCGGCAACAGCCTCCCACTCGACAGCGTTGTTCGCCTGGATACGGGTGAGCAGGTGGTCCTGGGAGAACTGCTGAAGTCGAAGCGGCCCGTCATTCTCAACCTGGTGTACTTCTCCTGTCCGATGCTCTGCAACCTCGTCGTCGAGGGACTCATCAAATCGGTTGCCCACTGTGGTCTCGAGATCGGCGCCGATTTCGATGTCTTGACCGTCAGCATCGATCCGCGAGATTCGGCAAAAGATGCACGCAATCGGAAGACCCTTCTGATCGGTGCTCTGGAGGAGGAGGCGATCCTCTCCGGTGTTGATGTATCGAAGGCGAGAGCTGGTTGGCACTTCGTGACGGGGAAGAAGAACTCGTTGAAGGCAACCGCCGATGCGGTCGGTTTCGATTACGCCTGGAATGACTACAACGAGGAGTACGCTCATGGAGCTGGAATCTTCATCGTCAGTCCAGATGGAGTGCTGACCCAGACGATCCAGGGGATCGAGTTCGATCCCCAGACATTGCGTCTGGCCCTGGTCGAATCTTCCCAGGGCAAGGTCGGTAACTGGCTCGATCAGATCGTCCTGACCTGTTTTGTTTACGATCCATCCAAGGCTCAGTACGGGCCTGTTGCCCTCAAGGTGATGCGCCTCGGGGGACTGGTCACTGTGGTCGGATTTGGTGGATATTTGCTTCACCTGTGGAGCAGAAAAAACCGTAATGAAAATCCAGGGGAAATTGCCCTGGGTACACAGAGAGAGCAGTCGCAGTCATGAACCCAGTCTCGCTGTTACTGGCACAAAGTGAGCCGACCTTCTGGCTTCCGAAGTCCGCTTCGAACTTCGCCGAGCCCGTTGATAATGACTTTTACTTCGTGTACTGGACCTCCATCTTCTTCCTGGTTCTGATCACGGCATTGCTCGTCATCTTTTGCTGGAAGTATCGAACTCCTCCGGGAGAGAGCGCGCAGACCCAGCAGGATCATCATCTGCTGCTGGAAGTGTTCTGGACCGGAATCCCGATCCTCCTCTCGGTGTTGTTCTTCTGGTACGGATATGTCCATTATCTGCAGATGACGACTCCTCCCAAGAATTCGATTTCCATCGTGGCGGAAGCTCAGAAGTGGGCGTGGAATTTCAGTTATGCCTCCAATGGCGCGACGATTCCCGGAATGTCGGAAGACTTCAACGCCATCCGTGACGAGGTGAGATCGGGGGATCTCTCGGCACAACAGGCCATCGCCAGGGAGAACAAGATTCTCGAGAAAGCGGGCCTGCACGTTCCTCTCGGCGTGCCGATCGAGGTGACGGTGATGTCGGCGGACGTGCTTCACGCCCTGTACATCCCCGCCTTCCGGGTCAAGAAGGACTGTGTTCCTGGCCGCAGCGGAAAACTCTGGTTCACGCCGCTGGAGGCGGGCACCTTTGACATGTACTGCGCGGAGTACTGTGGGCAAGGGCACTCCCTGATGCATTCCAAGGTAGTGGTCCACGAGACGATGGAGGAGTACGAGAAATGGCTCGAGGTCGCAGGATCCTATGACGAGACGCTGCCATTCGCAGAGAATGGTGAGCTGGTCTGGAAACGGCGCGGCTGCATCTCCTGTCACAGCATCAATGGTGACCAGAAGGTGGGGCCGAGCTGGTTGGGCCTCTACGGATCGATGCGTGAGTACACCGCACCTGGAGTAGAAGCAGAGTTGATGGTGGATGAAGCCTACATCCAGGAGTCGATCCGATTCCCCATGAAAAAGGTATCCAAGGGATATCCCGCTCAGATGCCAGTCGTGAAATTGACCGACAAGGAATTGCTCTGGGTCACGGAATATATCAAGGACCTTGGGCAAGACTCCGGTGGGACCGAGAGTCCCCGAAAGGAGAACTGACATGAGTCAGCCTGATACGGAAGCCCAGCCGGTCTCCGGGGAGCCTGAAGCGTCATCCGCTACAACTTCCCAGGGGAAACCCGGTGTGAATTACCTGAATGCCACCAGTACCTTTGCTTCCTGGGCACTCACTCTCGATCACAAGCGGATCGGCGTGATGTACCTCATCGGTGTGCTGTTCATGTTCCTGCTCGGCGGAGTCTTTGCTCTCCTTGTCAGGACCGAACTGTTCTCTCCCATCGCCCTGATCACGCCGATGTTCGCCGATACGCCGGAGTTGCAGGCAGATCTCTACAACAAGTGGTTCACCACCCATGGAGCCATCATGGTGTTCCTGGTGATCATCCCGGGGATTCCAGCAGCGCTGGGGAACTTCGTGTTACCGCTGCTCCTTGGAGCCAAGGATGTGGCGTTCCCGCGACTGAACCTGGGTTCCTTCTACCTGTGGGTGATCGGTGCAATCTTCTTCACCTACGTGCTGTTCTCCGGCGGAATTGATACGGGGTGGACCTTCTATACCCCTTACAGCGCAGAATCGGGAACTGCGGTGATTCCAGCGCTGGTGGGAGTCTTCATCCTCGGATTCTCGAGCATCTTCACGGGGCTCAATTTCATCGTGACGATTCACAAGATGCGACCACCGGGAATGACCTGGTTCAAGATGCCGTTGTTCCTGTGGGCGACCTACTCGACAGCGGTGATTCAGGTTCTCGCCACACCGGTGCTGGGGATCACGCTGTTGCTGCTGATCCTCGAGCGGGCCCTGGGGATCGGAATCTTCGATCCTCGAAACGGGGGAGACCCGGTGCTGTTCCAGCACTTCTTCTGGTTCTACAGCCATCCTGCGGTCTACATCATGATCGTGCCGCCGATGGGTGTGGTCAGTGAGTTGATCGCCACCAATAGCCACAAACGCATCTTTGGATACACCTACATCGCATTTTCCTCGGTAGCCATTGCCATCTTCTCATTCCTGGTCTGGGGACATCACATGTTCACCTCCGGTCAGTCCGACAAGATGAGCATCATTTTCAGCGGGATTACCTTCTCCGTCGGAATCCCGTCAGCGATCAAGGTGTTCAACTGGCTGGCGACGATGTATCGAGGAGCTCTCGTTCTCAACACGGCGATGCTATACGGCATCGGTTTCATCTTCCTGTTCACCATCGGAGGACTGACCGGTCTGTTCCTCGGGGTACTCAGCATCAACCTGCATCTTCATGACACTTACTTTGTCGTCGCGCATTTCCATTACGTGATGATGGGTAGTGGACTCATCGCATTCGTGGGTGGTCTGCACCACTGGTGGCCAAAGATGACCGGGCGAATGTTCAGTGAGTTCTGGGGACGAATCGCCTGTGCGCTTGTGGTGATCGGCTTCAATGTGACCTTCATTCCACAGTTCGTCATGGGATCACTTGGAATGCCTCGCAGATACTACACCTATGCGGACAAGTTCGAGCCGTACCATCAACTGTCTACGGTCGGTTCTTACATCATGGCGCTCGGGTTCTTCTTGACGGCGTTCTACCTGATTCAGTCCTTGATTTCGGGAAAGAAGGCGCCGATGAACCCGTGGGGAGGAAATAGCCTCGAATGGTACACGCCGTCTCCTCCGCCTACCGAGAATTTCCACGACACTCCGGACGCGACTGATCCGTACGATTACGAGGGTTTGGTGTATGACCCGGCGACGGAAAACTACAGCCCCAAGACCCAGGTCAGCTAAGCCTTCAGGAAGACGGGAGTAACGATGAGCGGCGAAAAGCCACCTCAAGACGCTACCGAAGATGCCGGTCACGGTGATGATCATGGTCACGGACACTCTCCGTACCAGGCTCACCACTTTGATACGATGAAGCAGCAGTTCGAGGCGGGGAAACTCGGTATGTGGTTGTTTCTCGCCACCGAGGTGCTGCTCTTCGGAGGTCTCTTCTGCTTCTACACCATCTTCAAGGCTGCCGATCCTGAGCTGTTTGAGTGGGGGCATCATTTCCTCGACAAGCGCT
>CAYPPQ010000061.1:0-16805 GCA_964412635.1 uncultured Planctomycetia bacterium | reverse complement strand
CGTGAGACGGGACGCTGTAGAACATTTCGGCTGGTGCGATAGTGCGGGATCATGTCGAAGTTGATGGCGGTGATCCCGTCGAGGGGATTTCCAAGATTGCGGGCGATGTTGACCACCTTGAGAAACACTTCGGGCATCACCACTGCCGACCCGACGTTGAGCCAGCAGCCCCGTTCCAGGTCGCAGACGACCGCTGCCAGCAAACGGAAATCGATGGCGGTGGCCTCTCCCATGGCGGCTCCCGCCACTCCCGGATGCATGTGGACGATATCGGTACCCATCGCCACGTGGACCGTCGCCGGAATCCCCAGCTTGCGCGCCTGGGCCAGCATCGACAGTTCGATGTGGGGTGCCGCCGCCGCCAGCAATCCCTCCCCGAGGGCCGCGCCCAGTCCGATACCGTCAGCACCCACGGTGCTGGCCTGGCGAAACGCCTCGGCGGTTTCCCGCGCCATCCCGAAGGTGCCGTCCGCCACGCTGGTGGCCACATCCTCCGAGGTCTGACCGATCAGAGCCAGCTCCAGGTCGTGGATCGCCGTCGCTCCATTCATGGCGATGGCGGAGATCACTCCCCGTTCCATCAGATCGATGATCAGGGGGCCCATGCCGACCTTGACCACATGACCTCCCAGTGCGGCGATCACCGGAGCCGAGCACTCGACGGAGTTCGCCACCGCCTCACACGCTGCTCTCAACTCCTTGCCCGCCAGGATCTCCGGCAACGATGCGAGGAGTTCCTGCGCCGAGCCGTTGGGGTCGCACAGGTCTCGAAATTGATCTCGATGGACGATGTGAGAGCGCTCCTCGATGGGAATCGGTTTCACATCTGCCAGATCGAGGGGGGACCAGCGTGGATCGGCAACCAAGGGATCTCCTGTCAGGAACTGCTGACTGTCGTCAACTTTCCCGGATGCTAGCAGGAAGAAGCGGGAGTTTCACGCCTCCCCGACGATCCGGGGGCGTCAATTGCCCCCAGCAGAGGGGCCACATCGAGTTCTACGGTCACATCCAGCGCCAGGATCGGCAGCGGCAGTGAAATTCCACGGGCCACGATCTCCTCGATCTTGACCGCATCCTTGGCGGTACAGACCAGTACCGAGGCTCCTGACCGCTGCCCGCGCAGGGCAACCGCCTGCAGATCGCTGCCGCTGAAACGGTGGTGATCGGGGAAGCGCTGGAAACCGACCAGATTCCAGCGGTGGTCGGCGAGGGTCTGCTCGAAGGAGTCGGGATCACCGATTCCACACAATCCGAAGGCGGGTTGGCTCCCATCCGCCTCACCCTTCTCCCCGATCACTCGCACCCCCGTCACCTCGGTACGGGCCAGCGTGCACCTCTTCGCCGGAAACCACTGACGGAGGAAACCGACCGAACTCTCCAGTGCATCCCCCTCGCATCGTTCCGTCCGGGTCAGCACCAGCTGGTCCGCCCTGGCGAGGTTTTGCCACGGTTCCCTCAATCGACCGAGTGGAATGCAGTGCCCTCCCGCAAGGGGGTTGGCTGCATCGAGGAGCACGACATCGATGTCGCGGTGTAACTCCCGGTGCTGGAAACCATCGTCGATCAGGATCAGGTCGGTGGAAGGATGATTGGCGAGCAGTTCGAGACCTGCGCTGTAGCGACAGCGTTTCTGAACATGGGGAACATCGGGCAACATACCTGCAAGCATCTTGAACTCGTCATTGCCGCCGTCACCGCCACGGTACCCACGACTGACGATGCCGGGTTTCCCGCCCTGCGAGATCCAGTGACTGGCCAGCTGCGCGATGACGGGAGTCTTTCCCGTCCCCCCGACGGCGATGTTTCCGACACTGATGACAGGTACTGGTAGTTTTCGAGGCCAATCCCCTGCCGCAACTCTCCGACTGTATCTTCGCTGATCGAGTCGTACCCCCAGCACCACAACTTCTCGAGACCTCGCAAGATCGGCCGTGGCCAGGAGAGGAGTGGTTGCACGGCAGCGATCAGACTTCCCGTTGTTCCTGGTGGGGATGCTCGTGCAGGATCGACAGCACCTCGAAAACCTGTCTCTCCTTCATGTGTCCCAGATCCATCAAGATCTGGCCCAGGAAGCGATGGGGCTCGCCCCGTGCCTCGTCACGAGCCTGGGTCGCCAGTGCCTCGTAGAGCTGTGCTGTGGTGATGTACTGCAGTTCGAAGGCGACTTCACCGAACATCCTGGTCTCGCCAGTCATGGCGGCTCCCTTTCTGAAACACCTCAGCGACGAATCCCCTACCGGACAGGGTATCGGAATTCACTGTACTACAGAAAGATACCCGTGACGAAGTGGCTGCGCCACCGCACTAGCCGTTACGACGACGACGTGCCTGCTGATGTTCCTGATAGAGGCGATCTGCCGTGGCAGCGATCTCGTTACAGTCGAGCAGTTCCGACATGAGATCCTCAGGAAACCGTTCATCCCCCACCGACGAGCCGACCAGAGCGCCGCCGACTGCAGCGGTCATCTCGACCGCCCCCCCGGTGTGCAGGCACGACGAGATCACCGACATCGGATCGGAGGGACTTCGCAACCAGTTGTGAAGGGCCACCAGGAAGATGGGAAGAGCACGATTGTCGACCCCGGCATGTTCCACCTCGGACAGTTCTCCCGGAGTCGAGGCCAGCTGGATGAAAGCCTGCTCCACCGAAGTGGCCAGCAACATCGGGATCTCCTGGATCCTCATCGCCACTGCAGGATCGATGCGAGTTGCAGCAGCAGTAGCCGCATCGATGACGTCGCCCAGGACCACTTCGTGGTGCGTCAGGTTGTGACCGATGACGCAGGCGAGTGCGGCACATACTGCCCTCACCTCGGCATCCTCATGAGTCACTCCGATCAGGCTCTCGCAATCGTCGTGAAGGGAGTCGGGATTGTCATGGTCCCACAGTCCGACCAGGGTGCTGGAGAGCAACGATCCGCTGCCCAGTTCCCCCGGTCCACAGGCGCATCCTCGAGCCTCGATTCCAAGCCTCAGCCACCGTGACATCGCCACGTCCACGTCGGAGAGTCTCTCGACGATGCGATTCTCTCGCCACAGGGGGATCCAGTGCTCGACCACCTTTTCCGGGCGAATATCTTGCCCATCGGCGATGGCGTCCGCTGCCAGGGTCAGCAGTTGCACGCTGGCTCCGTACTGTCCCTTGGCGAAGTAGCCGTTTCGATGGCGCACGAACCCTTGAACCACCTCGGATCCGAGGGCCCGCATGAAGGTTCGAGAGGAACCGGAATGAGGGAATCCCAGGGCGCTGCCAAAGGCGGCTCCGAGCAGTGCCCCCCGGAAGCGGGAGGGCAGTTGATCCTTCAGTGTGGTTCGGGTCTTCACGTCTGTTCTCTCGTCTCCGCATCTTGATGATCGTCATCGGGCTGCAGCTGGTCGAGGCACCTTCGCAACGAGCGCGTCTTGCACCTCTTGCGCCAGATCGGCCGGATATCCTTGAACCAACCGAGTCCCACCCCTGCCAGCAGTGCCGGGGCGCGGGAGGTACAACCGAAGTCTGCAGATACCTGCATCGATTCGGCGTCGATCTGTTCCAGTTCTTTCCAGTCGACTCGATCGGCGTCGTACACCACATCCGCCACGGGAACACCGCCGCGTCGTGGGTCCGCCACCTCCTCTGTTGCTCGATGATCCCAGTGATCGCCCAGCGGCGACGGAATTGGCGGGTCGATCTCGGTTTTCTGCTGGGGAGCGGCACCTACACGCCACATCGACGCTCCCTGTTCCTCGAGAAGCACGATCCTCTGCCCCTCCCTCGGCTCGGCAGCGAGCCACAACCGGGCTGCTCTGGGAGAAGTCCCGGCGCTGATCCATGTGCCGCGGGGAAGCCCGGTATCCCGGACCAGATCCTCCTGTAATGTTCCGACCCGGTGAGGCCCGGGGAAGAGGGGCGGAACCTGTCCCGTCTCGAGGCCCGCCTCTTGAAGTTGAGCGGGGTCCCATCGTTGACCGGGGGTGTGTTCACTGGAAAGACCGGAGTGCCAGGCAAAGGTGGAGGTGGTCGCCAGCGCACCGGTCCAGCGGTAGCGAAGCCAGTCCTGTAGATCGAGCACGCAGTGAATTCCCTGCTTCAGCTTCGGATATTTTTGCAGCGTTTCACGGAGCAAGGTGTCGGGCTGAAGATGCTCCTCCTCCTTCTCGGTCCAGCCGAGAGCTTTGGGAGGGATCGGATCCAGTTCGGCATCGACCAGCACCAGGGAGGGCTCGCAGGAGATTCCCACCGCAGCGATGGAGGCGGGGCGAATCTGCCCCGTCTGCAGGGAATGCTGCAATAGCGCACGGACCGACCTGACCCGTTCGTCAGGATGGACTCCCCACCAGCGCGAAAATGGCACGCTGACCGACTCCTCCAGCGAAGCCAGGATGACTCCTTTTCGGTCCACTGCCTGCAAGCGCACCGTGGAGCCTTGCAACTCGATCCCCAGCAAAACACTCATCAGTTCCTCTTTCAGGGCTTCCCTAGGGGCCACCTTGCGATCATTCTACCCCACGTGAGATCTCTTCCCAGCGAACCACTACATCCGCGGACGATCTTGGTGGTCCGCCTCAGTGCCCTCGGCGATGTGATCCAGGTGCTTCCCGCCCTGGATGCGCTCTCCCAGCGGTTTCCTGACGCTCAGATCGATGCGGTCACCGAATCTCTCTCCGCTGGCCTTTTGCAGGGACATCCCGCCCTGCGCAGGGTGATCACCCTGCCGCGGGCACAGATGAAGAGGAACTGGAAGGATCCAGCCTGCAGGGCCTCGACCTGGCCCGCCGTGGAATCCTTCATCGGGGAACTACGTCGCCACCGCTACGACCTGCTCATCGACTGGCAATCGAACCTGCGTTCGGGACTGGTTCGGATGCTCGCCCGTGCCGAGCGAGTCCTCGGCATCCATCCACGAGATGGAGGAGAACTGCCACGCTGGTGGAGGGGATTCCATCCACCCACCGCCGCCGGTCGGGTGCACCGTACCGAACGGGCACTGCATGTCGTCCGGGCCCTCGGCTGGTCTGGCGAGATGCCATGGGGTCAACTCGGCGATGTCGATGCCACCGTTGCAGAACCCCATCGACAGGAGACACCATCCGCAAGGGGACCGATCCTCTTGCACCCCTTCGTCAGTCCCTTCGGTCGCTTCAAGGAGTGGCCTCGAAAACGCTGGAGTGAACTGGCGAGATCGCTGGCGGTCCGAGGCCAACCGGTGTGGATCTCCGGCGGACCCGAAGACTCCCATGCGGTCGCCTCCATCGTCAGGGACTCGGGATACTCGGCGGCACCGGCACCACCGACCTGTGACCTGCGGGAACTGGCGGCCAACATCGGAAACTGCAGGGCAGTGGTTGCGGCGGATACCGGTGTCCTGCACCTGGCGGCGATGCGGGGGATTCCCACCGTCGGTTTGTACGGACCCAAGGATCCGTCGGTCCATGGTCCCTGGGGACGCTGGACGAAGGTGATCCAGCCGTCGCTTCCCTGTTCCCCCTGTAGCCAACGACACTGCGAGCATTCCTTTTGCATGGAGTCGATGTCGGTGACGACGGTGATGAACTCCCTGCTGGAGTTGCTGGAAACCCACTCGCAGTCGCATTGAATCGCTCCTCCCCGTATCCTGCTGCCATGGAAACGATCGCATCTCCTCCCCCCTATCCCATCACCGGCCGCGCCCTCTCGATGGTGCTGCCGGCGATGTACAACTCCCTCGATCTTCGCTGGTCGGGAGGGGAACACGCCACCGAGACGCTGAAGGAGCATGGCAACGTGGTGGTCTGTTTCTGGCACGAATGGGTACTGCCCCTCAGTTTCACCCTTCGCTGCAACGGCTTCGCCGCCCTGACCAGCCAGCACCTGGACGGAGCTCGCCTCGGATCGGCACTGCACTTCCTGGACGTGGCACTGGCACTGGGATCCAGTTCCCGGGGGGGACGACTCGGCTTCCAGCAACTGGAGTCACTGGCTCGTCAGGGACGGTCGCCGGTCCTCGCAGTCGATGGACCGAAGGGACCTCCTCGACAGGCGAAAGAGGGTGCCGCAGCGCTGGCTCGCCGCATCGGGATTCCGATGCTGCCACTCTCCTTCGCCTGCGACAGGTCGATGCGACTCGATACCTGGGACCGGATGATCCTGCCGGCGGCATGGGGAAGAGCGGTCGTCGTCATCGGAGAGCCGGTGTTTCCGGCAGATCATCGCAAGCGTGATGCCGATGCGTCGCTGCGACTGCAGGAAGTTCTCAACGAGGGAACCGAAAGAGCCACCGATCAGTTCGAAACGCTGTGGCGACACGGCTCGGGCACATCGCCAGTCGGTACCTCGGGGCTCACTTTAGCAGGGCGATGAAATCGACGTAGGCGGTGAACCGTTTGCCACCGATGAACTGGATGCGGAAATCCTTCACCCGCTCCCATGCGACATCTCCCTGCCCCTTGAAGTTCCTGAGCGGAACCTCGATTCGCTTGAGGCCCTTGTGCGCCTTCATCTGGGCGATATAGGCATTCTTCACCACCTGGACCTGGCTGACTCCCGCATCGGCTGAACCGGGTACGGTGAAGACCAGCTGGTAGGCTCCCCCTCCCCTGGGAAGGTCGAGGTAGAACGCCACCGATTTGAAACCGGACAGGTTGCGAGGAAGAGTTTTGATCTTCAGTTCATTCTTGCCCGGTGCCACCTCCCACTGAAGTGCACGTTTTCCCTCCTGACCGACCTCCGCCTCATCGGTAAACTTCTTGCCGAACTTCTCGGAAAATCGTCGCGAGACACGCTCGAAATCTTCCAGCACGTGGAACAACTTCTTCTGCATCTCCATCACGAAGGTCTTGTACTCATCGCCGATGAAGGTCTCGGCAAATCGCGGGTAGTTCTTCTCGGCGAGTCGATACGCTGCACTTTCTTTCCCCTCGGCCGCCTGCTTCTTGAGTGCAGTCAGTTCGTTGGCCCCCTCGGTCGAGGCGAGCCAGCGATCGACGTGCGAACGGGTGTCCCGGTTCTTCGCCTGCTTCCTGGCATCCTTGAAACGACCGAAGGCAGTCTTGAAATCTCCAGCCTTGTAGGCTTCCTGAGCTTCCTTGAAGGCGACCGCTCCCTCGTCTCGTTTCCACTGGAGGGACACGGAATCGTCCTGGGCAGAGACCTGCAGCAGCGGAGTGCAGATCAGGGCCACGAGGCACAGCATGGCGATCAACGATGTGGTGACTCTCATCGGGTTTCCTTCCCTCTTGGGGGCCGCACCGGTCGAACGATCCAGTTCGCACGATGCGGGTCGTCATCTGGACCTTGAGGATCACAGAATTTCGGCCTCGATGCTAGATCCCTCAGAGCGGCGGCGGTCAGGAGCGGTGCTTTTTGCGCCTCTCCACCACCTCCGGTGTCGAATGCCAGCGATCGTGCATCCATGGCCATTGCGTCGGATGGCGACGGATCGCCCGTTCGATCGCCTGATTCATTCGCCCCGTGAGGGTCAGGATCTGCTCCTGGTCAGTGGACGGGGCGATCTCCTGGCAGTCGATGGGATCATCGAGTTCCACCTGGTAGCCGTGACGATTGCGGATGAAGAAGGTGGGGAGCAATACCGCTCCACTCTTCAACGCCAGCCTTGCCGGTGCGGTGCTGGTGTGCGCCAGTTCACCAAAGAAGGGTAGATGGACCCCATCCATCCTCTTGATGTCGAGATCGGTCAGCATCGTCAACACTCCTCCGCCGGTGAGCAGGCGAACCGAGCGAATCAGTGACTCGTCCTGAAACACCAGACGGGATCCCAGTTGCCGGCGGATCGCATCGACGGATCGTTGCTGCATCGAATCGTTGTAGCGCCTCGCCACGAACAACCCATCGTTTCCAAACTCCCGTCCGATGAGAGCACCGGCAATTTCCCAGCTTCCGATGTGACCCGAGATGATGATGACGCCGCGGCCGTTCGATCGAAGCCGTGCAACCTGTTCGCGAAATCGCTGCAAGCCGGTCACCTCGACTCCACCCGGACGCGGCGGGCTCCCCAGGTGATCCCTGCTCTTGCCCGCCAGAGCGGCCGCCTCGAGGATCGTCTCCCCCATCTGCTGGTAGTTGCGTCGGATCAGTCGTTTGCGGGTCGGCTCTCCCATATGGGGATCGAGACGGGCGAGATGGTTGCAGGCGAGCTGTCGTTCGCGGGAACGCAAACGGTATCCGCATCGTCCCACCCATCGACCGATGAGCCGGGCCAGCGGAATCGGAATCAAACCGATCACCACCAGGATGGTCTGGAACAGCGCCCATCTCGGGATCGTCCTCATGATTCGATAGATTTCATTCACCGTCGTCTCCCTGCCCGAAAGGTATCACCTGACGATCCCTGCGGGAACTGCAACGGTTCCCTCAGTTGCACTGGTAGCCACCGGTGCGGGAGAGTAAAATTGGGCAGCGACGGTAATCGTCCGGAGTTCCGTGAGAGGACAACATTGATGATTCAGGTGACAGAAGCCGCGGGAACCGAAATTGCTCGCCTCACCGCTGAACAATCTGTGGGCGAAGGTGGAGGCCTGCGCCTCTACGTCCAGGGCGGTGGCTGCGCTGGGATGTCCTACGGCATGGACATCGTCGAATCCCCGGGTGAAAAGGACCGCGTCATCGAGGTCGAGGGAGTCCGCATCTTCGTCGATCCGAAATCATGGCTGTTTCTCAACGGGAGTACCGTCGATTTCAAGGAATCACTGATGGGGCGAGGCTTCGTCTTCGAGAACCCCAACGCCAGCGGTTCCTGTGGCTGCGGGACTTCATTCAGCGTCGCCGATTCTGCTCAAGAGGAATCGAACTCCTAGTTGCTGGCAGTCAACCGGAGAAGACGTCAGCTCTCATCGAATTGATATCGGGAGGTGAGTTCTTGCGGCTCTCCAGCGCCCGCTCCGCTGCCGACTCCACCTCTTCGGAAACCTGCTGCTCCCACTCCTCCAGTGCTTCGCCCGGATCCCTGCCGAGCAGATCTCCCTGACCTTTCAGCCACTCCTCGTAGCACCCGATCGGTTCCTTCTTCGCCCAGTACTGGAACTCATCTTCATCGAACAACTCTCGAGCCTCCGCCTCATCGTGGGTCGCGTGGCCTCCGAAGCGGAAGGTACGAGCGAGGATGACCACAGGTCCCTCCCCGGCCAGGCAGTGCTCCCGGGCACGAGTGACGGTGGCGTGCACATCGATCACATGATTGCCGTCGCATTGCAGACCGATGGCTCCGTACGATCCCGCCATTCCTTCCAGTGACCTTGCCAGCCGATCATCCCGGCGTGTCCCGAGAGCGACCAGATTGTCCTCGACGACGACGATCAGTGGTAACGAACGACTCGCTGCCATCGCCAGACCTTCATGGACGGCTCCGGTACGTGTCGATCCATCGCCAACCCAGGTGAGGGCGACATTGGCTTTCTTCTCCAGCTGAAAAGCGAGGGCAAAGCCGGAACAGACGGGAACCAGATCGCCAACATGGCTGATGGGAGCGACCACCCCGTGATCGAGATCTCCGAAGTGGAGGTCTCTCCCCTTGGTAATTCCATCGCCGGTGGCCAGGTACGATCGAAACGATTCCTCGATGGGAATGCCTCGCTCGAATGTCGCGGCAGCATTCCTGATCATCGGCCCCACCACATCACCCGGTTGCAGGGCATGACAGGCACCGACCGTCGCCGCTTCTTCCCCGCACCCGAGCCACGCCTTGGTCAGCACACCTGTTTTGACCCAGCGCTTGAGTGCGATGTCATGCAACCGTGCTCGCAGGAGTCCTCGATACAGATCTCGTAATCCCTCTCCGCTCAGTTGATCGACACTGGCTCGCAGAGCAGGTTCTTCGATCCTGTCTCGGTACTGCCTCATCACCTCGGGATCGGGTTCCCATTGCTGGTACTCCGGTGGATCGTAGGCTGCAAATCTCTTCAACGGCTCAACTCCTCTCCGATCCAGCGCAGGATCTCCTCGACCACCTGACTTGCGTGTGGGTGAGGGCCAGCAAATGGATGGACCAGACCGAAGGTGTGTCCCGCCCCTTCGACAAGCACCCTGCTCGCCAGATCAGGGTCGACCTGTGACAGCAGTTGACGGGCGCAGTCGCTCTCCACCGCCTCATCCGCATCGCCGTGGAAGGCGAGCACGGGAATCCCTGCATCCTTCAAGGCAGCCGGGGCATCGTAGTCCTTCTGTCGTTGCTGGTAATCCTCCAGCACCGACACATTCTGGTGCAGCACCTCACCGGTGCGGCCATTGATCACATCCCGAACACCACGCTCTTGCCACTGCAATACTTCCGCTTCCGTCAACCGCACCAGACTGTCGGGAGTTCCCATGGTGATCACCCCCTCCACCGCACCGCACAGCGGCGCGGCAAGGGAAGCCACCAGACCACCTCTCGAGTGCCCCAGCAGAAGCACCCCCGAGGCGGGGATCTCGGTGTGTCGCATCAGTCGCTGCACATCCTCGATATCATGCCCCAGCGTCTGACGGGCGAACCGCTCCGGCTGATCGAAGGAATCGAGGCTTTCACCGACTCCACACATCGAAGGATTGATGCGAACCACCCTGTGGCCCCCACCTGCCAGCTCGCGGCAAAACCACGGCCAGCCTCCCCAGTCCTTGAAGCCCTTGAAACCTGGAATGAAGACGATGGTCCTGGCAGCAGCGGAAATCTGTTGCGGTCGATCGAGGGATGCACGGACTACTCGCTCATCATCGAGCTCGACCTGAAACTGCTCCGAAATGATCGTCATCGAGCCTCTTTCGAGGTGAGCCAGGTGGAGATCCGCTTCAATGCGTCGTCGAGGGTGATCTCATCCTGGCTACCCTCGTCCATCGAGCGGAACTGCACCGTACCGGCGCTCCGCTCATCTTCTCCGACCACGATGACGAAGGGGATCCCGGCCTTCTGGGCGAACTGGAGCTGTTTCTTCAATTTTGCCTCCCGTGGGTAGACCACGGTGGCGATTCCCGCCGCCCGTAACTTCGAGGCGGTCTCGAAACTGGCAACGGCGAGTTGTTCGGAGAACTGCACCACCAGCACATCCGCCGGCTGCGATCGAGCATCCACCAGATCCAGTTCCTTGAGGGCAGAGAAGAGGCGATCGATTCCCAGGCTGATACCGATGGCGGGGAGGTCCTTTCCGGAAAACATCCCGACCAGCTCGTCATATCTTCCACCACTCATCACCGAGCCGTACGCCGGAAGGTCATCGAGGAAGGTCTCGTAGACCAGCCCCGTGTAGTAACTGAGCCCCCTGGCGATGGAGGGGTCGATCTGGCAGTACTCGTCGACACCCGATGCCTCCAGTAACTCGAGGACCGCTGCCATCCGCTCCAGCGCATTCGCAGCGTCTGGATCATCTCCCAGATTTTCTTGCAACAGGGTGAGTGTCTGACGCGAATCGCCTCGATCCGCGAGTACCGTCTCCAGCACTCTCTCGACACCGGCTTCATCGATACCGGGAATCTCGGCCACCTGGTCGCGAAAGGAATCCGCTCCGATCTTGTCGAGCTTGTCGAGCAGTCGAAGGAACGCAACCTCGCCAGCCGGTTGCAAACCGGCCACACGACAGAGGGCAGTGAGAATCGAACGGTGATTGATACGAATCCGGTATCCATCGATACCTAGACTGTTCAGCACGGCGCAGCCGATGACGATCATCTCTGCATCCGCCGCTGCGGAGTCGACTCCGACGAGGTCCACGTCACATTGCATGAACTCGCGGAAGCGTCCCCGTGCGGGCTTTTCTGCCCTCCACACCGGAGCGATCTGATAGCGGCGAAATGGCATGGTGATCTCGCCATGTTCGGCAAGCACCCGCGCCAGCGGTACGGTGAGATCGTATCGCATCGCGACATCTCGATCTCCATTGTCTCGGAACCGATAGAGCAGCATCTCTCCATCTTCGCCGTACTTGCCGAGAAGAACATCGGAGTACTCGAGAGCAGGAGTCATCAGTGGAGGGTATCCATGTTGCTCGAAGACCTGCTGGACCGCTTTCAACATGCGGTCCTTCTGCAACATCTCCTCGGGGAGATAATCGCGAAACCCCTTCAGGCACTGAACCTTCATCTTCCATCCTCCGTCCTTCGACAGCCCCACTATCGTGAGACTCTGCTCAGGTGGCAAGGGGAAGCGGTCAGCTGATCAGACCCAGTTGCTTTCCCACATCGGTAAAGACATCGATGGCATGGTCAATCTGGTCGATCTCGTGGCCTGCAGAGATCTGGACCCGGATGCGGGCCTGCCCCCTCGGTACCACAGGATACGAGAATCCGACGACAAAGATTCCCCGCTCGTTCATGGCAGTGGCCATCTTCATCGTCAATCGCTCGTCTCCCAGCATGATGGGCACGATGGGGTGAACTCCCGGCGAGATCGAAAATCCTGCGGCGGTCATCCCCTCCCGGAAGCGTCTGGTGTTCGATTGGCTCCTCTGTACCCGCTCCGGCTCGGCATCGATCAGGTCGAGCACGCGGATCCCCGCCTGGGTGATGGCGGGGGCGAGGGTATTGGAGAAGAGGTAAGGGCGAGAGCGTTGCCGCAGCAGCGAGATCATCTCCTTGCGACCGGTGGTAAACCCGCCGCTTGCTCCTCCCAGTGCCTTGCCCAGGGTCGATGTGATGATGTCGACGCGATCCTGTACTCCGAAGTGTTCGGCGGTGCCACGCCCCGTCTCGCCGATGAAGCCGGTGGAATGGCTATCATCGACGACGAGGATGGCGCGGTGCTCGTCACACAGGGCAGCGATCTCGTCAAGTGGAGCCAGGTCCCCATGCATGCTGAAGACACCGTCAGTCACCACCATCCTCGTTCTCGCTTCGCTCGACTCCGCCAGGCACCGTTGAAGATCGGTCATATCTGCATGGGCGTATCGATGACGGCTCGCCTTGCACAGTCGAACTCCGTCGATGATCGAAGCGTGATTGAGTTCATCGGAGATCACAGCATCTTCGGGACCGAGAAGTGTTTCGAAAAGACCGCCGTTGGCGTCGAAACACGAGGTGTAGAGGATGGTGTCCTCCGTCGAAAGAAATCTGGAGATCCGTTCTTCCAGTTGCTTGTGTATATCCTGTGTGCCGCAGATGAATCGAACGGAGGAGAGACCGAATCCGTGGCTATCGAGAGCAGCGTGAGCCGCCTTCAGGATCTCCGGGTGACTCGATAATCCCAGGTAGTTGTTGGCACAGAAGTTGAGTGCTTCCCCCGTCTCGGTGGAGATGCGAGCTCCCTGGGGGCCGGTGATCAGTCGCTCCTGTTTCCACAGCCCCGCGTCCTCGATCTCCTGCAACTCCTCGACAAATCTCTCACGATCGGAAAACATCTCGCCTCCTCAACCACTCTCTCGATTATTCCGGCACTCCGCACGGATACAGGATGATCTTGCCGCATTCTCCACGACGGATCAGATCGAATGCCACCTCGAACTCCTCGAGCGGTAACTTATGGGTCACGATGGGTGACAGGTCGAGACCCGCTTCGAGCAATCGGGCGGTATCGTGCCAGGTGTCCCACACCTTGCGACCGAGGATCCCCTGTACCTTTGCACCCTTGAAGATGATGTCGCGAGCCACGTCGATGGAGATCCTGTCGGAAGGAACACCGAAGAAGCGGTAATCTCCTCCTCGGGCGAGACAACGGAGACCATCCTCGATCGCCTTCTCATTTCCCGACATCTCGAGGACCACATCGGCTCCCCGTCCATCGGTCAGTTCATGCACACGGGGAACCAGATCACATTTCGAGGGATCGATGACATGATCCGCTCCCAGTTGACTGGCCAGGTTCAGCCTGTAGTCCTGCACATCGACGGCGGTCACCGAGGCGGCGCCGCAGGTCTTCGCGATGGCGACGGCAAAGAGTCCTGTAGGTCCGCACCCCGTGACCAGTACGTGGCGACGGGAGATCTCCCCGGCAAGAGCAACATGGACCGAGTTTCCAAGCGGTTCCTGAAGAGTGGCGATCTCCGGAGGTAACTCACCTGGAGTCCGCCACACGCAGCGCTCCGGCATCACGATCTGTTCGGCAAATGCACCGTCACGCTGGACGCCGATGATCTTCTCATTTTCACAGATGTGGCGCTGGCCGGTACGGCACGGACGACAGTGATCGCAGAAGACATGCGATTCCGCAGCCACGTAGTCCCCGGTCTTGAAACGAGTCACCCTCGATCCCACCTCCACCACCTCACCGCAGAACTCATGGCCCACGGTCAGGGGCGCAGTCACCTTCGAGGCCGCCCAGGAATCCCAGTTGTAGATGTGAAGATCGGTGCCACAGATCGAGGTGGCGCGCACGGCAATCCGGACGTCGTCCTCCGCAATGGCGGGAATCGGCTTCTCGACCAGTTCTAACCCTGGACCCTCAGTGGACTTGACCAGAGCTTTCATGTTGCTTGCCAAAGCGTACCTCACATCATCAACGGTCTCATCGTCCGGACAAAATAGGACTCCCCTAGATCCTATCTCCTCAGGCCTCCTGCCGGAAGCGATCCACCGATTCTCCGGGTCAGTGGTTGCCGCATCTCCGATTGGTCGGTCCAATAGGTGTATATGCTCGTCCTGGTTCACAACTGATTTCAGGGGTCCGATCAAGGAACCTCATGAGATCTCATTGGAGTGTTTTCCATGATCAGATCAACTCGACTCTCCGGCGGTTTCGTGGCGGTCCTGCTGCTACTTCAACTGCTTCCAACTTCCGGCTTCAGTCAGAATATCCTGACGATCGGGAATGGCTCAGGATTCCCCGGCTCCAGCACCAACGTTCCGGTAGTGATCGGCCACGACGATCCTGTGCTGGGATTCTCCTACGGAGCAACCCATGACGGCGCAGTCCTCTCCCCCATTTCCATCAGCCAGGGATCTGCGCTGCTGCCACTCAATGGTGGAACCGGAGCGGAGTACTTCTTCTCCGATCTTGTCCCGGCAAATGGCCCAGGCATGATCCTCGCCTGCATCTTCACCTTCGGGGGAGCGCTCGACACCCTTCCCCCCGGACAGGGACAGGAAGTGGCTGTGATGGAGTATTCCATCTCACCCTCAGCAACTCCCGGCAGTAGCACTGCAGTCGATCCGTCCACCGCTCTGGGAAGCCCACCCACCAACATCGTCTTCACCGTGGGAGGCTCGAGTATCTTTCCATCCAGCGCTGGAGGATCGGTCGCCATCGATGTGCCCGCACCGACCGGGGTGACCACAACGATGACCGACATCTGTAGTTGTGCCTTCGATGTGAGCTGGACCAATGGGACCAGTTACGATTCGGTGGAAGTTCGAGTCGGCGGAGTCGTCGTGAGTACGCTTCCTGGCACCGCCACTTCATCCTCGGTGACATTGCCGCAGGCTGCCACCGATGTGTGCATCAGCGGCGTGATCGGCACCACCTCCTCTGCCCAGAGTTGCCTCACCGACGAGTGCCCCGTTTACATTCCACCGGCACCTCCTGGAGACTTCACCTGCACCCTGACCAGTGCCGATCCTGTCTCTGGCTGCGTCGTCGATTTGACCTGGACAAACCCCGGTGGATACGCCTCGTTCAATCTCCACATCAATGGGGCCATCGAGGTTGTGGAAGCCACTGCGACCAGCTGGCAGGGGCCACTCGCCCTCTCCCCCGACCCTCAAACGCTGTGCCTCGAGGCGATCGATGAATGCGGCGGGGCACTGGCGATGGTTTGCTGCGATGTGACCTGTACCGCAGGCCCTCAGTTCATCCGCGGTGATTGCAATGCCGATGGAGGCCCCAACAACATCGCAGACGTTGTCGCTGCACTCAGTTTCCTCTTTGCGGGAGCGGGTCCGCCCCCCTGTGGAGATTCTTGCGACATCAATGACGACGGGGGATTTGACATCAGCGATGCCGTATTCCTGCTTTCAAATCTCTTCTCCAGCGGTGCTTTCCCGCCGGCTCCGTATCCAGACTGTGGAGAAGATCCGACCGACACCGATCCCATCGACTGTGCGAGTTTCCCTCCCTGTCCCTGATGTTGAGAACACCTGAATAGACGATTGGCCCGGAAAACCGATATGGTTTTCCGGGCCATTTCTATCTCTCCATGCACATCTGGCTCTACTCCCCTTTACAGCGGAGTTGTATCCCGCCATCCTTGGTGCATGACCGACCAACCAAAATCACCAATACGGCAGACGAAAATCGTTGCGACGCTGGGGCCAGCGTCCACCTCGAGTGAGGTCTTGCAGGGAATGATGGAGGCGGGGCTCGATGTCGTTCGAATCAATGCTTCCCACGGTGAACACGAGAAGGACCAGCAGACGATCGAACGGGTGCGGGAAGTCGCTGCCAGCGTCGGAAGACCGGTGGGCATCCTCTACGATCTGCAGGGACCCAAGATCCGCCTCGCCGATTTCGACGGAGATCCGATCTCCGTCAATACCGGGGATGAGATTCGCATCGCCGTCGGCCGTCCTGCCGAAGAAGGTGAGATCGGTAGCGATTACGACCTGCTCGATGAGGACCTGAATCCGGGGGAACCGATTCTCATCGATGATGGAAGCATCGCCCTCGAAACGATTTCAGTCTCGAAGGGGATGGTGGTGGCCAGGGCCAGTAACCCCGGCCTGATACATCCGCGAAAAGGGATCAACCTTCCCGGTAGCCAACTCTCCACCTCGGCCCTCACCGAGAAGGACATCGAAGACGCATACTTTGCCACCCGGATGAAGGTGAACTTCCTGGCTCTATCCTTCGTCCGTAAGGCACAGGACATCTCATACCTCAAGGAACTGCTCGCCAGCAGGGGTGCAACGATACCCATCATCTCGAAGATCGAGAAACCGAGGGCGGTGGAGGACATCTCACAGATCTTCCAGAACTCATGGGGAGTGATGGTCGCCC
>CAYPPQ010000060.1:0-16809 GCA_964412635.1 uncultured Planctomycetia bacterium | reverse complement strand
GCGCCGTCTCCATGAAGAGCTGGGAGTGCCGATCGGACTTCTCGATATCAACTGGGGCGGGACCCGAGCGGAGCCGTGGACCGCGACCACTGCCATGAAGAGGCATCCGAGATTCCGTGCCCGGGTACAGAAGCTGGAACAGGACGTCGCTCGCTGGGGAGATCGCAGCAACGATGAGATCGATCAGATCTACCGGGAACAGATGTCGAACTTCGAGAAGAACAGCGAGTCCTGGTGGCAAAAGAAGTTGTCGGGGGATCCCGGAGTGGCGGGCCGTTGGGCCGCGCCAGACTTCGACGATTCGACCTGGGCACAGATCTCGGTCCCTGGACTGTGGAGTGGCAAGGACGCAGGCTGGGATGGCTTCATCTGGTACCGCAACACCATCGAGGTTCCCTCCGAGTGGAATGGCAAGGACCTGTTGCTGCAGCCGGGAGCCATCGACGACGCCGATGTCACCTACTGGGATGGAAAACTGGTGGGGCGGACGACCAACCAGCACGCCGCTCTCCGGCAATACACCATCGCCGGTGATCTGGTGAGGGAGGGGAAGGCGACCATCGCCATCGCCGCTCTCGATACCGGTGGCGCCGGGGGGATCACTGGATCCGCTGCATCCATCAAGATCCGTCCCGTCTCTGCTCGAGACGAGGAGGCGATCCCGCTGGCAGGGCAGTGGAAGATCAATCGTGGAGGCCAGTTCTCCGGCGATCGTGGTCCATCGGTTCCCGCCCGTCCGGAGGCGCCAGGTCGCAAGCGAGAAGATCCCGGTGTGATGTTCAACGCGATGCTGTCACCCTTCGCCGGTTACGGAATTCGTGGGGCGGTCTGGTACCAGGGTGAATCGAACGCAGGACAACCCGCCGAGTACGCCGAACTGTTGCCACTGATGATCGGTTCCTGGAGAGAAGCGTGGGGACAGGGAGATTTCCCCTTCGGGATCGTGCAACTGGCGGCCTTCAAGGCGGTCAGCGATGATCCGGTGCAGGGGGACTGGGCAAATCTGCGGGAAGCGCAGGATTTCACCCATCGTGTGGTGAGAAACACCGGAATGGTGGTCCTCACCGACGTCGGCGATGCTCGTGACATCCATCCGAGGAACAAACAGGCGGTGGGAACAAGACTGGCGGACTGGGCGCTGAACCGCTGTCACTCCCGCGACGACCTTCCCGAATCGGGTCCCTTCTACCGTGACCATCAGATCGAGGACGGCGCCGTGATCGTCTCCTTCGATCATGTTGGCGATTCCCTGGTCGGTCGTCGTGGAAAGGCGATCGATGGCTTCGCCATCCAGGGCGCCGATGGGCGCTGGCACTGGGCGCAGGCCGAGGTGGTGGAGAAGGATCGCCTCAAGGTGACTCACGCCGAGGTCAAGAATCCGCAGGCGGTGAGATATGCCTGGCAGAACAATCCAGTGCGGGCAAATCTGGTCGCCAGTAATGGACTGCCGGCAGCACCGTTCAAGACGGACTGATCGGTGGCGCAGGTCAGAGGGTCAAGCCACCGAGGGCAGCGGTGCTATCGCCGAAGCGATCGACGGTAGCACCGTGTGCCTGTGCCATGGTGAGGAACAGGTTGCACATCGGGGTGTTGGCCGCGGCAGCCAGATGACGACCCGGGTCGATGAGACCATTGCCTCGACCGGCGACGAGAACCGGCAGATTGTCATGGTTGTGACGGTTTCCATCGCCGATAGCAGATCCGAAGACCAGAGCTGTGGAATCGAGCAGCGACTGCTCTCCATCACGCACCGCTGACATCTGCTTCACCAGCTGGGCGAACTCTTCGACCTGCCAGCGATTGATGGTACGGATCTGATCGACCTGCTGCTGGTTCCCCTTGTGATGGGTGAGAGTGTGATGCCCTTCCCGCACATCCAGATGTGGATACGCGCGATTGGAACCCTCGTTAGCCCACATGAAGGTGGCGACCCGGGTCAGGTCGAGGCGCAAGGCGAGGATGATCAGCTGGTGCATCAGTTGCACGTGTTCGCTGATTCCAGAGGGAGCGGTCGAAGCGATCTCCGACATCGTGCCTTCATCCCGTTCCAGCTGTTCTAACTTCTCCAGATTCTCGATGCGCCGCTCGATGTCTCGAATCCCGTCGAGGTATTCATCGAGACGCAGTCGATCTTTCAGGCCGATGCTGTCACGCAGTCTCCTCGAATCGTCGAGGATGAAATCGAGGATGCTGGATCGCCTGGCGATCCGTTGCCGTCGGGCGGCGGTGGTTTCGCCGGAAGGTCCGCGCAGGAACATCCGTTCGAAGACGCGACGCGCCTGGGTTTCATGGGGTAGTGGTCGACTGGGATGTGCCCAGCTGATGTTGGAAGAGTAGGCACAGGAGTATCCGGAGTCGCAGTTTCCAGACTGTCGTCCACCTTCGGTACCCAGTTGCAGCGATGGCAGGATGGTACGGGGACCGATTGCGGTCGAGATGACCTGATCGATGGAAACACCGGCAGCGATATCGGAGCCTGCGGTCTTGTGGGGGTGTGCCCCGGTCAGGAAACAGGCGGCGGAACGAGCATGGTCGCCGGGTCCATCCCCCAGAGCCCTGGCATTTCGATGCTCGAGGCCGGAGATGATGAGGACATCGTCTCGGACCGATTCGAGGGGCTCGAGGATCGGCGTCGTTTTCCAGTCGGCACCACTCTCGGCGGGGGTCCATTCCGGTTGGTGGACACCGTTTGGAATGAACAGGAAGACGGAACGCAGCGGTGAGGTGGTTCCGTCGAGGGTTGCTGCCATGGCAGTCAGAGGACGCATCGCCTCCAGCCAGGGGAGAGCGATGGCGGTCCCCAGACCACGTAGAAAGGTACGGCGATGGATCGGCTGGAACATCGAATCGGTATCCTCTCTACCATCGATGAAACACCGACATCGATGGGGTCACAAGCGACAAGTGGCGATGTCGCCGTCAGGGCATCGAACGGCGCCGAAATGCCTCCAGCTGGACGATTTCCTCGATCAACGCCACGACGGTCGGTTGCTGCTGGAGGCGGTCGAGGAGACGAGCGACAGCAGGTGCGTCCTCGTCGGTGAGACCACGGCCGAGTGCGTAGGTGAGCAGATTTCTGGCGAGTGCCCTGCGGAATCCGCGGTCGCCGGTGATGGCATCCTTGAGTGCGGGGACACCATCCAGTATCGAGCCATCGGGCAACTCGCCCCGATCATCGACGTCGGTGGTGCGGTACTTGCCGGTAGCACCCATACGTTCCATCGAGAATCCCAGTGCATCCATCCGTCGGTGGCAGATGCCACAGCTCGGTTCCCTGCGGTGAAGACGCAACTGTTCCCGAAGGGATAGCTGTGCCCCTTCTTCTCCCGGGGCAGGGAGGGTGCCGGCTCCCGGTGGTGGCGGCGGTGGAGCGGCATCGAGTAACACCTCCAGCAACCACTTTCCACGCAGCACCGGCGAGGTGCGTTGTCGGGTACTGGTGGCGAGCAAGATGCTCCCCTGGGAGAGGAGACCTCCACCGCGAGGGTGATCGATCTCCACCTTGCGGAAGCCCTTCCCCGATAAGGGACCCAGTCCGTAGTGGCGCGACAGCTGCGGATTGATGAAGGAATAGCTGGCGGAGATCAACTCCTCGACGGGAGCTTCCTTCCGCATCACGTGATCGAAGAACTCGATCGATTCCTTCCTCATGCTGGTGAGAAGTTGACGATCGAAGTCGGAGAAGATCTTGGGATCGGGTCGTCGTTCATCGAGGTCGATGATCCTCAACCACTGGGTGGCGAAATCGCTCGACAGGGAGCGGGAGCGAGGAGATGCCAGCAATCGCCTCGTCTGTTCGAGGAGGCCATCGGTATCGTCCAGTTGCCCACTCGATGCCGCTTCCAGGAGAGTCGTATCGGGTGTCGTTCCCCACAGGAAGTAAGAGAGCCGTGTTGCGATCTCGTGTCCGCTCAGGTCTCTCACCGTGCCGGGCACGGCATCGGCGGGATCTTCCTCGAGGCGCAGGATGAAACGAGGGGAGACGATGGCGATGATGAGTGCGGATCGAAGTAACGACTCCGCAGACTCGGGATCCACCGCAGACTGGTGGGCGATGCGGGCAACTTCCTCGATGCGATCGGTGGCTACCGGCCCCCTCCAGAAGCGGGGGAGCCACCAGTGGAGCCCCCTCTCCAGCCGTTGTCGTGGAGTGCCATCACCGGCGAGAGCCTGTCGCTGGAAGTGGCTCGCTTCCAGACCCTCCTCCGGTCCTTCGATCGTGAAGGAGATCAGCCCGGCATTGCGGTCGCGCCGGGAAGGCTCCGGATGATCCGGCTTGAAGTAGTCGTTGATGAAGGTTGCCGTGATCTTGTGGCTTCCCGTGGGAACTCGTATCTCCATCGTTCGTTGACCGGGTTGTTCACGAGATTCGGGAAACTCGAGTGTCCTTGCCTTCAGATCACCGATACGAACCTGAAATCGAACCGGTTGATCCCCCGCCTGTTGTCCCCAGCCATCGAGATGCAGGGTGTAGCTTCCGGTGCGGGGGAAGAAGTGCTGGATCGAAGCGGTGCCGCGGCTGAAGAAGAAAGCACTGGAAGCTCTGACGTTTCCCGAACCGGAGATTTCCATCTGATCGACCTCGTAGGTGGTCTCGGGATTCTCTCCTGCGGCACCGGTGTAGACGGTCGAGATCGAGACCTCCTCGGCGATTCGGAACAGTCGTTCGACGAAGTCGATGGAGAAGGCTCCACCCTGATTGTCGAATCCCTCGGAGGAGGGGTCCGCAGGGAGGTGGCGTCGCACATCGAGTTCCACACCGGTGAGATCGCGGATGGTCCTCTTCAGCTCATTCCGTCCAAGCCGTCGGATCGCCACGGTGCCGGGGCGTTCCGGCATCGCTTGCAAGATCTGGCGAGTCCAGCGCTGCAGGTCGGAAATCATCCGTTCCCGATCGGAGTCGGTGGGTGCTGCTTCTCCCTCCGGAGGCATCTCGCCACTGGTGACCACCCTGTCGATCAGTCGCCAGTCGCCGAGGTCCGCCTCGGCACCATCTTCGAGGACCTCGGTCAGATCGAGGCCACCCTTTGGCTTCTCCCCCGAGTGGCACTCGATGCAATGGTTCTCGAGCAGTTGCTGTACCGAGGGTGGAACCTCCGTGGCGACAGGAGAGTGGATCAGAAGAGAGAGTGCCACGGCGGAGATCGGGATCACTGCTCGACTCCGTTGAACAGCAAGTAGATCGGCCGTTGCCGCGAGGAAGTGCGTGGTGCTGCAAGTGAATCGTTCATCATCTTCGCCGTTCTCCCTTCGTCGTAGATGAGTACACGATACAGGAGAAGCACCCGGCACTCCATCCGCTGATGGCCGCTGATGGCCGCTGATGGACCGCTGATGGGCTTGCTGTTCCTGAGTCGAATTGATAGGCAGTGGGTGGCAGTGGCGCAGTGGATCAGAGATGATCCCGGAGCAATTCCGGAGCGTGAAGATCTACCGAGAAAGCCAGGTGAACAGGGTGTTGAAGAAAGTTCTACTCGTGATTCTGGGTGTGGTGACGGTGCTGGTGGTGGCGGGATTTGTCCTTCCTGCTCATTATGCGGTGTCCCGGACCGCCTTCATCAAAGCGAGCGCAGATGAGATCCATGATGTGGTCGCAGATCTTCGGTCGTGGTCGCGCTGGACGGTGTGGAACGATCAACTCGATCCGACCCTCGAGGTGGAGTATTCCATCGGAGCGTCTCCGGTTGGATCTTCCTTCACCTGGACCGGAGATGCGCTGGGAGTCGGCTCCCTCGAGATCATCAGTGCCGAGGAGGGCCGAGGAATCGTCTACCTGCTCGCCTTCGAGGGGGGAAGTCCTGCCGAGGGTGTGATCCAGATCACCCAGATGAAGGGGGGGAGTGAGGTGCTGTGGAACTTCTCCGGAGTCGCAGATCCTCCGCTGGGACCCTACATGATCGGCTGGATCGAATCGATGATCAGTAACGACTTCGATTCGGGCCTGAAAAACCTTCAGGAACAGTTCAACTGATGCGGTTGCGCTGGTGGCTACTGCTATCGCTGCTGTGGGTCTCTCCTTTCATCCAGGGAAGGGATGTCGATTCCCCCCCCAACATCCTGTGGATCGTTTCCGATGACCAGCGGGCGGACACCATCGCCGCTCTTGGCAATCGAGCGATTCAAACTCCTTCCCTCGATCAGCTGGCGTCACGAGGTGTCTCCTTCAACTCTGCCTACTGCATGGGATCGACCAGCGGAGCGGTCTGTGCGCCGAGCCGCTACATGATGATGACGGGGCGTTCGCTGCATCGACTGCCGGGAAATGTCTTCAACATCCCAGAGTCGGAAGTGACCCTGCCACAGCTTCTCAAGGAAGCGGGGTGGAATACCTTCTTCACCGGCAAGTGGCACAGCGGAAAGGCGGCGTACCAGCGCTCCTTTGGTGGCGGGGAAGAGATCTTTTTCGGCGGAATGGGCAGCCATACAAAACTGATGGTCCACGATCATCAGCCGGATGGAAAATACCCCGATAGCAAACGCCACCCCCTGCCCGCCTTCTCCTCGACCGCCTTCGCCGATGCGGCCATCCGTTTCATCGAGGAGCAGGCGATCATCGCAGAGCAGGAAAGAAAGAACGAAGAGCAGGAAAGAAAGAACGAAGAGCAGGAAAGAAAGAACGAAGAGCAGGAGAGAAAGAACGAAGAGCAGGTGAGTGACGGCCGCAACAATCCATTTTTTGCCTGTGTCTTCTTCACCGCACCCCATGACCCTCGCACTCCTCCGGCGAAGTTCCTGTCGATGTACCCGAAGGAAAAGATGTCGTTACCGACCAACTTCTTGCCGGAGCATCCCTTTGACAACGGAGAGCTGAAGATCCGCGATGAAAAGCTGGCGCCATTCCCCCGCACCCCTGAGGTGGTGAAGGAGCAGCTGGCTGCCTACTACGCGATGATCAGCCACATGGATGCACAGGTCGGCAGGATCATCGATGCGTTGCAGGAGACTGGTCTGGCCGACAACACGATGGTGGTCTTCACTTCAGATCACGGGTTGGCGGTGGGGAGCCATGGATTGATGGGAAAGCAGAACCTGTACGAGCATTCGACCCGGGTTCCACTGCTGATCGTCGGTCCAGGGATCGAGGCGGGCAGCGTCTGTGAGCAACCGGTATACCTCCATGATCTGGTGCCAACCATCGCCGACTGGGCACGGATCGACGCACCTGAATTCTCGGAGGGAAAGAGTCTCGTGGGTCTGCTGAACGGCACCTCCCAACCGGGACGCGAGAGCATCTACACCGCCTACAAGAAGGTGCAGAGGGCGATCCGGGTCGGCCGCTGGAAGCTGATCCACTATCCCGCCATCGGTAAAACTCAGCTGTTCGATCTGCAAGACGATCCACAGGAAACGACCGATCTCGCCGATCATCCAGACCATCAAGAAACGCGGCTGGACCTGCTGATGAAGCTCGAGGCAGAGCGGATTGCCGCAGCGGATCCGCTGAAGCAACCTTGAGCCCAATCGGTCATTCACGGTACCGGTAACGGTCGTATCTTTGCAGATGGATTCAGACTTCCGTTGCTTTCCTGATGGTTGAAGGCACCATCGGTGCTGGATTCACTTCCGAAAGGTGGCTGTCGTGCTGGTGATCGATCTCGAAAAGAACGCTTCTCGCCTGGCCCGGCGCGGCCATCCATGGCTCTACAAGGATGACCTGCGAGATTCGGACCTGGCCGATGAATCCCTCGGTCAGGGCCTGATCGTACGGGTTCGCGACAATGACGGTCGTGACCTGGGAATCGCCTGTGCCAGCACCCGTTCGAAGATCGCCCTGCGCTTGTGTGGCTCGTGGCCCGGAGATGAAGTTCCCACCATCGAGCAGTTCCTCAGCGAGCGGATCGAGCGAGCCATCGAGATGAGGAAGGACCTGATCGAGGACAATTCAGGTCAGCGGCTGGTGCACGGAGAAGCGGACCAGATACCGGGTCTGGTCGTCGACCGCTACTCGGATGTGCTGGTGGTGCAGGCGACGACGATCCTCATCGATCGGTCGTTGCCGATCGTGGCAGACATCCTGCATCGCATCTTCAAGCCGCGCATGATCCTGGCAAGAAATGACCTCAGCACCAGGAAGCACGAACGCCTGCCGGAAGAGGTGGTTCTTCTCAAGGGAGAGTCGGTGGAGAGGGTGACCATCGAAGAACACGGTGTCACTCACATCGTGCGACCCTACGCCGGTCACAAGACCGGCATGTATCTCGATCAACGACCGGCCCGAAAGCTGGTGCAGAACTTCTCAGGCGGAGCCAGGGTTCTCGACCTGTTCAGCTACCAGGGTGGATTTTCGATGGCGGCACTGTCCGGTGGTGCGACCTCGGTGACGATGGTCGATCAGTCGAAGACGGCCCTGGAAGTCGCAGTGGAAACGGCGAAGCTCAACGGTTTCGACGAACCGAAGGTGATCCAGGGCAATGTCTTCGATCTGATTCGTGACCTGCGAAGTGCGGATGATCAGTTCGATCTGGTCATCCTGGATCCACCTGCCTTCTGCAAGAGTCGCAGGGAGGTTCAGGGTGGAATCCGTGGATATCGAGATCTCAATCGAGGAGCGATCCGGTTGCTGGCTCCGGGGGGACGACTGATCACCTGCTCCTGCAGTCATCACCTGAAACCGGAGATGTTCGAGGACACCATCAAGCAATCGTCCCTCGACCTGCCCTTCAGGGTAATCCTGGAAGAGCGGCTCGGGAGTGGTGAAGATCACCCGGTCCTGATTCGCTTGCCGGAGACGGAGTACCTCAAGGTGAGGACGGTTCGTCGCTGGGATTGAAGTAACGGACCGATTATCATGGGGAGGTGATACCAGCAATGGTTGTCCGGGGAATGTGGTTCGGCGAACCGCATCTCGGGGTGAATCTGCTGACCTGTGTCGAAAAGGATCGGAGCCGTCGATGAACCGGGAATCGGAGACCTCTGGCACCCTGATCATCGGTCGCTCGAGCAGTGCCGATCTGGTGATCCGTTCCGCCAAGATCTCACGGCGCCACTGTTCCCTGATCCCATCTGGCAACGGCTTCGTCATCCAGGACCACGAGTCTCGAAACGGCATCTGGGTCGAGGGAAAGCGCGTAAAGAGTGCATTCCTGAAACGGGGCGATCGATTCTCGGTGGCCAATGTTCGCATCCGCATCAAGAGAGACGGCTCACTGGAGGTGGAGGGTATCAAGGACCCGGCCCAGCTGACCTTCATGGATCGCATCAAGCCGGACTTGCCCGCGGTCTATGCCATGGTGATCTGCGCCGTCATCGTCATCGGCTTTTACCAGTACCAGAGGCCGGAGACCCCCGTCGATCCGATGGCAGCGGATCCGACTGGAGTCGATCCACTGCCTCGCTGGCAACCCGATGAGACCCCGTCAGTACCGGAAGCGGAGACCGATCCCGTCGTCGCCAGGGATGAATCGGCGCCGACGGAGGAAGTTCTCGACACCTATGCCACCAACTCGGGTCGGGAGTGGAGCCTCGAAGAACTGCTGGAACTTGCCGAGGCGATCGAGGCAACCCAGGTCAACCATCGACAGGAACAGCGGGTCGCTGCCCCCGATGAAATCGCCACCGCTGGGTCCGATAGCAGCGAGCTGGTCATGCCAGAGTCCTTCGATCCCTGGCAAGAGGTGCAGCGAATTCGCAACGACAGAAAGGCACGGCGGCGCATCGCTCGTGCCGGGACCAGGGTCAACCGGAACAAGGATGCTACCGCCAGTGACCCGACGATGGTGGTCAACACCATGAGCGTTGAGGAGTGGCTGGCAGTGGGAAGAGAAGCTCTCGCCTCCTACCACATTCCAGCGGAGGTGATGCCGGGATTCACCGCAGCCCTCGACGGCTTGCTGTCGATGCGTGGCGACGAAGCGTGGGCAGCAGTGAATACCCTGCGCATCGAGTCGAGCCAGATGCTCCGTTCAGTGGCGGCGAGAGCGAGAAAGATCGGTGAAGATTACGGCCACCTCGACAGGAATTCCGGTGCTCCCCTCTCCGCTGGCGAGAGAAGAGAGGCGGAACTGGCCCTCAATCTGCTGGTTTTGATCCAGGAACAGATGCAGATCCTGCTGGCCGCTCGGGATGCTGCCTTCGAGGCGATGTGTGACCCGTTGGATAGCCAGATGCTTGTATTTGCCGTGGCAGCGGCTCTGGAAAGCGATGATGACGAACTGCTCGACCTCGTCCTCGACCTGACTATCGAGAACAAGGCGGACGAGGTGGTGCTGGCACTGATAAAAGGTTTGCAAGTACCGTCGGCAAGTAGGAAATTGAAGTTACAAGACGCTCTCCAGCGGAATACGGGTCAGAAGTTCAGATCCAAAATCGAGTGGGAGCGGTGGTGGAATGAAAGCGAAAGGAGTCTTCGATGATTCCGAAATCGATGATGTTTACGCGGGGTCTGATGGTTGTGGCCGTGATGCTGTGTTCGTTCAGCGTTCTTTCGGCAGGTGATGACGAAAAGCTGACACCTCGCTCGGTTCCCAAGTTCGGAGGAACCGAAGTTGAATCGCGGGTAAAGACGTTGATGTCCGGTGTCAGCTGGCACCACGACTTTGACGATGCCATGGCTCGTGCGGCGGAAGAAGGAAAGCCACTCTTCTGGTTACAGATGGTAGGGGACCTCGATGCCGGCTTGTGAAGTGCTGGCCACTCCTTGAGGGCCGTGACGCTCTCTCAACCAAAGATACTCGCAGTGCTGAAGGATCAGTTCGTTTGTGGCTGGAGAAACATCCAGGGCAAGGAATCGTACGCGGGCAAATCTCACGATCACCCGGTGGCGAGTTCTGCTCTGCAGACCAGCAACGGTTCCGGTGGACGCAACGTTCAGATGCTATTCATCGCACCCTCGGGAGCGGTACTGCACTGTCTCCCCGGTTACTGGGATCCAGATGGAATGATGCACGAGATCGAATTCATCATGGAACTGGCACGTCTTGAAGCTTCGGACATTCCGATGCTTGAGAAAAGGGACAAGTTTCAGCTGGCTCACCTGAACCACGCAGCAAAGCACACCGAGCAGATGGTCAGGGATTCGGGCCTGCAGGGGTTCGACAAGATGCGAGAAGAAAAGGTCGAGGGGAGTTCATTCCGCCGTAAAACAGATGGCGAGGTGATGCGCACCGTCGATCAGGTGATGCACGAGCGAATGGCACGGCGACCGCTTGTTTCCATCGAGAAGTTTGATGTGGGAACAGTGGTCGACTACGGCACAAGATTTTACGACAAGGGTGGTGACGGTTGCTGCGACCTCGAAAAAGGCAAGCCGACCGCACCCAGGAGAAAATCAGCTCCCAAGGAGAAGTGGAAGAAGCCCGGCTCCTGGTCCAAACCTTGACACACGGTACCGTGATGGAAGCCCTCGCCGGTATGCCGGGGGCTTCCATCCAGTACCATCCCGCCTTCATCGATGCCGCGAGTTCCCAGCAACTATTTCAGCAACTGAGCCATGAACTGCAGTGGAACCAGGGTTCCATCCAGTTGTTCGGTAAGCGACATCTGATACCTCGGCTGGAAGCGTGGCACGGCGATCCCGGGACCAACTACAGTTACTCGGGAACCGAATTGTCACCTCACTGCTGGACTCCTTCCCTCGAGCGGATTCGCCACCAGCTCGGTGAGTTCCGTTCCGATCTTCAATTCAATGCGGTACTGGGAAACCTGTATCGAGGAGGAGAAGATGCGATGGGGTGGCATAGCGATGACGAACCGGAACTGGGTCCCGAGCCAGTGATCGCTTCACTCAGTTTCGGAAGCGCGAGGGACTTCTGTCTGAAGCACAGGAGTCGCAAGGATCTGGATACGATCCGGATCAGGCTGGAAGCGGGTTCGCTGCTGATCATGGAGGGCAAGACCCAGCACAACTGGGTGCACTCGATTCCCAGGCGCAGGGGAAGGAACGCACCGGGGGAACGGATCAATCTGACCTTCCGGACCATCCGCAGCGATCAGGCCAGCGATAGACCGAGGGCAGTGAGTGCGCCGGAGAAATCAACGGGAGCATCGACCTGAAAACTGAGCGGCTCCATCGACTTCGGATGCTGGAAAGAAAGTGTCTCTGCATGGAGCGCTGGACGCTGGATGAAGGGAGAGGTGACTCCGTAACGAGAATCTCCGATGATGGGTAACTTGATGCTGCCGAGGTGGACACGGATCTGGTTTCTTCGGCCCGTTTCCAGACGCGCTTCCATCAGGGCGTGATTGTCCTTCGCATCGAGCTTCTTCCAGCGAGTGATCGCTTCCATACCCTGCTCATCCTTGCGACAGATGTGGACCTTCAACGACCTTGGATCTTCCCACAGCGGAAACATGCAGGTCCCCTCGGTTGTCGAGATGGTTCCCTGGCAGATGGCGAGATAGCGTCGCTCGACCTTGCGGCTCTTCAGTTGCCTCTTCAGGGAATCTCGAGCATCGGGAGTCCTGGCGATGACGAGAACGCCGCTGGTGTTCCTGTCGAGTCTCTGGATCACGAAGAGAGGCGGTCGCTTCTCTCCTTCTTTTCGTAACTTCCGGGAGATTTCCCCGAGCAGGCAGATCTCCTGCTCATCCTCATCGGTGGGAACGGTGAGTAGACCCGCCGGTTTGTTGACGACGATGACATGGCGATCCTGATGCAGTACCGAAAGCCCTTTCGAAAGCATCTTTCGCTGGGCAGTTCTGATTCTCATCGGTTCCGAATCGGCCTCGATGGAGTCTCCTGCCTTCAGTCGAAAGCCGGGGTCGGTCACGACATTGCCGGCGACCTGAACACCACCCCTGCGGATGATCTCGCGGGCACGACGGTGGGGAACTTCCAGCTGGGCTCGAACTTCAGCCTGAAGTGCCCTATCGGCCTGATCGGCGGTCCATCGGTGATTCCTGCTATTCATCGTCCTCCAGGGGGGGATGCTCCACCGGACAGGGTGTCATGTCCAGCGATGCTCGACGATTCCTTGCGGTACTGGTATGCTGCCATCGTCGATGATCTGCTCGACGATTGCTTTCTGCAGGAAAGTGCCCGGGCATTTCATCGAACTGTGGACCGATTTCTGGACACCCAGCGATCTCCGGCAAGCGAAGGCTCCCCGGTGATTTGCCCATGAAACCGCTACTGACCCGGTCAGTGGCGGTAGAGGATGAAGATGACGAAAGCACCATCTGCACACCAGTATCTCCCGATGACGAGGCAGGAATGCGTCGATCGAGGCTGGTTACCTGGTCCCCGGCAGACCCATGACCCCCGAAAACATGGCATCGACTTCGTACTGGTGAGCGGAGATGCCTACGTCGATCACCCATCTTTCGCCAATGCGGTGATCGGCAGGTTGCTGGAGGCACGTGGTTACCGGGTGGCGATCCTCGCTCAACCGGACTGGCGTTCGGTAGAACCGTTCCGTAGTTTCGGGGCTCCGAGAATCGCATGGCTCATCTCTGCCGGAAATCTCGACTCCCACCTGAACCATTACACCGCCCACAAAAAACCGAGATCGGATGACCAGTACTCACCGGGAGGCAAGGCAGGGCTGCGTCCCGACGGTGCCACCATCGTCTACTGCCAGCGCTGCCGAGAGGCGTCGAAGGAGGTCCCCATCATCGCCGGCGGGGTCGAGGTTTCGATGCGCCGCATGGCGCATGTCGACTACTGGTCTGAAAAGGTCAAGAGGTCGATCGTTCTCGATGCCCGGGCAGATCTCGCCATCTACGGAATGGGCGAGAAGGCGCTGGTAGAGGTGGTCGAGCGTCTCGAAGCGGGGGAAACCATCGATTCGATTCGTGATGTTGCGGGTACCGCCTATGCCATCGGAAAACATGGACGACCCCACTTCGTTCCCGAAGGTGACTGGCACGACTCGACTCCCTGGTGGGATCAGTTTCAGTGCGATCCACAGCAGCAACTCGAACTACCGACTTACGATGAAATCCGTGCGGATGATCCGGTCAGCAAGGAGAGGTTCGCCAGGGCGCAGCACCTCTTTCACAGGGAACAGAACCCTGAATCCGCACCGATCCTGTTGCAGAGGCACGGCGATCATACGGTGGTGGTCAACCGACCGATGAAGGCACTGTCGACGGAAGAACTGGATGCTGTCTTCGCGCTTCACTTCACCAAAGAACCGCATCCGCATTACGCCGATGAGAAGATACCCGCTCACGAGACGGTCAAGTTCTCCATCAACATCATGCGAGGTTGTTTCGGTGGCTGTACCTTCTGCGCCATCACCGAACACCAGGGGCGAGCGGTCTCATCGAGGAGCGAGGAGAGTGTCCTCAAGGAGGTCGAGGCACTCAATCAACTCGATGGATTCAAGGGCGTGATCAGTGATCTCGGTGGTCCGACAGCCAACATGTACAAGATGACCTGTACGCGACCAGAGATCGAGGCCCGCTGCCGGAGGCCATCTTGCGTCCACCCGACGATTTGCAAGTTGCTCGGTACCGACCATGGTCCCGTGAAGCAATTGATGGAAAAGGTCAGGGAGTCGGATGGAATCAAGATGGTCCACGTCGCATCGGGAGTTCGCATGGACCTGGCAAATCGCGACCAGGAATACATCGACGACCTGGCTGCTCATCACGTCGGCGGGCATCTGAAAGTGGCACCGGAGCACATCGATGATGAAACGCTGCGACTGATGAAAAAACCGGGGATGGATACCTACGTCGAATTCGAGAAGCGATTCGAGAAGGCGAGTGATCGGGCAGGCAAGGAGCAGTATCTGGTTCCTTACTTCGTGTCCAGTCACCCGGGCTGCCAACAGGATGCGGCGGTACGCATCGCAGAGTTCCTCGAAGCGCGACGACTCAAACCACAACAGGTACAGGATTTCATCCCGACACCGGGAACCCCCGCTACATGCATGTGGTGGACCGGCATCGATCCGACGCGGATGAAGCCGGTTTTCGTCGAGAAGAAGATGCGCAGCAAACGCAAGCAACGAGCGATGCTGCAGTGGTGGAAGCCGGAGAACCGGCCACTGGTCCTGGAGATGCTCCGGGAGAGTGGCCGTGGAGATCTGATCGGCGATCATCCGGGAGCGCTGGTGGGAGAATCATCAGGGCAGGGGCAGGGGCAGGGAGCACGGTCGTCGGCGACGAAGAAGCGGCCACGGCGAGGAGCAGCACCCGGATTGCAGGGGAAGAATCGCCGGAAGCGGCGCCGTTAGTCCTTCTCGTCACCTGGTTCGGTAGCCTTGAACTCCTCCAGGGCAGCCTTCAATGCCGGATCTTGCGGGTGGATCTTCAGCGCTTCTTCGAGGGCGACGATGGCTGGCCGGGTCTTTCCGGAGTCCTCCAGTGCAACGGCATGAACCAGTGCGTATCGGGGAGCTTCAGGAGCCAGCTCGACCGCCCTCTTCAGCGAGTCGATGGCCAGTCCCTTCTCGCCGATCCGCACCAGTGCCAGGCCCAGTGCATGATGCAGTCCTGCATCTTCCGGGACGTGGATGATCGCTTCAGAGAGCACCTCGACACCTTCCTGATCTCGTTGAAGACCCCGCAATGCGTCGGCAAGATTCACCGAAGCGGGACCGAAGGAGGGTGTTCTTTTGAGGGCTTCTCGGTAGCAACGAACCGCTTCTTCCAGATCACCTCTTCGGATCGCCAGTGAGCCCAGATTGACGTGGGACTCGGGGCGATCTCCATTGACCCTCTGCATCGACAGGTATTCGGCGAGCGCCTTGTTGAAGAGGATCGATTCGGGGAGCTCGGGATTGGATCCGATCTCCTTCTCGAGGGGACTCAGCAGTTCCGCTGCCGCAGATCTGACGATGATGCTCGGGTCTGTCAGGCTGTTCAGGAGGATGCGAAAGGTGTCCTGCAGCGGTATTCCATCCAGGCCGAGGAGCGCCTGTCTTCTCACCAGTGGATCGGGATCGGAGAAGCCAACCTGCAGCAAATCGATGTTGGTGCCGTCGAGAAATGGAATCAACTCCGACAGGGCAGTGGCCCTGACGATGGCGGGGGTCTCCTCGTTTTCCAGAACCATGCGGATCAACTCGGGGGCGACCCTCGAACCGTTTCTGGCGGCATGAAGCGACTCTCCCCAGTGAAAATCGCCTGAACGACCATCGGGATACCATTCGGCGACTTTTTCCGCTGCCCAGGTCGGTTGCTGATCTTCATGACAGCCGTTGCAGGCATTGGGTGTGCCGATCCGCACCGAGAGATCGGGGCGTGGAACCCGGAAGGAATGATCTCTGCGGGGATCCACTCCCATGTAAGTGCGCGCCACCATGTGGCAGTTGACGCACGAGGCACCTTCGGTTCCTTGGGTGTGGTGATGATGGGTTGGCTGATCATAAGCTGTCGCATCATGACAGCTGATGCAGAGGGAATTGCCAGGAAGATGAAGTTCACCACTGTGGGCATCGTGACAGTCGGAGCAGGTCACTCCCTCGGCGTACATCTTGCTCTGCAGGAATGAACCGTGGACATAGACCTCGTCGAGGATCTGTCCATCATCGTGGTAGAGACCCCCGGAAAGAAGACTGAGAAGGTGCGTGTCGGAAAGATCCTGACCCGGTGTCGAGCCGTTTTGGAAGGAGGATCTTCGCGAGTGACAGCGAGCACAGGTTTCCGTCTCCTCGTGACGTGTCCGTGGAACCGTCCGTCGAGCGACCTTCTCTCCCTCGGGGCGAACCCAGGTGGCTCCATCTCGTTTCAGGTCGACGGGAAAACCAGAGGAACGAATCTTGCCGATCTCTTTTCCCTGTTCGGCGGCTCTCACAATTTTTACATGTTCACTTCCCGGTCCGTGACACGCCTCGCAGGAGACATCGATCTCCTTCCAGCTGGTGCGAAAGGAGTTGTTGCTTGCATCGAAGTTCTTTTCGACTCCGGTCGAGTGGCATT
>CAYPPQ010000059.1:10749-17730 GCA_964412635.1 uncultured Planctomycetia bacterium | reverse complement strand
TGGACCACCCCGAAGACCTGCGCCCCGGCGTGCCAGGCTGCCCGCGGCGCGCGACACCTGTTGCCGCAGAAAGTGGCAGTGCCAGTGTCGTGGCGCTTCCCGGTGATTCCCTTCGAATCACCTACACCCTCCAGTACGGAGGCGACCCTGGATTCAGCCAGACGGTCGACATCCCCATCGATGAGAAATCTTTCCGGGAACAGATCGCACCGGCGAGGACCTTCGTGCTCGACAGCGAGGTCAAGGAACTGAAAGCGCGAGGTCTGGGAAAGGGAGCCACCGAGAACAACACCTTGATTCTCGATTCCAGGGGAATATCTGCGCAATTCCGCCTTCCCGATGAACCCGCGCGTCACAAGATCCTCGATCTGATCGGCGACATCTACCTTCTTCGTTGTTCGGTGTCGGGGCACATCATCGCCCACCGCAGTGGGCATGGTCTCAACAGCGATCTGGCCGCAAAGATGGCCGATGCTCACGTGCGCGAGAGAGAACTCGAGGATGTTCTGATCAAGGCTCCCCATGGCCTGGAGATCCGAGATATCCAGAAGATGCTTCCTCACCGATACCCGTTCCTGCTGGTCGACCGGGTACTCGAGGTGGAAGAGGGAGTGCGGGCGGTCGGCCTCAAGAACGTCTCCTTCAACGAGGAGTACTTCCAGGGACACTTCCCCGGACAGCCGGTGATGCCGGGAGTTCTTCAGCTGGAGGCTCTCGCCCAACTTTCCGGAGTGTTGTTGCTGAGGAGTAGTGCCGATTCGGGCAGAATCGCATATATTCTGGGTATTGATGATGTCAAGTTCCGCAAGACGGTGGTGCCAGGGGATCAATTGATCCTGGAAACCGAGTTGAAACGTCTCAGGGAACGGACTGCCCAGGTTCAGGTCAGGGCTACAGTGGATGGAAGACCTGTGACCGAAGCAACGATAAGATTCATGATCCTCGATGCCGGTTGATTAGGAGAAACGTTGATTCACCCGTCTGCAACCATCGATCCTTCCGCAGATATCGCCGGCGATGTCACCATCGGCCCGGGGGTCTTCATCGGACCCAACGTGGTGATCGGATCGGGCTGCATCTTCCACAACCATTCCTCCGTGGTCTGTAACACCAGAATCGGCGAACGATGTGTCGTCCACCCTGGCGCAGTACTCGGTGGAGATCCGCAGGACAAGAAGTGGAACGGCGAGGAAACCTGGGCTGAAATCGGCTCTGACAACATCTTCCGGGAGCACTGCACCGTCAACCGCGGAACTCAACAGGGTGGCGGCGTCACCAAACTGGGCAGTGGTTGCATGATCCTTGCCAGTTCTCACATCGCCCACGATTGCATCGTCGGGAACGAGATCATCATGGCGAACGGTGTTCTGCTCGGCGGACACGTCGTCGTCGAGGACCAGGCAGGTTTCGGTGGCCTCGCTGCCGTTCACCACTATGCCACCGTTGGTCGTCTTGCATTCATCGGCGGCATGACCCGGGTCACTACCGATGCTCCTCCTTTCCTGATCACGGAGGGCAATCCGTCGCGAGTCCGCGCCATCAATTCGGTCGGTATGAAACGGGCCGGAATCAACGAGGACGTGTGTGACTGGCTCAAGGAAGCGCAGCGATTGCTTTACAACAACAACATGATCCGTCGGGAGGCATTCGAGTTGCTCGAACGCCGTGGCCATGTTCCCGAGGAGGGCGTCCATCTGCGCACCTTCCTCAGGGCCACCGAGAACGGTCGTCAATGCAGGGCCCGTCAACCCTAGGGAGACACGATGCGCGTTGGAGTTGTTGGCGTCGGCCATCTTGGAAGTGCACACGCCAGAAACTGGAACGAGATTCCAGAAGTTGACCTTGTTGGTGTCTTCGACACCGACACTGCTCGCTGCAAGGAAATCGCCGACCTTCACGGTGTTGCGGCGTTTGCCGACCCTGAGCACATGTTGAACGAAATCGATGCGGTCAGCATCGTCACGCCCACGCCATTTCACCTCGATTCTGCGCTCCCCTTCATCGAGGCGGGCAAGGCAGTGCTTGTCGAGAAGCCGCTAGCAGCGACTCTCGAGGAGGCGGATCAACTGTGCGAGGCTGCCGAAAAATCGGGGGCCGTGTTGCAGGTGGGGCACATCGAACGGTTCAATCCGGTCATCCGTGCTGCCATCGGGATCATCGACAAGCCACTCTTCATCGAGTGTGATCGAATTCATCCATTTGCACTCAGATCGACGGAGATCAGCGTGGTTCACGATCTGATGATCCACGATATCGATATCGCACTGCACCTGATCCGCGACCAGCTGACCGAGGTCGATGCGCACGGTTGCTCGGTGCTCTCTCCAACGGAGGATCTGGCCCACGCGCGACTCACTTTCTCGGGGGGAGCGACCGCCTTCGTGAAGACCAGCCGGGTGGCACTCAATCGTTCGAGGAGAATCAGGATCTTCGGCCCTCGCCAGTACATCAGCCTCGATCTGGTCAACCGCACCGGCTGCCTCGTCTCCCTCGATTCGGAATACGATCCCGATCAGTTCCTCGATTCTCTCGGTCGGGTGGAAGCCCCGGAGGGGGTCGAGCAGTTCCTGTCCAATCATCTACGCCAGCAACCGCTGGAGATCGACGAGGTTCAGCCGCTGAGGGCGGAACTGGACGCCTTTGTCGAGGCGGCCCAGGGCAACGGCGAGCCCGCCGTCAGTGGATCCCAGGGGCGCAGGGCGATGGAAGCCGCCTCGCAGGTGGTAGAGAGCCTCAGATCGCGCAGAAACACCCTGGAACCCTCCTGATCCCGGCGATTTCCCTGCCGATTTGATTGATGATCTTTTGCCCCGCCGATAGTTTACAGGACCGTTGACGAACCTCTCCTGGGGATTTTTCCTGGCCGGATGGACCGGCCTCGATCACCCGGGAAACTACCTGCTGGATCGGTCCAGTGGGCGAGGTAGTGCAACAACAGACCTAGTAGTTCCGCGGGAAACCTGTCGAGAGGCCCCCTGTGCGGAAACACGAAAGGAACCCGGCATGTCCGGAATGCAGATCCAGGAATTGATCGAAGCAGGCGTCCACTTCGGACATCGTTCGAGCCGCTGGCACCCAGCGATGGCGCCTTACATCCATCAGAAACACAACCGCAATCACGTCATCGACCTTCGCCAGACGGTTCGTGGCATCGTCCGTGCCAAGCACTTCCTCGAGAGTATCGTCGAGGCGGGCCATGAGGTCGTCTTCGTCGGCACCAAGTCGCAGGCGCGCGATGTGGTTCGTGAGCAGTCGGGTCGCTGCGGAATGCACTTCTGCGTCCACCGCTGGCTCGGTGGTACCCTGACCAACTTCAAGACGATTCGAAGCCGTCTTCGCAGACTCGAGGAACTCGAGCGTGATCTGGCAGACGAAACCGCCTCCCGCTCCAAGAAGGAACTGTCCAGGATGGAGCGTGATCGCCGCAAGATTTTCCGAAATCTCGAAGGTGTTCGTAACATGAATCGGATCCCCGCGGCGTTGATCGCTGTCGATATCCGAAGAGACGAGATCGCCGTCAAAGAGGCGCGCGGACTGGGCATTCCCATCGTCTCCATCGTCGATACCGACTGCGATCCCAACATGGTCGACCTGCCGATTCCTGGTAATGACGATGCCTACCGCAGTATCGAGGTCATCCTCAGCCAACTTGCAGATTCCATCATCGCGGGCAAGGACAAGTTGGTCGCCCGTCAGGAGAAGGAAGCTGCCAAGAAATCGTCCGATGAGGAGATCGCTCGTCGCAAGGAGAAGGAACGCAATGTCGACCTCGAGGATGCACGTTCCAAGCCGTACAGCCCTCCACAGCCGGCACCCGGTGTTGACGCTGCGGATGATTCGAAAGCAAAACCAAAAATCGTTGTAGCCCCCGACAAGAAGAAATCGGAAGAGTAATCGTCCGGTTCGGGAGGCACATCGTAGGCAGCGATCCGATTGCTGCTGAGATCTAGATGATGGAGTGAAAATATCATGGGTGACATCAGCGCCAAGTCAGTGATGGAACTTCGCCAGAAGACCGGTGTCGGGATGATGGAGTGCAAGAAGGCACTCGGTGAAACCGATGGAGATATCGAGCAGGCCGTCGATCTGCTGCGCAAGCGTGGCGCACAGATGGCCGCCAAGAAGGCGGACCGTGCGACCAATCAGGGCTGGATCGGCTCCTACATCCACTCCAATGGACGTATCGGTGTCATCGTCGAGGTCCAGTGCGAAACCGATTTCGTCGCCAAGAATGAGCAGTTCCAGGAACTGATTCGTAACATCGCCATGCACATCGCGGCGATGAATCCTCTCGCCGTTTCGTCCAAGGAAATCGATCCTGCTCTGGTCGAGCGTGAGCGCACGGTCTATGCAGAACAGGTCAAGGACAAGCCCGAGAACATCCAGGGCAACATCGTCGAGGGCAAGCTTCAGAAGTTCTTCAGCGAGGTGTGCCTCCTCAACCAGAGTTACATCCGTGACGACAAGAAGACCATCGAAGAGGTGATCCAGGATGCCATCTCGACCATCGGCGAGAACATCCAGTTGAGTAGATTTCACCGCCTCGAGATCGGACAGGATCCTCAGTAGATCCCTGAGTAGGACGGACCCGCATGTCGGCAGGCGACAATCGACGTGTGCTGCTCAAATTGAGTGGCGAAGCGCTGGGAGGCGCCAGCAGGGTTGGCCTCGATGGCGATGCGATCGCCGCGGTTTCCCGTCAAATTGTTGAAGCTTCCGGGTCTGTTCAGATCGCCATTGTCGTCGGTGCCGGAAATATCTGTCGCGGCGCAAACTGGAGTGGATCGTCGATCCACAGGAGTGACGCAGACGCCATCGGAATGGCTGCCACCCACGTCAACGCCCTCTCCCTGGCATTCTCGATAGAGGCCGCTGGAGCCGCTGCAACGGTATTCGGCGCCGGCTCTCCGGTGCCCCAGGTGAACCGCTTCAATTCCCGTGAGTGTCGCGACCGACTCGCTTCAGGACAGGTGATCGTGCTGTCGGGAGGTACCGGCAATCCGTTCTTCACCACCGATACCTGTGCTGCTCTTCGAGCGGCTGAACTGGACTGCCAGGAACTTCTCAAGGGAACCAAGCATGACGGCATTTACGACCGTGATCCGGCCGTTCACGAGGATGCCGTACGCTTGCCAGAAACTACATTTGATCACGTTCTGGAGCAGGGACTCGAGGCGATGGATTCCGCAGCATTCAGCCTCTGTCGAGATCAAAAGATTTCACTTCGTATCTTCGACATGACCCGTGACAATGCCATCCTTGAGGCCCTCACCGGTGTAGCTGTAGGATCGATCATTCGTAATTAATTGGCCCACTGATCTCGGAGGTTCAAGGTGGAAGAAGTCGTTCTCGATGCAGAAGAGCGGATGAACAAGGCGCTCACTTTCTTGCGCGAAGAAATGCGCGGAATGCGGACGGGGAGAGCCCATCCAGGGCTGGTTGAATCGATCCGTGTCGATTATTACGGGACACCCACGCCACTCAAACAGCTGGCCTCCATCTCGGTCCCTGAGCCGGACCAGATCGTCATCAAACCGTTCGATATCAACGCGATTTCCGATATCGAGAAGGGACTGCAGTCCTCGGATCTGGGAATCACTCCCCAGAATGACGGCAAGTTGATCCGCCTCAAGGTTCCACCCCTGTCGGAGGAGAGACGCAAGCAGATGGTCTCGAGGGTCAAGGAAGTGGCCGAGGAATCGAGGGTCTCGATGCGGAATATCCGCCGGGATGCCAACAAGCACATCGATACCTCCAAGAAGGACGGAGATCTGTCAGAGGACGACCAGGCCCGTCTCAAGGATCAGGTCCAGGATGTCCTCAAATCGGTCGAAAAGCAGGTCGATGAAGACCTCAAGCGCAAGACTTCGGAGTTGATGGAGATCTGATCTCCACCGTGGAAGATATTGACGGGCACTGGCAGGATCGGTACAGTCCCTCGCTGCACGGGAGCATAGCTCAGTCGGTAGAGCAACGCCCTTTTAAGGCGTCGGTCGTTGGTTCGAGCCCAACTGCTCTCATTTGAAAATCAGGCCCCATCGTCTAGTCAGGTCTAGGACATCAGGTTTTCATCCTGAGAACAGGGGTTCGAATCCCCTTGGGGTCACCAAATTGATGGGGTCGGTGTTGTCCTGCACCGGCCCCTGTTTCTTTTTCCGGCCTCTCCTGAAATGCACGCCTGGACTCGTCTACTCGACTCCAGCGACGATTCCTCCGCCTCGGCCAAGGATTCAATTTTATGTACCGCCTTCCCTGTGTACCATCCGCAGGTACAGCAAATCGAAGCCACCGGAATTGCCGATGGCTGGTGACGAAGGTCCCTTCGAGAGGCTTGCGTGATGGAACGATTCGAGGGTTCTGACTTCTACAATCTGGACGACCTGCTCAGCGAGGAGCAGAAGTTGATCAGGGATACCGTTCGAGACTTCGTCGATGATCAGGTGATGCCGATCATCGAGGATTGCTTCATGAAAGATCGGTTTCCAGATCAGGTGATTCCCACCCTTGGAGAACTGGGTCTTCTCGGCGCAAATCTCGAAGGTTATGAATGTGCTGGCCTCGACAACATCTCTTACGGCCTGATCATGCAAGAACTTGAACGAGGTGACAGTGGCTTGCGCTCCTTTGTCAGCGTTCAGGGTGGTCTCGTCATGTACCCCATCCATCGCTATGGAAGTGAAGATCAGAAGCAACGATTCCTGCCAGAGCTTGCTGCGGGAAGGATGATCGGTTGTTTCGGGTTGACGGAACCGGACTACGGATCGAATCCAAGCGGCATGATCACTCATGCAGTCGAGGATGGGGATGACTACATCCTCAACGGCAACAAGATGTGGATCACCAACGGTTGCGTCAGTGACGTCGCCGTCGTGTGGGCGAAACTGGACGGCCGAATCCGTGGTTTCCTCGTCGAAAAAGGCACCGAGGGGTTCAGTACGACCAAGCAGGAGAAGAAATTCTCGCTGAGAGCCTCGACCACCT
>CAYPPQ010000059.1:0-10739 GCA_964412635.1 uncultured Planctomycetia bacterium | reverse complement strand
TGTCGGATCCCCAAGGACAACTTGCTGCCAGGTGCGGAAGGGCTGGCGGGCCCACTCTCCTGTCTCACGCAGGCCCGATACGGCATCGCGTGGGGGGTCGTTGGATCCGCCATGGCCTCCTTCGATGTGGCTCGCAAGTACTCCCTCAGCAGGATCCAGTTCGACCGACCCATCGGAGGCTTCCAGCTGGTGCAGGCAAAACTCGCCGAGATGCTCTCGGAGATCACCAAGGCACAGCTGCTATGCCTGCGCCTCGCCCAGCTGAAGAATGGCGGGAAGATGACGGCTCAGCACGTTTCCCTCGCCAAGCGCAACAACGTGTACTGGGCACTGGAAATCGCCCGCTCTGCCCGTGATTTGCTGGGGGCCAACGGAGTCACCCATGAGTATCCAGTGGGTAGACACATGTTGAACCTGGAATCGGTCAAGACCTACGAGGGAACCCATGACATTCATACCCTGATCCTGGGGCACGAAATCACCGGAATCCCTGCCTACAAGTGATCTGATCCCGTCACCGATGTGATGAAATTGTCAGATTGGGTTACAATTCAGAAGTGACCCACCGTCCTGGGTCTGACAACTGGGAAGCGGGGATCCAGGGTGAGTGCAGCATCCGACTTCATCGGCAGGTTCAACGACAAGTCCCTTGCCAGATTCCAGGCTCGTCAGCGGATCCGCAGCATGTCCGGCTTCATCGACGACTTCCTGGCCGATCCCTATCCATACCTGCGAAATTCAGCTCGTTACCTCTGCGACATGTTCGAGCACTACGGAACCGAAGAGGTGCAGCGAATCGGCATGGTCGATCGGCGCTGGAAACTGTTCAATCTGGACTACAGCGAGGCGGAGCAATCTCTTGTTGCCCAGGAGCGGGTCCAGAACTCCATTTACTTGAAGCTGAGACAGTTCGCACGTAACGGACTTGCCGATCGGTTGATCCTGCTTCACGGTCCCAACGGGTCCGCCAAATCGACGACCATCCAGGCGATGATGCACGCCATGACTCACTACAGCATCCAGAACGAAGGTTCCCTCTACCGATTCAACTGGATCTTTCCTCTCAAATCGAAAGCGGGGAGCCGTATCGGTTTCGAAGAGGGGGACGAGGACGATGCAGGATCCTACGCCTTCCTCAAGCCGGAAGAGATCGGTTCCGTCATTCGCTGTGAACTGAAGGACTCGCCACTGTTTCTGATCCCGCGCCAGGAACGCAAGGAACTGATCGACATCGCAGTCGAGAAGCATCCCGAAATTGCTGACATGGAGCACTTCAATTACGATTGGGCCGTTCACGGTGATCTTTGCCAGAAGAGCAAGTGGATCTACGAGGCGCTACTGGCGGCGAATCAGGGCAACTGGTCCGAGGTGATGCGCCATGTCCAGGTCGAGCGTTTCTTTCATTCGAAACGCTACCGACTCGGCTGCATCAGCATCGAACCGCAGGCCAATATCGACGCCCAGACCCGACTGATGGGTTTCGAGGGAAGCGCCCTGCCAGGTGTTCTTCACGGCATCCCTCTCTTCGAACTTGAGGGTGAGCTGGTCGAGGCCAATCGGGGACTCTGCGAGTACTCCGACTTCCTCAAGCGCCCCCCCGAGACCAACAAGTACCTTCTCACCACTTCGGAGAAGGGCACCATCCAGCTGCCCAATTACCGTGCCCACCTCGACATCGTATTGACCGGTACCGCCAACGAGAAACAGCTGAACCTGTTCAAGAGGACCCCCGACTTCTCCTCATTCAAGGGACGTCTCAGTTTTGTCAGGGTTCCCTATCTCCTGCAGTACTCCCGCGAGGCGGAACTTTACCAGAGGCATCTGGAAACCCAGGCGATCGGTAAATCAGTCGCTCCTCACACCGCCGAGATGACGGCACTGTGGGCGATCCTCACCCGCCTCAAGCGACCGTCTCCGAAGAATCACACCCCTGAGCTAGCCCCTCTCGTATCGAGGTTGACGCCACTCGAGAAGGCGCTTCTCTACGATCACGGAGCAACTCCCGGCCACCTCAAGGAGGACGAGAAGAAATTGCTCAGCCAGAGCGTACGCGACCTGCGAGAGGAGCACGACGAATCGGAAGGTGAGTTCGAGGGGATTTACGGTTCGGAGTACGAGGGGCGAAGGGGTGCATCTCCCCGTGAGATGATCACGATGATCGCACTGGCTGCCGAGGAAAAGTCACGTGGCTGCCTGTCTCCCCTCAGCATGCTCGATGAACTGTCCACCTTCATCAAGGAGTCGAGTGTCCACGATTTCTTGAGGATCCCCATCGACAATGGCTACCACGACTCGCCTTCCTTCATCGACCAGGTCAGGGAGTACTACCTGAGCATCGTTCAGAACGAAGTGTTCGACAGCATCAGCCTCGTCGACGAGGAGGAATTCGACCGCCTCTTCAGCGACTATCTCCAGCACATCAAGGCGTATGACCTCGGCACGAAGATCTTCCACGAGCCATCCGGGAGCTATCTCGCGCCCTCGCTGGATCTGATGGAGCGTGTTGAGAATGTCATCGGCGTCAAGGACAACTACGACTCCCATCGATCCAATCTACTCAGCCGGATCGGTGCCTACGCCACCGAGAATCCTGACTCGACCATCGAGTACCAGAAGGTTTTCCCCGACCTCTACCTGCAGATGAAGAAATCGATCTGGGCAGAGAAGTCGCAATCGATGCACAAGGTGCTGGTCGACACACTGGAGTTCCTCTCCGACGAGAAGCCGCAGCTCGATCCGCAGGAGGCGATGCACGTCGAGTCATTCCTGAACACGATGGTCGATCGCTACGGATATGACCAGGAGAGTGCCCGCGAGATTATAGGATTCGTGGCCGCCAACCAGTGAGGTCTAGCGACTTTTCCTGAAATCGGGAGTGGTATCCGCGAGCTTTGTCAGCCAGCGTCGGAAGAAACTCAACTCTCCGGCAGTCACCGTTGGAAGCGATCCATCGACATCTCCGATCGACTCGCGGACCCTCTGGATCACGTCGTCGGCGCACAGGCCCTCGGCGTCGGCGTGGACGCTCAGCACCACCCGGTGACGAAGCGATGGCAAGATCACCTCGTCGAGATCCTCGGCACTGACGGTGTTTCTGCCACGCAGCCCGGCCCTGGCCCTGGCGGTTGCGATCATCGTCTGGACGCCGCGTGGTCCTGCGCCGTAGGTGAGCAAGTCGACCGCCACCTCCGAGGCGTCCTCTTCGCCACTGCGAGTGGCACGGACGATTCGGATGGCCCGGGCAAGAATTGAATCGGGCACCTCGATGGTTGCTACCTGTTCGATCGCCTCGCTGATCCAGGATCCGGGTACCACCGGTTCCAGGGGGATATCTGCCATGCGGGCGGTGGTGGTGGAGACGACGTCCAGTTCCTCTTCCGCCTGGGGGTAATCGAGCATCACCTGGAATGCGAAACGGTCGAGCTGGGTGAAGGGGAGCGGATAGGTTCCTTCCTGTTCCAGCGGATTTTGCGTCGCCATGACGAAGAAGGGCGTGGGAAGTGGATGGCGATTGCCCATGACGGTGACCTGACCCTCCTCCATCGCTTCCAGCAATGCTGCCTGGGTCTTCGGTGGGGTTCTGTTGATCTCATCTCCCAGCATCAGGTTGGCAAAGATGGGGCCCTCACGAAAACGGAAGTCCCGGTCGCTGCCGGTCATATCCTCGGAAAGGATCGAGGTACCGGTGATATCCTGCGGCATCAGGTCAGGAGTGAACTGCACACGGCTGAATCGAAGATCGAGCAGTTCCGCAAGGGAACGGATCAGCAGCGTCTTGGCGAGGCCGGGAACCCCGATGACGAGGATGTGTCCTCCCGAGAAGAATGCCGTCAACACCTGATCGACCACCGCTTCCTGGCCGATGATCCGGGTAGCCAGTTGCTCGCGGATCTTCTCCTGTGCCGTAGCAAGTATCCCCTGATCAGACGTCATCGTTCTCCTTCTCGCTCACCTTGCCCTGCTGGTACCACTCCTCGAGCTGATCCAGTTGCGCTTCTTCGAGTCCCTGTTGTGTCAATTGCTGGTCGACATGATGAAACCGATCTCGGAAACGAGCGAGCGATTCTTGCAGCGCCTCCCCATCGACACCGAGTTTCCTCGCAACGCTCGACATTGCAAAGAGGATATCTCCAACCTCGTGGCGGATCTGCCGTGGATCTGCCCCCTGGATCGCCTCCTTCAGCTCATCGAGTTCCTCGGCGACCTTGCTGAGAGCCCCGGCCTCGTCGGGCCAGTCAAATCCCACCTCGGCAACCATCTTGCCGATCCTGTCCGCCTGCAGCAGCGCCGGTAGAGAGGCAGGGAGCGGGCGGATGGTGGCGCTAGCACTGCTCTCGATGCCTTTTTCCTGCTCCTTGATGCGGTCCCACGCCTGCCGGACCTGATCGGGGGTCTGTGCCTCCCCATCTCCGAACACGTGGGGGTGACGACGGATCAACTTGTCGGAGATTTGACCGGCAATCTGTTCCAGGGTGAAGAGTTGTTGCTCCTCGCCAATTCGCGCCTGCAGGAAGATGTTCATCAACAGGTCCCCCAGTTCCTCGCACAGGTGCTGTGGATCCCCCTCGGAGATCGCCTCTGCCACCTCGTGCGCCTCTTCCAGGAGAAACGGGCGGAGACTCTCCGGCGTCTGCTCCAGATCCCAGGGGCAGCCCCCGGGGGAACGCAACGTGTCGATGATCTCCTTCAGTCGGGTCATCTGGGTCATCGACAGCGCAGGCTCCGCTCCATCTTGTCGCTTCGCCATGGGCTGGGTTCCTTTCCTGGTTCTGTATCGGTCACCGGTCGACCAGCGAGGCAATATCGGTCACAGCGTCAGCCAGAGGTGCCATCTCATCAAGGGAGGACCCTGCCGTGACCGGTACAGCAGTTGCTCGGGTCCACGAGGAGGAGCACCGGGGAGGAGGTCAGTCGATTTCCGGGTGGAGCGAAAAGGTCGCGGACCGTTCAGAAAAGTCTTCTGAACCGGCATATCAACAAAGGGATCGTCTCGCCAGAGGAACCCTGCGACCGGAACGCCCTGCCCGGAACTTCCACCGTCCGCTACTTTCTCTCGATGTAGGTCGCTCTCGGCGGAATCTTGCCGCCGCGCAGGTCGATCAGGCGGATGTTGTTGTCGGTGTCCTTGAACACCATCGTGTAGTTCCCTGAGGTTCCATTGACGGTGATCAACTCGCCGAATTCGGTGGGAACGACCCCTGCACGGATATTATTCCACTTCGGCTGTTTGCCTGACTGGGCTTCAGCATGGGGTTCAGGCCATCTTCCGAAGATGGCCAGGAGAGCCACCAGTACGGTGATAGTGACGAACCAGGGGAGGCGACTTCGCTTCATCTCGGTTCCTTTCTATGAAGAGGTCATCATCGAAACAGATGCTCTTCTCGGGAGCGTTTGATCTGGGACACACCTCCACTATAAAATGACAGCGTGACCAGCGTAATAATTTCTTCTCTTGTAAATTAGGGGGACTGGATTGCTTCATTTCAGGCAACAGATCGCCGACAGAGCGATCTCGATACTGGAACTGGAAGATACGGACCTCGCCGAGGCACTTGCCAGCGCCGTCACCGATCCTCCTTCGAGTGATCTGGGCGACCTGTCGTTGCCCTGCTTCCCCCTGGCCAGGGCGACGCGCCAGGCTCCGCCGCTCATCGCCGCAACCCTTGCCGCTGGAGACTGGGATCTGCCGTGGGTCGAATCGGTTCAAAACACCGGTCCCTACCTCAATCTTCGTGTCGCACGTCCCGCCTTCGCTGCCGAGGTGCTCGATCGCATCGAGGAGAGGGGAGAGCGCTGGGGCGACACCGACAGCGGCAACGGTGACAAGGTCATCGTCGAGTACTCCTCCCCCAATATCGCCAAGCACCTCGCCGTCCATCACCTTCGGTCGACGATGCTGGGGCAGGCGATGGCCAACTTGATGAGGTGCGCTGGCTTCGATGTCGTCAGCTGGAATCATCTGGGTGACTGGGGTACAAACTTCGGAAAACTCCTCGCAGCGTGGGATCTCTACCGGCAGCAGGACGACCTCGACGATCCACCACTGGAGGATCGCAGTGATCCGGTCAGCGATCTCAACGCCCTGTACGTGACCTTCAACCGTGCCAGCGAGGAAGATCCACAACTTGACGATGTCGCCCGCAGCTGGTTCCAGAGACTGGAATCGGGAGACGAGGAAGCACGTCTTCGCTGGAATCGGATCCGCTCCGCGTCGCTGAAAAAGTTCCAGCAGATTTATGATCGCCTCGGGGTCCACTTCGATCAGACGGTGGGGGAATCTCACTACGAGGATGGAATGGCAGCGATCATCACACAACTGCAGGAATCAGGCCTCCTCGAGGAGAGCGACGGCGCCGAGGTGGTGCGCATCTCCGAGGATTCCCCTCCGATGCTGATCCGCAAGAAGGACGGTGCAACACTGTACGGTACACGCGATCTCGCCAGTGCCGTGGAGAGATTCAAGCAGGTACCCTTTCAGCGCTGTCTCTATGTCGTCGATGCAGGGCAGGGGCTTCACTTTCGGCAGGTATTTGGCGTACTCGACATGCTCGGGTACGAGTGGGCGTCACGCCTCGAACACGCAGAGTTCGGCGTCATGAGGCTCCAGGTCGATGGCAGCTGGAAGAAGGGCAAGACCCGCGGCGGCCAGGTGGTGCTGCTGGAGCAGGTACTGGAACAGGCGGTCTCGCTGGCCAGCGATACCGTCCGTCTCAAGAATCCGCAACTCTCGGACCAGGAAGTGGCCGAGATTTCCGAGGCGGTCGGGGTCGGAGCAGTCATCTTCAGCGACATGAAGGCTGCGCGGCGCAAGGACGTCAATTTCGATCTCGAAAAGATCCTCGCCTTCGACGGAGAAACTGGCCCCTACCTGCAGTACACCCACGTGAGGTTCTGTGCGATCTTGCGCAAGGCGCAGGAGCAGGGACTGAAAACGGGAGACGGTTCTCATCTGGTGGAGCCGGAGGAGATGACGCTACTCAAGCGCATCCTGCGCTTCCCCGAGGTGATCGCTCGCGCCGCTCGCGATGCGGAACCGTCGCATCTGTCGCAGTACCTGCTCGAACTCGCTTCCGAGTTCAATACCTACTACGCCAAGCACAGGGTCATCGGGGAGGACGCCAGCGTCACTGCCGATCGGCTGGCGTTGATACACACTCTCAAGAAGACGCTGGGCAAGGGGCTACAGTTGCTCTGTATCCGCCCCCTGGAACGGATGTGATCGACATCAGAGCAGGTCGAGGAGGTGATAATTGATCCAGGCGAGGCGACCATTGAGCTGGATCAGATTCATCCCCTCGCTGATGGTCCAGATCCAGTTCCAGGTCTCCTGCTGCAGAGCCGGGTCATTGCCCTTTTCCGCCTCGATCGCTCGAACAAGGCTCTGGTAGCGCTCCAGGATCTCCACCGGTACCGGTCGAGTTCCTTCCTCGATCAGGCGGTCGAGACATTCACTCTCCAGATCGATGGTCTGGCGCAGGAACTGGATCAGCCTCTCCTCGGTGAGTACGGACAAGTTGGCCTCCTTCAGCCCCCCGGTATAGAGATCTGGCCCTTCCGGGTCAACACGCACCCCAGTCTTCTTGCCTCTTTGTGCCTTGGTTTCTAGGATGCGTGTACCCGAGTACCGGGTTTTCAGGTTGAAAGCAGTGGAGGCCATGTGGGAAATGAAGATCCTGGTGTGATGCAGAAGATCGTGTCCCTGTGCAAGAGACGCGGCTTCCTGTTCCAGTCCAGCGAGATCTACGGCGGAATGAATGGTTGCTGGGATTACGGTCCCCTCGGCGTCGAGTTGAAGCGCAACGTCAAGGAATCGTGGTGGGCAGACATGGTCACCCATCACGACGATGTCTCGATACCGAACGGAGCTCAGGAATCGTTCGAGATGACCGGTCTCGATTGTTCGATCTTGATGCACCCACAGGTGTGGAAGTGTTCCGGTCACCACGATCTCTTCCACGACATGATGGTGGACTGCCGGCAGTCGAAAAGACGATATCGTCACGACCAGGTCAGGGGGCGCTGGGCCGTCGTCAAGGACAAGAAGTTCTTCGTCACTGCCATCTGCGATCCCGAGGAAGAGGACGAGATCCTCATCGCTCGTGCTCAGAAGTGCTTTGGTCTGCGTGCCAAGGAAAGAGATCAGATCGAGTGGGACGGCAAGGCCGCTTCACTGGAAACGGTCGATGACTTCGACCAGGTTTTCGGGCCCGATGCAAAGGAGCCCGGGACACTGACGGAGCCGCGTGAGTTCAACCTGATGTTCAAGACTCATGTCGGAGCCCTGTTCGACGAGGAAAGCGTCGCTTTCCTGCGACCTGAAACCGCACAGGGTATCTTCGTCAACTTCAAGAATGTCGTCGATTCCTCCCGGGTTCGTATCCCATTTGGCATCGCACAGATCGGCAAGAGTTTTCGAAACGAAATCACCCCCAGAAACTTCACATTCCGGGTCCGTGAGTTCGAGCAGATGGAAGTCGAGTTCTTCTGCCATCCCGATTCCTCCCAGCACTGGTACCAGTACTGGAGAGACCGTCGCATGCAGTGGTACCAGGACCATGGCCTGTCTCCGGATCGATTGATCCTCAGGGAGCACCATGCCGACGAACTCAGTCACTACTCCACCGGTACCGCCGACATCGAGTACGCATTTCCGTTCCTGCCGGAGGGTGAGTACGGCGAACTGGAGGGGATTGCCCATCGAGGAGATTTCGACCTTCGTAGCCACATGGAAGGAAAACTGGATCCTTCCACCAGTCCGCTGCAGGTCCAGCTCGATGAGCGAGGCAAACCACTCCACAGGGGCAGCGGCAAGGACCTCAGTTATCGGGATCCCGTCTCCAATGAGAAGTTCATTCCCCATGTCATCGAACCCTCCGCCGGTGCCGATCGGGCTGCGCTTGCGTTCCTGTGCGAGGCCTACACCGAGGATATGGCTCCGGATGAGAAGGGCGAGATGCAGGGACGGGTGGTACTCAAATTCCACCCGAGACTGGCTCCCATCAAGGCCGCGGTACTGCCACTGGTCAAGAAGGACGGCATGCCCGAGGCTGCCACAGAAATCTATCGGGAACTCAAGCGAGAGTTCCCCGTCTTCTATGACAACAAGGGCGCCGTCGGGCGTCGTTATCGTCGCATGGACGAGGCGGGAACTCCCTTCTGCCTCACCGTCGATGGTCAGACGCTGGAGGATGGTACAGTGACCTTGAGAGAGCGCGATTCGATGGAGCAGAGCCGCCTGTCGGTCGCCGATGCGCAACAGGTCATCCGGGAGGCATTACGATCTTGATCTTCCTCTTTCTCGCCATCCTGAGTACTCCACTCGCTAGCGATCGTACTCTCGACCAGGCGGTCGCTGAGCGCAACACCGCCGGAGTGATCACTAGGATCCAGCAACTCTCCGAGGATAGGGGAGTGAAGGCCCTTGCAGACATCGCCAGCGCCATCGGCCAGGTCGAAGCGGTACCCGAGACAAAATGGCACGCCATCAACCGTCACCGCATCTTCGTCTCAGCCATCGGCAGCGTCTCCAAGTTGCCGGGAAATTCGTTGTATCCAGAACTGAAAAAGTTGTTGAAGAAGCTGAAGGAATGGCCGTCGCGGGTCTTCTTGCTGGAAGCTTCGCTGCAGGCGGACGGCATCGATTCGGTGCAACTGGCGCTGTCAGCCCTCGACGATCGTGCGCCCCAGGTCGCGGCAGTTGCTGCGAGGATCCTCGGCCACAGCAAGGACGTGCTCGCCCTCGAGCCACTCATCTCTGCGATGACCCGCTGGGAAGAGCCGAAAACCCGCGAGAAGGCGTCGCGGGGCGGACGGGAGCAACTGTCCCTGCGCGCCCGGGACAGGGCATGGCTCTCCTGCCGCGATGCACTCCATCGCCTGACAGGGATCTCCCTGCACGGTGCCAAGCAGTACAAGAACTGGATCTCTGCCCATCGCGATGAGATCGATCCCTCCCAGGTCGATCTGACCAGAACAGTCGAGCAGGTCACCGGTACCGGCCTCTTCGGTCTCGATATCACCGGCAAGAACATCGCCTTCATTCTCGATGTTTCCGGATCGATGCTCGCCACCGATCCTCCTTCCGAGGAGCAGATCGAAAAGGCACGGCGAGGCACCGGAGTTGACGAGTCACTGGAAGAGAAGTTGCAGGAACTGATGGAGAACCGGCGTCGAATACTGCGGGCTCGATCGCAACTTTCCCGCGCCATCGAGGGGCTTGGTGATGACAAGAGGTTCACCGTCATCTCCTACTCCTCTGAAATCAAGGCGTGGAGTGACGTCCTCGTCGAGGCAACTCGCAAGAACCGCCTCAGCGCCTCCGCATTCGTCAAGTCACTCAAGGCGCAGGGAGTGACCGTCACCGATGATGCGCTCCACCTTGCCTTTTCCGATCCGACCATCGACACCATCTACCTGATCACCGACGGCGCACCGACACACATCGGTAGCCAGGGCGACCGCCTGCCACTGGATGCCCGCCAGCTGATGCAACAGATCCTGCTCGAAACCAAGGCGCGCAATCACCTCAGAGGGGTCAGGATCTTCACCCTCGGGTTCGTCGATGCAGAGGAAGACTTTCTGAAGCAACTTTCAGGAGAGAATTCCGGGAAATACGTTCGAATCCGCTGAACAGCGATAGGGGGGCTATTTGTCCAGATCCGTGGTCGTCGTCGAGGGGTCGAGAACTCCTTTCGTCAGGGCAGGTGAAGATCTACGCGATGTTCCAGTCGACGAACTGG
>CAYPPQ010000058.1:17199-17946 GCA_964412635.1 uncultured Planctomycetia bacterium | reverse complement strand
AATGCTTTCAGGGACCTGTCCAAGCGGATGATCCTGCATGGGGCCGTGGTCAACTTCGATGTTCTGGAGGAAAGCGAGCTATTCGCACTGGTCCTGCAACAATTGGAGATTGTACGAGGAAGTTCTCAGCCGGCCTCGGTTGCACGCGGGTCCTCGTCTCCATCAACCTCCTCGGGCCCATCCAGGCCGGTTCCTCGGGCCCTACCTGAGATCCGTTCCGAAGACTCGAGATCGGAACCCGGAGAAGAGATGGAGGCGACTGCAGCGACCGCAGTGGCCGAGCAGGCAAGGAGCGGCTACGAGGAAGCGGGAGTGGCACTGGCGCCCAGCGGCTACGAGGACCACCTGTTCTGGGGCCCTTTCTTTTACGAGGGAGTGTATCAATTTCCGGAGTTCGAGAACTGCACTCCCACGGGCAACAAAGACAATGATTACAAGATCGGCCCTTATCTCTGCAAGGGATACCAGGTGGATATCCGGTACGCGAAGAGCGTGAACAGTTGTCGGTTATTGAACCTTGAAGGTATGGGTGACAAGGATGAGCTCGAGACATTTGTTGGTGGTCAGGTGAAGCCGAATGCTGGGTCGTGGACAATCTCGGCAGCCTCGACAGAAGAACAGAAGCACTGGTCGATGCAGCGAAGAGTCGAGGAAACCCTGAGGATCTACGGAAACATCAAGAAGTACGTGCTGCAACGAGTTCAGGATCCGTGATGCTAGTAATCACGAAATGCCCTGCGGGGGCCT
>CAYPPQ010000058.1:0-17189 GCA_964412635.1 uncultured Planctomycetia bacterium | reverse complement strand
ATGCTGGGGTGGGCGCTCTCGTTCTGCTGTGCCAGTTTCTTTCTCAGTGCCTCGGAACTGAGGTATCTGATGAGGGGCTGGTTGTCGTCGCTGTCGTTCATGCCGCAGCAGGGGATTCCGCCGCTGTAGGCACCTGGGAAGCGGGGTAGCGCGATTCCCTTCACTCCGGCGATGTGGAAGACGGGGATCTCCATCTGTTCCAGTTGCTGAAGAGTTCTCCTGCGCGGGGCGGGGTAGGTCTCGTTGAGGATGATGATCCCGTTCCACAACTGCTCCATCCGCTCCTCGAGGGCTCCTTTTCTGGCGACATCGATGAGGATCGTTCGCTTTCCCCGCAGAGTTTCCGGCATCGGATCATCACAATCGACGATGTGAACCGATCGTCCCTGCGCCTGGAGGAGGCGTTGCAGCGGAGCACCGACGCTGCCACGTCCGCCGAGCAAGATCACCGGTGTCTCCGTTGTGAGGGAGAGTTGCTGTCGAAGTTGCTGTTCGGCACGAAAAACCACCTGGCTCACCCGCTGCGATTTCCGCTTCAACTCCAGCGCATCCAGAACGCCTTTTCGATGCATGGCGCTGGGCAGGATGCCGGAGTACTTGATGTTCGAGATGCCGAGCCAGCGACCGATGCGATCGGTGTTGCCCTTCAACTCGGCGAGGAAATCGGGCTGTTGAAAATCCGCTTCGGTTCCGCTGATTCCGAAGATCAGTCCAGGGACACCTCCCTGGAAGTAGACGCCGCAGATCACCGGAGTTTTCTTCAGATGGGGTTGGACGAACTTGAAGCCGTAGTGGTCGACAAACCTCCGCCCCGCCGGGTAGACGACGAAGAAGGTGCGAACCGGTCTCAACAGCATCCGATTGACCAGTCCGAGCAGTATCAGCGAGAGGGGATTACTCAGGAATACGATGGAGAGCAGGACCAGTGATTTTCGGCACAGATTCTTCACGGTAGGTCCCTCTTCTGCAGGTGGCCGAGAACTCCCAGGATCCATGAGGATTTGGCGCAGGATCGGGGGAGATGCGGTGCTTCCCTACAGGTTCATCCGGATCGACGGGGCCGTCGGACAGGATTGCCAGTCCCCGTGCAGGGGATCTGGCCCGGAAAAGGAACTACAGGCTGCTTCTGGCTCTCTTGATGGCCCAGAACATGATGATGAGGGCGAACAGGATGGCGGGCACATAGCTGAATATATTCAGCATCAGATGAGTCGCATCCGAGATGCCCGGTACCAGTACCGATTTGCCGGGATCGCTCGGCTTGTAGTAGACGGAGACCGTCGATTCTACCGGATACTTATCCGTTACCAGCTTTGCCTCGGCACGGGTCTCGTAGGTGGTCATCGTCTGGACCGTATCGTTTTCCAGTTCCAGATCGTCGACTCGATAACGATAGAGTACCAAGGGGGTATAGCTGGTTGTTGTCGATGTGGTTCTGCTCCTACCACTGCCACTGGACGAAGAGGATGTGTGGGAGGTGACCTTCGTCTCGACGACCTGTCCTGAAGTTGTGGGCCAGTTCACTGCGTCCCTGCCATTACCGGCTTCCTCGAAGATGAATGCAAGAATCGCGTACCAGATGATGAGGAACACGACCATGAAGATTCCGAAACAGCCGGCGAAGAACTTACGAGCCTTCCTGACCGTCAGGAGCACTTCGTCATGGGGAATACTGTCACCCGACTTCTTTGACTCGAAGTCTTGCTCGAAATCGCTGTTCATTCAAGCCACCTCTCCTGTGATGGAGTGTACATCAAGGACAGATGGGGTTGAGGCAGTCAGGAAAAGCAGGATTCCAGGGATCACTTCCGCAATCTGGCCACGGTGCAGCCGGCGGCGGGCCGCTGGTGAATAGCGTCGAGAGCATTATCACGGCGTCGGCGACATCGATCCCAAGATCACTGTTGAAGTCACAGGCATTTTGACACGCTGGAGGAGCACCCGAGGAAAAGAGTCCATTGAGATGAAAGATGACATCAGCGATGTTGAAGGAAGCATCATTATTACAGTCGCCGCGAATGAACTCCGGGGGAGGGGGAGCTCCACTGCAGGAGAGCTCATAGGTTGCATCGAGGATGCAACTGGTCGGAAAGCAGATCCCGACACACGAGACCTGGATTCCCGTGAGAAGCACATCGACCCCGAGGGGTGGAGTCGGAGAACTCCCGAGATCCACCGTGTACTCCGAACCCGGGTTTGCGTAGGAGATGAAGAGGATGCAGCCGAGACCGAAGGGGTCCGGCTCAAAGGTGCCACACTCCTCGAAGACAGGTGGAGGCTGCTGACCTACCACTCGGTCGGGAAACAGCTGAAAACAGCTCAGGAGTACCAGCAGGGCAACGGATTGAAGAAGCGCACTTCTCGAGGGAGAGAGCATGGAAGGGTCTCCTTTGCCTGTGGTGATCCGGGGGAAGGATCGCTGGTGACCGAACCCCCATTATAGCCGATCCAGGTATCGAGCGAAGGGGGCATCCACCGTGGAATCCGCCAGAATCGCTTCATCCTCATGGCCAGAACTCGCATCATGGGTTGCGATACTGAGACCGCTGCGGAAGTGGTCGCCGGACACAGAAACAGGGAGATACCGTCGATGAAGATCGGAGTGCCACGGGAAGTCTGGCCCGGCGAATGCCGTGTGGCCGCCTCCCCCGCCAACGTCAAGAGGCTCGTAAAGATGGGCTTCTCGGTGGTCGTCGAGAGTGGAGCGGGAGCCGCTGCCAGTTTCGATGATGAATCGTATCGCAAGGCTGGAGCCGAGGTGATCGAAGGGACTGCAGCTCTGTGGGAGCAGTCCGACATCGTCATCAAGGTACGTGCGCCGATGGAACAACCGGACCTGGGAACGCACGAGGCAGAACTACTTCGAGAAGGTGGAACCCTCATCAGCTTCATCTGGCCTGGCCAGGAGGAAGAGCTGGTCCAGAAGCTCGCTGCTCGCAAGGCGACGGTGCTGGCGATGGATTGTGTACCGAGGATAACCCGCGCTCAGAAACTCGATGCGCTCTCCTCGATGGCCAACATCGCTGGATATCGAGCAGTGCTCGAAGCGGCTCATCACTTCGGTAGCTTCTTCACCGGACAGATGACCGCAGCGGGCAAGGTGCCCCCGGCCAAGGTCATGGTGGTGGGAGCGGGAGTGGCGGGTCTCGCGGCAATCGGAGCCGCTCGCGGACTGGGAGCGATCGTTCGAGCCTTCGACACTCGCCCTGCCGTGGAAGAACAGGTCCAGTCGATGGGCGCAGAGTTCCTCACCGTAAAGCTCGAAGAAGATGGCACCGGATCGGGTGGATACGCCAAGCAGATGAGTCAGGCGTTCATCGATGCGGAACATGAGCTCTTTGAAGAGCAGGCAGCAGAGATCGACATCATCGTCACGACTGCCCTGATCCCGGGAAAGCCTGCGCCTCTCCTGATCACCGAACAAGCGGTCAAGAACATGAAGCCTGGTTCAGTGATCGTCGATCTCGCCGCCGAGCGTGGCGGAAACACTGCAGGAGCGGTGGCAGATCAGGTGGTTCAGAGTCACGGAGTGACCATCATCGGTTACACCGATCTCCCCAGCCGGATGCCCAATGTTTCCAGTGACCTTTACGGTAACAACATCTGCCACCTCCTCGATGACATGGGAGGTGCCGGAGAGTACCGGGTCGACGAGGAGGACGAGGTGGTCCGTGGGGCACTGGTTCTCCACGATGGTCAGATGAAATGGCCTGCACCGGTCAAGAAACTTCCTGAAGAACAGAAGAAGCCGGAAGCTGCGCCGCAGGAAACTGTTGCAGAGCCGGTTGCGCCCGCCGAGAAGAAGGACAGGGGACCACTGGTTCTGTTGCTGATCGGATTGGCACTCATCGCAGTGGGCTGGAGCGGCGACGATGGCTTCTTGCACCAGATCACCGTCTTCGTGCTGTCATGTTTCGTCGGCTACCAGGTGATCTGGAATGTCAGCGCGTCGTTGCACACACCTTTGATGAGTGTCACCAACGCCATCAGTGGAATCATCATCGTTGGCGGATTACTCCAGCTGGGAGGTCCGCTCGATTCTCCCGCGACGATTCTGGGAGTCATCGCTGTTTTCTTTGCGACCATCAACATCGCCGGGGGATTCCTGGTCACTCAGCGCATGCTGAAAATGTTCCAGGGATAAGGGGGCCATCATGATTCCTTACGGAGCCATCGTAAGTTCCTACCTCGTGGCAGCAGTTCTCTTCATCTTGAGTCTTGGCGGACTCTCCACACAGAAAACTGCCCGCCGTGGAAACCTCTACGGCATCATCGGCATGGCACTGGCAATCGCAGCCACGACGCTGCTGATTCTTGACAAGGTGCAATTCCCGGAAGGTATGGCGGAAAACTTCAGTGGAGTGTTGCTCAACAATTCCACCACGACAACAGTGCTCGCAGTGGCGATCGGGCTCGGCGCGCTGATCGGTGCGGTACTTGCCGCACGAGTGGGAATGACATCGATGCCAGAACTGGTGGCGATCCTGCATAGTTTTGTGGGACTGGCAGCAGTGTTGGTGGGAATCTCGACATATCTGGGATCCGGGATTCCAGTACCTGAAGGGGGTGAACTGGTTCACAACATCGAGATCTATCTCGATGTGTTCATCGGTGCCATAACCTTTACAGGTTCAATCCTGGCATTCCTGAAGCTTCGCGGAAGCATATCAGGGAAGCCACTGACCTTACCAGGTCGCCACCTGCTCAACCTCGCCATGGTGATCGGTTGTGTGGTTCTTGCCTTCGACTTCGTGCCGGCAGAGGGACACAGCGCGGTGGCTCCGCTGCTGTGGATGGCCCTGATCGCCGGGATCATCGGATTCCACATGGTGGCTGCCATCGGTGGTGCCGATATGCCCGTGGTGGTTTCTATGTTGAACAGTTACTCGGGGTGGGCGGCTGCTGCTGCCGGATTCATGCTCAAGAACGATCTTCTCATCGTGACCGGCGCCCTCGTTGGATCTTCAGGAGCGATTCTGAGTTACATCATGTGTCGGGCCATGAACCGTTCCTTCGTCAGCGTCATCCTCGGTGGATTCGGTACCGATGGTGGTGGAGGAGGAAGTGCGTCAGCGGCCAAGGATCAGGGTGAAGTGATCACCTTTGATGTCGATGAGGCTGTCGAATCGATGCGAGAAGCATCGAATATCATCATCGTGCCCGGGTATGGCATGGCGGTGGCACAGGCTCAGCACTCTCTCAGCCAGGTGGTCGACTTTCTCAAGGAGAAGGGGAAGTCGGTTCGGTTTGCCATCCACCCGGTGGCGGGACGATTGCCAGGGCACATGAATGTGCTGCTTGCAGAAGCGAATGTGGACTACAACATCGTGCTCGAGATGGACGAGATCAACGACGATATGCCGGAGACCGATCTGGTTCTGGTGATCGGTGCCAATGACATCGTCAATCCCGATGCCCTTGAAGATCCTGCCAGTCCCATCGCAGGTATGCCCGTACTCGAGGTGTGGAAATCGGGCACGGTGGTGGTGATGAAGAGGAGCATGGGCACCGGATATGCGGGTGTTCAGAATCCTCTCTTCTTCAAGGACAACACCCGCATGCTGTTTGGTGATGCCAAGGCTGTTGTTGATCAACTCATGACCGGATTGAGAAGCTAGGTTCACTCGCCCGTAAGGGCGAGGAATTCCACACCGTTGAAATCACATCGCTGTCACCCACGTGTCTGTCACGACATCGGGGTCGGCTGACCATCTCGGATTCAGTTCAAATTTCCTGACCGATGTCGATCCGCATCGGGATTTCCTTTCATGGATAACGGGGCATCTGCCCTGAAATTGAACCAGATCACCGGTAGAGACCTCCACGGATGGCCAGTTACAGCCATCAAGTAGTGGGGAACTGGACACTTCTTCACTTCGTTCTTCTTTTTGACTGTCACCAGTGAGAAGTACCTGGTGGGCAGGTAAAGAGGACGAGGATGAGTTTGACGGAGGTGGTTTCACGAAAGGGCGATGATGGACGCAAGGGGGCCCGCATTTTCTCCGCTGCAGGGGAAGCAGGTGCTCATCGCATGGCACCCGGTACAAGAAGAAGGTCCGGGGTGGGAGCCATTGAAGTGCGTTGAGAAACAAATTCTAGAAGCTGGTGCCGAACTGATCACGGTAACCAGCATGAGAAAACTCGAAAGAACCCTGGCCTGGTACAAGCAAGAGGGGATCGCTCCCGATCTGCTGATCAGTCATTACTCCTTCCCAAAGATACACATCTCGGGCCTGAATCGTTGGATCAAGAGAAAGATCCGCAGTGATCACGACGGCAAGAAATTAGCCACACTCGTGGTGACGCCAAATCACCTTGGAGCAGATCTTGATCAGTTCTGCATCGATGCCAATGCTGATCACCTGGTGCTGCAAGCGGAGGCAGAGCAGTCATTGATAAATGCGCTCCAGGTAGGGATTCGAAGATCGAAGAGTTCGATTTGCCAGCCGAAAATTTACGTTCACACCAGAAGAAAAGAACTGAAAGCAAACTTGCAGCAGATAGCCAATGGTTACCGCCACGAGATTCTTGAATTCGATAAAGATCTTCACGGAGACATGACCAAGAACCTTGGTGGTGTATTGCTCATCGATGAAGCTCTTCTGAGTACGATGAAAGATATAGGTGAAAGTGCGGAGCTGCGAGTTCGCACGGAGACCTTGACCAGGAGGACAGGAGTTGTCGTACTTCTCGATCAGACGGATTCTGATGAATCGGATGATCTGGATTCACGGATACAGAAACTCCTTGAGCATAAGGTGCTGGACTGGCTTCCGGGTGGCCTGACCACCGCGGAGATTCTCGAGCGGTGTTGCCGAGCCAGAAGAAATCGGGCGCGTTGCATGCTTCAGGACGAACTGAACGCGCAGATCGCAAACAAAGCGCTGGAGACTCATGGGGGCGACCAGAAATCCACGGATAGTAACTTCTGGGACTTTGCCTCGAAAACGGGACCCGCAATATTGATCCATGATGATGACGGTCAGATCATCCGCGCAAATTCACATGCTGCGCATCTCTTTGGTTTCAGCGAGTCAAGTCTCGCTTCGATGACGATGGCGGAGTTGCATCCTGATGATCCAGAGATGAAGAAGAAGCGAAACAATGACTTTGCTAACTTCCTCGAAGCAAAGAACTCTCACAGTTTTTACACCCGATTCAAGAACAAGTCTGGTGTAGAAATCGATGCGAAGATCACGGCCAGTAGAATTTCGCTCGCACCTGGGCATTCATGCATCTTGAGTGAAGTGACGAGCCTGGAGAAGGAACGAACTCTATTCGATGTGCTGAATTCGATGAACTCAGCAAACGTCGATAACTTCGACGAGAAAATCACAGAAGTTCTTTCCTGGATTCATCGGGTCATTCCCGAGGTGAACTCGATGCAACTGTACACCGAAGAGTTCGAGCAGGATGATGTTCGTACCGGTTACAGCATGCAGTACTCGTGGAGTAGCTCCGAAACCAATCGCATGAATACATGGCGACGATGCAACGAGGAAGATGTGTCGTCGATAGTTAGTAGCTTCATCGAGAACGAACATCTTGAAGGATTCTCGCTGGATACCGACCGCCACAGAGAAAAACATTTCAGGGCTTGCCAGCAACTCAGCAGAATCATGGGAGCGGAAATCGAAGGTGTCCATCTGCGCCAGATCTGCATTCCGATGATGTGCAACAAAATCCTCATCGGATTCATGGCTCTTGCGATGAGTAGTGAGAATTCGACCGAGCAGGAACTTGTCCAGTTCGAATTCAAAAAGATGACAAAGTTTCACTGGCTGACGCAGATCGTCCACATCTTGTCGGGGGCGATTCAGCGTATCAGTCTGGAGAAAGAGAAGACAAAACTGTTTGGTGTCGACAAGGCCAGCGCCATCAGCGGTCTTGCAGAAGGGATCTGCCATGACTACAGAAATTTGCTCACCATCATCATCGGTAGAGCTTCTTACCTGATGGAGTTGAACGATATACCCAGTGAGGCGATGGAGTCCCTGGAGCACATCCGTAGTGCTGGAAAATCGGGCTACCAACTGAGTACGCGATTGAAGGAGTACGCCAATCCTTCAGATCGAGAAAAGCAGAGTCTTCACGAACAGATCCAGAAGATCCAATCCCTCGTCGAGCCATTGATCGACCCGAATATCGACATCAATCTCGATCTCAAGGCAGAGGCGGATGTGGTGCTGGCAGAACCTGGTGAGGTGATGCAGGTGATGATGAATCTGGTCATGAATGCTTCACAGGCGATGAGTGAGCATTCCATCGTTGGCTCGATAGACGTGAAAACAAGGAATCGAAATCACTTCATTGAACTGGAGATTCAGGATCAAGGACCTGGGATCGATCCCTCGCTGATAGGTCAGATCTTCGATCCTTACTTCACGACCAAGGACGAAACTGATCAAGGAACAGGGCTGGGGTTGTGGTGTGTTAGAAAAATTGTCATGAAGAACGGCGGTCACGTGGAGGTTCAGAACGGTGACGAGGGAGCAACATTTTTGGTTTCCTGGCCCCTCGAAAGGGAACAGCAGGCGGACGCAGAAGGCGTCAGTGATCTTCTGGATGAAGGTGAAGGCCGCATCCTTGTAGTCGATGACGATGATCTGGTCCGGGATACGATTCAGTTGTTGCTCGAATCGCTGGGCTACGAGGTGGAATCGGCCAGTTGCGGCGCCGATGCCGTGAAGTGCTACCAGCAAATGGGGGACCAGCTCGACCTGGTGATCCTCGATCATAAAATGCCAGGGATGTCGGGAATCGAGTGCCTGAAACGACTTCATGAAATCGACGAAGATGTCCGGGTCATCATGAGTAGTGGCAACGATATCAATATTGACGAGCAGCCTGATCTGATCGTCAGTTACCTGCCGAAACCCTACACCATTCAGCAGCTGTCCGATGCCATCGGCAAGGCGCTGTTCGATCACGCCTAGCGCCGACCCGGTGCGTGCTCGCTGGGGTCAAATTGACCTGAATAGCCAATTGCCGTCGATAACGGTCGATTGTGGCCATCTGGAACGGTTCTTTGGTGCAACGGCAGACTCCATCGATCGGGCACCCTGCCGCTTGCTCGGGGCCGTGACCGTCGTTAGCATCATAGGTGGGCGTTTCTGCTTTAGTTATGACAGAAAAGTTCGGGAATCGGGCTCCAACGAGCCTGTCCCGGGGCAAACGAATCTTCAATTGAGATTGCGTCGCGCCATGAAGATCCGGGGTTTCCCCAAGATGTGCCCGCCAGGTACTTATGGACACAGGAGACTCGTCAACAGATGAGACTCGGAAAGGGTCCCGATGATGAATTCTTTTCGATGTGCGGTGAGGTTACTCCCCGCCATCGTTCTTGCCCTGGGATGTTTGATCTCTCCGGCAGCTGGACAGCAGGTCATTAGCGGCGCGACACCCGATGCCAGCGATGTGGCTTCGGCGATGGGAGCCAGCAAGGCGAGCCTGCAGGAACTCGATTTCAGCGAGTATCCCGATGGCGAACTGCTGGTCGAGGTGAACCTTCCCCATCATGGAATGGCGACATTGAGCCTCTACCCGCACAGCGTCAGGAGCGATCTCTTCAAGGTGCTGGTCGATGACGGTGTCTCGATGACGGAGCACCCGGCTCCTCCCATTCGCACTCGCAAGGGAACGGTGCTGGAGATTCCCGGATCGAGAGTGAGCGGTAGTTACATCGATGGGCATCTGACCGCCCTCATCCTCGCCGGAGACCAGGCATGGTCGATCACCGCCACCGAGGATCTTGGATTTGCCGGTTCCGGCAGATGGCACGGTGTGGTGGAGAATCGTGACGAGATCGATACACCGTACAGCTGTGCAACGGCGAACAGTCCAGTTCCCCCGGGCAGCGGCACAGGTGGCACCACCCAGTCGTTCGGAACCACCTATTACCTGACGGAGATTGGAATCGACGCGGATTTCGAGTTCTTCCAGCAGAACAACTCGAATGTCAACAGCACCGTGGCGGACATCGAAAACGTCATGAACAGCGTCGAGTCCGTCTATGAAGATACCAGCATCCTCATCAGTTACGAGATCACGGTGATCGTTGTCCGCACCAGCAGTGCCGATCCATACGGAACGACATCCGGTGCAGGAGCACTACTCAATGCATTCGGCAACGTGTGGAGTTCGTCACCGGAGAATCAGATCCAACGGGATGTGGCACATTTCTTCACCGGAGTGAACATCGATGGTGGAACCATCGGTATCGCAAGCCTCTCGGTGATCTGCACCGGAAACGCCTACGGATTGTCGCAATCGAAGTTCACCAATAACTTCAATCGTCGTGTTGCTTTGACCGCCCACGAACTCGGTCATAACTGGTCGTCACAGCATTGCGACAGCGCCAATCCGTGTCGAATCATGTGTTCGGTGCTGGCAGGGTGTAACGGGATCAGCCCACTCACCTTCAGTAGCGGACCGATCGCACAGATCGTCAACCATAGAAATTCGAGAAGCTGCCTCACCGGACAGGCTCCGGAGCTGGCTCTTCCATTCGAGGAGGAGTTCCCCGGCGGGGGAATCAACTCGACACGCTGGACATACAATGAAGGTTGCAGCATCTCGACGGTGGCCAACGGGGAACCCAGTTCGCCCTACTCGCTGAACCTCGATCGGGCAGGAACCGGACCATACCAGTACGACGAGATCCGAAGTAACACCATCCTGCTGGGAGGTACCGTTCCGACGCTTCAGTTCTACTCCAATCACTCCGGAGTGGAGGCGGGTGAGGAACTTGTCGTCGAGTACCTGAACGTGTCACTTTCCTGGACCGAACTCGATCGAATCGAATCCAATGGAGCGAATCCAACCACCTTCCAGGTACACACCTACCAGTTGCCTGCCAATGCCCGTCACAACGGCTTCCGGATGCGCTTCTACACCAATACCAACGAAACCAATGACGACTGGTACATCGACGATGTCACCGTCACCGACGGTCCTCCTCCACAGCAGGAGCCGCCGGCGATCTCTGGCATCACACCTCCCAGTGGGCCCACCACCGGGGGAACCTTCATCACCATCAACGGGCAGTTCTTCAGCCAGGACATCCTGATCCTGATCGGCGGATCGATGGTCACCGATCTGACCTACCTGAGTCCCAACCAGCTGGTCGGATACACACCATCGACCTCCGCCCCGGGACCTGCCTCCGTCATCGCCAGCCAACTTTCGGGAAGTGATCTACTCGATCCCGGTTTCCTCTACACCGAGGAATACATCATCCACAACAGTGGAGCGGGATCACCCGGTGGCGTGACTGATATAGGGATCATCGCCGATCACGACACCATCATCTCGGGCTACTCTCTGGCCGTCGATTTCGATCCGACGGAACTGGTGATCATCTCGGTGGGCGATGTCGGTACCGTTGCGGAGGGAGCCGACTTCTTCCAGGCGACCCTCAACAACGATGTGGGACCTTCCGGTGGCTGGTGGACTCTCGGAGTGGTGCTCGCCTTCAACGGCTCATCCACCATACTTCCATCGACCCAGACGATGCTGGCCAACGCCAGTTACGTGATCCAGCCGACGGTACCCGCCGGCACCTTCCTGTCGGTGACACCGGTCGATGGCGTCGGAATCCCTCCCACCGATAACCTGCTCAGTACACCGGCGGGTGTGGCGATCCCACCCCTGCTCGATGGCGGCTTGATCTCGGTCGGTGCCAGTGCCTTCGTGCGCGGTGATGGAAACAGCGATTCCACGGTCGATGTGGCGGATGCGGTCTACTGTCTGGCGTATCTGTTCAGCGGAGGCCCCGCTGATTGTCTCGATGCCATCGATGCGAACGATGATGGTGCAACCAACATCGCCGATGCGGTCAAGGTGCTCGATTTCCTCTTTGCCGGTGGAAGCGCACCTCCTGCGCCGTACCCCGCAGCGGGATCGGATCCGACTTCCGATTCGCTCGATTGCGACCTCTAGTGCTGCCGACTGTGCGCTGATGCGATGGTGAACACCTGGAATGGCCTGGCGTCTTGAAGGACGCCAGGCCATTTTTTTTGTGCTCTGTACCATACCCATCGGCCGATCTGGAAATGGGAGCAGAGGGCTTCCCTCTTCAAAGCTGCAATACACCCAATCAATTTGAAATCTAAGCGGGGAAACATCGACACTTCGGGGTTAGGGTGAGTTTTCAACGAGCAAGATACCAATCGCGTTTCAACTGAGTTCTATCGAGGCGGAGCCATGACAGATCAAACACGCAGAACAGCTCTGAAAACGATTGGAGCGACAATCGCGGCTTCGTGTGCGTCCTTTTCCCTTCCCGTTCCTGCTCAGATCTTTGCCAGTGACCGATGGAAGAAGACAGTACGCCTGGGCGTCATCGCGGATTTGCATGGTGGTCTGGCGGTCGACGCAGAAGCACGCCTGGACGCCTTCCTGGGGGCGATGCAGCGGCTAGAAACCGATGCCCTGGTGCAACTTGGCGATTTTGCGTTTCCCGATCAGAAACACAAGATGTTTGCCGACAAGTTCAACGCTGCCCATGAAAACACGATTCATGTCATCGGCAATCATGAGTTTGATTTCAACTTGACCAGAGAAGACTGTTTCAAGGCGTGGGGAATTGAGTCTGCATACTACCGGCGCGATCTCGATTCCCTGCGGTTGCTTGTGCTGGATGGAAATGAAACCGGTTCGCCTACTCAATCCGGATACCCTTCCTATATCGGTGCCAGCCAAAAAGAATGGCTCGAGGCGGAATTGAAGGGAGCAGATCGCCCGCTGCTGATCCTCAGCCATCAACCCCTGGCGGGTCCATCCGCCATTCAAAATGCCACCGAGATACAGCGCCTGATCAGTAGATACCGCGAAACTGTCCTGCTCTGCATCAACGGCCATTCCCATGTGGATTCACTGTTGCAAGTCGAAGGTGTCAATTACTTGCACATCAACTCGGCGTCTTATTTCTGGGTCGGCGGCAAAACCAGAATGGCTTACTACAAGAAGCCTCTGTTCACCACGCTGACCATCGATCCGAAAAAATCACAGGTGACCATCGAACCGAGTTCTTCTTCCTGGAAAGGAGACTCTCCTGCCGATATCGGCTACTTTGATCGGGATCACGCCTCTCCAGAGACCATCATCGTTCCTGCAATTCGTGAGCGTCATCTGAACGTCCGCAAGAATCAGCTTCAAACCAAACCCTTCATCGTGGAAACGGACAGTTCGAAACGGAGCAGATCCTTGAAGGTGATGACCTGGAACATCTGGGGCCAGCTCAATCAGGACCCGAGATATACAATTGCCAGGAGGACAGCCCGTAAACGAACCATCGATATCCTTCGCAAGAGTGGTGCCGATATCATCGCCATGATCGAGACCTACGGTTCTGCAGCTGACATTGCCAAGGCGCTGAAGTTCCATCACTACACACCATCCGCCTCTGCGAACCTGTGTATCTTCAGTCGCTATCCGCTCACCGAGATCGAGCCTCTCGCCGGCCTATCGTCCTTTTCTTTCATCGCCGCGACGGTGAACTTGCCGGATGGTCAGAGAGTTCGTGTATACGATATCTGGCTCACCAGTGGCGGCAGACACATCGTCGAGATCAAGAACAAGGAGCTCCCTGATCGAGAGTTTTGTGCAGGGGATGATCTTCGTTTTGATCAGCTGCAGAAGTTTCTGGAGCATGAAGATTTCAAGAATCGAATCGCCAGCGCTGAAGAGGCTCCAGTGATTGTCGCTGGCGACTTCAATTGCGTTTCGCATCTGGATCACACGAAGGGCACGCGGCATGGCAACCTGAATCAGGGCAGGATCTTGCCCATCAAGGTTTCCAAAGCGATGCACAGTGCCGGGTTCACGGACACCTACCGGCAGGCGAACCCTGACATTCTCGAGTCTACTCTCGGGCATACCTGGACTACCGTCGGAATGGGTTTTCGGTATGTGAGCGGGCAGGGTTTTGTTCCCGTGAAAAAGAACTCACAGCCTGAATATCGTGATCCATACGCCCGGATCGACTACATCTATTCGATGGGTTCCCAGCTTGAAGCCACCCACTCAACCGTGATAACGCATCATCCTTCACGGTCCGAAAGGAGCTTTCCGGAGTTTCCCTCCGACCACGCTGCAGTTCTCACAGAGTTCCAGCTTCGAAAGCGTTAGAGCTACACGCCACGGCTTTGAGATTCGATTCATGTATTGAATCCGTTTATAGAACTCGATCCCGTCGAGCAGTCGTGACATTTGATCTACCGAGATTCTCTGAAGTGATGTCTCAAACGATCGATTCAAGTACTACAGCCACGTCTCCATCGAGCTTGTTGATCGCATCACAAAGTGCTCCAAGGCTCATCCCTGATTTCTGAGCATGAGCGAGCAACTGCAAGATCACTTGCATGCCGTTACCGGGATGCTTTTTCAGTAGTTCTCGCCAGGTGCGATCCTGTTCTGTAGTCAGACCCAGTCTTCCCATCGCCATCTCCATCTGCCGGATGGCCGCGACGATGTTCTCCACCGGCATGGCGAGAATCGCCGGATCGATGGGGATCGGTGATTGCGAGTTGCTTCGTTCGACCGGCTGAAGAGTTGTCCACAACTCCGTCAGCATCTCTCCGATGGAGGTTACTGCGCCATCACCTTCCGACTTGAACATCGGCGGTTCGGTTCCTTGCTGGACGCAGGAGCAGTCGATCTGGATGCGACCGATCCCGGCCTTTGCCAGTTCTACCGGCCGATGATCGATGGGGTCCAGCACCTTCTCGACGATGCCGTGCAGTCCTCTGGCTCCTTCGCCCATCTCGACAGCGAGGGAGGCGATGCACTGCAACGCTTCCTGATCGAACTCCAGATCGATGCCGTGTGCCTTCCACAACCGCTTCTTCTCGGGAATGATTCCACTCTCCATCTGCTCGAGAATGTGTACGAAGTCATCTTCGGTGAGGGTGTCGAGCAGCGAGATGTTTCCGAAGCGTGCGGTCAGCTCTTCGCCGAGACCGAGGGCCACCAGATCCTTGCGGTGGATCAGATCGTTGAGAGCGATGGTTTGCTGCGTTTCCTTCTCATCATCATCATCATCTTCTTCTTCTCCCTGGAATCCGATGGGGTCGTCATCGCCGAGGCGATCGAGGACCACCGCCGAGAGTTCCGCAAAGGAGCCGCAGCAGATGAAGAGGAGGTGAGAGGTATCGAGAGAAGCTCCCGGTGCCTGGGGGTGACGCATGACGATGCCATCCATCAGGGTCAGGATCGCATCCTGCACGGCGATGCCGGGATCGCCGGGGCCGGCGATGGTGCGCCGGCACAGATCGAGCTGGTCGATGACGACGATGCCCTTCTGTGCCTGCTGGAAGTCCCCACCGGCGCGCTGGATCAGCGCTCCGGTGATCCTCTGCAAGGCCTCTCCCGCCATGGCGGGTTGCACCAGCGACGATGCATCGGCGTGGATCCACGGCACTCCGATCATCTCGGCAGCCTTCTGAACCAGGAACGTCTTGCCCACTCCTTCCGGACCGAGCAACAGCAGGTGCTGACCGCTGGGCCGGGGGGAGGGGGAGATGTGCTGGGTCAGGTAGTGGTTGTAGATGGCCACCGCCAGGGTACGTTTTGCGGGGCCTTGCCCCCGGACCTGTTCATCGAGGTGAGCCTGGATCTCCAGTGGATCGGGGAATGTGGTCCTGTCCTTGGTCATCTTCGTCTTCCTCTCTGCCGTGCGATGCATCATCCTAGCGGAGCAGAGCCCGGTTGTCAGTCCCTCCTGACCATCTCCCCTCGCCAGGACCGTCCTTCGCGGCTCCTTACCGGCGGGGAATGGCAGCCAGGGCAGATCGGTGCCCGCGAAACCACGAATCGAGGTGATCGGTGACAGACCAGGCGGACCAGTTGCACTGGGATCGAGAGGAGATGCGTCGACGCGGCCACCAGGCCATCGACTGGGTGGTCGACTACCTCGCCAGCATCGAGGAGCGACCGGTGCAGTCGAGGGTGAACCCGGGCGATATCGCCGCATCGCTGCCGTTGCACCCGCCAGAGACCGGTGAATCGTTCGACGATGTGATGGCCGATCTCGACCAGGTGGTGCTGCCAGGCATCACTCACTGGCAACACCCCTCCTGGTTTGCCTTCTTCAACTCCAATACATCGGGACCATCGATGGTGGCAGACATCATCTCATCGGGTCTGGCGGTACAGGGAATGCTGTGGCAGACCAGCCCCGCCTGCACCGAGGTGGAAACCCGCATGATGGACTGGCTCGTCGAGATGCTGGGGCTGCCCGACAGTTTCCTGTCGACCGGCGACGGCGGCGGAGTGATCCAGGACACCGCTTCCAGTGCCACCCTCTGTGCACTGATCGCCGCCCGCGAACAGGTCAGCGATTTTGCCGTCGACCAGGGTGGGGTGCAGGGCAAGATGACGGTCTATGCATCAGCCGAGGCGCACTCGTCGGTGGAGAAGGCGGTGCGCATCGCCGGTCTCGGCAGCGATCAGTTTCGCCATGTCGATGTCGATGAAAACCTCGGCATCGATCCAGCCGCCCTCGACCGGGCCATCGAAGCCGACAAGGCCGCCGGCTGCATGCCGACGGTGGTGATCGCCACCATCGGCACCACCGCCACCACCGCCGTCGATCCGGTCGCTGCCATCGCCCGGGTGTGTCAGAAGCACGGTGTCTGGCTTCACGTCGATGCGGCCCACTCCGGCACCGCCGCGCTGGTGCCCGAGATGCGCTGGATGCAGGAGGGACTCGAAGATGTCGATTCCTACTGCTTCAATCCGCACAAGTGGATGTTCGTCGGCTTCGATTGCGATGCCTTCTGGGTGCGCGATCGCAAGGCGCTGATCAAGGCGCTCAGTGTCCTGCCCGAATACCTGCGCAACGAGGCGAGCGAATCGGGCCAGGTGATCGACTACCGCGACTGGCACATCCCGCTCGGCCGCCGCTTCCGTGCCCTCAAGTTGTGGTTTGTCATCCGCAACTACGGGGTCGATGGCCTGCGGAGGTTGATCGCCGAGCACCTGCAGTGGGCCGAGTGGTTCGAGCAGCAGGTCGAGTCCGATCCCCGCTGGCAACTCACCCACAAGCGCACCGTGAACTTGATTTGCATGGCACACATCGATGGCGACGAGGCCACCGATCGGGTGGCGCAGCAGCTCAATGAAGATGGCCAGATGTCAGTGACCGTCACCACCGTGCAGGGAAAACGCATCCTGCGAGTCTGCATCGG
>CAYPPQ010000057.1:0-18247 GCA_964412635.1 uncultured Planctomycetia bacterium | reverse complement strand
CGGCGCCCTGGGTCTCCTCGCCAACAACATCGAGCGCTGGAGCCGGGGTAGCGAAACGGGGGTGAAGCTACTGATCCTGCTGATCGTCCTGATCTCTTCAGCCTTTCTCAACAACACCCCGGTGGTGGCGATGTTCATCCCGGTGGTGCTGGGAGCGTGCCTGCGAAGTGGAATGAATCCGTCGAAGATCCTCATCCCACTCTCCTACGCCGCCATCCTCGGAGGGACCTGCACCCTCATCGGCACCTCCACCAACATCCTGGTGGCGTCGATCGCCGGAGTACCTGTTGCAGAGGGTGGTGCCGGCATCGAACTGGGGATGTTCGAGTTCACGAAGCTGGGACTGATCCTCGCATCCCTCGGATTGATCTACCTGATTGCGGTGGCACCTCGCCTCATCCCCGAACGACAGACGATCACCTCCCTCGCAAGCCTCGGAGGAGATCAACGCCACCGCGAATACATCACGGAAATCGAGGTTCGAGGAGGCGACCTCATCGGCAAGCGATTTGCCGACACCATCCTCGCCACCGCCGGCAAGGTTCGCATCCTGCAGATCATCCGGGGAGAGGAGATCATCTGGCCCCCCCTCGATGACGAGCTGCTACGCCTGGGAGACGCCCTGGTGATCTCGGGAACCATCGAGAATCTGATGGAGGTTCAGGACAAATCGGGAGTTGCAAGTCTCTCGGAGATCGTCTCTGAAACCCAGGGTTCAGCGGTTCAAAAAGAGACGCAACTGGCAGAGTTACTGGTACTTCCCAGCAGTGCGTACGTCGGACAGTTGCTCGGATCTGTGGAGTTACGCCGTCGCTTCGGACTCAACGTCATCGGACTTCAGCGGCACGGAATGCACATGCGCAGCAAGATCTCCGAACACCCGCTTCGAACCGGAGATGTACTGCTGATCCAGGGAACCCAGGAAGGTCTCGATCGAGTCCGTGGTGAAGAGGGTTTGATCCTGATGTCGGGAGTCGACGACGTCGTGGTCCGCAGGGAGAAGGCCCCCCTTGCCATCGCCATCCTGATCGGGGTGATCGGGCTGCTCGCCACACAGACGTTCCCGATGGCCACGGTGGCTCTGGCAGGAGCAGTCGCCATGGTGGCTACCGGATGCATCCATGGCAGCAAGATCTACGAAGCGATCCAGTGGAAGGTACTGGTTCTCATCGCCGGCACCCTGGCACTGGGTAAGGCGATGGTGGTGACGGGAACTGCCGAATGGCTGGCACAGTTGGTGGCAGGACTTCAGCCACACCTGGGAGCACACGGACTGATCATCGTGACCCTGATCACCGCTGCTCTCTTGACCGAGATGATTTCCAATGCAGCGGTCGCTGCGGTACTGGTTCCGGTGGCGATCAAGATTGCATCGCAACTGGACGTCTCTGCCTTACCGTTCGTGATGGCAGTGGCGTTCGGAGCTTCGCTCTCCTTCTTGACCCCCATCGGTTACCAGACCAACACCCTCGTGTACGGTGCAGGGGGCTACCGATTCAGTGACTTTGCCAGGGTCGGTGGACCGCTGGTGATCATCATCTGGGCGGTGGCCGGATGGTTGATTCCGGTCTTCTGGCCCCTCTAGCAGCGAGGGACGCTGTCGATCACCGGCTCATCTTGATCAGGGACACACCGATTCGGTACACAGCAGCGTGTCGGCGGTGGGGTCGATACCACAACTGGATCCCGGTGCCGGCAAGTCACCGGCGCCAGAGAAGAGATGTCCCAGCAGTGCCACCGGGTCGGCGACGTTGAGCACCCCATCATCATTGCTGTCGTGTCCATCCTCGCAACTGGTCAGCGATCCTGCACCTCCAAAGAGGAGTTGCAGCGTCGCCACCGCATCGGAGATGTCGAGGGCTGCGTCACCGTTACTATCTCCGCGCACGAACAAGACACCACCGCAGGCAGACGGAATCGAAAGAGGATCCGCCGGATCGGAGCAGGCAAGCCTTTCCTCTCCATCGAGGAATCCATCGCCGTCCCTGTCGACCCCCATCCTCACTCCCGATCCTACTGGCACCACGGTGTAGGTGATCTCCGCACCGGTCACAGCAGAGTTCCACAGTTCTTCAAAGAGGGGAGCCTCCAGCATCAGATCCGATTGCATCATCATCGAGCTGGGGACCAGCACCCAGCCTCTGGGCACTCCGCCCTGCACCGCCTTGGCGATGACCTCGACGCGACCGAGTACCGCTTCGTCGAGGATCTCCTGTACCACCGCAAGCAGCGCTGGATCGTCCCGATTGGTCTCGTTGATGGTGACCTGCCTGCCCACTGCAGCGTGGGTATCCTGGCTCTCGGGTCCCAGCGGATCGAGGGGCGTCGAGTTACTTCCGGCGGGAAGATCGGAGCCGGAGAATGCCAGCATGAATGCGGTGATATCGGCAATTTCCTGATCACTGGTGACCGAGAAGGCAGGCTCACCGATGAATCTCTCGATGCTGTCAACCGACCCATCGTGGAGAAAACCGAAGCCGTTGGTATTGAGAAGTTGCGTGGTGTTGAATCCGGTTCTCTTGTAGAGATTCCGTAGTTGCGGAATCTTGATGTTGCGCTGGGTCGATCCATCGACGCTCACCACGCCGTGGTGCTTCTCGCCCATGGGGCCATCGGGAATCGTGACCATCTGGAATCCGGCACCGAGTGCTGAATTGGGACCGATTCCCACCGGCATCGTGTGGCAGGTGGTGCACTCGAGTCCCCCATCGAGGTCGGCAGTGCGGTACAGGTTGAGACCATTGACAGCATTCCCGACTCCCAGTGGCTGCCCCTCCGGCGCAAATCGACCGACGGTGTAGTGCCCCTCGAGATCGAGTGCAGTGGGCAACTGGTTGCGATGGTCCCGGAACGGATTGGGCGGGAAGTAAATACTCGCCAGGAACGCCTCGAACTGCTGCATACTGGTACCACCCAGTGGCAAATCATCGCCGTTGATGTGCATGAAGGCACCGCCGAACGCCTCGATTCCAGCGCGATCGCCACGCCAGTGGTGAGGCTCCTTGCCGATGATGTCCTGCAACGTCTGGGTCAACATCGGACCCTTCATCGGGTGGAAGTCATCACACGGAGCGGCACCGGGAAGCGGCAATCCCATGTTGCAGACGTCGACGAAGGGTTCCACATCCCCGGAAGGATCTCCCAGATCCCAGGCGAGGCGGTCAGTTCTTGCATCGACATGACAGGAAGCACAGGAGACCTGCCCCATACCGGAGGTCAGGTGGGTGTCGTAGAGAAACTTGCGTCCTTCACGAACCGCTACCGTCGTTGGATCGTGGAAATTGACCCGCTCGCTGACGCTGTTGTCGAGGAGATTGACCGCAGCCACGGCACCATCGAAGTGCTCCAGCACGTAGAGAACTCCACGCGCCTCGTCGAGCGCGAGCCCGGTTGCTCCTGCTCCCACATCGATGGGATCGACCAGCGAATCACGGGTTCCATCTGCATTCAGTTTGACGAGGTTTCCTGAACCCTTACCGGCGATGTACGCCTCGGTCCCGGCGCTGTTCCAGACGATGGCGCGGGGATCCCCGATGCTCAGCAGACGCTCCGCTTCAGGAACACTGACACCTCCCGCGGGTAGGTGCGGGTTGAGATCGTCGATCATCGGCACGCTGCCAGCGGCAGCGGGGATCAATGCATGAAGGACGTCGATGAAATGACCGTTGAGATTGGGTTCGAAACGGATGTGGTTGTGCGCTTCTGTACCCACCACCGAGATCGACCCATCGGAGGGACGAACCGTGATGGCCATGCAGATGTTCATCAGAGATTTGATGTAGGTCACGCTGTTGTCGGTGGTGTCGATCACCGCCACATCGTTATCGGCAAGATCCCATCCCACAGGCCTACCGGACACCGAGGCCTGGGCGCCACTGACCAGGTTCCCCCAGTCCTCGCCGTTGTCATCGACCCACACATCGGTATCGAGTTTCTTGACGATCAGCGCCACTGGCGGAGGTGGACCTGCCGCTGAGTTGAGTGGTGGCATGAATCCTGAGCCGGCATTGGGTGGAGGATTGAGTCCGTTGTAAGGACCGAGGGGATCGCTGACGACGTTGGGTGGGAAGGCGATGACATTGACACCGCCATCGAATCCTCCGCCGAGTACCGTCGTTCCGTTGCCCGATTCAAAGAGGGCGCAGTAGACGGTGGAACCATCGGGACTCTTGGCAAGAGCTCGCGGCTCTTCTCCGATGATGGGAAGATGGATGGGAGGCACCGTCAGGTCGGAGGTATCGTAGACGAGGACCTCGTCGCTTCCCGAGCAGGAGACATAGGCTCTCTCCGGGGTGCCGGCGAAGATCACATCGGCAGGTTCATCCGGAGTGATGAGGGTCCAGATCACCCTTCCGCTGGGGAGATCGACGATGCTGACGCTGTCGGAGATGCGATTGACGACCCACGCCTGCTCACTGTTGCGTGCGCGTACCGATACTGGATCGATCCCGACCGGCACCGAGGTCACCGCAACCGGTGCACCGCTGCTGACATCGTAGATTTCCAGGTAAGAGTCGGCGGTATTGGTGACCAGCAGCAGATCCGCAGCGGCAACCAGTTCCATCGGATGTACCGGAGGACTCTCCCAGTTCACCCAGGAATCAACTGTACCCTGGGCGTGAAGAGAGCAGGTCGCCGCCAGCAGCATACTGAAGGCGATGAGAAACCGGCGATGATCAACCATGGAATATCTCCTCTGAATGTGATTTCCTCTGAATGTGATTACTGACATGAGTCGACGAGCACCTTCGATGATATAGGCTCACCGTGGATGTCTCTAGCGAGAAGACACGTCGTCCATCCGGCGAGCGATCTCCGTCAGACGTTCCCTACCCCCGCCAGAAACCTCGGCAGAACCCCATCCTCGGTACCCGACGTCGTCGAGAGCCTTCATCGTCTCCGCCCACTGAACCGAGGAGTCTGGATCTCCGATCTTGCACTTGAAGCCGGCCCACACGCCGTCCTTCTCCATCCGATCACGGGAGTAGTCCTTGATATCGACCTTGATGGTGCGTGCTCCGAGCTTCTTGACCCACTCCGGGGGACTGCCATAACGAACGATGTTGCCGGTGTCGAAGTACCAACCCACCCATGGACTCTCGAACTGGTCGACATACCTCACCGCCTCGTCGGCATCGGTGATGAAATCATTCCAGACATTTTCGAATGCGATCCGAACCCGCAGCTCTTCCGCAAGCGGTAGAAGTTCGCGGATCGCCGCGGTGGAGCGTTCCCACGCCTGCTCATAGGTGACCCCATCTCGGCAGACAGCGGGCACCACCAGGGCGGTGGTGCCGCCGAACAGGCGGCAATCTCGCAGCGCCTTCTCGACCCCCTCGATACCCTGACGTCGCACCTTTTCGTCGGCGGCAGAGAGTGGCTGTCCCCAGTGGGTGGAACAGACCACTCCGGGGATCTCCAGGCCGCTACTCGCCTTGGCTCTCAGCACTTCTCGCCAGTCGAGACCGGATGGTGAATCGAGTTCGACCCCATCGAATCCCAGTTCCTTGAGGATCTTGAACTTCTCCTCGAGAGTCTTGCCGACGTTGGCCATGCCGATCTTGAGAGATTTCTTGAGCCGTGGTTTTGCGTCATCGCCTGCAGCGAGAGATTTTTCCATGGCGCGGTACACCTCTCCTGGAACTGCAGCCGATGTACTCAGGGAATTCCCGACCAAACCGAGTACCGTGGCTGAGATGAAAGTTCGTCGATCCACCGTTTTCTCCCCCGATCAGACCAGTGCCGTCTTGCCCGGCATGGCGACGCTTGGCATCGCCAGATTTCCGAACTCCCACTTCTCGGGGAGCAGGTTCTCCTGTGAGTTGAGAGCGAAGTCGAGGGTCACTTCCTTACCGGTGTAGGCACTCATCCTGCCCATGATGGCGGTCAAGGTGCTCATGGCGACCCGCTCCGCTTCGTTGAGAGGATCGTTGGCACGGATGCTGGCGATCAGATCGGCATGCTCCTGCACGTAGGCGTTTCGACCGCCCCCGGGAGCACTCCAGTTCTTCTCACCGGTGATCCGTCCCGATGGATTGGCGACACCCTTGGTGCCGATGATCTTCTCCGAGACTCGATTCCAGCAATCATTGATCTGTCGACACTCACTGAGGGTTCTCACCCCACCGGGGTAGACGTATTCCACCGCGAAGTGATCGAAGATGTGACCGTACTCCGAGCCGGTCCTGACCTGACGACCTCCCATGGCATTGGCCTTCTCGGGAGGACCGCCAAAGGCCCAGTTCATGACATCGATGTTGTGGATATGTTGCTCGACGATGTGATCTCCACTGGCCCAGGCGAAGTAGAGCCAGTTGCGGATCTGCCACTCCATGTCCGACATCTGGGGAGTCTTGCGAACCACCCACAGGCCACCCTGATTCCAGTACACCTGGGCACCGACCAGCTCGCCGATGGCACCGTCGTGAATCTGCTGCATCGTCTCGATGTATCCCTTTTGATGACGACGCTGCGTTCCTGCGACGACTCCCAGTCGTTTCTTCTTGGCAACCTTGGCAGCAGCCAGAACCCTGCGAATCCCCGGGCCATCGGTGGCCACAGGTTTTTCCATGAAGACGTGCTTGCCCGCTGCCACCGCTGCCTCGAAGTGGATCGGCCGGAATCCCGGCGGAGTGGCGAGGATCACCATGTCCACATCGCTCTCGAGAAGTCTCTGGTAGCCATCGAAACCGACGAAGCAACGCTCCTCGGGAACATCGAAACGATCTCCCAGTCCCTTCAGGTTGTTGCGGCTCGAATCGAGTCGATCACGGAACAGGTCCGCCATGGCAGTGATCTTGACACCATCCGCGGAACTGACGCAGTTGTTCGCCGCTCCCGATCCTCGACCACCACAACCGATCAAGCCGACCTTGAGAACATCGGATCCATCGACATGAACACCGCCCTGCAAGAGGGAGGGGGACAGTACCGTCGCTGCAGAAGCTGCTGCAGCTCCCTTCAGGAAATCTCTACGACTCGCCCCAGTATTCTTCTGCTGATTCATCGATCCTCCTTCTCAGGAATTCTTTCGCCAACGATTCGTCACCGATGCAGGGAGCCACAGGTCGAGCAGCACCGATGCCAGGAGCAGTCCCTGGCCCAGGCTGTAGCAAGCCCCCGAAATCACGATGCACCACACCCAGGATGGACTCTGACGGGCCATCCACCAACCCCCTATATCCCCGACAAGTCCCAGCCCCATCAGCGCCACGATGAATGCCGTGATTCGCACCGGCCAGCGGGTCAACAGCACCAGAGCGATCACTACCAGCCCCTGGATCGACATCGAGAGGGCATGGGCATGGGTCGTCATCGCCAGCACGTGATCGGGAGTCCTGCGAATCTCCCGGGAAAAGGCGATCGACTGGATGTCGTCGAAGTACTCCAGCGGAGGCTTCTCGGTGCCCGGTGCGGCTCCGGCGGAGCGGGTATGACACGACAGGCAGCGAGACTCGATGATCTCGGCAGGAGGGATCTCCAGGTCGAGACTGTCGTAGTCCTCGACGATTCGATTGCCGCCGAGCCACTCGAGTAGAACCTTGCGCTCCAGCTCGGGAAGATCTGCGGGATGCTCTCTTTCCAGGGAAGAGTTGAGGAGGGAGGGGGTGTTGATGCCGTGATAGGCCCCCTCGAGGTCATCGAGGGTCAGTCCAGGTCTCTCATCACGGTTCTCGTAATGGTGAGCCATGTGCAGTGCGCTGGCGTAGAGACCACCCAGCAGCACCAGGATCAGACCTGTCAATCCGAGACGGATCCCCAGCGGCTGCGACAGGAGTCCTTCTTCTCCCGGGGCGGGAAGATTCATCGGCTCACGCCTCCTTCAGATCATCAGCAGAGATCTCGATGACCCCTCCCTCGACGATGGCTCGCTGGGCAGCGATGCCGACGGCAGTGGCGCGTAGACCTTCACTGGCGCTGCAACGGATGCGATCCCCGTCGGCACAACTCTTCAGGAAATTGGCGATGCCGTAATGCAACGAGTCGTTGGGAAGACCGACTCCATCCTTGAGCTTGTTCTGGGCAGCGAGCTTGGTCGCATCTGCGATGAGAGTGATCCCCTCATCGTTGAAGAAGCGCTGACGGTTGGCATAGACCTCCCACCCCTGGGTGGCAGCATCCGCTTCCTTGAACATCCAGCCGTGACTCCAGGCCAGTTTGAAGGCGGAGTTGACCCCGTGCAGGATCTCGTAACGCCCCCCGTAGGAGTTGGCCAGCGTCGCCTGATACTCGAGGCACTGTCCCTTGGGAAACTCCAGCATCAGGTTGACGGTATCGGCGACCTTGCGGCCATCTTCCCACTTGAAGACACCTCCAGATCCCTGAACCCGAACCGGGTACTGACCGGTGAACCAGTGCAACACATCGAACTGGTGGGTCCCCCACTCCCCGGGCAATCCGAGCGACACCGCCGGATCGAGGCGCCAGTCGAGACGGGCGGCTCGCTCGGCAGTCGAGGCGGCCTGTCGCCACGAGGTCTTTCTCGAGTTCTGAGCTCGCATCGAGACCAGTTTCAGAAATGCCTCGGTGCGATAAAAGGAACGAGCCAGCGAGTACACCGGATTCGATCGGGCCAGCAGCCCCGCCTGGAACTTCTGGGAACTGGCGCGGGCGGCAGCAACGATGGCCCGGGCATCCTCGAGGGTGTTGGCCAGCGGAGCTTCGCAGTAGACATGCTTCCCCGCCGCCAGCGCAGCTTCCACCACTTGCCGGTGCTGGTGAGTGGGAGTGGCGATGAATACCGCGACCACCGAGGTCTCTGTCGTCAGCAACTTGTCGGCATCCTGATAGGTACTGGCATCCGGTACCCGACGCTTGCCGCTGGAGAGTCGAGGAGCATCGACATCGCAGATCGCCGCGATGGTGGCTCCCAGCTTCTGAAGTTGTGCGGCGATGGCCCGGCCCTGTCTGCCCATTCCGATCACCGCCACCGGCATTCCTTCGGGGATCACCGTGGCGAGGGCATCGAGACCTGGCAGCAACGAGATCCCGGCCAGTGCCCCGGCACCCTGTAACAAGAACTCTCTGCGATCCGTTTCCATCATTCCTCTTCCATGCAGGGTAGATTTCTCGATTCAGTTTCCACTCGCCACCAGTGCTTCGATGTCGACCTCGGTGGTGCCGATGGTTCTCCACTCGAAGTCCACTGGTAAATTCATCTCACATCCCTTGCGGGAGATCGCCACCGCCAGCGAAGTCGCCCACGCATCGCAATCGGTTGCTCGCGGACCGGTCACCAGCACGCCGGGGTGATCGATCGCCACTCTTTGCCCGCTGCCAGGATCGACCAGGTGTCCATCCCCCCTTCCACCGGAAGGGGCACTGATCGACATGCAAGCATCGCGCAGGAAAACACGCTCAGGAACTGACCCCGCCACTTCGATGGCCCAATCCTCCCTGCCGGGAGGGGCTCCGATGGCAACCACGCTACTGGTTCCACCGTGGATCAATGCGCAGTGAACGCCACTGGCACGCAGCACCTCGCCGGCGAGATCACAGGCATAGCCCTTGGCGACCCCGCCCAGGTCGAGACGAATTCGTCGATGCAGCAATCTCACCGTCGCCGCCGCGGCATCGATCTCCACCGCATCCATCCCCGTCGGCTCGGAGATTCCCCCGCAGCGATCGGGGCGAGGATCAGCGCCGACCAGATCCGCACCGATGGCGGGATCGAAGCAGCCACCGCTGGCTCGGTGCAGTTGCTGGCACTGGAGGAGTAGATCGAGGGTCAGGGCATCGACGGGAATCGCTCGCTGGTAGCCATTCCTGTGAATTGTCGCCAACAGGGAGTCGCTGGCGAAGGCGTTCCAGGCACGATGGCAGGAGGCGACCTCTTCCAGTGCCTCTTCCACCGCAGCTTGAACCAGGATCGGGTCATCCCCCCCGGCGACGATCTCGAAACGAGTCCCCATCGCCGGGAGGGCACCTTTGTGCAGTTTCACTCTCCCCCGAATCGATCAGCCGATACTCGTGGCCGTCATCGAGGAGGGATCGAACTCGAACGCCTTCCCCTCCCACATCGAACGGGTGGCAAGGTCGACCGCAACGATCACCTTGGTGCCGAGATCGACATTGGAATCGGGTTGCCTGCGGGTACGGATGCAATCGAGCCAGTTGCGGCGCAGCGCATCCTGGTCATTGCCGATACTCTCGCAGATCACCTCTTCCGGTTCGACATCGTCGGCGAAGATGCGCTGTGGCACCATCTTGCAGTTGCCGCCATTGAGGTAGATGGTTCCCTTGTGACCGCGAATCATCGTCTCCAGGCCCATCTCGTTGCAGGTTGACCCGGCTACGATGAGGGTGTGTCCCTTCTCGAACTGGATCTGAAGATTGACCTGGTCATGATTCTCCATCGCCTTGTCGACGTAGTGACCTCCGGTGGCGACCACCCGGGTCGGCCAGCCCTGATCGAGGGCCATCATCAGCGGGGTGATCTCGTGGACCAGAAGGTCCCCGACGATGCCGGTGGAGAAGTCCTTGTAGCGACGCCAGCGGGCGCACAGGGCCGGATTCCAGTCGCGCAGTCCTGCCGGGCCACACCACAGATCCCAGTCGATATTGACTCCCGGCTGCCACTCGGGATCGATCCCGTAGTACTTCCACTCGCCATTCATCGAGTTGCGACAGTAGGAGGTCTGGCTGAAGGTCGGCTTTCCGATGGCGCCGTCGGCGACCATCTGCTGGGCGGCCTTGTACTTGGGCAACATGATCTTCTGGGTTCCGACCTGTAACAGCACATCCGGATTGTTGAGGACCACCTGGCGCAACCTCAACGCCTCGGGGAGACGAAGGGTCATCGGCTTCTCGATGTAGACGTCCTTGCCGGACATCAGAGCATCCTCCGCCATCTGCGCGTGCCAGTGCTCCGGCGATGCGATGAGAACTCCGTGGATGTCATCGCGCGCCAGCAGTTCCCTGTAATCGGTGTAGAGGGCGCACTCGTCCCCCTGCGCCTTGTTGATCTTCTGCTCCGCCACGGCACGACGCTTGTGGTTCACATCGCAGACCGCAACGATCTTGACCTTTTCTTCGCCACGGCTGGCGAAGCGCAGGAAGGAATCGATGTGTCCCCCCCCCATGCCGCCGGTACCGATGACTGCCATCCGCACCATGCCATCATCGCCGACCGGGGTTCGACTCGCGGCCCTGCCGATGGCACCCGACTTGGCTCCGATCCGTTCCGACCCGAGCAAGCTGTTGCCACTGACGGCGATGGCACCCGCCGCCAGCGCTGCACCCTTGAGGAACTCACGACGGTCATTTCCCGCCGGCCTCACCGATTTTTCGTTATCCATCACTTCTCCTTCTTCGAGAGAACACGGTTCGATTTGATCTTCATTACAGACTGGATTCGCTCCACATCAACTGTCGGTCATCCAATCGGTTCGGATGCGGTAGAGGAGGTCGCGAGTCGCCAGGATCCCCGCCTTCTCGTCACCAGGACCCTCGAATTCGATCCCCACATACCCCCGATATCCCGCTTCCCGGACGATCTTCATCATCCGCTCGTAATCGGTACCGGTCTCGTTGCCCGCCTCATCGAAGTTGTGGCTCTTGGCGCTGACCGCCTTGGCGAACGGCATCAGTTCGGTCACGCCGAGATAGCGGTCGTAGGTCTTGCCCGCACCCAGGTTGAAATTCCCGAAATCGGGAAGCGTTCCACAGCGGGGGTGATCGACCATCTTCATCACGCCGGCGAGCCACGCCCCGTTGGAGGAGAGTCCCCCATGGTTCTCGACGATGACATTGAGCCCGTGGCTTGCGCCGTACTCGGTCAGTTGTGCGAGACCGTCCGCCGCCAGTTTCATCTGTTCGTCATAGCCACCGGAGCTGGCCGCATTGACTCGAATCGAATGGCAGCCGAGGAATTTGGCGGCATCGATCCAGCGGTGGTGATTTTGCACCGCCTTTTTCCTGGCATCTCCATCGGGATCTCCAAGACGTCCCTCTCCGTCACACATGATGAGAAGACTCTTCACCCCGTGATCGGAGCAGCGCTTCTTGAGGTCGGTGAGGTAGGCGCTGTCGTTGGCCTTGTCCTTGAAGAAGGAATTGACGTATTCCACCGCATCGAGGCCGAACTCCTCCCGTGTCACACGCGGGAAGTCGAGATTGGTCATCGATCCGCTTCGCAGAGTACGGTGCAGCGACCACTGGGCCAGCGATACTTCGAAGGGGGGAGCAGGTCTGTGGTCTCCAAAGATGTTGATGCCGTAACCGATCCCTCCACAGCCGGAAAGCCCCACCATTCCCGCGGCGGATGCGATCCCCACCCCGAGAAAGGTGCGTCGATCAAGATTCGAATCGTTGCGAGTCATGCGCTGGACTCCCCTTCATTATTGCCCCTTGAGGGATACATCAGTAACAACAAGACGATACAAACCACGCTGGCGACCATCGGCACCTGAAACATCTCCGTGAATTTCGCATACCAGGGTCCGTCCTCGCTGACCCTCGTCGAGGCCCAGTTGGACACCGAACTGGCGACCTTGCTGCCGACGATGATGCCAAGCCCAACGATGACCAGGTTGAACAGGTTCTGGGAACTCGCCTTCACATCAGGAGAACTCTCCTCATCCACCACCATGAAGGCGACGAAGATGAAGCAACCGAAGCAGAAGCCGTGCAATGCAACCCCCAGCAGGATCAGAGGCAATCCCCAATCACCCAGTGCCGGTGCATAACTGAAGATCAGCATCCGCAGGCCATACGCGAACAGACCTGTCAGCAGCAGTTGCTTGCGCGAAAACCGCAGCGCCAGCACCGGAATCATCCCGAGAACGACGATCTCGGACATCTGCCCGATGGTCATCAATCCCCCACCTCCGATTCCGAAGATGCTGTTGATCCCACTCGCAAATCCGCCTCCGCCCAGCTGTTCCTGGACGGTATTGAGGAAGGGAGCGGTGTGGACGAAGTAAAACTGATGGATGCACGAGACTGGAATCGCGATGAGGAAGAGGGTCAACAGCGGTTGAGTAGATATTTCACCCAACGCCTTGGCGGTGGCGTTGCTACCATCCTTGGCCCGAGTGGGTGGGGTGTTCGGCAGTCCGACAAAACAGAAGAGGCCCATGCCGATGCCGAGGATTCCACTGAGTCGGAAGGCGTCCGCCATCCCCGCATACACCTCCGGTGACTTGGCGTTGTCCGCCGATCCACCGGCATGGGTGTGCAGTAGCCACTGGCCGATACCGATTCCTGCAGCGATCCAGCCGATGGTGCCCCACAGCCGGATCTTGCCGAAATCACGATTCCGGTCGGGGATGTGATGGAAGGAGAGGCTGTTGGTCAGTGCCAGCGTCGGGGAATAGATCAAGCCGTAGACCAGCGCCATCCAGAAGAAGGTGTCGTAGTCGCTGGCACTCGCCATCTTCCAGGCGATGGATCCGCCTACGATGTGACTGATGGCGAGGAAGCGCTCGCTGTTGAACCAGCGATCGGCCACCTGGCCGGCGATGAAGGGGCCGAAGATGGCACCCACCGCTCCCACCGCGAAGATGTTCCCCGCCTGCTCCCCGTCGAAGCCCTTGGCTCCCATGAGCATGTCCCACAGCAGTGGCAACCACGCCCCCCAGATGGCGTACTGGAGAAACATCATGATCGACAGGCGAATCTTCAATCCACCGTCGAGGGGGACCGCCTCGGAGGCGCCCGAACCACTCATCTCCGACACTTCCACTCTCCTCACGGGGGATCTCCCCCCAACCGAGCCCAGAGCATTTCCGATGGGCAGATCGTAAGGCATCGAGCCTCGAGGGGCCACGACTGACCGGGGTGGCCCCGCCCCCGTCGCTGTGGCATATTCCCGGCCTGAGAAGGAGATACCGATGCGACTGTCACTTCCACTCCAACGTTGCCTGGTGCCATGCTTGCTGCTGCTCCTGTCGATGGGCTGTCAGCACTTGAACCTGCGTGACAGCGATCCTCGCCTCTTCGACGGTCAGACTCTGCGCGGCTGGCAGGGCCTGGTGGGCAATCCCTACTCCCGAGCCGACATGTCGCCACAGCAACTGGCGGAAGCTCAAAGCTTGGCGGATGAACAGATGCGGTCTCACTGGCAGGTGATCGACGGCACCCTCCACTTCGACGGTCACGGCTCGCACCTGTGCACCATCGAGGAGTATGGGGACTTCGTGCTGGAAGTGGAGTGGCTGATCGAGGCGGGAGGCGATAGCGGCATCTACCTGCGTGGATCGCCGCAGGTGCAGATCTGGGACATACAGCAACATCCAGAGGGTTCGGGCGGACTGTACAACAATCAGAAGGGACCCTCAAAACCGCAGGTGGCCGCCGACCGTCCACCGGGCCAGTGGAATCACTTCCGCATCGAGATGGTTGGAGATGTGGTCACCGTCGATCTCAACGGAGAGCGAGTGGTCGACTCGGTGGTGCTGGAAAATTACTGGAATCGCCAGCTGCCGATCCCCGCCAGGGGCCCCATCGAGTTGCAATCTCACGGCAGCCGATTGCAGTTTCGCAACCTGACAATCACGACAAGATAGTGCCAACTCCTGTTCGACGGAGCCGCAGAGAAGTTCCTGTAAAGAACTGCTTGCGAAAAGACTCCCAAAGCGTGAATATTGCCATTGTCAGCCGCTAGTAAGCGGGTATGTATATCCATCGTCAAGCCTGTTTATCCGGCATCCGGCGATCCAGATCACTGATTTCGCCACCCGAGAGGACACCCATTCATGTTTCGCAGCATTGCCACGACCCTGACGATGTTAATCGCGCTCAGCGTCGCAACCCAGACAACCCACGCCCAGAGCGTCAGCGCAGGCAGTGATTCTGCAGCTGCCGGAGGCACCATGAACATCAGCGCCACCCTCGACAATGTCGGAGGAGGAGCTGGAGATATTCAGGGGTGGTCCTTCGGCATGTGCCACGACTCCTCCATCGCCACCATCTCCCAGGTCAATCAGGAGGACAGTACCGGCACCGACTTCAATGAGACCTCCATCTACCCCGATGGCTGGACCCAGGGAGTAGTCATCTGCTTCACCGGGTGCGACTCGATCCCTGCCGGAACCACTGGATACCTGATGTCCAGCGCCGATTACGCCATCGACTCCTCCGCAGCACCGGGCAACTACCCGGTGGGAATGTGCGATATTCTCGGGACTCCAAATGTATCCACCGTGGTGGTCATCAACGGTGCTTCCATCTCACCGACCCAGAATGACGGCAACATGGAAGTGATCGACATTCCCGGTCCCAGTTTCACTTACATCGTCGACGACATCAGCACCTTCTACAATCCTGCCGATGGAAACGCCAGTTTCTCTGCAGACCTGAAGATCGCCGAGAATGACAACAGCGCACTCGGTGCGCCATTCCCCAACGAGACACAAGGCTTCTCGATGGGGCTTGCACATGACCCCCAGCTGATCGAGGCGAACTCGGTCACCCTGGCCGGTCCACTGGCAGCACTGGACGGCGGAAATGGACCGAGTTTCGCTGAATCGAGCATCTATGCCGAAGGGATCACCCTGGGATGCGTCTACTCCTTCATCGGTGCGGAGACCATCACTTTCCCCGCCGCTGCGACCATCGCCATAGCAGATTACTCGACCATAAGTGGTGGCCTGGCTGGCAATGAGACCGGTGCCTCGACCACACTCAGCTGGACCTCCACCCTGGGATCTCCCAATGTCACCAATGTGGTGGTTGTCGGTGGAGGATCCATCGCGGCGGACACCCAGGATGGCACCATCACGATGGAAGCGGCGAGTGTCAGTTCCTTCGTGCGAAGTGACGCCAACCACGATTCCAACACCGACGTTGCCGATGCGGTATGGATGCTCTCCGACCTGTTTCTGGGAGGGACTCACAACGACTGTGATGGAGCCAATGATGCCAATGGCGACGGCAACTACGACGTTGCGGATCCGACCTTCGTGATCCAGTACCAGTTCCTGGAAGGAGCGACGCCACCGGCGCCCTTCCCCACCTGTGGTACCTACCCCGGACAGGAAGCAGCGGACTGCAACAACTACGGCGGTTGCTAGCAACGGGCCCGCCGGCCACGAGCGGCCTGGACAAACGAATAAAAAAGAGGGGAACGACAGCCACTGTCGTTCCCCTCTTTTCATTCCAGTGGTCAAGGGACACGACTCAAGGAGTGATCGGCAGTCCCTGATCGATGCTCGCACCCTCACACTCCAGCAGATGGACCACCGCCCGAGCTTGCTGCAGATCCGGGTCGATGTGGGACTGGCCGGCGCCGATGGATCGGATGAAGTGGTTGATCTCACCGTCGTAACCGTTCCCACCCGGCAATTTCACCACTTCGCTTTCACCCCCCCGATAGAGGATCAATTCGGAGCCCTCTCTGGCGAGGTCGAAGTCCGCCACCGCCGCCTCGAAGGCGACACGGTAACGCATCTGGAAGGGGTACGACCGATCGGGATACCACGCCGCTTCCGCAACCACCGACGCAGGGCCATCCCGATACTGGTATCGGGTCACCAGCTGCGAGCGGGTACCACTGGTGCTGACCGTATCGGGAGGTCCAAAGGTGGCATGAATGAAATCCACATCATGAACGTGCAGGTCGGTCAGTGCCCCACCCGAACGAGTCTCGTCGAGATAGAAGTCCTGACTCCACCCAGGTGCGGCTCCGATTCGATGAAAAAATGCGCTGGTCACCGATCCCAGTCGACCGCTCGTCACCGTTTCTCGCAACCATGACCAACCAGGCCAGAAACGCATGCACATGGCAGGCATGCACAACCTGTCGCTGTGCTCGTCGACCTCGATCAATCGATCGACCTCCGCGGCGGTCAGAGCTACCGGCTTCTCCAGCAACACGTGCTTGCCGGCATTCAACGCCTCCATCGCCAGATCGATGTGGGTGTCGGTCGGAGTACAGATGCTGACCGCATCGATGTCGTCCGCCTGCAGGATGTCGTCGATACTGGCAGCCCAGCGGACGCCGAGGGATTCCAGGTCGACATCGTCAGAGGCTCCGGTATCGACATTCCCCTGCCCCGTCGATCCTGGCGGATCGAGGCTGAAGATTCCTCGCACCTGGCAGTCGGCACCTCCTTCGATCGCCTTCAGGTAGGCTTCGAGGTGGGTGCGCCCCATGAATCCGAAACCGATGATTCCCACTCCGATCTGACTCATGGCGAGGTCCTCCCCGATGGCTCCCGATGGGTCTCGATCAACTTTCGCGCCTGGATGACATCGGCGACCCTCTGCTCCCCCGCCTCTCGCTCGATGACCAGGTCCATGTCGAGATCGTGTTTCTCGATGATCTGGAAGAAGCGTTCCCATTGCACTGCGCCATCGCCGACCGGCTCCTCGCTTCCCCACTGTCCCGGCTGCTGCGACGGCAACGCATCCTTGATGTGCAACTGGAAGACACTGGGTGCCAGCAAGTCGAGCGCCTCGATGGGATCGCCCATACCGTAGAGAATCATGTTGGCGGGATCGAAGTTGACCCCGATGGTGGAAGTGTTCAGTTCGACCAGAACCTCCGACAGGGTCGTTGCCGACTCCTGTCCCGTCTCCAGGGCCACCCGACAACCGTGCTGGTGAAAAACAGATGCCAGTTTCTTCAATCGATCGAGCATCTGCGCCCGCTCGGGATCCTCGGGATCGTGTGGGATGAAACCGCCATGAAAGGTGACCAGATCGATGTCGAGGGAACTTGCGATGGTAGCGATCTCTTCGGCCGCCTGGAGATTTTCTTGCCAGGTGGAATCCGGTCGCACACCCCCGGTGGTGCGAATCGTCTCGAAGGTGGAGTAATCCTCTCCCGACATCATCATCATGCCGCTGAGGATCTGGATGTTGGCTTCCTTCAGCAAGCCAACGGTATCTGCCACCTCCCACTGCTGACGTAACGGATCGAGTGCCAGTTGCACCGCACCGACTCCCGTCGCCAACACCTTATCGACCAGATCCTGTGGACTCGATGGATTGAGTGACCAGGAACAGACTCCCAGATTCATGACGACTCCCTTCCGACAGGAGCATCGTCGGGAGTACTCACCGTTGCAAGGGAGGAGACGGATGAGGATCGAGGTGATCTCGCCACCACCGATCTGAAGCACCACCGATCTGAAGCACCACCGACCTGAAGCACCACCGACAGGAACCATCGGACTGGAGTGACGATGAAGGGACGATCAAGGGACGATCAAGGGACGATGAAGGGACGATGAAGGGTCGATGAAGGGTCGATGGAGATGGAGATGGCGGGGGTTGGCCCGGAGGGAGGCGTGAAAGGGTGTGG
>CAYPPQ010000056.1:14782-18768 GCA_964412635.1 uncultured Planctomycetia bacterium | reverse complement strand
CTCACCGATCGCCTCGAGGAAGGGAAGGGCACTGCCGTCCATGCCAGGAATCTCCGGTCCATCGATCTCGCAGATCAGGTTCTCGATGCCGAGAACATGCAGAACGGAAAGCAGATGCTCGCAGGTGTGGACCTCGACCTGGTCGATGCCGAAACTGGTCCGTCTCGGCTGCCTGCGCAGGGTATCGAGTCCCATCGGAATCTTCAGATCAGGATCGATATCGGTGCGCACGAAGACGATTCCAGAATCAGCGGGGGCGGGAAGAAGCCGCAGATTGGCCTCTTCGCCCAGGTGAAGTCCTCGCCCGCTGAGGAGCGCCTCTCCAGAGATCGTTTGCTGTGAGGCTGTGGTCAACGATCCCCCATCTTGGAAGCCACACGGGTGATCACCTGCTCGGTGATATCCAGTTCTTTCCTGGCCCAGACGCTGACGTAGACCTTGAAATCGGATGCCCTGGCGACATTGTTGACCACCAGGTCGATCTCTTGCTCCTCGGCGATCTCCTCGATCGCCTCTCTCACCAGTTTGACCAGTTCGTCTCTACGCGCCTTGAAGCGGGCAGCGAACTCCTGCTCGAGGTCCTCCTGCAACCACTTCAACTCCGCCTGGATCAGCGCGATCGTCTTCTCGATCTCGCGTCTTCCGTCGGTGCCAGCGCGCAACTGAGAAGCCTCCTGCTGCGATTGCTTCAGCTGGGTTTCCTTCTGGCGAAGTTCATTTTCCATGCTCGATCGAAGCACGCTGAAGTCATCGGTGATCTGCTTTCCCTGGGGAATACGATCGAGAACGATCTGCACATCGCATACTCCGAGTCGGTGAGATTCGAGTTGAACACCGATTCCTGACAGGTATGGCTGCAGGACAAATGCCGCAATCACGACCGTGAGGATGATTCCGGTGCGCTTGAGTGTGATCGACTGAAGTGTAGAAAATTTCATCGGTCTACTTTCTAGAATTCGTGTTCATAGGACAGGTCGCCAAAGCGTAGCTGATCCGGGAAGAATGCAAGATTGGCGGATCCCGTGCGACCTTTCCTCTGTTTTGCAACGATCACCTCGGCCTTACCCTTGGCGTCCTCGTCGTCGGGGTTGTAGTACTCCTTACGATACAGCAACATGATCAGGTCAGCATCCTGCTCGATCGCCCCGGATTCCCTCAAATCGGACATCCTCGGCTTGTTCCCTTCCCTCGCCTCCACCGCCCTGGATAGCTGTGAAATCGTCAAGATGGGAACGTCGAGCTCGCGCGCCAGCTGCTTGAGAGAACGTGAGATCTGGGAGATCTCCTGCTGTCTATTTTCAATCCGCCCACCCATCTCCAGCAACTGCAGGTAGTCGACGATGATCAACCCCAGTTTTTTCTGGTGATGAAGGCGACGGGCTCGGGCACGGATCGACATCGCATTGAGACCGGGGGAATCGTCGATGAAGATGGGAGCATCTCGCATCTTCTCGACCCCTTCGATGATGTGGGTCCACTCGTTGTCGTTGAGGGATGCATTTCTCATCTTGGCTGCACTGATGCGAGAAATACTACTGAGCATGTTCATCGCCAGCTGATCATGGCTCATCTCGAGACTGAAGATCGCCACCGGAACATGATTCTGGACCGCTGCATGAAGAGCGATGTTGAGAGAGATGGTGGTCTTTCCCATCGACGGGCGACCGGCCACCACCACCAGGTCGGTAGGCTGGAGACCGTTGGTCATGGCATCCAGTTCCTTGAAACCGGTTTGAACGCCGACCTGTCCCTTTTCCCACAGTTCGATATTGGTGATGACCTGGTCGAGACTCTCCCGAATCCCGTGGGTTCCCTTGCTGGCGTCATCCTCTGCGAGCCCCAGGAAACTGGCCCCCGCCTCGTCCATCAACTGCCTGACCTGCCCGGTTCCCGATCGTGCTCGAGATTCGAGATCCTGGCACAATTCGATCAGTTGACGACGCCTGGCGTCTTGCGAGACGATCTTCGCGTACTCGACTGCGTTGGAACTTGTTCGGACCCTGCCGGTCAGGTCGATGAGGTATTCCTCGCCACCGGCCTGGTCGAGGGTTCCCTTTTCGCGTAATCGTTCGATGAGAATCAGCGCATCGGTGACACCATCGTCCGCCCACAGCGATAGCATCTCGGCGAAGATCACACGGTGGCGAGAGAGATAAAAATCGCCTTCCGACACCGTTTCGAGGGCGGCATGGCTCTTTGCTCCCCCCAGCAGGAGGGAACCCAGCAAGCTGACTTCCGCCTCGATATTGCTGGGCATCGCCGCGACAGCGTTCTCGTCTTCCGCCATGCTGGTCTCGATTTCGTTTCTCGTGGTTGAGGTGAGTCGTCGATTGCAGCGCGCCATCACCCAGGAATCGTGCCGGGAGTCGACTATTTGTTCATCCCGCTGACCCTACCGGCTCCCCTCCCTCGACGGAAGTGGAGAATGAAACTCCAGACCTCGAAGCACCTTGGGACGATATCCCCGGGCTATCCCCGGAATATCCACGGTCATTTCAAGAAGTGCAGCGGCAGCAATGACTCAGGCGTCGCCCGAGATGTCGGACTCCGGATCTCCGTCTTCCTCATCCGCCTTGACCACCCACACCTTGATGACTGATTCGACTTCATCGTGGATCTTGGCATTGAGATTGTAGATTCCCAGCTCCTTGATCGGCTTTTCCAGCTCGATCACCTCGGGGTCGATCTCGACACCTTCGGCTTTCAACTGATCCGCGATGTTCTGTACGGTGACCGATCCGAACAGATGTCCCTCTTCCGTGGCGCGAGCGATGACGGTGCAAGATGAACCGTTGATCTCTTCTGCGTGGCCACGCAGGTGAGCGTGGCGCTCCTCTTGCTCCTGCTCGAGTCGACGCTTCTGCGCGTCGATCCACTGGAGGTTTGCCTGTCCAACCTCGACTCCGATTCCCTTGGGGATCAGGTAATTACGGGCGTATCCAGGTTTCACATCGACGACGTCGCCGATCGATCCCAGGTCCGTCATGTTCTTCTTCAGAAACAGTTTCATCGATAGTCTCCACTTTTATTGATCAAGGTTTCTCACACGACCTCGGTCGCGGAATCCGGTCTGAATTGATCGGTATTACTGTCCGTACGGAAGCAATGCCATGAATCGTGCCTGATGAACCGCTCTCTTGATGCGGTGCTGCATACGCGAATCACAACCGATCTGTCTTCTCGACGTCAACTTGCCACCACCGGTCAGGCACTTGTGCAGGAGATCGACATTCTTGTAGTCGATGTAGTCGATATCTGCGACGACCGATCTTTTATCTCTGCGACCAAACATCTTGTTTCTCTTTCCGCCCTAGAAGGGCACCTCATCGTTGTATGTCTGACCCTGGGGGAAATCTCCACCCTGGGTCTGATTGCCGGACTCGGAGTAGCCGCCTTGCTGCGCTGCTGCTCCTCCTCCTTCTGCTCCACGAGGCATGAAGTGGACGCGATCAGCGACCACCGTCAACTTGTTGCGGTTCTTTCCGGACTCCTTGTCGACCCACTGGTCGTACTTGAGACGTCCCTCGACAACCACCTGTTTCCCCTTGGAGAGGTACTGATTGCAATTTTCCGCTGATTTGCCCCACACGGTGACGGTGACGAAGCAGGTCTCTTCCTGCATCTGGTCGTCACCCTGCCGGCGGTAGCGACGATTGGAGGCGAGGCCAAGATCACAAACAGCGGTGCCCGAAGGGGTCATCCGGAGTTCCGGATCCCTGGTCAAATTTCCCGCGATGAATACCCTGTTGATCTCCATGACCACCTCTTCTCGTTCAGTTGGTTTCTTCTTCTTTGCTGACCACTTCTTCCACCTCGTCGGCGCTCACTTCCGTTGCGTCAGCGGACTCTTCCACGGCACCCTCTTCTGCACTCGATTCCGTTTCGACCGAGGCGGACTCCTCCTCGGAAGTTTCCGCAACAGTTTCTTCGCCGGCGCTCTCCTCAACAGGAGCATCTGCCGGGGCATCTGCAGGAGCATCTGCCGG
>CAYPPQ010000056.1:2554-14682 GCA_964412635.1 uncultured Planctomycetia bacterium | reverse complement strand
CAGGAGCATCTGCCGGGGCATCTGCAGGAGCATCTGCCGGAGCATCGGCAGGAGCATCTGCGGAATCCGCCGCTGCTGCGGCGCCATCGCTGTCTGATCCTTCTGCGGGCGCAGGTGGCGCCGGAGGAGGAGCAGCGGCAGCTCTTTCGGAAGCTTCGCGACGCTTCTCCATCTCGATGGGAAGGAAATCTTCCTGGATGACGAGCATCCGAAGAATCTTCTCATTGAGTTGACCGTCGCTGCGAATGCTTGCGATCGATCCAGAAGACGAGTTGAAGTAGACGAGGAAGTAGACCCCCCGCTTGACACCCTTGACGGGATAAGCGAGACGTTGCTCCGGCCACTTCTCTGCGTACTGGATGTCGGCACCGTTGTTCTGGAGGAGGGTACGGATCTGTCCCTCGATCTCGGTCCATTCCGATGCGGCGATGGCGGCATCGATGAGGAACAGGCCCTCATAAAGTCGTTCGGTCAAGATGATCTCCTTAAGATCTTGATCAGCACTCCCGCCCCCCCGCTGACCGGCAGGGAATCTATGCGAGAACGCACCTACAATTATTCTTCTCCGTCGCCACCGTCACGCCCCTCAACGGGACGATCCTGGTCCTCAGGAAGCGGCCCATTGTAACGACGAGCGGTACTGGTTACACCCTCAACTAGCCAGCAAAGTACGGATTCGGTCGCTCTTTCGACACTCTTGCCGTGGATCTCTCCACCGCTGCCGGTGGGCACCTCCAGCACATGATCGGAGGTGTCGACCCCGGCTGGAGGACGGCCGATACCGACCCTGCAGCGGGCAAAGCGATCGGTCCCCAGGGCCGAGATGATGTCCTCTAGCCCCTTCTGTCCACCGGAAGAGCCTCCCGGACGGTAACGGATCGTCCCCGCCGGCAGGTCGAGGTCATCGACCACCACCAGGCACTGATCCGCCGACATATCGTGGGAATTGAGGAACAATCGCACCGGCTCGCCACTCAGGTTCATGTATCGCAACGGTTTGAGCAGGTGGACCTTGCGCCACTTCCAGTGACCACTGATCAACTGCGCTCCGGTTGCGGAGCCAGCCTCTGCTCGGCGTAATCTGTGCTGAAGCTGGTCGACCACCGAGAATCCGATGTTATGGCGAGTACCCTGATATTCGGCACCGGGATTGCCGAGGCCGACCACCACCATCGGGATTGATCGATCGGGTCCCCTGCGTTGCATCAAATCCCCCACGCCAAATCCCCCACGCTACGTGGTCACGAGATGGATCAGCCCCCGCGTCGTCCGTGGACGATGATGACGGGAGTGCCCCCCGAAAGGGTCGATTCGACACCATCGGGAAGGTCGAGATCACGGGCGCGGATCGACTCGTTGGAGTTCATCTCCTCGATATTGACTACCAGTTTGTCCTGGAGGTCGCTGACCTTGCCCCGTACAGGGACATGGTGGAACTGGATATCGAGAGTTCCACCCGAACTCACACCCTTGGGAATTCCCATCGTCTGGATGTGAATGGTGGCGTCGACCACGTCATCCATCGTCACCCGTGCAAGGTCGGCGTGAATCGCATGGTCTCCGAAGGTGTCGTACTGGACTTCCTTGACGATGCCGAGTTCGGACTTGCCGTCAAAGTCGATCTGGAAGAGACGGTGGCTCTGTTCAAGAGCTCCGTAGAATCCCTCGGCATTGACCGTGAGCTGGAGATTATCCTTGCCGGAGCCGTACACATTGACCGGCATCTGTCCGGTTTTTCTCAGCCTGCGGGAGGAACGGGTTCCAACCTGGGAGGTATCCCTGATCTGACCCTCCATCACGAACTTGTCCATCGTCTCGTCGCCTTTCGAATCCGGTTTCCCGGAATTGTTTACAAGCTGTTACGCCCGATGGAGGCCGATTTGTGAATCTGCCTGATCGAGTTGGCAAAGGCCGGGGCGCATGACAACAGGGCTACCCTATCATCGGAAATCTTTCCGTCCACGGGAATGGTGTCCACGAAGGCAAACTCCCTCGATGGACTGGCCAGCAGACGCTCCACGGCAGGACCACACAGTACCGGATGGGTACAGGCGAGAAATACCGATTTCGCGCCTTTTTCGAGGATCAATCGCGATGCAGCGGTGATCGATCCCCCGGTGGCGATGACATCGTCAGCGAGAATCGCATGAAGCCCCTCCACCTCTCCGATGATGAAACCGATCTCGGTCTTTTCACCGCTCACCCTGCGCTTGTCGACGGTGGCGAGTCGTGCGCCGAGGCCTCGACTGTAGGCTCTGGCCATCTTGATCGCGCCGACGTCGGGACTGACCACGACGAGATCTGTCATCTTCATCTTCGAGTAATGGTCGATGATGATGGATCCGGCGTAGACATGGTCGACGGGGATGTCGAAGAAACCCTGAATCTGTTCGCAGTGAAGATCCATCGTGACGACACGATCAGCACCAGCGGCGACGATGAGGTTGGCAACCATCTTGGCAGTGATGGGGACGCGAGCTCCTTGCTCCCGTCGGTCCTGTCTGGCATAGCCGAAGTATGGAATGACTGCGGTGATACGCGCAGCGGAAGATCGCTTGACGCAATCGATCATCACCAGCAACTCCATCAGATTCTCATTCACCGGTGGGCAAGTGGACTGGACCACGAATACATCCTTGCCGCGCACATCCTCACCGAGTGAAACGGAGATCTCACCGTCGGGGAATCGCGAGACCTCTGCACGTCCAGGTTCGAGGCCAAGTTCGGCGCAGATATCGGCAGCCAGGGCGCGATTGGAGTTGCCACTGAGCACTACCATGCGGTCAGAAAGTTGCTGGCTCATCGAAGTCCTCTTTCGTCGATCTTGCTGGATGTGTCTTCGCTATTACTTGTCATTCTACGTGCGGGAACACCGACTACGGTAGAGCCGGCTTCAACCCTTTTTCCGGGAGGCACCACAGCCCCCGCTCCGACCACGGCGCCATCGCCGATATCGGCGGGTGCCACGATGACACAGCCGCTACCGACGAACGCCCCTTCTCCGATGATGGTGGGAGATTTCTTGGATCCGTCGTAGTTGGCGATCACCGCTCCGGCACCGATATTGGCTCCTGATCCAATCTCGGCATCGCCCAGGTACGCCAGGTGCTTGGCACGGACTCCGCTGTGCAGGACGCTGCGATTGACCTCGACGAAGTCGCCGATCTTGACGTCGTCTTCGATGACGGTTCCGCTGCGCAGATGGGCAAAGGGCCCGATCTCGCAACACTGCCCCACCACGACACCGCGCCGGATGACGGTCTGCGGGTGAATCACGCTATCCTGACCGATCTCGACACCGAACTCGATCCAGGTCGTTGCCGGGTCGACGATGGTGACGCCATTGTCGAGCAGTTGCCGGTGAATCCTGTCCTGCAAGATCCTCGAGACCCGGGCCAGGCCGAGGCGATCGTTGACCTGCAAGAACTGCTGATCGACGGGAACCTCGACCGCCTGCACCGCGACCGACCTCGCCACCAGAACCTCGACCAGCCTGGTCAGGTAACTCTCCGCATCGGCCTGCTCCAGGTCTTCAGCGACCATCTCTGTGAGGATCGGTAAGACCTTGCTGCGTTGAATCATGTAGATGCCCAGATTGACCTCGGAGATCAACTTGTGCCCGGCATCCGCTTCCTGTTCCTCAACCACCGACTTCAACGATTGATCGGAACCACGGACGATGCGCCCCATGCCTTCCGGTTGATCGACGGTGCAGGTTGCCATCGAGAAGGCAGATTCACCCTCGATGTGTCCGCGCACCAGCTGCGAGATCACATCCCCGTCGAGATCGGGAAGATCGCCGTTGACCACCAGGATCTGATCGTTGTCACCGCAATCGGCCTGCAATCCCATCAGTACGGCATGAGCCGTACCTCGTTGCGGTTCCTGCAGTGCATCGGAGACCTTCTTGTCGGTCAGCGCATCGCGAATCGATGCCGCTTCATGTCCGAGGACGAGGGTGATCTCCTGTGCGCCCGCATCACGTACACGGTCGATGACCAGCTCGATCATCGGAGTTCCGAGGATGCTGTGCAGTACCTTGGGGACAGCGGATTTCATGCGGGAACCACGGCCTGCAGCGAGCAGCAATGCATCGAATTTAGGATCCATCTCGGAGGTCCCGTCTGCAGTGCATCGCCGTCAAGACGATAAAGCCAGAGGTGCTCACCATCGAATTGCCCGTCAGCGGAAGGGAGATCTCACCGCATGGAGCGATACTCGTCACGATCGATGGAGATCTCGCAATGGCTACCCGGCGAGGACTCGAACCTCGAATGACTGGACCAAAACCAGTTGTGTTGCCAATTACACCACCGGGTAGCGGTATTCGCGAAAAATGACGGGCCTCTCCCCGATCCACAGCCGGGGTCGTACACGTCGAGGGAGATTCTATCCGCTCACGGGATGGACCGTCAATCGCACCCGCATGGATTCAACAGGATGAAACTCCAGAAGTTGGATCCGCTGCCACCCCGTCGAGGCGCGGAAGTAGCAAGGAGGACCACGATTCCCAGCCGGGGTCCAGGGGGTCCAGTTGATCCTGGGGGCACCACAGCCCTTCCATCCGGTCCGTCTCACGGATCGGCACCATCTCCTCGAGATGAGCCTCGACCGCCAGACCGAGATGGACCTTTCCCACCTCGGTCTCGTCGTCATTGATCCAGCCGAGGATGCGAAACCGAGGTCTCGTCTCGCCGATGGCAATCTCCTCGTGAAGTTCGCGCAGCATCCCCCGCACCAGCAGTGGAGCGGATCCGGCCGCCTCTGGATTGACATGGCCGCCGACTCCGATGGAAATTCGGTGATGGAGACGTTTTTCCCCCTGCGTGGCCAGTCGCCGTAGCCTCAGTACCTTGTCCCGATGGCGCAGGACGATGTAGGGAATCACCTGTTTCCACAGCGGATCCTCCTCAACTTCGTCGCGAGGTCGAAAACTGCCATGAGGTTCAAGCCTGCGGCAGCAACTATCGAGGTCTCCATCGTGGGGAAGAAAACCCTGAAACTTGCCGATCTGCCGCTCCATCACCTCACGCGGGATCCCCCACACCTGTTCCGACTCGTGCTGTGGCACCATCAAGACTCCCAACCGGTGACCGAAGCGGCCCCTGCACCGGAAACTAGTCGAGGATTCAACCACTGACCAGTTCCCACTGACTGGAAATTTCTGGTTATAATCACCGGTACTGGAGGTCCAGGAAAGATGACTCACCTTTTGCCCTCAGCAGCCGCTATCACCCGCGTCTGGCGTTTCCATCGACTGCTGCTGGTCCTGTTCCTGGCCACGGTCGCGGGGGAGACTGGCCTCGGCCAGACCTCGACCCCCTCCCTGCGCCTGGAGCCGAGCCAGATCGACCTCGGCTCGGTGGGACATGGCCAGAAGCAGATCGTCGAGTTCTCGGTGGTCAACCTCACCAAGATGCCTCAGCAACTGTCGGGGCTGCGTCCCACCTGCGGATGCATGAAGATCATCTCCAAGGAGATCCGCACCCCCCTCGGCCCTGGCGAGAAGAGAGCGTTCAGTTTCTCCGTCAACTTCGGCCGGGGCTGGGGCAAATTTGCCAAGACGATCGAGATTCAGATGGCACAGAGACCGGTGTTGAGACTCCCTGTCGTGGCCAAGTACCACCCGGGAATCACCACTTCCGCCAGGGAACTGGTCCTCGCGACATCCACCGCCGGCGCGATTCCCGAGCAAACCGCGGTGGTCGAGTTCACATCGGCAGGAGAACTCCCTCCCTCCATCGACAAGCTCACCACCAGTGACTCGCACTTCACCGCGACACTTCTCGAGTCGAAGGGCAATCGCGCCTTCGTGTCGGTGAGCGCCGGGCGAGGCATCGACAACGGGCGTTTCTCCGGGCGAATTGACGGGTTCTGTAACGGACTCCCCTTCACCGTACCGATTCGTGGTCGCTCCTTTGGTAACATCGTTCACGATCCGCAGCACTGGAATCTCAAACAGATCAAGGACAGCGGCTTCTCCGAAAAGGTCCTCAAGTTGCGAAGAGTCGACGGCAAGGATCTCGAACTGCTCTCGACGACCCTCGAACTGACGAGGGGGCCAGAGGGCCTCGACATCTCCTTTTCATCGAAGAAACTGGCGGACGGGTCGCTGGAATTGCGCGCCTACATCGCCGATCCCTACCCGGAAACTCCTGGAGCCATCTTCGGGAAGTTGAAACTGAGCCTCAATACCGATGAGAAGAATCCGCTCATCGTCGACTTGCTCGGCATCATACGTCCGAAGGGAAGCCGATGACGATGGAAGCCCAGGAGATCGCAGACCGACTCGGTGCACTACTCGAAGGACAATCCGATGTACAAATCGAACGGGTTCAACCGCCGGAAAGTGCTGGCGACGGAGACCTGGCCTGGATTGCGGATGATCGACCGATCCCCGATGGCCTGGCCGCATCGGCGGTACTGGTGGGAATGAACCGTACTGCCGATGGCCTCGCTGACATTCCAGCGGTGCTCCGCCACGACAACTCGAGTGAGGCTTTTGCCAGGGCCATCTTGTTGATTCATCCCGAACCGGATCCTCCCTTCGAGGGAATCGATGCGTCTGCGATCATCCATCCCGATGCCACCGTCGATCCCGGCTGCTCCATCGGCCCCAACGTCTTCATCGGAGACGGCGTGCAGGTGGGCTCGGAGGCGCTCCTTCACCCCGGAGTGGTGGTCCTCGGACCGACCCGCATCGGTGCCGGTGTGGTTCTTCATGCCAACGTGGTGATCTATGCCCAGACCACGATTGGTGAGGGGGTTACCATCCACGCCGGCTCCATCGTCGGAGGAGACGGCTTCGGCTACGCCACTTCCAGTGAAGGCCCGCGCAAGGTTCCCCACAGAGGTGGGGTTCAGATCGGCAGGGATGTCGAGATCGGGTGCAACTGCACCATCGATCGTGGAGCCCTCGACGACACCATCATCGGCCAGGGTAGTAAACTCGACAATCTCGTTCACATCGCGCACAACGTCGAGGTGGGCAACTTCTGTTTCTTCGCAGCCCAGGTGGGAATCGCTGGTTCTGCTGTCATCGGAGATGCCTGTGAGTTCGGCGGTCAGAGTGGCATGATCGGCCACATCGAGGTGGGCGACCGAACCCAGGTTGCCGCAAAATCAGCGGTGATGAGGAACTCTGATGGAGACCAGATCCTCATGGGAGTACCTGCAGACGACGCCCGCCATACCCGCAAGATCTTCGGGATCATCTCTCAACTTCCTCAACTGAGAGACCGGATCCGGCAACTGGAGAAGCGACTCGAGGAGATGGACGATCGTGAGTCCTGCCCGTAAGCCCTTGCTCCGTCGTGCCCTATTCTCTATAAAGCGAGATCTCGTGGCATGAAGGAATACGGGCCTGTAGCTCAGATGGGAGAGCGCTGCGTTCGCAATGCAGAGGTCAGGGGTTCGATCCCCCTCAGGTCCACCAACTTCCAGCCAATCGAACGGTGAATAAACGATGCCACTGCGAGAGATCTTCTACCTCAAGAGTAGATGGCCGCGAATCGTCACCTCGTTGCTGCTTTTGCTGGTAGTTGGCTGCTGCAGTTTGCCTGATTTACCGGAGGGCACTCCCTTGAAGGATACCGAACGCTCCAGGGTTGTGGTGGTCCATGGACTGTTTCGCTCGCACCGAGCGATGAAGCCGCTGCACCCAGCTCTCAAGGATGCAGGCTTCGAGGTGATCGAGTATCGATACCCCTCCACGCGACAGGGTGTCGACGAACTGGCAGTGGGTCTACGAGAGCACCTGATTCAGCAGGTCGAAGACGATCCACACGGTCGATTGCACGTGGTCGGCCATAGCCTGGGTGCGGTCATCTCCCTGCGAGCCACGTCCCCCGCCATCGATGGCATCGGCAGGGTGGTTCAGATCTCCCCACCCAATCAGGGATCGCCGGTAGCGGACACCTTCGAGGACTTGCTGGGTCCGTGGGTGGCGCCGATCCGTGAACTCGCAACAACCGCAGGCGGCCCGCTTCCCGAGGGGATCAGCCCCGGTGTAGAAACGGGGGTGATTGCGGCGGATCGCGACGTCATGGTTCCCATCCCGTACACCCGTCTGGAGGGTGCCAGCGACTGGATTCACCTGCCTGGGTCGCACACCTTTGTCTTCTGGAGATCGAGAACACAGCAGGAGATCATTCACTTCCTGCTCCATGGCCGCTTCTCTGACGAGGCGCCGAGACCGTGAGAGCGAACGGTCCCATCCAGCCGCTTCCGTGATTGCCATCACCCTGTCAACGAACCTTCGCCTGACGCACCCTGATAGCAGTCTTCGTTTCGCCCGTGATCTGAGCCGGGTAAACGAGTAACATGAAGGCAATGTGTTTGAAATCGGCGACCATCTAGAGCGAAGGAGCATCCAGCATGGCCAACAAGGGCAACAAGGACAAGAAGCGCGAGACCCAGAAGCAGCCCGCCCTGACTCTGAAGGAAAAAAGAAAGCTGAAGAAGGAAAAGAAGAAGTAGCGACGCAGTCGCGACCGCTGCCAGCTACGGCTGGAGTTTCCTCAAGCCAACACTTCTGCTCCCCAGCAGTTCGGCCATCGCCTGCCCCATCGCTTCCCCGATGTTCATGTAGGTCTCGGCGTTACCACCATAGTGGCTGTTGGAAGCACCTCCCTGACTGAGAGGGTGACTGTAGACGGTGGCGACATTGCCCCTGAACTGCTTGTACTTGCCCGATCTCCCGTCCACCGCAAGCTGGGCGTCGAGGATGTGCCCTTCCGCACCTCCGGCACCTTTCACCGTCTGACCGAGGGTGGCACAGACGAACTTCGCATCAGGCGCATCGAAATCTGTACGCAACTGTTCGATCAACTGGACCAGATTCTGTTCGTAGCGACTGGCGTGTGCAGCGTTGTAGCGATCCTTGTCGCCTTGCCACCAGAAGAAACCAGCGATCTCGTATTTCTCGGCACCTGGATAGTACTTGTCCAGTTCCGCCAGCACTCGCTTCGCATTGGCGATATCACCGTCGTACTGCATGCCGGCGTACCAGCCGATCGGCTCGGGGGTTTCCCCCTTCTTCCACTTGTCAGGCGACTCCTTGTAGCCGGCGTAGATCATCCCGTCCTGTTCGTACTGCTTGGAGCCGGGTGGCAGTAGATCCCAACCGAGACTTCGGTTGCCGATGCAACTCTTGAGGATCAGCACCGGTGCGTCGATGACCTGCCCGACGTGATGCCCGATGCCGATCTCGGGTCCGATCTTGCCCCTGGAGATGGTCATCCACTCGTTGTTGAAGGACCTCATGTTGCCGGTACCACTTCCCATGACCCGGGCGTTACGGACATCGTTGCGCACCGTCCACTGTCCCGCGTCATCGACGAGATAGGGATACTTGCCCTTCACCTTGACCGCGTGGGTCAGCGAACCCTCCTGATCGGCGGCGCCGATCTTTCCGAAGCCCAGCATGTTGGACTGCCCCAGCAGGATGAACACCTGGACCGGCTTGGACATGTTGGCGGGCTTGCCATCGGGATCGGGCAATGGCCTGGGCGTATCCGCGACGAGGACAATTGAGGTCAACGCCATCAACAACACAGCGGTAACGGTTGAAATGATCTTCGCATCGGTGTTCCTGGCCATGAATCGCTCCTTGATGATGAATCGCTCCTTGATGATGAATCGCTCCTTCATGAGTGATGAGGAGAGTGATTGTCACCTGTCAGCCGCGCTGACTCAATGCCGCAGCCGACCTCCGACCTGGCCTCGAGAGGTCGATCGCAATCAACAGCTGCTCGATGTAAGGCGTTCGATCAACTCCCGGCTCACCTGTTCCGTTTGCAGATTCTCCACCTTGAAACGAAACATCTTGTGTTCGCCACCATGCTGATATCGAGGATCGTAATGATGCTCGAGCAGGAACACTGCCGCGAGATGGGGGTCACCACGACGGATCAGGCCCTGGACATGATCGACCCCCTCGGAACCGATCCTGTCGTAACCACGGAGAACCTCCAGTCGCTCGAGAACCGGTTCCCAACCGTCATCGGTGGCGTACTCATCGACCAGTAGCGATGCGCGTCGATCGATCGACGCGATCATCTCGATGCGCGGGGCTACTTGCATCGCATCCCACAGGCGGGTGGGAATCTGTCGATCTCCGACCTTTCGGCTCTCCCCTTCGATGAGGACCCACGGAGCATCGACCTCGAGGGAGCAAATCGCAGCCGCCAGGCGGCTCTCGAACTTTTTCTGTGTCGAAGGAGTCTTTCCCACATCGCCGAGGATCGACGATCGATGCTCGGCATACTGTTCGAGATCGAGGACACGGCCCGGATGGATCTCCTGAATCGACTGAAGCACTCTGGTCTTCCCCACACCGGTGTATCCATCCAGCACCCATAATGGAGGAATCGTGAACTCCTCCAGCTGCCTGCGAATTCCCTCTCGATAACTGCGATAGCCCCCAACCAGTTGTTTCGCCACGAATCCGCGCTCGTTGAGAAACTGCACGACATGACGGGAGCGGTCTCCTCCACGAGCACAGGTGATGACGGTCTCGGGGCAATTCTCTACCGCGTCTCGAAGCTGGTCGAAGAACAGATCGAGTCGATGGTTCAGCAAACCCTGGGCCCAGCGGGTGGCACTCTCGGGTCCCTCCTCCCGGTACAGGGTTCCGGTCTTCTTTCTCTCATCGTCATCGAGCAGCGGAACGTGAAGGGAGTCGGGAATGTGATCCTCCTCGAACTCACGAGGGGAACGGACATCGATGATCTGACTGCCGCTCGCCAGCTGATCGAGATCGACCTGCGGGACCGCTCGGCCGGAGGGCCGAAAGGGTGGTTGTGACAGGGGATCAGGCGCTTTTTTTGCCAACTTCTGGCTCCAGACTGTGAAAAACCGGAATCTATTGCCAGAATACCCCTTTTCAGGGAGTCCTGGGAGGCTTCCCGGGGTTTCTCAGGCAGAGACAGGAGTTCTCCTCTTGGAAGTAGACGATGAAGCACTGATGCGTCGCTTCCAGGGCGGTGATTCCGAAGCCTACGAGATTCTGGTCTCCAGGCATCTGACCTTCGTCGTGCGCCATGCACGAAGGTACATCCGGGATCTCGCCGGTGCCGAAGATGTGGCGCAACTGGTGTTCCTTCGCGTCTGGAAGTCGAAGGACCAGTTTCGAGAGGCGATTTCGTTTCGAGGCTGGCTCGCCAGGATCACCGGGCGAATCGCTCTCAACGAGATCCGAACCCGAAAGAGGAAGCGCTGGACTCCACGCTCCTCCCTCTCCAGGGAAGATGGGGTTGAAACGGGACAGGAGTGGGTTGGAGGATCGGAACGATCATCCGACCCTGCACAGGATCTGCTCAAGGAGGAACGAATCGATGCTGTCAGGATGGCCATCGACAAACTTGAAGAACCAGCACGGCAGGCCATTTACCTGCAGAACTTTGAGAACTGGTCGGTAGCACGGATCGCCGAGACGCTGGGACTCACCATTCCCGCAACCAAGTCGGTCCTGTTCCGCGCACGGAAGAAACTGCAGCAAGACCTGTCGTCTTTCATGCAGTCAACGAATTACCCGGATCGGGCAAACGACCAGACGTGAACCAGCCCGGTCATCGACGTACGCTGTATAGTGTTCGTCGACCGGGAGAACAGGAGTACTCGATGGATGATCAGAACCACAGGCACGGTGAAGAACTGCAATCGCTGCTGAACGAGGCTGCTGCCTCGGAGTCACAGGAGCATGTCGACACCGATTCCTTTGTTCGGGATCTTCGACACGAGATCGAGACCTCTCGACGCAAGAGTCGCCGTTTCCAGCTTGCCATCGCCGCTGCCGTCGTCTTCGCGCTGGTGATGCGGTTCTCTGTCTTCACGCCGGATCCGGTGCCAGAGACATTGAATCCCGTCGTCTCGGTCGCTCCCGACCTGGAACTGCTGCAGTCACTCGATGTTCTCGAGATGCTGGCAGATCTCGACCCGGAGTTGATCGCAGCACTCGACCCTGCCGATATCGAGGCCGTCGCAGGTTTCCGATCCGTTCTTTTTCTTGTCGCCACACCTGTAGCAGTTGGCGGTGTCGAACTGGCAGTTATTGGCACACTTGAGTGTACCTCCCGCGTAGTTCAGGCTCTTGCAGTCCTTGCCGTCCAGATCGGTACCGTCGCACT
>CAYPPQ010000056.1:0-2544 GCA_964412635.1 uncultured Planctomycetia bacterium | reverse complement strand
ATCGCAGAACTCGACCCTGCCGATATCCAGGCCGTCGATGGCTTCGATCTTGCTCTTGCAGATCTACCGCTCGAACTTTTGATCACCGAAGAGGGAGAGGAGTAAGTCGATGCCTGTACTGAACCGGCACCTACTGTGCTACTTGCTGCTCCTCGCCAGCTTGTTCCTGCAACGAGGAGAACTGCCCGCCCAGGATCCAGGCGACTCCCCGGATCTCGACCGGTCCACTCTTCAGGAGCGCTGGAATGAACTCTCCGAAGATCGTCGCGCAAAGATCCGGCGCATCCATCAGTCTCTCAAGTCACTTCCTGCCAAGAAGCGGGAAGCGCTTGTCGCACGCCTGCGGGAAGTCCCGGCGGAAGAGATTCCCCAAGTTGTTGATCGCCTGCAAAAGTTGCTCAACTCTCCCGAAGATCGACGTGGTGATTTCTCTCGACGTCGCACCGCCTTTCATCTGTGGGAATTTCAACTTACCCGGGAGGATCGCGAGCACTTCAGAACTCTATCGCCGACACAAAAACGTGAACATCTCAAGAAGATGATCGACGAGAATCTCGACTCCTTCATCGCAGCACTCCCCGAAAAGGAGCGCGATCGTCTCGCCAAACTCCCCGACAGGGATCGTCGCGCTGCGTTCGTCAAGCGCCATCTGCGTCGCATGATGTCGATGACCCGCGAGGGGCATCGAGTGATGCACCTGGCGAGACACCTCGACAAGGAGCAGATGATCACCTTCATCGAGACCGGTGCGCTGGTCGGGGAATACCCCCCTGCCCTCGATGAAGCGATCTCCAAGCTCAGTGCCGAACAGTTGAAAAACGTCCAGGGGCTTCTTCGCAAGGGGAAACGACATCGTGACAAAGCTGGGTACAGGAGAAATGGCCCGAGACGAAATCCACAGGGCCGTGATGGTCATCCGCCACCTGGCCCCCCTGAACCTGGCCCCCCTGAACCTGGCCGCCCTGAACCTGGACGAGAAGGTGTCTCTCCACAGCCAGGGCCCAACCATCCAGGCCGTGGAAGACCGCAATTTCGCCGAGATCTGAGACGGGACAGGGCCTACAAGTCAGCCCCGATCCTGGAAGACCCGTTACACCAGACGGGATGAGCGGCGAATAATGCCCCCGACCGGGCGATTGTGTGACTTCGTGCCCTTGACCCCACATCTCCTCTTGCTAGGATTTTGTATCCTGAATGAACCGGAGAGGATCCGATGGCCAAGAGAAGAAAGCCCGCTGCCAAGAAGTCCGGGCGCGGTAGATCGCCGAAGAGTAGTACCCCCAGATTGCCCAGCGCACCATCCACTTCCGGAGGCATTCCGGTCGTGTGTAGCGAGTGCTACTCTGATTTCGTATTCATCCCCGGTTCCTCTGCGACCACTGCAAACTGTCCCGACTGCATGCACAGCGGACAGGTTCCAGAGTCCTCGGAACTGGCTCGGATCGGCATGGCCAAGGCGAGCGAGAAGAAAGCTTTCCTCGCTGCTGTAGTACCGGGAATCCTCTTCGTCCTCGTCGGAATGTTCTACCTGATCCAGCTCAATGGAGCCGGAACACAGGAAGCTCTAGGATCGGCGATGAATTACTCCCTCATGGGAGGCACACTGCTGCTCTTCCTGATCACTCTGGTGTTTGCAGCACGTTACGAGAAGAGTCGTAGCGAGGTTTACTTCTAGCCAGATCGCGGATCCACCTTCAGCGGCAGCAACCCATCTTACCGCTCGACAAAGGTTCCATGATTCTCCTCGGCCAGCTTGCGCATCAGAATCGATGCCGCTGGATCGAGGTGGAACCCGATGGTGTGGATCTTCACCTTACGCATCTGATTCAAGGCACGAATCTCGGCCAGGATCCCATCCGGTTCGACGATCTTTCCCATCGTTGGCGCACCATCACTGAGGAAGTAGATGGTATTCACCTCGGGATCATCGAGGGCTGAAGTGAGGGTGTCATAGACATTGGTCATGCCTCTCGGTGTCAACTTACGGACGTAATCGAGGGCGTCGTGGCGAATACCATCCTCCATCTCGACCAGCGCCGGTCTCCAGGGAGTAAAGGTGCTCTCGAAGGCGATGATGTTGAACTGCGTCCCATCGGGAATCGCATCGATGACCCTCAGCAGTTCCCGCCGAGCCACCTCGATCTTGGCGAGTTTCTCGCGCTTCTTGTTTCCCTTTTGCCCGCCATTGACACCGGTACCACGTCCCTTTCTGCCACCGGGCAGTTTGACGCTGTCGACCTCGTAGGGTTCCTCCATCGAGCCGGAGATATCGACGATGAAGGTGACAAAGCGACTGATGACCCGCAGTCCGTAATAGGTTCCAGTGGTGCTGTTCGCCGCCTCGGCACGGATTCTCTCGTACTCTTCTCTGGTGATCCCTCGGATCTCCGCATCCTCGCCCTCGCGGTCCCACCAGGAGTTCCAGGACACCTCGCTCGGTCCGTAATCCTCTCCGGTGAGCCAGATCAGTGCATCGCAGATGTCATCGAGAACGCGACCCCCTTGCTTGCCGATCTGCCCGATGAAGGCCTCGACCACCTCCTT
>CAYPPQ010000055.1:1209-18943 GCA_964412635.1 uncultured Planctomycetia bacterium | reverse complement strand
GCTGTACAGCCGCAGCAAAGCGGCACCAACAGCATCAGCACAAGACTGGTGGTGAGGCGGATCGTTGTGGAGGATCGAATGGCCCCGGTCCGGGAATGATCTCGTCGCATCGAGAAGCTCACGAGTACTCCTTTCCCCCATCCGCAACAACTGGCCTGAAACCAGCATCCACTCACATGATGGAAGACACGATGGACTCCACACGATCCTATCGCAAGACCTGCTCCACCACCTCCGGAGGTACCGACCTCACGACCATCTGCCCTGGAGACCTGGGAAGAACCCAGCGCACCTCTCCGCCTCTCGCCTTCTTGTCGTGGCACAGGGAACTGCGGATCGCTTCAAGGTCGAACTGCTGCCAGTCGGTGGGAAGTTCGACCGCTTGCAGGATTTCTGTGAGCCGCTGCTCGGTGCTTTCCGTCGTCTCCCCCATGGCATGAGAAAGTCGTGCGGCAAAGACCATCCCGATGGCAACCGCTGCACCGTGGGGAACCGCCGGAGATGAGTTCATCTCCAGTGCGTGAGCCAGCGTATGACCGAAATTCAACAGCTCCCGTGATCCCTCCTCGTAGGGATCCTCCTCGACGATTCGAACCTTGACTGCCACTGCTGCTGAAATCTGGTGAACTGCCGGTATCAGATCTTGTGGAATCGATCCCCGGTCACTCTCCAGCGCTTCGAGCAGTTCTGCATCGCCGATCCACGCCGCCTTGATCAACTCAGCCCAGCCCAGAGCCCTCTGTGATCGGGGTAACGAGCTGAGCAGCTCAGGATCCGCAATCACCGCTCGCGGCAGATGAAAGCTACCGATTCGATTCTTGATTCCCTCGAAATGGACCGCAGTCTTGCCCCCGACATGGGCGTCGACCATGGCGAGCAGGGTGGTCGGGACGCCGATCCAGGGGATGCCTCGATGCCAGACGGACGCAGCAAATGCAGCGGAATCGGCCACGGCTCCTCCACCGACCACGACCATCAGTCCTGCTCGATCGATGCGCGCCTCGGCGAGCATCTCGAGGATCTCACGCCAACCCTGAGAACTCTTGGCTGTCTCTCCCCCGGCGACCGAAAACTCGTGGAGTGGCGCCCTCTCCCCCAGCACCTTGCGGATCGGATCGAGGCTCCCCTCCGGCACGCCGGAATCCCGCAACAGCAACTGTGCCGTGGGAATCTCTCCCAGTAACGGACCCTTGAAGGTCTCCTCCAGTGCGCCGGTACGCAGGATGCAAGTACGGTCGGGCCAACGAATCTCATGTGGGGTGGATACAGGATTCATCGGGAACCACGGCGCTTGCGAGCGGTTCGACTGGAAATCCGTCCGGTTCGACCACTGATCTGGATGATCACCAGCGTCAGAAGAGTGACCAGCGAGATGGTTCCCACCACCCACATCGCCAGGAACGGAGATCCGCGTCGCTGAAAGGGGCTCTGATAGATCTCCAGATCTGCGGCGACCCACTGCGGAACCATTCCCTCGACCCCTTGCACCGTCCGATAGCGATAGAGCCTCAGGAAATCCCCATCCACCAGCACGTCGCTTCCGCTGGGAAGATTCTTCGGCTTGTCGATGAAATCGATGCGGTGAAGGCTGCCACTGACATCGGAGCCGAACACCTCCCAGTAACGGGTGATACCGCTGTCATTTTCTCGCAACACTCGCGGCTGGGGATTCTCGATGAGGGTCACCACGAACTGGAATCGTTTCCCCCGAAGCGATGCGGGATCGGCTCCTATCTCGGCGACCAGAGGAGCTTCCCCCGATTGTTCCACCGGAATCGCGGCACGGATGCGGTGAAACAGATAGATCTGGCCATCCAGTTCACTCTCCCCGGCAACCACGGCAGCGCCGTCTCGAACCGATTCCAGTCTCAGGGGGTTCTCGACGAAGGGGACCGACAGTGGCGGCATCTCTACCAGAGGCGTGATCTCGACCGGATCGGGAACGTTGGGTACACCGATCCCGACATCGGAACTCACCGCATCGGGAGGGGTGACCAGGTCGGGACGTGACGGCCCGATATCGACAGGAGTCACCGCCGGCGGTTTCTTGTCATTGCCGGGGTAGAGGACGATCAATCCGAGCGCCAGCAGCAACAGGATGGGTCCCGCCACCCGCATCTTCTCTCGAGCGGACAGACCCTTTCGGTAGGAAGAATTGCGTCTGGGACCGAAGTAAACCATGGCTACAGGATAGCAGCATCCGGCGCAGAGGTCAGCGTCCCGTTGCCATCCTTCAGGAGTTGCAGGATGTGCTCGGCAGCCCTCTTGCTCGCCCCCGGCCGGAATTTCTGCTGACGGATCTGCTGCAACTGTGCCTTCAATCGGGCCGCCACATCTTCGTCGAGAAGCGGTGACGCCACCCTCGCAATCGACGTCCCATCCCCGGGCTCGAAGAGAACTTCAGGAACCACCTCCCGGCCTGCAAAGAGATTGACCAGCGAAAAGAAGGGGGTCACTCCGAGCAATCGATAGGCGGAGCGCGATGTTTCCGTAGCCGGATATGCGACCACCATCGGAACCTCGTGCCAGGCGGTCTCGAGCGTTGCTGTTCCGGAACAGACGATGGCAAGTTGAGCCTTGCTCTGCAGCGTACGAACATCTCCCACGTGGATCTTCACGTCGGGATCTCCGCCGATCAGTTCCTCCAGTTCGGGAAGTAGTTTGCTGCGCTGACAGGAGATCCAGGTCTCCAGTCGGGGATCCTCCTGACGCAGGATTCGTGCCGCCTCGAGCAGAGCGGGAACCCCACTTCGGACCTCCTGGCGACGGCTCCCTGGCAACAGAGCCAGCACCCGGCCTCCCTCGTACCCCTCGAGTGGTGGCGACGGCTGCGAATCCTCCAGGTGATCAAAGACCGGATTTCCGACGTGGTGAACCCGGTGGTGATGGGGGCTGTAGATCTGCTCCTCGAAGGGAAGAACCACGAGTAACTGGTCGGCACAGGATGCGATCCTACCGATCCTCCACGGCGCCCACGCCCACACCTGCGGACAGATGTAATAACTGACGGGGATCCCCAATCGTTTGGCGATGGAAGCGAGTTGATAATGGAGCCCTGGATAATCGATGACGACCAGCTGGTCCGGGGGATTTTGCAGCAGTTCCTCGACGAAACTCGCCGCATAATTGAAAATCGAGCCGATCTGCCCCAACACCGGCAACCAGCCCATCACCGCACGATCTGCGCGATCGGCTCTCATCAGCGCACCGGTGGCAGCCAGCTTTTCTCCACCTACCGCCTCGATCTCCAGGGAGGAATCGAGTTTCCAGCATTCATCTACCAGACGAGCTGCGTGTAGATCGCCGGATGGTTCACCGGCGCAGATCAAAAGCCTCGCCACGCTATCCTCTTCCTGCCCTGATGAGGTTGCAACTGCGGAAGAATCGCTCGCCCAGTTGCCGACTCAACGACTCGTCGACCATCAACTCCGGATGCCATTGTACCCCGACCAGCCTACCACTTTGATCACAAGCACCCTCGATGACACCGTCCTCCGCGGTGGCCAGAGCACTCCACCCGGAGGGTAGACTGGAGACTGCCTGATGATGACTCGAGTTGACCGGGTAGTTGCCCGCAACAGGTCCATCTTCCAGGTCGCCATTCCATCGTACCTGGTGGATCGGCAACTCTCCCTCTTCGGAGACGCGTCGGTGTATCACCGTCGATTCCATCTCCGATTCCATCTCCGATTCGATGTCCCCCAATATCTTTCCACCAGCGGCATACACCATCGCCTGAAACCCTCCGCAGATGGCAAAGACCGGCAATTCGCTCGTCAGCAGAAACCGACCCCACCTCAGGTCCGCTTCTTCCCGCAGCGGATGCACCGCCACGAAGCGCTCCGGGGGATCGTGCTCATCGGGTAATGCACAGCGGTAGTCGTCACCACCGATCAGCAGAACCCCGTCGAGGATCGGTGCCACCTCGGCGGGATCGACTTCGGGTGGCATGATCAGAGGAACTCCACCGTGCAGGGTGATCAACTGGTGATAGGTATCCCACACCTGAACCCTGGTCCTGGAGTCATTCCTGATCTCGATGTCGCAGTTCAGTCCGATTCGTGGTCTCATTTCTCCCTCATCTATCATGAATGGTTCCCGAGCCTTGCAGCCGCGTCAACGATGGAAAGGGGTCGAATGTCCAACTCAACTCCGATTCCACCTGCCCCCGACCTCTGGGAGGAACTGGAACCGTGGCTGGCCACCTTCACCAACTGGGAGCGGCAAACACCACTGGCGTCCGATCGTCGATCCCTCGGCCCTTCTCGCTGTCGTTCTCTGCTCCTTCGAGCGGGGATCGCCGCGCCCAGGGGACCGGTGATCCAGGTCGCCGGGACCAAGGGAAAAGGTTCCACGGTGCTGTGGATGGAGTCATTGCTCGGCATCAAGAAACTTCCATCGGCGGCAACACTGTCTCCCCACCTGGAGACGATCCTCGAACGGATCCGGGTCGACGGCAAGCAGTTGACCGAGAAGCAGACCCTCGAGGGCCTGAAACGACTGCAGCCGTTTCTCAGCCCGCCGGAGGAAGAAGCTGCACCGACCTTTTTCGACCTGTGGACGGCACTCTTCGTCGAACGCGCCGGCGAGAGAGGCGATCGCTGGTTGCTGCTGGAAGTGGGACTCGGCGGGCCACTCGACTCCACCTCTGCGATTCCCCACGACGTCGCAATCCTCACCACGGTGGATCTCGATCACAGGGCCATCCTCGGCGAAACCATCGAAGAGATCGCCACCGAGAAGGCCGGGATTGCCACCTCTGGAAAACCATTCATCATCGCCACGGGTCCGGCAGACGCCGTCTCTGCAGCCATCGCAAGGGAGCGAGGTGCAGCGGTTCAAATCGTCGAGGAGGACCACCGGATTCCCGCCTCCGTCTGCGCTCCTCAGAGGCTCAACCTGGCGTGTGCCCTCGCTGCGCTGGAAACGGAAGAACCGGGTCGATCCGATTCTCCGCCACTGCAGTGGAGCTGCGCTGAAGTGGCCGCCGTCGTCGACCGGATCCAGTTACCGGGACGCCTCGAACTGATCGAATCCCCGCTTCCCCTGCTTCTCGACGGCGCTCACACCCCCGCATCCATCGACCACTTCGTGACCACGTTCGTGGAGTACCGAGCAGATCATCGGGGTTGCCTGCTCCTCGGCATGATGGCGGACAAGGATGCCCACGAGATCATCGATCCCATCGCTGCGATCTGTCCCCCGCCACGGATTGCCACCGTCACCACACCATCACCGAGGGCTGCCAGTGCCGGGGATCTGGCAGCATTGCTTCACCGAAGAGGGCTCTCCCCCGAGGTCTTTGATGATCCGCTGCATGGGTTCGATTGGCTCAAGAAACAGGCCGCCGACGGAAAACCGACGGCGGCCACGGGTTCAATGCATCTGGCCGGCTGGATCCGGCGACTGTGGAGGTAACTCCAGGTCACGAACTTGCTGCTGGAGCGTCCTCTTCCTTGGGAGCATCGCTGGGAAGCGCCCTGAAGAAGACCTCACCGTTGATCACTTCCATCAACATCTTGGTACCGTTCTTCAAGTTGCCACGGAGTAACTCCTCGGCGAGGGTGTCCTCCACGTGCTGCTGGATCGAGCGACGAAGCGGTCTGGCTCCGAAGTCGGGGTTGTAGCCCTTCTCGATCAGGAACTCGTTGGCTTCTTCCGTGATCTCCAGCTCGATTCCCTTCTCCTGCAATCGGGCGATTACCTGCGACATCTCGATCTTGATGATCTCTTCCAGATCCTCACGGTCGAGCGGCTGGAAGAATATGGAATCGTCGAGACGGTTCAGGAACTCGGGGCGGAAGAACTTCTCCACCTCGTCCATCACTTCCTTGCGCATCTGCTCGGTGCCGCGTCCTTCTCCGACGTTGCGGAATCCCAGCGAACTCTGGTTCTTGATCAGGTCGGCACCGATGTTCGAGGTCATGATCAGCACCACGTTGCGGAAATCGATCACCCGTCCGAAGGAATCGGTGACATGTCCTTCTTCCATCACCTGGAGGAGCATGTTGAAGACATCGGAATGGGCCTTTTCCACCTCGTCGAGGAGCACCACCGAATAGGGACGCCTGCGGATCTTTTCCGTCAGCTGGCCACCCTCCTCGTATCCGACATATCCCGGAGGTGCCCCGACCAGGCGCGAGACGTTGTGCTTCTCCATGAACTCGGACATGTCGATCTGAATCAGAGCATCCTCTTCACCGAACAAGAACTTTGCCAGGCTCTTGGCGAGAAGGGTCTTTCCGACTCCGGTGGGTCCGAGGAACAGGAACGATCCGACTGGCCTTCTGGGATCTTTCAATCCACTCCGGCTTCGTCGAACTGCCCGAGAGATGCGTTCGATGGCATCGTGCTGCGAGACCACCGACTGGTGGAGTTCGTCCTCCATCAGCAACAGTCTCTCCGCCTCTCCACTGTCGATTCGGGTGAGCGGAATGCCTGTCATCTTTGCGACCGTCTCGGCGATGACTTCTTCATCGACGCAGCCGCTGACATCGTCCGCCTGGTCTCTCCACGCCTTCAGGTCCTCATCCCGCTTCTTCTTGTAGCGGCTCGCCTTGTCGCGGAGATTTGCGGCCCGTTCGAATTCCTGCTGCGCCACGGCAGCTTCTTTCTCCCGGTCCAGTTCCTCGATGCTCTTGTCCAGTTCCTTCAGATCGGAAGGACGTGTCGACTGCTTGAGGCGAATCCTCGATCCTGCTTCGTCGACGACATCGATGGCCTTGTCGGGGAGGAATCGTCCGTTGATGTAGCGGACCGCCATGTCGACGGCAGCCTCCAGCGCTTCGTCGGTGTATCTCACCCGGTGATGCGCCTCGTACTTGTCGCGGAGTCCCTTGAGAATCTCCACCGACTGATCTCTGGATGGAGGATGGATGATGATGCTCTGGAATCTTCGCTCCAGTGCCCCGTCCTTCTCGATGTGCTTGCGGTACTCGTCGAGGGTCGTTGCGCCGATGCACTGGATCTCACCCCTGGAAAGGGCGGGCTTCAGCACGTTGGAGGCATCGATGGCTCCCTCTGCACCTCCCGCACCGACCAGTGTGTGAAGTTCGTCGATGAAGAGGATTACATTCTTGACCCTGCTCACCTCGGTCATCACCGCCTTGATTCTCTCCTCGAACTGACCGCGGTACTTGGTACCTGCCACCATCAAGGCGAGATCGAGAACGACGATTCTTTGGTTGCGGAGGATCTCTGGAACCTCGCCGGAGATGATCTCCTGTGCGAGTCCCTCAACGATGGCACTTTTTCCGACACCCGGTTCCCCGAGAAGTACCGGGTTGTTCTTGGTCCGACGTGCGAGGATTTGCATCACTCGTTCGATCTCTTCGACCCGGCCGATCACCGGATCGAGCGAACCGGCACGTGCCATCTCGGTCAGATCTCGACCGAATGAATCGAGCGCCGGAGTCTTCGAATTACGGTTCTTGGATCCGATCGGCTTCGATTCCGACTCGATCTCCACCTCGGGATCACCCTCGACCGCGCCGAGGATATCGAGAACCTCGGTCCGAACCTCATCCAGGCTCAGCCCCAGGTCCTTCAGGACCGAAGCTGCCAGCCCTTGCTCTTCTCGGATCAAACCGAGCAGCAGGTGTTCAGTACCGATGTAATTATGACGCAGTTCCTTGGCCGCTTCCTGGCACAATTCCAGCACCCGCTTGGCGCGAGGTGTGAAGGGAACCTGGCTCATGTGAATCATCGAATGACCACTCTGAACCGACTTCTCGATCTCTTTGCGGATCTTGGACGCTTCCACATCCAGGTTCTTCAGGACAGTTGCAGCGACGCCACTTCCCTCCTGAACCAGACCCAGAAGAATATGCTCGGTTCCGATGAAGTCATGGTTGAACCTCTGGGCCTCTTTACGCGCCAGGGCCATGACCTTTCTCGCTCTGTCCGTGAACTTGTCAAACATGTGACCAACTTCTATCTGGCTGGAGTCCCGATTCTCACCGACAACTCCGCTTCCCCGATCGTGACAACCTGAATTCAATCCCAGGCAGGAACTATTTCGATCAACTTCTTATCATCGGGACGCTGGTCCCTTCTGTCGAGTTCCCGCACCAGGCAATTTCCACCCACATCTTTCCGGATCGGTGGGATCTAGCGCGCCGGCACACACCAGCGGCAGCGACAGACGCATCATACCCTCAATCCCGGGGGCCTCGTCAAGCCGACAGAACAGACCGATCAAATTTATCGAACTTCTCGCAGGATCTTCGATAGCTCGGCAGCCCGCCGTGTATCACGCTCGTCAGAGGGAAGTTCATGCCCTCCCTGGGCTTGCAGGTGGCCAGGCTGCGAGAACAGGAACATCCGATTGACCTGCTCGAGGTCCAGTTGTTCCAGCACTCCAATGCAGACTCCAAGTCGAATCAGGGAGAGGTGTTCCAGCGCCTCCTGGCTGGTGATCACCCTGGCGTGTGACAGGATCCCGTAAGCCCTACCAATCTTGTCCTCGAGCCACTCCCGTTTCCTGTCGAGTAGTTCGACCCGCAGTTTTCTCTCGTAGGTGAGGATGTTCGGCAGCACCGAGGCGATTCCGGCGAGGATCTCTTCCTCGGAGAGACCAAGGGTTCGCTGGTTCGAGATCTGGAAGAAATCACCCTGCGCCTCGGTCCCTTCACCAAACAACCCCCTGACGGCGAGGTGTATCTTGGTGGCTGCCCTCGTCACCTCTTCGATCTGACCGGTGATCACCAGGGCGGGCAGATGCATCATCACCGATGCCCTGAGGCCGGTGCCGGTATTGGTGGGACAGGCGGTGAGATAACCGTACTGCTGATCGAATGCAAACTGCAGTTCTCCGTCGAGAGCCTTTTCCAGCTGGTCCATCTCGCTCCAGGCTTCCTCGAGGCGATACCCCGACTTCACCACCTGGATACGAAGATGATCCTCTTCGTTACCCATCAGCGAGATCGCTTCATGTTCATCGTAAGAAACAACCCGAGGACCCGATCCAAGCGCAAGTTCTCGGCTGATCAGATGTCGTTCCACCAGAACCTGACGCTGGATCTGGTCGATCTCCTCGAGGTGAACGGTATCCAGATTGAGTCCGGGTCGAAGGCTGTCGATGGCATCCTGAAGCCGATCTGCCACCTGCGCTTTTTGCCGGTCATCGGCGACATTCCCGTACGGAATGTCGGGCAGGTTTCGTGCCAGACGCACCCTGCTCGAGATGACCAGATCGGAATCGAGACCTTCTCCGCTGAGCCATTCACCGACGAATAGATTGTTGAAGGAACTGTTACTCATCGGTGACTCTCCAGTAGTCGCATCTGGTCGCGGATTGCTGCAGCCTTTTCGAACTGTTCGTCGGAAACCGCCTGGGTCAACTCCTCGCGCAACTGGGTCAACTGTACCTTGCGAGAGATCTGTTTCCGAAATCGCCCAGGGGCTCTACCTCTGTGTTGATTCGAGTCGTGTATCTTTTTCAGGAGTTCATCGAGGTCGGTTCGAAATACATCGTAGTCATGGGAGCAACCGAACTTGCCTTCCTTGCGAAAGCGGGAATAGGTCATTCCACAATCGGGACAGTTGGTGCCCCCGTCTTCTCCATCGGAGAGTTCCATGATCGTCTCGGGGCTCGAGTAAAACTCGGGAAGGGTGAACTGCTCCTTGTGCTTTTTCATCTGTGCCTGAATCGACACGCCGTGAAATCCAGCGCACTCCTTGCACAGATGGTATTGCTTCTTTGTCTGGTTGACGATGTCGGTCAGATGCACCGCGACTTCGTTTTTCTGGCACTTTTCACAGAGCATGATTCGGGTTCCTGGTCCTTTCGGGAGGGGATCATCGGGCCGCATCCCCTGCTTCTATCATCGACAGTTGCCCCGTCTCGCTCCACCCTTCTTCAGGTGGTTTTTACAGATCTTTGGGCGATCTGGCCGAGAACAGTTCACCAAGGGGGTCCTGACAGGTGATCGAATTCGCACACTTTCCGGCACCGAGACCCGACCTCTGGCTCCATCGAATCGGATTGTGCCGGCACAGATGCCCCCCCTGCGATCCCCGACCACCGCACCCTGGCGAGTGGCGCACCCCCTTCCACTGGCCGATAAAAGCGCCCGTCCTCACGGCGGCCCCTGCCGAGAAGTCCCAACCCCCCTCATCGTCGGTATTTCCACCCTTCTGGGGCGGTTCCGGATCGGTTGACACCCTTTCAGGGTTCACCTAGGATCCTTGTTTCCGCCCCGTTCGTCGAGAACGGCATGGCCTCTGCTCTTGCAGTGGAAGCCTGGCCATCCTCGCGGGGTGTTCGCAGCGACTCCGACGTTTCGGTTCACCGAAACGATGACGAGCTTTCTCGGCTCGGACGGAGGGTCGTGCCGATGCCTGCATCCGCTGGCTCGTGCCGGCCTCCCTTCCGTTTCGAATCGGTTCACCTCGGCAAACATCTTGCCTGGTGAATTCGGTCGGCTCACGGGACTCGCACAGGGGCGGACCCGAACTGGCAGGAGTAGCGACGGCCGTGATCACGGCCTGTTCGTGCCGGAGAAACGGTACGGATTTGCGAGGCTCATGCCCGGAACACGACCGTGTCGTGCCGATTGTTCGCAGAGACGAACCGATCGGGTGGCACCCTGAGGGGTGCTGTTAGAGATAGGAGAAATCAGGTGAGTGAGGAGATCCTGCGCTTCGTCGACACGATTCATCGTGATCGACAGGTCGACAAGGAGGTGATCTTCACGGGCATCGAGATGGCCCTTGTTTCCGCTGCCCAGAAGCGATTCGAACAGGAAGAGGGAATCCAGGTCCTCATCGACCGTGAGACCGGTGACATCTCTGCGATCCGCGATGGCGAGGGTTTTGATCCTCGTGAAGCGCTGGGAAGAATCGCCGCCGGAACCGGAAAACAGGTCCTCTTCCAGAAGATTCGTGAAGCGGAACGTGAGGTGATTCACCGCGAATTCGCCGATCGAGTCGGAGAGATGATCAATGGAACCGTGGCCAGCCGTAAAGGCGGAGGCCTCGTCGTCACCCTCACCAATCGCGCGGAAGGCTTCATGCCCCGCAGTGAACAATCGCACCTGGAAGAGTGGAACGAGGGAGACCGGATCAAGGTCGTACTCAAGGAAGTCAACATGCAGCAAACTCGCGTCCAGCTGCTGGTTTCCAGGGGTGCCCCGGACATGGTTCGTCGACTCTTCGAGCAAGAGATCCCCGAGGTCGCTGACTTCGTGGTGGAGGTCAAGGCGGTCGCCCGTGAAGCGGGAAACCGTACCAAGATCGCCGTGGCGACCCTCGACTCCAATGTCGACTGCGTCGGTGCCTGTATCGGCATCAAGGGATCGAGAATTCGCAATGTCACCGACGAACTCAACGGTGAAAAAATCGATGTGGTTCGCTGGAATGACTCCATCGAGATCCTCATCCCTGAAGCTCTCAAGCCCGCCGAGATCGCTTCCCTCGAACTGGACTACGAGGCGAAAACCGCCAACGTTTACGTCACCGAGGATCAACAATCTCTGGCAATCGGGCGCCGCGGTCAAAATGTTCGCCTCGCCTCGAAACTGACCGGCTGGGAACTCAACATCTGTCCCATCACGGAAGAAGCACTCGCCCAGTTGCGTGTAGAGGGTGCCGAATCACGAGCCGATGAGATGTTCGGAGAGAGGCTTGCACAGGTATCCGGAAGTCAGGAGACCGAGGTTGCAGCAAATCCCCTCGATCAGTTGTTCGAAAACCACGAACCTACCGAGGAAGAGATCGCTGCCGAGTACGGCGAGGGTGCCGTGGTGATGGGTCTGGAGGATCTACCCGGGGTTACCGAAGAGATCGCAGATCGTCTGGTGGAACTTCAATACGACAGTACGGACGCTCTCCTGGAAGCGGGAATCGAGGGGCTCTCTCAGGTTGAAGGCCTCGACGAGGATGCCGCACGACAGATCATCGAGAAGATCCAGGAGATCATGAATAGTGTTGATTCAGAGGATGAGGGGGATTGAGTTGCGCTCCAGCGGGAGTGACACCTTTCCTCACTTGATAATCAGGAGGCTTCTTCATTGGGTGTGAGAATACACACACTGGCTAAGGAACTCGGGCTCAAGAGCAAGGATCTCATCGATCTGCTCGCCGCTCGTGGAATCCAGGTCAAGAATCACATGTCTTCGGTCGATGACGGTATGGCAGAGATGTTGAGAATCACTGCCATGCCCGATGATGATCCCGAGCCAGAACCGGAACCGGAAGTGATTCCGGAGCCGGCTCCTGAGCCTGAACCTGAGCCTGCACCTGAACCAGAACCGGCGCCCGACCCGGAACCGCAGCCGGAGCCAGATCCGGAGCCACAACCGGAACCTGAGCCGGAGGTGGTCGCAGATCCGCAGCCTCAGGCACAGGAAAGCGCTGCCGTCGTCGAGGCTTCCGCCGCACAAGAAACGACAGCTCCCTCCGAGGAGAGTGAAGCAACTGGCGAAGATTCCCCCACCGACGATGATGGCCCCGCACCGGATGCCACCAAACCGCGACTGACCGACGAGAATCTCCAGAAGATTTCCCCCAAGCGAAGCAAGCCGAAGAAGATCGTCATGGCGCCGGGATTCGGTGGAACTCCGAAGGTCCCCGACACCCCGGTTGCACCGGTCGCCCGACCGTTGCCCTCAGGAGCCAATGCTCCCGTACGTCCTTCGCGCGGTCGCCCGCTGATCATCCGATCGAAGGCTCCCGCACGACCTGCTGCGCCAGCCAGGCCAGCTCGAAGAGCACCGGCAACAGGGACTCCGTCAGGAGGCAGGGGAGGATTCAACCGCGGAGGAAATCGCGGAGCTCCCCCACCGTCGCAGGGAGATAATCCACAGGGTGGAAAAAAGGTGATGGTATTCCCCGGTACCGAAGGTGCTGGCGGACCACCACGGCGATCGGGGCCACCCGGACGCGGTGGGCCGGGAGGAAAGGGTCGTGGACGCCACGGCGCCAGACCTCGAAGGCAGGAATCGGACTTCACCAGACGACGACTTCAGCAGGAGATCATTCCCGAGGACCTGCCGGAGAGCATCACCCTGGAGGAGCCAGCCACCATCAAGGACCTGTCTCTTGCCCTCGGCATCAAACAGACAGCTCTGCTCAAAAAGTTGATGAACCACGGCCTCCTCGCAAACGTGAACACACCACTCACCGAGGAGATCACTGACACACTCTCTGTAGAGATCAACTGCGAGATCATCCTCGAGGAGCCGAAGGCGATGCACTCCTCCCTGGAAGAACTCGATAAGGTTGTCGATGCAGCCGAGGACCTCGTCTTCAGAGCACCGGTCGTGACCCTCATGGGTCACGTTGACCATGGAAAAACAACTCTTCTGGACAAGATCCGCGAGAGTTCCATCACCAAAACAGAAGCCGGGGGCATCACCCAGCACATGAGTGCCTATCGTGTCGACACGGATACGGCTCACGTGGTATTCGTGGACACTCCCGGTCACAGAGCCTTCACCAGCATGCGTGCACGTGGTGCCAATGTTACCGATGTCGTGGTGCTTGTCGTCGCTGCAGACGACGGTCCGATGCCCCAGACCGAGGAAGCGATCGATCATGCCAAGGCGGCAGGGGTCCCCATCGTCGTGGCCATCAACAAGGTCGACCGCGAAGGAACGAATGTCGATCGCGTGAAGGCGCAACTGGCTGAACTTGATCTGTCCCCCATCGAATGGGGAGGCTCGACCGAGATGATTCCTGTCTCCGGCCTGACCGGTCTCGGTGTCGACAAGTTGCTGGAGCAACTATCGCTGGAATCAGAAGTCCTGGAGCTAAAAGCAAATCCGCAGAAAAACGCCATCGGAACGGTTCTCGATTCCCGTGCTTCCACGGGCCAGGGAAATGTCATCACTGTCCTGATCCAGGATGGAACCTTACGACCTGGCGACTCGGTGGTCTGTGGTCCCGCCCACGGAAAGATTCGAACGCTGCGAAGCACCGCTGGCGAAAATCTCAAAGAAGCACCCCCGTCGACACCGGTCGAGATCACGGGCCTCAACGATCTTCCAGAAGCTGGCGACCGACTGTACGCCCTCGAGGACGCCGCCAAGGCGCGGCAGATTGCCGAAGAACGGCAAGAAGCGAAGGCCAAGGCAGATCGAGCAGAGCGTCAGAAGGTCACACTCGAGGGGCTCTTTGACAAGATCGATGAGTCGAAGACCCTGGAGATCAAGGTGGTCCTCAAGTCGGACCAGAAGGGCACACTCGACGTTCTGAAATCAGAACTTTCCGAGATGCGAACCAGCGAGGTCGCCATCCGGGTGATTCGCTCCGGTGTCGGCGAGATCTCGGAGTCGGACATCTTGCTGGCGGATGCATCTCAGGCGATCGTCATCGGATTCCACGTCTCCGCATCGGACAAGGCTCGTAGTGAGGCAGATACCCACGGGGTCGAGATCCGCACCTATTCGGTCATCTACGAGATCCTCGATGAGATGAAAGTCGCACTCGAAGGAATGCTCACACCCGATGTTGCAGAAGAGGTGCAAGGAAAGGTCGAGATCCAGGCCATCTTCAAGTCCACGAAACTGGGCAACATCGCCGGCTGTATCGGCAGAAGTGGTGTCGTGACCCGAGATGACAAGGTCCGCCTCATCAGAGACGGAGTGATGGTTTACGAGGGCAAACTCGATTCGCTTCGTCGTGAGAAGGACGATGTCAAGGAAGTCCGTGAGGGATATGAATGCGGAATCGTCATCAAAGGGTATCGAGACATCGAAGTCGGAGATTTCATCGAGAGCATCAAGGTCATCGAGACTCAGAGAACTCTTGACGAATCGGAAGTTCGCCCGGAATAGTCGATGAAATCCATCCGTCGAGCACGAATCGCCAGCCAGTTACGTGAAGAAATCTCACGGATCATTCAGTTCGACCTGAAGGATCCCAGAATCGGATTTCTCTCGGTTCTCTCCGTACAGCCCACCGAGGATCTCAAGGAGTGCAAGGTCTTCGTCTCCATCATGGGAGAAGAGACACGGCAAAGAACGACACTCCGTGGCCTCGAGGCGGCCAGGGGGAAGATCCAGTCGCTGCTCACCCAGCAGATCAGGCTCAAGGAAACTCCCGTGCTTCGGTTCATCATCGATGAGAGTTATCAGAAAACTCGGGATATCGAGGAAGTGATTCGAACCGCCCGGGAAGAGGATGAAAAGGCTGCTCTCGAGAGAGAGGAACGCCATTCACCGACCGATCAAGAAGCAGAGGAGCCGACAGAAACCGATCAGGAAGAGTCTTCCTGAACTGCCGTGGACTCCGGTTTCATCAACGCTCTTCCGGTCTCACCACCACCAGTCGATCTCGCCCGGCTCGCTTCGCTCGATAGAGTGCAGCATCTGCTTCATCGAGCAGATCATCACCGGAAAGACCCTCTCTCAGTACCGTCACCCCTACCGAAAGGGACAACGAGTCGACCTCGCTGGTACGACCACCAAGAAACTCCTGTCGTCGGAACTCCTCGAGTAACGCCCGCCCCTTTGCTTCCATGTCTTGCAGGTTCGACCCGGGCATCAGGATCACGAACTCATCGCCGCCATAGCGACAAACATGGTCACTCTCCCTGAAGCAATTGACGAGCAGCGCTGAGATCTCCTGGAGCAGTTCATCGCCGACCAGATGCCCGAGAACGTCATTGACGCCCTTGAACCCATCCAGGTCTGCAAACAACAATCCCAGGTCACCTTCCTCACGCTTGGCTCTTCTCACCTCTTTTTCCAGTTGAGATCCCAGGTAGAGGCGATTTGCTATTCCGGTCAGTGGATCGAGTAACGCCTGTTTCTCCAGCTGGTCATGCAATCGTAGATTTTGAAGTGTCAAGGCGAGGATTTCTCCAATGGTACCCAGTACCTCTTCGTGCCAATCCTTCAGCAGCGGAGCTTCATCCAGCAATTTCAATTCGCGTGGGTCGATATTCAACTCGAGCAATCCGCACTCCGGTTCATCTCCGACAACCAGTGGCAATCTCCTCGAGCCAGCACTCTGGATCGAGGAGAACGCGTCCGGATCCTTCAAATCAGGATGGCTGCACCATGCAATCTCTTTCTCCCCATCTCGATAACTCCACAATCTCACATCTCGATACCCGAGCCCCTCGGAGCACAGCAACGATCCTGCCCTGCAGAAGAAATCAACTTCGTCTCGAACACCGATGAGAAGTGTCGAGAGCCTCGGCGCAGTTCGAATCTTTTCAGTCAACTGAAAGATTCTCAGAGAAGTACGAACCGCATCACAAGCACGCCTGCGCTGCTCCTCCATCTCTCTTTCAAGACCAACACCACTCTCCTCCAGGAGTTTGAGTCGGTAGACCCAGCGCTCCTCTCCGCGGGGGCTGACCCTTCTGCCCCCCACCACTGCTACGGGGCGCCAGCCATCTCCATCCTTGATTCTGAGCAGGATCGATGTGGGTTCGGAATCGCCATCTCCTCCCAGCGACAGGAGGCGGTGATGATCCTCTTCATGAAACCAGCAGTTGAGCTCCTGGTCGCGTAACTCCTCCGCCTCACCACAGTGGAGCAGATCGAGAAAAGCCCTGTTGATGGCGATGACCTTGCGTAGAGGCCCCCGAGCCACCACGAGGGGGTCCGGAAACAGGTCCAGAAGCAGCCTCGCCTCGCCTGGATCGGGAGGAATTGGCCATTCACCGGGTCTCTTGGAGAGAAGAGTGCGGGACATCCATGCCTTCCTTCAGGTCAGTCGAAGCAGGCCCTGAGAGGTCCCGCATAGAAGGATATCACTAAGTTGCAGATCGGACCGGCCCGCTGGCGAGGAGCCCCGCCCTCTGCTACCGTCTGCTACTGCCCTGAGAGGGAATTGGGAAGGAATTGGCCGTTGCTAGAGGTATTCCAGGAAGCTGTCCAGATCATGAAGAGCGGCCAGAGAGGTGCGCTGGCGACCATCGTGTCCACCACCGGTTCGACGCCGGGCAAGGACGGCGCCAAGATGCTGGTGCGAGAAGATGGGTCGACGGTGGGTACCGTCGGTGGTGGCTGTACAGAATCAGATATCTGGCGACTCTCGATGCAGGTGATCGCTAGCGGAACACCGAAACGACAGTCGTTTCGTCTCACCGCTGCTACCGTTGCCGAGACCGGGTTGTTATGTGGAGGGGAGTTCGAGGTGTATATAGAGCCGATCGGCACACCATCCGTCATCATCCTGGGGGCAGGCCACATCGCAGGTGCACTGACAGAGATCCTGTCGACGATGAAGTGGAGCATCACCGTCATCGACGATCGATCTGATTTCGCCGCTGAGCAGCGGTTTCCCACGGCGAGGAAGGTACTCTGTCGCCCCTTCGAGGAGTGCCTCGACCAGCTGCAGATCTCCGGAAACACCTGCATCATCATCGCCACCCGCGGTCACCAGCACGATGAGATGGCTCTGGACAGGGCCTTGCAGACATCCGCCGGCTACATCGGTCTACTCGGAAGTCGGGGGAAAATTGGAGCCATCTTGAAAAACCTGCGCAATGCGGGTGCCCCACCCGAAATCGCCCAGCGAGTTCACGCTCCGGTAGGACTGCCGATCGGGTCGAGAACCCCGGAGGAGATCGCCATCTCCATCGCTGCAGAACTGATCTCTTTCCAGAGGCTTCCGCAATCCACGGACCCGGAAACCGGTACCCAAACCGAGTCGATGATCCGAGAAACCACGGATTGAGAAGGCACGCGCGTTGCCCCCGGCCCCCGGCCCCGGGTGGATACCCCGGAGGGTGGGTTTATGGGCCGGGGGGCGGTGTGTAGGGCCGGTTGTGGGGGGG
>CAYPPQ010000055.1:0-1199 GCA_964412635.1 uncultured Planctomycetia bacterium | reverse complement strand
GGAGATTGAATCGACCGGGGCGAGTTGTATCGGCACGTTTGTGCGGGAACTCGCCCAGGTGTCAGCGAATCCAGGAAGCCCCTCTCCCGAGAAGCGTGCGATTAGAAACCTCGCAGGTGAGGCCCCTGAAACTGACCACAGACACTCCGTCCCGGAAGGACTCCTGAATGTCGGCGAAAACCGCCCCCAGTAGCAACCCCACATCCGAGGGCCAGAAATCCACCGGTCCAGCAAATCTCTCCCTCAAAGAGATCGTCGCCAACAGTTACAAGAAGCATCCAGCGGTCAAACAGTTTGGAGACCTGGATGTCATCGAGACGATGCTGCTCGGCTCGATGACAGCTTCGATGCCACTGGCAGAGTTGCTCAAGGCCTGGAAGTTGCTCACCGAGGAATTCGTTGACTGGAACGAAGTGCGCATCTCCTCGGCAGCGGAGGTGGCAAACACCTTTGCGGCTGCCAAGGATCCGATACAACTCGCAATGCAGATGAAGGAGATGCTTCAGGTCGTCTTCGAGCGCCGCCACATGTTGAGCATGGAATTTGTTCGGGAAAATACCATCGGAGAAACAAGGGAGTTCTTCAAGCGTTCACCGGACCTGCCCGATCTGGCCAAATCGTTGGTTCTCGCATACATCAAGGGACAGGAGAGTGTCCCCCTGGAATCGTGGGCGCATGGTGGATTGATCCGCGCAGGTTTCCTTTCCCAGAAGGTGACGCCGACGCAGAGACAGAAGGCGCTCTTCGATCAACTGGATGGAATCCCGCTGCTGCATGCGGTCCTCGCTCTTCATGAGGAGGCGCGAGCGTATCCAGATCCCGCCATCGCCGAGGCGGCTCGTAAAAGAGCGGTGGCCGAGAAGGCGGCACGGGAAAAAGCTGTGCGCCTCGAACGGGAGCGGATCGCCAGGCAAAAAAGAGAAGAAAAGGCCGCAGAGGCGAAGAGGAAGGCGGAGGCCAAGAAACTGGCAGAAGCCAAGAGAAAGGCAGAAGCCAAGAAGAAGGCGGAAGCCAAGAAGTTGGCGGACGCCAAGAAAAAGGCGGCTGCCAAGAAGAAGGCCGCTGCCAAGAAGAAGGCGGCCGCCAAGAAGAAGGCCGCTGCCAAGAAGAAGAAGGCCGCCAAGAAGTATGCCGCTGCCAAGAAGAAGGCGGACGCCAAGAAGAAGGCCGATGCCAAGAAGAAGGCCGCCAAGAAGAAG
>CAYPPQ010000054.1:0-19324 GCA_964412635.1 uncultured Planctomycetia bacterium | reverse complement strand
TTCCGAAGCAGTGGTCAGAAGGCTGAAGTGGAGAGCCGCTGCAAGCAGATCGAGGCTCAGATCGAGCAGACACAATCGAACTACGACCGTGAAAAGCTGGAAGAGCGGCTCGCCAGGATCCAGGGCAAGATCGCCGTGATCCGGGTCGGCGGCGGTTCCGAGGCGGAGATCAAGGAGCGCAAGGCAAGAGCAGAGGACGCTCTCAGTGCGACCCGTGCCGCCATGGCGGAGGGGATCGTGCCGGGCGGTGGTACCGGCTTCCTGCGAATTGCAGAAAAGGTCGCTGCAACCAGAGCAACGGGAGATGCACGCTTTGGAGTGCAGGTGGTCGCCGAAGCTCTGCTGGAGCCGACCGCGCAACTCTCTCGGAACTGTGGTTTCGATGGACCTGCAGTGGTTGCGGAGATCCTCGAGTACGAGGGCGTCGAGATGGGATTCGACGGATCCAAGGGCAAGGTCGTCGACCTGTTCAAGTCCGGGGTCGTCGATCCCGCCAAGGTACTGCGAGTCGCATTGCAAAATGCTGCGAGCGTGGCGGGTCTTTACCTCACCTCGGATACTGCAATCACCGATCTGGAAAAGGATGAAGAGGCCGTGATCGGCGCTCTCGTCTAGGGGGGATCGGATGTCTGCCAGGGACTACTACGAGGTTCTCGGGGTTTCCCGGGATGCCTCTGAAAGCGACATCAAGAAGGCTTACCGCAAACTGGCTCTGAAGCACCACCCGGACAAAAATCCGGGGGATGCCCAGGCAGAGACCAAGTTCAAGGAAGCCGCCGAGGCTTTCGATGTGCTTCGGGATGACGAGAAACGCCGCATCTACGATGCTCACGGCCACGCCGGAATCTCTGGCATGGGACAGGGAGCAGGATTCTCCGACGTGGAGGATATCTTCCGTGTCTTCGGAGACATCTTCGGCGGTGGCGGTGGTGGCGGCGGAGGAATTTTCGGGGATCTGTTTGGCGGTGGTGGAGCCACCGGCGGACGGGTTCGTAGGGGAGAGAGCCTTCGCGCAAGTATGCAGATGACCCTCGAGGAAGCAGCGACCGGAATTGCCAGAACGATTCAATTGAGAAGAAAGGTCAGCTGTAACTCCTGCTCCGGAAGTGGAGCGGAAAAGGGCAGCCAGCCGGTGCAGTGTGGAACCTGTTCTGGTAATGGCCAGGTGTTGAGATCTCAGGGATTTTTCAGCGTGCGTACTCCATGTCCCGCCTGTTCGGGGCGAGGAGAGATCATCGAGAATCCCTGTTCCACCTGTAGCGCATCAGGACTGATGCAGCATTCCGAGGAGATCGAGGTAGAAGTTCCCGCTGGCGTCGAGGATGGAATGATCCTGCGTCTCGCCGGGCGTGGAAACGAAGGGCCGCAAAACGCTCCTGCCGGTGACCTGCAGGTGGTGATCAGTTACCAGCAACACGCTTTTTTCCGCAGGATCAACGACCATGTCTGCTTTGAACTTCCCATCTCCTATTCACAGGCTGCTCTGGGAGCAGAGGTGGAAGTTCCGACCCTCGACGGGAAAGCGGTGCTGACGGTACCTCCGGGAACTCAGAGTGGTGATGTTCTTCGCATGAAGAAGATGGGTTTTCCTTCGATTCACAACCACCGCAAGGGGGACCAGCTGGTCGAGGCCACCATCGAGGTGCCTCGCACCCTGGGTGCCGAAGAGGAAGAACTGTTGCACCGATTGGCGGAGATCGAGGAGAAAGAGGTGGGATCCCGTAGAAAAGGATTCCTCGACCGGTTCAAGGAATATTTCGAGTAGGAAGAGGTCTCGATGATGAACCAGGATCAAGCGCCCGATCAGGAGCAAGACCTGAAGGACGATTCCGATCAGGAGATGGAGGGATCGGCTGCCGATGCCGCCGCCGATACACCTGATACGGATTCGCAGCAGGATGATCCAGGCGCAGAAGTTGTCGAGGACCAGCAGTTCCTGCTGGATCAACTTCAACGAGCCAGGGCCGAACTGGACAACTTCCGCCGGCGAACGCTGGAGGAGCGAGCCATCGCTCGCAAGCGGACCATCTCCGATGTGATCAGAAACTTCCTTCCGGTTCTCGACGGATTGTCAGCAGCTCAGAAGGCGAGCGACGACGGTTCCGATGGGGACGGAGGAATTCGCGACGGTCTTCGGATGATCTCTGACAAGCTGGACGTGGTTCTGAAGGAACTGGGCATCGAGGTTGTCGCTGCAGTTGGTGAGGATTTCGATCCCGAGGTTCACGAAGCGATGTTGCAAGTAGATCAACCGGACGCTCGTAACGGTGAAGTAGTGGAAGAAATCGAGCGTGGGTATCGCTGTGGTGACCACCTGATCCGTGCCGCCAGGGTGGTCGTTGCTCGCACCGAACAAGCTTCCGAAGGAGCCTGAGATGCCGACCTACGATTATCGCTGTGATGGCTGTGAACATCAGTTCGAGGTGTTTCAGAAGGTGGATGATCGCCAGAAAAAGACCTGTCCCGAGTGTGGTGAGAAGAAGTTGCGAAGACTGATCGGAGCGGGGGGAGGAATCATCTTCAAGGGAAGTGGTTTCTACGAGACCGATTACCGCAGTTCCGATTACAAGAAGCGACAGAAGGAGGAATCGAGTTCCTCTTCTTCCACCAAGTCGGAGAGCAAGGACTCGAGTTCCTCTTCGAAAAAGAACAAGTCCGGGGACGGATCAACTTCTTGACTGGCAATCCCCTGTGTCCCGTTTGCCGCGACCCCGAGGTGCTGGTCAAGGCCGATACTCCGTGCTTCCCCTTCTGCAGCGAGATGTGCCGCGATCGAGATCTCGGTGGCTGGTTACGCAATCAGTACCGGATCGGATCACGGCCCATGGAATCGGACGACTTCGTTGATGATCAGGCGACATCTTCAGGCGACTCTGGCGCTTGAATCAAAAAAAAAGGTGCCGAGGAGATTCTCCCGCGGCACCTTTTTTGAGCGAAACTCGATAGAGACCCAGGTGACTACTCGCCACCCTCCTGGGCAACCAGGTTGCCAGGTAGATCCCTGCCTTCCTTGATGTCGGTCGCTTCCACCTTTTGAACGTCACCTCCGGCGTAGACGACCATGAGGAATCCGTCATGGTTTTCATCGATGCCATTGGCCTTGTCGGCGACGGAGTCATCCGATCCTAGTGGAGTCGATGCGCTGGTTGAAGCCTTTGTTTTCTTCCCCAGCCAGCCGTAGGAGTTGGTCATCTCATCGAGGATGAACTTGTCATCGTCATCCTTCTCTGCCTTATCATCGGTGGATGCTGGGCACACGAATACGTCTGGACTCAGGTCCGATCCCTGACGAGATCCGAGGAGCACATTGAGTGACTCGTACGCAGGAGGATTCTTTCCCTTGGCAACCGGGAAAAACCGTTCCTCGAGGGAGTAGGCGATGGCCGCCTGACCGATGTTTCTCAGGTTGTTGGTGCAACTGACCTCGTCGCCCTTTCTCAGGGCACTGAGAATGTTGCCCGAGAAAAGTGCAGCGAGTGTTCCGATGATTGCGATCACCACCAGCAGTTCGACAAGGGTGAATCCATCCTCGCGTTGCTGATTCAGCTGGGCTTGCTCATGGGCAGCCTTGAACTTCATTTCTTCTTTCTCCTTCCGGTGGGGGCTAGGGATCCTGATTGGGAATCTGGGGGTACCCACGGAATGGTCCCCTGGCAGCATGCTCCGGGGCCGAAGGTCTCCTCCAGGACTCTTTGGGCGCCCCGGGAGGCTCAGCATAAGCCCCCCTGACTTGATTTGCTAGTGTTCGGGTCCGTTGACACCCTAGATGTTCGGTTGCTATGATCCTCTCTTCCACGCTGTGGGCCGGGACTGCCCGGAGCAGGTCCCGTCTCGGAGTGTGATTCTACCTCGGAAAGAACCCGATTTCGGTCGGGACAGTGAATACTTCGGGACAGTGATTACTTCGAGACAGTGATTACTTCGGGACAATGATAACTCAGGGGCTTCCGTCGACCTGGCACTCCAGGACCGATGCGGCTCCCTCGGGGAGGCGAGCGCATGTTCAATGCTGGTGTTGTGAATGGCTGCATCCATTCTTCCAGGAACTTCTCATCGAGAGTACTACCGAAGCTCTTGCTGGTGATGATGCTGTGTCCTTTTCTGATCCTGTCGGCATCTGCACGGGAGGATCAGGGGATCGCGACCCTCGATATGAAATTCGAGCGGCCACGACAGATCACTCTCTATGGCGGTAAAGGTAACGATCTACGCCCGGACGGGGTTCCAGGATCTGGTCGGACCTACTGGTACCTTCCGTACACCGTCGAGAACAAGAGTGGGATCGATGCCACCTTCCATGTCTCGATGACTGCCAGCTCCGACAAGAATCGCCGTTACAGCGATATTGCGTTGCCGTGGGTCGAGACTGCGGTGGAACGTCGAGAGCGCAAGCCGCTCTTCTCCCGCGTGGATCTTCAGAAGAAAAACGGATCCGGTGAACTCGGGCTGGGCTTTCCTGCCGGAGACAAGCGTGAATGTGTCGCCATCTTCAACGCCATCGATCCCGAAGCGGATCGAATCGTGATCGATGTCCATGGACTGGTCGACGATATCGAGGTGGAAGAACTATCCAACGGGGATATCAAGCTGACCGAACGGGTGCTGAGGATCGAATTCAGGCGACCGGGAGATGAGTTCTTCACCTCGATGGACAGTTTCGAGTTCCAGAAGAAGAGCTGGGTCAAAGTGACCCATGAATTTTCCGGATCCTGAGGGAAGCTGCACCATGAATGACGATAGGGGGTTGGCCGCAGTGAGCGCGGATCATCGCGATTTCCTGCAGGGGCTGACCCGTCAGGAGCGGACGCTCCTCGTTCTCCGGGAGGAACTCTACGAGGGTTCCTGGCAGGAGATGACAGCGGACCTCGAAGCCCGATTGCACAAGGGACCGCACCTTTTTGAATTGTCCGAGACGATCGAGGCTGACATCGATCGAATCCAGAAATTGATCAATTACGAAACCGAACACGACATCAACCTCGGGGAATACCTCGAGGAAGAATAGTAGAGAAGCAGGGGCTTGCTCGATCATCTCGATGATCCAGGTGGCCACCGTAACGGGAGACCCGAGCGAATGAACTCGCGCGCATCCATGGCCATTGTGGCCTGTATCATTCTTGGCCTGACGATTTCCATCACCGGATGTTCATCGTTGGGAATCGGTGGCTCAGAATCCAGTTACGACAAGGGTACTGCTGCCACTCCTCGCCCCTCAACTTCGGGGCAGAGCGCCTCGGGTTCGGATGGATTTTCCGACACCGTGGTTGGACCGATGGGTCTCGATGCAGGATGGCCTTACCGCCATCCGGGCAAGATCCAGCAATCCTTCACGGCCAACGGCAACGTCTATCTGGTGACCTCTTCGGCGAGTCACGATCATGTGTTGTTGAAGGTGGACGGAGAGAGCGGTCTTCCCACATGGACTTACCCGCTCCAGGTTCCGCTCAATCATGCACCCTCGGTATTCGTTTATCCGGAAGAGTTGAGGCGAGAAAATCCGGATGAACTGTTCATCGTCGAGCGTGGAACCATTCATTGCATCGACGATCAGTTCGGAGCGATCAATTACAAGATCCGGTGCAACTTCCCCATCGCTACTTCGGTATCGCCAGGAGCGGATCAACTCGTGGTGGGGGGATTCGATATGCGCGTCTACGGACTCTCCAAGAAGGATAGGTTCGTTGCCTGGACCTACCTTACTGGCGGTGCCGTGACGGCGACTCCAACCATCAGTGATGGCAGGGTCTATGCCGGCAGTGAGGATGGCTCGATCTACTGCATGAAGGAGTCTGGCGGCTACGTCCAGGGCAATAGCTGGGCATTCAAGACGCTGGCAGCGGTGGGCGATTCGGCGACTGCCGAGGGCGATCGACTCTACGTCGGTTCGACAGACACCAAGATCTACTGTCTCGGTGATTCCGGAGATGAAGCCTTCGATCACTGGCAAGCATCGGTTGGATTTCCAGTCTCTGATTCGCTGGAGATCCACGGGAGCAATCTCTACGGAATCTTGCTCGATGACCGTAGTGATGACGGACCCCACCAGCAGGTGGTGTGTCTCGATACCGCGGACGGCCGCGAACGGTGGCGTCAAGATGGCTACGGAGAGGTACTGCTGACCTTCTCAGATCAACTGTGGGTGCGGGGACAGGATGGTTCCACCTGTGGACTCTCCTCCAGTGACGGTTCTTCCGCATGGAATCTCGATACCACCCGAGCTCTCGGCGTACACGCACTCGACGATAAATCGATCGTCATCGTCGACGCTGGTGGCCTGGTACAGAAGATTTCAAAGCGCAGGTAGCGACTCGCTGGATCTGCAGATGGGATCCGCCGGCGATCGGCAAGTGAAAGCCCGTGAGCATCGTTTCCGATGTTCACGGGCTTTTTTCAGGCGGGGTTGTCGCTACAGATCCGCAGCAGGTGGTATCCCACCTCGGGTTGAGGACAACTGATCGATCGGGAGATTGCGATGGGAGCGGGATGGTCGCCGCCAGCGGCATCGATCCCCACCGCCCACAGGATGCGACCATCGGAATCCTCGATCAGCGGCCACTGCCTCCTCGGTTGCGGGGGAACCCCTCGAGTTCGCAGCACCTCCTCGTAGGTCGATTGTCGTCCCGGAATCTTCTCCCCCGGTAGCATCGTTCTGAGCGTCACCGGATCCTCGACGAGGGAGGTCCAGCGAACTCCGTGGGCCTCCTGAGGGTCGCCAGGATCGAGGGAGATGCGGATCGGTGAATGGGGAGCCGGCGACGGTTCCCCGGCGGGACCGATGTGGATCCAGCCGCCGCAACGAACAGCCATCCGGTGACCTGGTAGCGCCAGGGATGGAGAACGAGATCGACCACTTGCGAGCTTCTCGAGGGCATCGAGATGTTCTCGAAGTAAGCCCCCTTCTTCTCCGCTCGCCATCACTACCGCCTCACGGAGAAGATCTCCGATTTCGGGTCCAGATAGGGATTGCCAGCAGTCGGGGGGAAGTGAGATTCGTGGGGGAGAGCAGTGGCTTCGATGAAGCGCTTCACCGATGCGAGATTGCTGCACCCGCCAGCGTGCTCGAGATTCCTCGGAGAGCGATCGCAAGTTCGAGACGAACTCGGGATTTTCTGCTTCCAGTGCCGGGATCAGATCGTGGCGGATCCGGTTCCTGCGAAACTGTCTCGAGTCGTTGCTCTCGTCGTCGACATGATCGAGCTGGTGTCGTTCGAGGTAATCCTCGATGTGCAGGCGCGATACGGTCAGCAGTGGCCTGGCCAGAAGGATCTCCGTGGAATTGATGGAGGAGAGTGGATGCATCCCCTGCAATCCCCGCAGCCCACAACCCCGCAGCAGATTGCCGAGGATCGTCTCCGACTGATCATTCTCATGATGGCCGGTGACGATCACCGGGGCAGCACGTCCCCGACAGATCTCGATGAAGCGGCGGCGGCGAGCGTTCCTGCCGGCGGTCTCCAGCGAGATCCCCTGGGTGGAGGCCGCCACATCGATCTGTTCGGTAACGACATGAAGAGGGATCTCCAGCTCGCCGCAGAGGCGGGCACAGTGGCGGGCATCGGCGTCAGCAGCCTCCCCTCGAAGTCCATGATGGACGTGTAACGCCTCGATCTCGAAGCAACAGGACCGTGACCTGGCCCAGCGGTGGCACAGTGACAGCAGCGCCACCGAATCGGCACCACCGGAGAGTGCCACGATCAGTTTTCGTGTATCGACGGGAAGGTGTTCTTCAAGGAAGGAAGCGACGGTAGTGGCAAGGGATCGGGACATCGTCAATCCAGAAATTCTACCCGCAGGCTCAACTCGACCGGGGTGGCAACCCCAGCCGGTGGTGCCGTCAGTGGATTGAGGATGGCGATGGCATCGCGAACCGCGAAGGCATCGAACTGAACCCCAGGTGCCGGGCGCAGGGTGATATCGAAGATCCATCCCTCTGCATCGACATGAAAACCGACCAGGCAACTGGCGTCACCAGGACCGCTGGAAACCCTGGTCTTTCGCTGCTGAAGCTGAGACAGGCTGAGGCGGATCTTCTCTCTCACCTCGAGCATCAACCAGCGATCACGGTCGAGGTCACGGGAGATCTCGTTCCTGGTTTCCTCCAGCAAGCTCGAGATCTTATCGCCGTCGAGTTTGGCGGAGGAGGGCACCGGAGCATCGAGAGGTGTCTGCGGATCGGGGAGCGGGGACAGCGGCTGGGAAATCTGCGGCGGAGAAGCTTCGACCTGCTGCGGTGGATCCAGTTCCTGTTGCGCTTGTGGAGTGGCATCCGGTACCTCGACAGGTTCTTCCAGGATCTCCTTCTCGATCGGTTCTACGACGACTTCTTCTGCGATGCGACTGTGCAATACGATGCGCTGGTTGGAGATCTGCTCGCTGGAAGCACCGGGAGCGGGAAAGAGCAGCAGAAATAGCAGGTGTAGTGTGATCGACAGGTAGGCAGCATTGTGCAGCAGGCCATCTCTGCGGCCGGAGCTGCGTGGAGTCGTCAACAGTGAACGACGGGCAGTGGTAGAAGAGAAGAAGAGGCGGATCTGCCGAAGAAGTCTCGAAGAATGCTCGACGATCGGACGGAGCATGAAAGACCCTTCAGGGGAGAGCTGCATCAGAGTCCGGAGGTCAACCCCCGGATCCACCGCTGTTGCAGTTGGTGCAAGGTATCGGCACCTGTGCCCTCGCTCAAGAAGGCCTCGAGTCCCTTTGTGGAAAGTGAGTCGAGTACATCCGGGAGCAAGATGGGGGGGATGTCGGCCGTGATGAGGGTGACCAGGGAGCCACAGGCAGCCCGGTACAGTTCATCGTTACCGCCGGTCTTCATCCCGGTCAGCGTCTCCAGCGACGGCAAGGTGCCGAGTTGACTCGCTCTCGCCAGGATCAGGCGATCTCGAGCACGGGCGAGGGGGCCCCGTACCATCGAGCACAGCCCTTCCTCGAGCCAGGGAGGCAGGTAGCGCGATTGTCCGAGGATTCGAGGCAGTTCCTTGCGAAGCAGTTCCCGTGGCAGCGCGTCCTGGTCGATACCCGCGGCGGAAGGGACCAGATGTAGCGTTTCCCGCAGCACTCGACCGTATTGCTGGTCGATGACCAGCAAGGCGGATCCACAGTCGATACCGAGAAACTGCTGCATCGATTCCACATCGTCATGCGTTACCAGATCGACATGTGACGGGGGCGAGTGGGGCAGGCTCCAGTCGCTCCAGATGCGGTCGAGGATGACGGAGATCTGCTGCTGCAGGGGAGGAACGGGTGGCTTCTGTCCCGCCAGTTCCCTCGTCGCCATCTTTTCCAATCGATGGAAGATGAGGGAACTGTCGATTTCGGGTTCATCGATCAGGTCTCTCAACTGGGAGAGATGTGTCGACTGGAGAAGACCCAGTCCTCGGCTACGAGCCTCATTGGCGGCGGCCAGATACAGGGCGGGTTCATGCGGTTTCAACTGCATGGCGTCGGAGACGGAGAGTCCCCAACCGCGAGCGGCACAGTGGACGATGGAACTCCTGATCCGGGGCAACAGATGAGGGGCTTCCATCGCCACCTCGACGAGCAGAGGCGCTGCGCCTTCCAGGTCGCCACTGTCGTGAAGCCGTCGTCCCAGTTCCAGCATCTGTTCGATACGAACCGGGTTCCATCTCCATCGCTCCGAAGGAAACCGTTCCAGCAACCGGTCGATGGCATTCAGTGCAAAACGAGGTTGATCCGCTTCCAGTTCGTTGTGAATCTCCATCTGCATCTGATGCAGAAGTTGCTGGCTGACCAGAACCCTCGAGCGCAGGGGAATCCCATCGGGGTTACTCCCGGGCAGCGAACAGTACTCGTTCCACAACTGGATCGCCTCTTCCAGCATCTCTCGCTGTAGCAGAGTTTCCACCTCACCGAGCAAACTGTCTCGTAACAGGGGGAGTACATCATCCCTGAACTGAGAGTGGAGGTATTCCTGGCGAAGGAAGGGGATGGCTGATCCGGGGGATCCTCGGGTCAATCGCCGCTGGCACTCATCGAGAAGGGTCTTTCGTGGGTCGAGTCGCAAGATCGACGCGACGCGCGATCGTCGGATCCACATCTTCCCCTCAGGGACCTGGAGAAGCACCTCGTCCTTATCGACGGAGAGGACTCTGCCTCGCAGAAGGTGACCATTTTTCAATTGCACCTCATCTGCCCGCAGCGAATCGCTCTGTAGCACCGTCAGGAGGACGGTGCAGAGGGCGATTCTCCCGGCGGAATGAAGAAAATCGATGGGGCCAGAAGAGTTGACGAGGGTGCACTGCAAGGGCGATGATCCTTTCGAGAGCGACTCTTCCTGGAACTTCCGGAACAGGGCCCATCCACTAGATCGGCATCCGGGAGTGATTTCTGAAGACCCGTCCTGCGGGATCTCCAGATCGGCACGAGAGGCCATAGACCTTGCAACAAGACCATTACATCGATCCCGTGGCTCAGCGTTATGCATCCCCTGCGATGCAGAAGCTGTTTTCTCCCCTGCGCAGAGCACTCACCTGGCGCGATGTGTGGATCGCACTGGCGAGGGTGGAGAGCGACTCGGGACTTCCGGTCAGCAGTGAGCAGGTACAGGCTCTGGAAAAGGCCCGTGATCAGATCGATCTGGATCGAGTGGCTGAGATCGAGAAGGAAACCCGTCACGATGTGATGGCCCACATCCATCACTACGGGGAGGTCGCACCTGAAGCCGCTGGAGTGATCCATCTCGGAGCCACCTCCTGTTTTGTCACCGACAACGGAGATCTGGTGATTCTCAAGGAGGCACTGGAACTGGTGAGGGATCGATTGCTGAGAGCGATTCATTCCCTGTCGACCTTTTGCAGGGACCAGGCTGCCGTGCCGACGCTCGGATTGACGCACCTTCAGCCCGCCCAGCTCACCACCCTTGGAAAGCGTGCCTCACTGTGGCTGCAGGATATGGTCCAGTGTTACGAGGAGATCGCAGATCTGATCGAGAAGTTGCCGCTTCGAGGTCTGAAGGGGACCACAGGTACCCAGGCGACCTTCCTGCAACTCTGTGATGGAGATGGGGAGCGGGTCGACCAGCTGGAGGCAGCTCTCGCCAGTGAACTCGGTTTCGAAAAGGTGTTTCCACTGTGTGGTCAGACCTATCCAAGATCGTGGGATCATCGAATCGTGTCTCGACTGACCGATGTCGCCGTGGTGATTCACAAGGCTGCTACCGACATCCGACTGCTGCAGTCGTGGGGAGAGGCGGAGGAACCCTACGAAAGCACCCAGGTGGGATCATCCGCCATGCCCTACAAACGAAACCCGATGCGTTGCGAGCGGCTGTGCGGACTGGCCCGGCATGTCATGACGATCGCACCAGGGTTGGCGCAACTCGCTGCCAATCAGTGGATGGAAAGAACCCTCGACGATAGCGCCCAGCGAAGAGTCGCACTTCCGGGGGCATTCCTGTCGATCGATGCCATCCTGTTGACCGCTCGAAACGTCTTCTCCGGACTGGTAGTTCATGATCGTGTTCGACAGCGCAGGATCGATGAACATCTCCCCTTCATGGCGGCAGAGGAGTTGCTGATGGAAGGGGTCTCGCGCGGTGGAAATCGCCAGGATCTGCATGAACGGATCCGTGAACACGCCTGGACCGCCAGGCAGGCAGTGCTCGATGGGAAAGAGAATCCACTACGCTCCCTCATCGAATCGGATGATCTTCTCGGTGATGTTGCAGCGGGACTTCCTCCATGGGATGCAAACCGTTTCACCGGCCGTGCTGAGGAACAAACGATTCGTTACCTGAAGGAGGTGGTCGATCCCCTCCCCTGTCCCGATGAAGATCACCTGACCGAATTGAAGGTATAGAAGAGTATGCGGGGGCAGGCTGTATTTCGTTCCAGCCGAGATGTGACGGTCCAGGTCGATGGACGGCAATATCGATGTGAACTCGCCGGTCGCATGCGCAAGCAAGGAAAGAACCCGGTTGTGGTGGGCGACTGGGTCGAGATTGAACTGACCGAAGGGGTCGAGGACGGGCCAGACGGTCGCATCATCGCAGTGGAAGAACGCAAGGCGTGGATCTCGCGCCGTCGCGAATCGGGTGGGGCCCGTGAGTTGATCCTCGCCGCCAACCTCGATCAGATCGCGTGTGTCTTCTCGATCTCACGACCTCGCATCAAGTTTGGCGCACTCGACAGGCTATTGCTTGCCGCACGTGCCAGCAACTTGCCCGCCTTTCTGGTACTCAACAAGGTTGACCTCGCGACCACTGACGACATCGAGGATCAACTGAAGATCTATCCTTCCATCGGAGTCGAGGTGTTGCAAACCTCGGTGGAGACGGGGCAAGGGCTCGACCTGCTGGAGCAACGCCTGAAAGGAAAGGCAACGGTATTGACCGGTCCCAGTGGCGTCGGAAAGTCGTCGCTGATCTCCAGGGTGCTGGGGATCGAGATCCGTACCTCTCCCGTCAGCGAACACAACGAAAAGGGCAAGCACACCACCACCGCAGTGACCTGGCATCCCGCCGCACAGGATACCGCCATCATCGATACGCCCGGCTTTCGCACATGGGCTCTGTGGGGGATCGAGGCGAGCGATCTGGCTCGCTCGATGCCCGATCTGGAAGCGCACGTGGATGGCTGCCGATTCCGCGATTGCCTGCATCGCAAAGAACCTGGTTGTGGAGTTCAGGTTGCCGTGGAAGAGGGCCAGATACACCCGTTGAGGTACCGTTCCTACCTGGGAATCCTGGAAGCGGTGCTGGAGAGACAGGAGCGGGATCGGTGATCGTGAGGGATTTCAAGTTTTTCGACGTCATCCCCATGGGGCTCCATCGCCAGGGAGATCTTCGATGAATGCGGATATTGCTCGCCTTGTCGCAGCCGCCCGAAAGGGGGATCGAGAGGCATTCTCCCGCTTGATCGCCTTGCATCAGAATGCTGCCGCCAGTGTTTCCTACGGAATCCTGGGAGATACACACCTGGCGGCGGATGCGGTTCAGGAGGCGTTCCTCAAGTCCTGGCAGGGACTCTCGGGCCTTCGGGATGATGTGCGATTTTCCGCGTGGTTCCTGCAGATCGTTCGCTCGAGATCGCTGGACATGCTTCGGCACAGGCAGCGCAAGGCACCACCGATGGCTCCCATCGATGAGGAACGGGATTCTCACGGAAGTGATGGACCCCAGGACCAGCTGGAGCGAAAGGAACGCTCTTCGCGAATCCGTCAGATGATCGATGAGTTGACACCTGAATACAGGGAAGTGTTACTTTTGAAGCATGATCAAGGAAGGTCGTACAGAGACATCGCCCGGCTACTGGGGACCACTCCAAAGGGAGTCGAATCCCGCCTGTTCAGGGCACGACTGTTGCTCGCAGAAAAGATGAAACGACTGGATGATGATTTGGAGAGCAGATGAACCCCCAACCGGATTGTGATCTGATTCGTCGATGGATCTCACTGTCACGGGACCAGGAACTGGTTCCCGGATGGCAGGAACGAGTTGACGATCACCTCGATCATTGCTCCGACTGCCGTCTCTGGCACGAGGACCTCGACTCAGGGCTTTCCGATTTCGACCAGGGGTTCGATGATGTGGTGGGGGAGATTGAACAGTTGTTGAAGGGGCACCTCTCAGCAGATCAGCTGGACAATGACAGCGAACCGGTGGAAGTGGTAAAGGCGGCAGATCGTGCGGCTCCTCGTCTGGTAGCAGTCGTAACACTGTTGCTCCTCTCGATCGGCCTGATCAGCTGGTGGTTGCTGCCACAGGGTGGATCGTTGCTGGCCATCCGATCTGCAGGGCCCATCACAATCATCGAACTGGGTGAACAGGAGATAACACTCCGGCCATCGATGGCGGATGTACCGGTCAAGGTGGGTGAGACGATCACTTGCAGCGATGGAGTCGCGACCCTCATCGATCCAGCTGGACGAACGATGACGATGAATGCGGAATCGACCCTGGAGGTGGAGTCGAGTCACTCGATAAATCTGAAACGCGGAGTGGTTCGGTTCGAGGTGACACCGGCAGGAAAGAACTTCCTGGTTTCGACTCCAGAGGTCGCCGTGCTGGTCACCGGGACTGCATTCGAGGTCGAGAGATGGCCTGCACGTTTCAGGACCGAGGTGAGGATTCTCGAGGGAGAGGTCGAGGTGACTCGCGACAGTAACATCGCTCTTCCGTTGGGCGCAGGAGAGAAGGTCGAGGTCGCAAGAAATGGCGGTTGGATGTTCCATGCCGCAAGGCCACTCGAGGAGGGACAGGCGCCATTACCAGCAGCGCGTCTCGGAACTCCTGCCGGTATCGATCGAGCACCCTTCCCCGTGGACGAAGAGCCTGAACCGCAACCGGACCGTTCACCCAACACCCCTCTCGACCTACCGCGTCAGCACAATGAGGATGATGGAGATGAACCCGATGAGCAGGAGCCAGGCGAGGGGCGCTGAAGCGTCGAGGCTTCAACGAGATGTGTGCAGCGATTCATCCAGAACTTCGAAGACGCGACCATTGATGAGACGGATCACCTGATCTCCGTACACCCACTCCTCGACGAAGTGACTTTGAATTGTCAGCCAGGTCACTTCGGTCGGATCTCCACGCAGGGCTCTTACTGCGTGGCGCAAGGTCCCTGAGCGTATCGTGTTTCCGAGTGGCTCGTTTCTCGACAGGGTCAGCGCGTGGTCGATCTTGTTGCTGATCTCTTTCTCAAGGTTGATGCGCCGGGTCACGCGAGTCACTCCGCCGATCTGCTGAAGTCCCTTGCTGATGAGGTAATCAGACCTGGAGATCCACAGCTGATCCTTGCGGTACAGCCCCACCTCCACTGCCAGGTCCTCAAGTCCACGGCTCTCGATGGCGGAGGCAAACTGCTGCTTCTCCGAGAGAAATTGAGATCCGATCTGTAGCCAGTGGCGTGGTCCTCCGGCGAGTGTTTCGAGTTCGAGCCATAGTTTTTCGCGGGTCGTGGGGGAGGATTCTCTCATCAAGAACTGACACACTTTCTGCTGCCGTTCTTCGCCGAGGTTCGATGCGCGTAGGCTGTGAAGTTCGACACAGTTTTTCCACGAATCGAGCGGGTGTACAGCGACCAGCCGCCAGCCGTCCACCTCCCTGAGCAGCCGCATGTCGAGAAGGGTCGGTCTTTCTTTCCGTCCTCTCCTGGGCAACTTGATGTGCCTGGATAGGATGACGGATCCTTCGAAACCTTCGAGTTTGATGCGCTCACCGATCCTGTCGCCACAACGCCCATGAACTCGAACCAGGACCCCATCACTGATGGGGAGTTCATCGGGAGTGATGACGTCGGTGCTTCCGATGGTTGTAAGCAGTGCGATGGTGAGAAGTGTGTGACTGATCATCTGCTCAGAGCCTCCACGTCGCACAGGCGTCCGTCGGCAAGGGTGACGAGAATCCTGCCCTGACGACTTCGTTGCAGATCAACAGCAACCGATCCCAGTTCAATTTCACTGACGATCTTTCCAGCGGAATCGTGCAATCGCAAGATACCATCGACTCCGGCGATCCAGGTGGTACCACCCTCTTCACCCTTGAGTGGTGTACAGGACGGGGCGACTTCACTGTCGTACTCGGTGGAAGTAGTTTCCGAGAGTTCGACCCAGCCGCTGGAGGTGCCGTAGATTCCCTGTGGACCGTATTGTCTCGTGGCAGTGGAAGGGGCGGAAACGCGAACCGTTGTATCGTTTTGTTTCGAGGAGCCATTCCACAGTGTTCCGTCATGAAGTAACGCTCGACCATCCGGGAGAAGATGCACTGCGTCCCCTGGAAGGCGGATCGCATCCTCGACGATTCGGCCACGTGTATCGATGTGATGCTGGAAACGAGATTGATCGACGGCGTAGAGGGATCCTGCTGCAGTAGTCGCTACCAGTAAAACCGGAGAGTTGCACTGGTACTTCCACCGGGTTTTACCGCGAGAGTCGATATGTGTGATCTCGCCATCCACATCAGCCAGCACCCAACCGCCCTGCAATGTACAGGCGGCAGACCAGGGAGCCCTTGCAGAGGGGCCAAAGGGGCGTGCGTCACCATCGGTGTCGATGAGAACCGGTCTTCCTGCGTAAGGGATGGCGAGTACCTTTCCCTTCTGTTCGACCAGGATGGGGGCCGGGTGCCCTTCGACTCCGACGACATGCTCACCGATGGAACTGAGTTTTTGCACATCGACAACACGAACCTGTCCGTCGCGTCCGGCGAGCACCAGTGAATCTCCAGCTAGTGCCGCATTGTTGACGGTGTCAGGGAGGGTATAGGTGCGTAGGGGGCCACGAACGAGAGACACCTCTACCTGTGCTGCAGATAGATGGCTGAGTTCGATGTTCTTGCTTCGACAGCCGCTTCTCTCGACCAGGTACGATCGTTTACTGTTGTGATGAAGGTCTACCACGACAGGCGTGATCCCGACGAAATTCTGCTTTGAATCGAGTACACGAGCCCCGACTGGTCGACTCTGTATCACCACGGGATAGGTGATGGAGTTGAGCTCGATTTCCGGCAATACCTTGAGCAGTTCAGGATCGAGGTTGTCGAGGATGTTCCGCGCCGCTGTCACCTGCTCCTGCTTGCGAAGATCCTTTGCTTCAGCGATCGAATCGCGAACACGGGTCAGATTCTGTTGGCGCAGTTCCCTCTGCATCTGTAGCGCTTCACTGCGCGCTGATTGTTCGAGGCTGCGCTGTTCTTCCATCTGATTGCGAAGTCTCATTCCGGAATCAGAACCGGTGGCTCCGGCGAGGGTCCAGGGGTGCTCCTCGGCGACCCTCTCGTATGCAAGAACAGCATCCATCATTCCATTGAGACCTTGCGTGGTAATTTCGATGGAACGAGCTGCTGCAAGTAGTCCTCGAGCTCGCCACTCCGATGAAACCTGAAAGACGAGCAGCATCAATATCAAGCAGACGGCGGAAACGAACACGTTCTTTCTCAGTCGTTTCCTCGACTCGATCGATACTCTCCTCTCACGAAGGTCTTCTACATCCTCTTCACCCATGGCGAGGTCTGAATTGATCGACCTCAGCAGTTTCTCGGCACGAAGTGCTACATCGGGTTCCTTGACTCCTGACTGCTTGATCGCTCTGACCAGGCAATCTTCTGCTCCAGGATCCTTACTACGCTGGAGAGCGGTTCCCAGTTGTAGCCAGTACAGCGCTTCCTTGCTGCGAAGCTGTTCCGCTTCGCGCAGGACGGTAGCCACTTGACGGTATTCTCCGGCGCGTCTCAGGGTTCTGGTGAGGTCATCGAGCAAGGTGAGCTGTCTACGAGCCGGTGCATGCTTTCTCAGCGACCAGGCTTGCTGAAGATCCTCGACATTTCCCGGTTCAAGCACGAGCAACCTCTGAACTCGGGCCCAGGCTCCGGCGCAATCTCCGTCTCTCTTGAGGATTTCCGAGGCTCTCCGGATGAAGGATGCCTGAGCGGTAGGGTCATTGTGGGCAGCACATTCAGCCGCTTCCTCCAGCAGGGAGTGTCCTACTGAAGCTCCCGCCCGGTCGATCAAGGTCTCGTAAAAACTGAGAGCTGCTGCAGGGCGTTGTGCCGAGATATTTCTTGCCTGCGTGAGTAGCTCACCATGGGTTGCTTCCCGCACGCGTCCCTCTTCGATGAATCGATACAGGATTGAGCAAGTATCGAAACGAGTGGTGGTGGCCATGCCGAGTACTTCATCGATGGATCTTTGACCATCGACTAGCTTGAAGATGGAGTGAGACTCTGCCGGAGCAGGCATCGAATCCACTGCGACCAGGATCCAGCGTAGATCCGGAATCCGGTTTCGAATTACTTTCCACTCATCGGCCTGTCTCAAGCCTTCGATGATCACGGACATCGGATCGATCTGTATCCGCGTGACTTGATGAATTTCATCTTCATTGGTTGATTGAATCAAGTCGGGGAAGAACTCGAAGGTGCCGGATTCCCACAGGAACAGATCGAAGAGTTCTTCTTCAACCTTCAGTCGCAGTGCCTGCGCCAGCTGGTCATCATCGATGACTCCTCTTTCGATCAGTGCTCTGCCCAGCAGCATACCGGTCTGCTGTTGATCTTGTCGCGCCTGTTGCAGTTGTGCTTCGGAGACGACTCCTCCCCTGAGGAGGATGCTCCTGAGGCGGATCTGGCTTGAAGATCCCGATCGGACAAGTGTGATGTGGCCCGTCTCGAAGACGATCGATACCTTTTCGTTTTCTCGCTCGATCTGCAGGGTGCCTGTCCGAGCTCCATGCGATAGGGTCTGTAGCAGTTCCTGGAGACCGAAGTGCTCAAGATGTCCTCGAAGGCTACTCATTGCATGACTCCCGATCGCCCGTCGTCGTCGGCCGACGGAAGCCGGAGGTCCCGATGAGCAGATGCCCTCGCCGCTGAGGGAGGGTAGGATCTCGGGAAAGACCTCGAATAAGGATACAGAATGGCTGCGAGATCCACCAACCGGGCTTCCACTGCTCATCGTGCCAACTCCTCGGATATCACCTCTCCGGGGCTGTACGTCCATGTACCGTTCTGCCGCAGTCGCTGCACATATTGCGACTTCCATGTCGCAGCGATGAATCCGCCGCGGATTCGGGCCTACGTTCGAGCCCTCGTCGATGAGATCGAGGAGTGTGCAGGGAGTGGCTTCCGCCCTCGTACCATTTTCATCGGAGGAGGGACTCCCAGTGCTCTCGACGATGAATCGTGGGACCTGCTGCTGGCATCCCTGTCGGGGGCTTTCGGAGAAGGGTTACTGGAGTGGACCATCGAGGCAAATCCAGAATCGATCGACGCCAGAAAACTGGAGTCGGCACTTGGCCACGGGGTCGATCGGATCAGTACTGGTGCGCAGACCTTCGATGAGAAGGGACTGTCACTGCTGGGGAGAAGGCACGATGCGAAGAGGGTGCTGGAGGTCCATCAGTTGATGAAGGATCTCGGCGTCCCGAGAACCAGCCTCGATCTGATCGTCGGCTGGCCAGGGCAGGAAGAGAAAGCTATCGAAACCGATCTCGCTGCAGTGGAGCAGATCGATCCCGATCATGTGAGCCTCTATCATCTCAGTTACGAGCAAGGTACCTGGCTACATCGAATGCTCGATCGGGGGGCCGTCGATCCGCTTCTCGATGAGGATTGCATCTCGTGTGCCCGTCAGTTTCTGTCAGGACTCGATCGTCTGGGCTTCTTTCGTTATGAGGTTTCCAACCTGTATCGCCGCGGCGGTGCATCCCTTCACAACCTCAATTACTGGAAGCGGGGGGAGTACAGGGGCGTTGGAAGCGGGGCGGCTTCCTTCCTCGAAAATATACGCTAAAAGAATAAACCGGATGTGCAGCACTACATCAATTCCGGCAAAAGACCTGAGGCTATAGAGAGGGAAGAGATGTCTCG
>CAYPPQ010000053.1:0-19408 GCA_964412635.1 uncultured Planctomycetia bacterium | reverse complement strand
CAGTTCCTAAGCGCGTAGCCAGCCGAGCACCAGGTAGTGGAATGCCTCGAGTCGCTCGCATATCTGTGGCAGAGCCACCAGTTTGACGGAGTGCCCCTCCTTCTTCTGGAAATTGACGATTGCGGTTCCCAGAGTTGGATCCAGTTCCTTGACCTCGCCCACTCCCCAGCCGGAGCGATGTTTGACGTAAGATCCCGGCTGATAGTGAACCATTCTCTTGAAGAGGGGGATCACGTCACCGGGACGAGTACCTTCCATCAATCCGGATGTCTCGACGCAGTTCTCGAATCCGTCGATGTGTCCGAACTGGCTGCGGTAGAGTTCGAGGAGTTGCGTGCGGATATCCTTGTTGCGTGGAAGACTACAGGCGAGTGCCTCCTGGAATTCCAGTTTCTTCTCGGGACTCAGGTCGTCGGTGAGACCTGACTGATGGATCAGTTCCATCATCTGGCCGGCACGTTCACCATGGCCAGCAGCAATGGCATTATTGGTGGCGGCGATGTACTGGGAAATGTTGCTGGACGGACCTTCGATGGCATCTAGCCACGCCTCTTCGTACTCACCCCATGACTGTTCCTTCATGGCTTGCGTGAGACGATCGATGAACTTGGACATCTTATTCAATCCTCCTGGTCCAGCAGTTGCCGGATCTAGCAGTCTACATCGTACCCGTCGAATAGGATTCGACCAGCAGCACAGACGGTTCTGGGTATGTCATTTGCGAACTCATGAATCAGCACATTTTCATCTGCCACATCCCACAGGATGAGATCAGCTCTTTTCTCGACCTCGATCGATCCGCAGGTGTGCTCTCGCGAGAGAGCTTTTGCTCCGGCATAGGTGCACGCCCGCAGCGCCTCGTGGGGTGTCATCCCCAGGTGCATCACCGACAAGCCTGCGATGAAAAGCATGCTCTCGATGGTACAGGACCCCGGATTTCGATCGGTTGCCAGTGCCACCTCAAGCCCCGCATCGAGCAGGGCCCGAGCCGGAGCGTAACCGGATTTCCGCAGATAGAAAGTGGTCCCGGGAAGGAGAGTGGGAATCACTCCCGCTTCACCGAGGGCGACGATTCCCTCCGGGGTGATTTCCATCAGATGATCGGCGCTGACTGCGCCCATCCTGGCGGCGACGAGTGAACCTCCGGAGGCGGCCAGTTCGTCGGCGTGAACTTTAGGTTTCAGACGGTGAGCGGCTCCTGCTTCGAGGATTTTCATGCTTTCCTCGATATCGAAGACTCCACGCTCGCAGAACACATCGCAGAACTCTGCGAGGCCTTCCTCGGCGATGGTGGGGATCATCTCCTCGCAGATGATGCGGATGTACTCGGCCCTGTCATCTCGCCATTCATCGGGAACCTCATGAGCCCCCATGAAGGTCGCGACGATTTCCACCGGGCACTCCTCGGAGAGCTGTCGTATCACCCGGAGCATCTTGAGCTCCGTTTCGAGGTCGAGGCCGTAGCCACTCTTGATCTCGATGGTGGTGGAGCCGCTGGCGATCATCCGCTTTATCCGCGCCCGGGCACTGTTGAGTAACTGGTCGAAGTCCTGTTCCCGGGTCATCCTCACCGAAGCACGAATTCCGCCGCCGGAGGCTGCGATCTGCTCGTAGTCTGCTCCTGAGCAGCGATCCACGAACTCTCCGGCGCGCTCTCCTCCGAATACCACATGGGTGTGTGAATCGACGAACCCCGGAGTCAGCAATCGTCCGCTTCCATCGAGTGACTGCCGCCCATCGAAAAGACCGGCGAGTTCAGTCGCCGGTCCTACTGCTTCGATCTGTCCCCTGTCTACCGCCACCGAGAAGTGTTGCTGGGCTGCTGTCTGACCTGGAAGTAGCCTCTCGACATTCTCGATCAGGAGGTCGACGGTTCGTTTCATCGAGGTCGTCCTCCGCCTTGCATCGGAATCCACACCGAGTTGCGCTCTGCGCAGCGGGTTGCATCCTCGTAGCCCGCATCCACATGTCGCCAGATTCCCATCGCTGGATCATTGGTGAGAACACGCTCGAGACGATCGGCCGCCTCGGGAGTGCCGTCTGCAACGACCACCATGCCGGCGTGAATCGAGTTCCCGATGCCGACGCCACCTCCGTGGTGAAGTGAAACCCATGTCGCGCCACTGGCAGTGTTCAGCATCAGATTGATCAGCGGCCAGTCTGCGATGGCATCGGAGCCATCGAGCATCCCCTCCGTCTCACGATTGGGGGAGGCTACCGACCCGCAGTCGAGGTGGTCACGTCCGATGACGATCGGTGCGCTGATCTCGCCGCTGGCCACCAGTTCATTGATTCGCTTGCCGAATCGAGCTCGTTCACCGTACCCCAGCCAGCAAATTCGCGCCGGCAGTCCCTGGAACTGAACCCGTTCCTGGGCGGTGCGGATCCAGTGGCACAGGTGCTCGTCTTCGGGGAACAGTTCGAGGATCGCCTCGTCGGTGCGGTGGATGTCTGCCGGATCGCCGCTGAGGGCAACCCAGCGGAATGGACCCTTCCCCTCGCAAAAGAGGGGACGTACATACGCCGGTACAAAGCCCGGATATGCAAACGCATCTTCCAGTCCGGCATCCTGCGCCTGTCCACGGAGATTGTTTCCGTAGTCGAATGCGATGGAGCCCGCTTTCTGGAGGCCGATGATTGCCTGGCAGTGGCGGCGCATCGAATCCATCGACAGTTCCTGATAGCGATCGGTATCTGCTTCCCGCAGCTCCAGTGCTTGTGACAAGCTCAACTGGTCAGGGACGTATCCACACAGTGCGTCATGAGCACTGGTCTGGTCGGTGACCATATCGGGAACGATTCCGCGGCGCAGGATTTCATCGACCAGCGTCGCTGCGTTGCCGAGCAATCCAACAGATCGAGCTTCGCCGTCACGGCACAGTTCATCGATACGCTTCAGGGCCTCATCGAGGTCCTCGAAGGACTCGTCGAGGTAGCCCGTTTCCAGCCTTCGCTGGATTCGCTCGGGGTCGATCTCGATGGTGAGTGATGTGGCCCCTGCCATCGACGCAGCGAGTGGTTGTGCTCCACCCATTCCTCCGAGACCTGCCGTCAGGATCCAGCGTCCTTTCAGGTTGCCATCGAAGTGCTGGCGACCCGCCTCGACGAAGGTCTCGTAGGTCCCCTGAAGAATTCCCTGGGTTCCGATGTAGATCCACGACCCGGCGGTCATCTGGCCGTACATCGTCAGACCTTCCGATTCGAGTCTTCGGAATTCCTCGATGTTTCCCCAACGGGGAACGAGGTTCGAGTTTGCGATGAGTACTCGCGGTGCATCCGGGTGGGTGCGAGCGACGCCCACCGGCTTTCCGCTCTGGACCAGCAATGTTTCATCGGGGCGCATCTGCTGGAGGGTGGCGACGATGGAGTCGAAACATTCCCACGATCGAGCAGCCCTACCGGATCCTCCGTAAACCACCAGGTTGTCGGGATCCTCAGCCACCTCGGGATCGAGATTGTTCATGATCATCCGCAGCGGTGCTTCGGTGAGCCAGGACTGGCAGGAGATTTCTGTGCCTCGTGGAGCACGGACGGTTCGGGGGCCGTTAGAGACCGGATGTTCTGGGGACAAGGCTACGCCTCTCCGCGGGATGTACTTCGAGCCATCCCTTGCCAATCTGACGAGTCCAGATGGCAACCGAAAGTGCAGGGGGATGCAACCGAAACAGTCGAGGGAACTCAGGATCGTATCTCCTCGAATTGACCCGATTCAGCGGTCATAATGGCACCAGACTGACCGTCTGAAGGAGGATCGTCTTGGTGAAGATTAGCCGGGCACGGGCACTCGGGACCTGTTTTGGTGTTCGAGATGCCATCGAGGCCGCTCTCGATCCCCAGATCTGCAGCGATCTCACCATCATCGGGCAACTGGTACACAACCCCCAGACGGTGAAGAGATTGAAGGATGCCGGGGTCCGAATGGTCGATACGGCGGATCAGGAGATCGACACCCGAAACGTGATGATCACCGCCCATGGTGCGCCAGCCAGCCTCCAGCAAGAGCTATCGGATCGGGGTCATATCGTCTTCGATGCGACCTGTCCTCTGGTTCTCAAGGTGCACCAGGCGGTGCGTCGGCTGGTGGAGGAGGGGTGGCACCCGGTGGTGATCGGGCAGCATGAGCATGTCGAGGTGCGCGGCATCGTCGGGGATCTCGAAGAGTACACGGTGATCGGAGGAGTCGAGGACCTCGACCAGCTGGAGAATTATCCCAGGGTCGGGATCGTCTGTCAGACGACCCACCGTATTCGCCAGGCGAAAGAGGTGGTCGAGCAGTTGCGGAGCCGCTTCCCCGAGCAGGAGGTTGAATTCATCGACACCGTTTGTAAACCGACCAAGGACAGACAGAGTGCCGTGGAGGAGCTGGCGGATCAGGTGGATCTGATGGTCGTCGTCGGGGGCAGCAACTCCTCCAACACCCATAAATTGCTGAAGGTGTGCCAGGAGAAGAGTGTCACCGCTTATCAGGTGGAATCGGCGCTCCATATCGACCCGAACTGGCTGCAAGGGGTCAATCATGTCGGGATCACCGCAGGAACCTCCACTCCACACGAGGTGATCGACGGTATTCATGCCCGTCTACTCCAGATCTCTGGTGGTGCTCCTCGAACCGATTCGCCGGTATAATCGAATCTACGCCTCACCAGTGGGGTTGAGATTCCTCGCTGGCCTGAGAATTTCGAGGATCCCTGGGTTACACCGGGATCCGTGCGTTATCATTGTTTTTCCCGGTCCCACGCCAGGTCCTGGGTAAACGGAAACGGATGAATTAGATGAAGCGGAACGCCTCAATCCTCTGGATCTTACTGATACTCCTGTTGCTTCCCACGGTAGTCGATGCTGGAGGGACACCTCTCTCGACCCGGAGAATCGCCAGTGGTATTAGTCGCCCGGTACTGGTGACTGCGCCGCAGGGGGACTTCGAGCGTCTCTTCATCGTTCAGCAGCAGGGGACGATCCGCATCTACGACATGATCAATGCCCAGATGCTCTCGACCCCGTTCCTCGATATCAACTCCATCGTCGGTGGGGGAACTTCGGGGGCCGATGAGAGAGGCTTGCTCGGGCTGGCATTCCACCCCGACTACAGCAGCAACGGTTACTTTTACGTCTACTACACCAACAACTCATCGAACACGGTGGTCGCTCGTTACTCGGTATCGCCAACCAATCCAAATGTTGCCAGCACCTCCAGTGCTTTCACGGTGCTGACTCAGAACCAACCGTTTTCAAATCACAATGGCGGGATGATCGAGTTCAGCCCCATCGATGGATACCTCTACATCGGTCTCGGTGACGGAGGCAGTGCCAACGATCCCCAGGGCAACAGTCAGAACCCCAATACACGGTTGGGAAAGATGCTTCGCATCGATGTCGATGGGGGAACCCCCTATGCCATCCCTGCGGACAATCCTTTTACCGGCCCGGGAGCACCACTCGATGAGATCTGGGCCACTGGATTGAGAAACCCGTGGAGATTTTCCTTCGACCAGTTGAGCGGCGACATGTACATCGCAGATGTCGGGCAATACAACTGGGAAGAGATCAACATCCAGCCCTTCTCCTCCACCGGAGGGGAGAACTACGGATGGCGATGTATGGAGGGAAACAACTGCACCGGTCTGTCGGGGTGTACCTGCAACGCCACATCTCTGACTGACCCCAAGCAGGTCTACAGCCACGGGAACGGCTGCTCGATCACCGGCGGAAATGTCTACAGCGGCTGTGCAATGCCGGATATGCAAGGGATCTACTTCTACGCCGATTGGTGTTCCAATCAGATCTGGTCCTTCCGCTGGAACGGCAGCAGCGTGACCGAGTTCACGACCCGCACCTCGGAACTCGATCCTCCCGGATCACAGAATATCAGCGGAATCGCTGGCTTCGGTCAGGACGCCTACGGAGAGGTGTACATCTGCGACTGGTCCGGTGGAGAGATCTTCAAGATCGTGCCTGCCAACATCGCAGCACTTGACCTCGATGGGAACTTCATCGTCGATTCCTGTGAATGCTCGGTGGGCAATGTCACCGATTGCAACAACAACGGGGAGCCGGATGCTTGTGACATCGCTTCCGGTGTTGAAGAGGATTGCGACGGGGATCTGATTCCCGATTCTTGCCAGACTCCAACCAACGACTGCAATTCGAATGGAATCGAAGATTCCTGTGATATCGACGCGGGAGCTTCCGACTGTGATGGGGATGGAGTTCCCGACAGTTGCCAGCTGGCGACGGACGATTGCAATGGAAATGGCATCCACGATGTGTGTGAGATCCAGAGTGGGACCGTGATCGATTGCGATTTCGATAACATTCCGGATGTCTGTGAGATTGCTGCAGGTACTGCAGAAGATTGCAACTCCAACACTCTTCTCGATAATTGTGAGATCGATCTAGGGATCGCCGACGATTGCAACGGGAACGGATCGATCGACAGTTGCGAGATCGATGCCGGAACCGCAGCCGATTGCAACTCGAACCAGGTGCCCGATGTCTGTGATATCGCCAGCGGAGCCGCATCCGATACCAATCAGAACGGGATTCCTGATACCTGCGAGGCGACAACGTTCCGCAGGGGAGATCCGAATGCCGATGGTGTCGTGAATATCGCTGACGTCGTCCGTGCGTTGGGATTCCTGTTCAGTGGCCAGCCTGATCCTTCCTGTCTCTCCACCTCCGACGTCAATGACGATGGAGCGATTGACATCTCGGATCCGATTGCATTGCTGGGATATCTGTTCGGGTCTTCCTCCCTTCCAGCTCCGGGAGAGTCATGTGGCATCGATCCCACGCCCGATTCAATCACCTGTCTTTCCTATGATGCGTGCCCATAGTGGTCAAATTTGTCGTTTCATGAACGAGACCGAGTCCTGGCGGGAAACACGCCATGGCTCGGTTTTTTTATGATGTGATATTCTAGAGAGTACTGGCGGTCGGCAGGTCTACTGCACCAGGTTCGAGTCGAAGGAAACATCAGGAGAGGAGTTGGAGTGTCTTTTAGCTCCGGTCAGTCCTTTACCTTTTTCTTGTTGTTACTCGCCATCGGGTCACTGGGTCCGCTGCTGTTTCTCCACCAGGAATGGCTGATCCAGGGGCAGGACTACTCCCAGATTTCTTCACGACTGTCGGTTGTTCGAGAAAGTGTCGCAGAAGCGCACCTGTGGGCAGAGGAACTGATCACTGGAGACGCTACCCAGAATGTTTCCGAAGTGGACGAGCGGTTTTCGCAGGCCCACACTGCGGCGAAGATTTTCAAGGACGAGTTACCCAGCAAGGGTGCTGGTATCTCCAGCAACGTGGTCGATGGAATGACAATCTCGGAGCACGCCATCGAACTGCAGGTGGATCTGGTTGCTCTGGAGGATGCAGCGACCGCACGTCTCGCCGCCCGATCGATCAGTCATGCCGGATCAGAAAGTGATATCTCCTTCGATTCCATCTACAAGAGGGTTCTCGATCGGACTCATCTACTCGAATCCAACTTGATGATTAGAAATCAGGAGTTGGTCGGGAAAAACCTGCGAGATCACTATATCACCCTGCTCGTCTGGGCAGGAACTCTCGCCGGAACTTCTGTCGTGCTGATCGTTCTCCGCATCCGTCAGCGGCGGGAAGAAGCGGACAAGAAGGCTCTCGAAGAACGTTTCCAGGAGGCACAGAAACTTGAAAGCCTGGGAGTACTGGCAGGAGGAATCGCCCACGATTTCAACAATTTGCTCCAGGCGATTTCGGGGAATGCGAGCCTTCTTCTGGACGAAAGTAGTCTCACTGAATCGGTTCGAAGCCAGGTCATCGAGATCGCCGGGGGAGCTACAAAGGCCTCGGAACTGACGAGCCAGATGCTCGCCTATGCAGGAAAAGGCCGGATGAACGAGTTCGTGGTGAAATTCGATCAACTGGTCAGCGAGATCGGAGCCCTGGTCCGTCTCTCGACCCCGAAAACTGTAGAGGTGAACTATTCTCTTGAGGCCGATAGTGCGTGCATTCGATGCAACGAAACGCAGGTTCAGCAGGTGGTGATGAATCTGGTCATCAACGCTGCAGAAGCGACACTCGATAACCCCAAGCCGGTCTCGGTTCGAACGTCTCTCCAGAATTTTACCACCGATCAGTTAGTTGACTGCGTGGCGACAACCACCGAGTTCGAAGAGGGAGAGTATCTGGTATTCGAGGTAGAGGATCATGGAACCGGAATGTCCGGGGAGACACTGGCGCGTTGTTTCGAGCCGTTCTATTCGACGAAGTTCAGTGGTAGGGGACTTGGACTGGCAGCGGTTCATGGAATCGTTCGAAGTCACGGCGGAATATTGATGGTGACATCTGAACTGGGAGTGGGGACCACCTTCAAGGCCTTGTTCCCGCGCTGTTACGATGCTCCCGACCAATTTGAGGTGGAGGAAACTGACCAGCAAATCGAGGGCTACGGTCGCAGAGCGCTGGTGATCGACGACGACGATATGGTGCGAAAGATACTCGTCCGGATGCTGATTCGACTCGGTTACGAGGTGTTTTCTGCAGAGGATGGCGATACGGGAATCGAGGCGATCGAACTGTCAGGCGGCAATTTCCACGTGGTGATCATCGACATGGAGATGCCAGGTCGAAATGGGCTCGAGGTAGGCAAGGTGATTCGCAGCACGTGGGAGCATCTGCCCCTGGTGCTTTCGAGTGGCTACGGTCGCGAGATGATCAAGTCGGATGGGCCGTTCCAGGCGTTCATCCAGAAGCCATATACACTGACTTCCATGGCGAAAACGGTCAGTGCCGTTGCACTTCCCCCCGAGGTGGGTGGTCGCCTCTAGATCGACTCTCTCGTCCCTTCGATGAGTTGACCTGTACGAGAATCAAATCTCCTGCCTCGAACTACCGTTTCGATCACATCACCTGGGAAGGTGAATCCTTCAAAGGGAGACCAACCCGCTCGACTGCGAATCTGATCGCGGCTTACCTTCCACTCTTGACGTAAATCAACGATGGATAATGAAGCGATGGTACCGGGCTGAAGATCTCCCATCTGATCCTCCATGAAGGGAGAGAAGAGTCTGGCAGGGGTTGTGGAAGCTCTCTCGACCAGCAGCGGCCAGGGAATCCCTTCGGCGGCGAGGTGGCACAGAAATCCTCCAAAGGTGTCGAGCAGTGGGACGCCCGAGATTCCGGCAGCATTCTCATCGAGACTGTGTGGTGCATGATCGGTGGCGATGCAATCGATGGATCCCGAGATGAGACCTTCCAGCAACGCCTGTCGATTGCGTGGGCTGCGCAGAGGGGGATTCATCTGAAGCCACTCGCCGTGCAGATAGGAACTACGGTTCTCGATGTCGAACGCCAGGTGATGAGGCGCAACCTCGGTGGTCACTACCTGCCCGTCTTGCCTTGCGGCTTCGATGAGAGAGAGCCCATCCGCCGTGGAGAGGTGTGCGATGTGTGGGTGGATCTCCAGTTGCTTGCAGACCTCCAGGATCGACCTGATTGCCTCCACCTCGGCCTCCGGTGGCCGCCGCTCCTCGTGACTCGGTTGATGTTGATTTCGGTCGAGGATCTGCGGGTCTTCGGCATGAAACATCACCATTCTTCCCGAGAATGGCTCGAGTACCTCGGTTACCGAGGAACTTCCCCAGGAATCGATGTCTCCCACGCTTGGACCGAAGTAGCACTTCCAGGGAATATCATCACGAAATGGCGTGGAGCCACGAGCGAGTAATCCGTAGAGAACGACATCGACCTGAGACCGATCGTCTGCCAGGGCTCGTTTCCTCAGGTACGATTCAGCATCGGCGGGGGGGTCAGGATTGTTGGGCATATCTCCCAGCAGAACCACACCGCCGCGGATCGCCGCAGCACTGGCACTCCGGTAATCTTCCTTGTGCCGCTGAGAGCCTCCAGGATCGTCGCGGCAGTGGACATGAATGTCGATGAAGCCGGGACAGACCAGCACTCCTTGTGGCCACACCACATCGGGAATCCCGTCCAGTTCTCCACGCTCGAGGATCTTGCCACTGTCACCGCAGATGCGGAGCCGGGAGCGCTGGCACCCATCCGCGTCGACCAGATCTCCTTCGAGAAGCCAGGTGGAGCCAGTCTCCGGTGCCATCATTGCGATCCCTCGAGGTGGTTCTGGGGGTAGATGATGAGGCGATCGTGAACCAGGATCGCGGCATCCAGAGCATCATCTCCATCGAAATCACCGAGCATGACCCGGCGCGGTTCGATGCTCCTGCCACCGCCTCGGAACAACTTCTTCTCGAAAACGGGAAAGCGTAGCAGGGAGGTGAAGAGGGGATCTCCGCCACCGAGGATCTCCAGTTCTCCACGGACCCCGTCGATGACGACCAGGTCCTCCACTCCGTCTCCGTTGAGATCGCCGGCACAGGAAGCGGTGATTCGACCGTTCTCCTCGTCGTGTCTGCGGGAAAACACCTCGGTCGCGACCCAGTCCTGTTCCCCGGGCTGGATCACCATCAGTGCCCGTTCGCCGAGGATGAGGATCTCGTCGAATCCGTCCCCATCGAGGTCACGGGTTGCCGCTTCCTTGACCTTCTGGAAGGGTCCTTCGACCGTTGCCATCACCTCGGTGTCATTGCAGATGTGGATCAATCCCGCCCCGCCGTCGACGAGGATCATACGAGCCTGAGGCTGTGCTTCGAGTCGGACAGGGAGTGCGGCGACGATCCTGGCAGAGCCGCCAGGTGCATCGATCTGTCTCACCACCTCCGCACGGTCGCCTTCGATCTGGATGATGCGACAACGCCCCTCGCGAGCCACCAGCAGCTGACCGTCATGTCCTGCTTCGACACTTCCTCCCGATTCGACGGTAGCGGGAATCTCGATCGGTTCGATGGTCGAGCCATGCAGCCTGAAGAATCGAGGACTCTGGAAGGGGATCTGCACGACGATCACTCCCTTGCCGTCGGTGCCCGGGAACAGGTGGAGCCCATCGGGTTCTCGATCGGACTGGAACCTCAGCCCGGAATCGGCCTCCCGCTCGCCTTCTCCTCCGATATCGAGAAGATAGGAGGACTTGCCCCTGCCCGGTCCTTTATCCCGATAAAGGTGAATCAGCGCAGAAGAGAGGTGGTCTGCGCTGGCGATGGCGATGAGGGAATCGATTCGTGGATCCTTCACCAACTCTGGAAAGGAGAAGCCATCTTCCTCCCTGATCGACCTTCCTGCACCACCCTCCTCTGAACTGGTCACGAACAGATCGTTGCCGTGAATCTGGATCGAGGCCGGATTCTTCAAGGTCGGAGAGGGGGATCCTGGAATCAACTTCCCGCCGCTATTCCAGAAGGGGCGAAGCTGGGAGCCCTTCGCATCGGAGATGATCACATCTGGATCTCCGTCACCGTCGATGTCACCGATGGCCATGGTGCCGCCGCCGATGCCGTCGGCGGCCAGTGGATGGACCTGGGGACTGGGCAAGATCTGACTCCCGGAACCGTGTTCCAGCAGCGTGCCGCGCAGTACGGGGCGATTGCGATCCGCCATCAGCAGCAGCGAGCGACCTGCAGCGGAGGCGATTCCCAGCATTCGCGAATCTTCCGATTCGATGAGAATCTCCGCCCCCCAACCGGTCGAGGAGCCGGGGCGTAACCGCAACGGATGGCGTCGATCCGCGGAGGCGGTGCTGACGGTCAGAAGGTCGGCGATGTCGTCTCCATCAAGATCTGTTCGATACAGAGCGGAAGGGCCCGCAGCTGTGCCGGTGAGAGTGAGAATCTCGGGGACGCCATCCCGGGACAGGTTCCTGACCTCGTGAATCCCCTCCCTGGAGAGGACTCGAATCACGGCTCCGTCAGTTTCCCGTTCTTCGATATCGAGCGTCCGGTCGCCGCGAGCCACCTCGCGCAAGCGGATGCGCATCTCGGTGCGGAAGCGATTTTCGTCGTCGGCTCCCCAGCGGATCTCGATTCGATTGGCACCGGGGCAGGTGAAGACCAGGTCGATGAATCCATCCCCGTCCAGATCACCACTGCCGATCGCTTCCACTTCCGCTCTGCTCGGGATCGACGATCGACTCCAACCATCAGGGTCGGTCAGGGTGTTTCCTCCCTCTCGATGGGTGAACCCTTGCACTTCGGGATTCCGGTGCAGCAAGACAAGTTCCCCCCGGTTGCCATCCCACACGACGAGATCCAGATCGCCGTCTCCATTGAGGTCAGTGGAATGCCACGGTCCACCTGCAGAAGAGAGGCGGAAGACGAGCAGGTCGGAGAAGCCGAATTCTCCCGCTGCCGGTGTCCCCTGGGCGGGAACAGTCCTTGCTGTGCAGCAGAGGAGGGCAATCGACACCAGGATGGTGGTAATGTTGAAGCGAAGGGACATCGAGCACCTCCAATGTAATCCGGAAAATCCTGCATCCCGGCAGAACAGACCTTGCAGAACAACCTGACCCGGATCAATATGTTTGATCGTGGAATCACGGAGATGCCACTACATTCACCTGGACTGGAGTCATCAAATGTCGATCAAGGTCGTCTTGCTGCTCGTCTCCTTCGGGTGCTTTCAGGTCTCAGATACGCCGGAGAACCTCTCAGGTCCCGAGCGTGAGGTGATCGATCTGGTCGGCGGAAATTCGGTCACCGGTACGGTGATCAAGGAGGACGACCAGAAGATCTTCGTCGATATCGGTCCCACCATCATCCAGCTGCCCACCGATGCGATCATCCGCAGGCAAGTTCTCGATATCAGCGGAGAAGCGGTGCCCGAAGGGCAAGGGGAGACCATCTACCAGATCGGCCCTGGATTGCCACTTCCACTGCAGGAGGCGGAGCAATATGCCAGGGGCTCGGTGGTGAGAGTTCTCGCCGGTGGCGGTCTCGGTAGCGGATTCATCATCAATGATGAGGGATTCGTCATCACCAATGTCCACGTGGTGGAGGGGGAACGGGACATCCAACTGACCCTTTACCTCGACGAGGCAGAGGGGGGAGCCCGCAAGGAGCAGATCGAGAATGTCGAGATCGTGGCACTCAATCCCTTCCTGGATCTTGCGCTGCTGAGGATCCCTGATGCCGAGAATTACCCGCTGACGCCGGTGAAGTTTGCTGCCGCAAACTCCTTTGATCGAAGTCAGAAGGTCTTTGCCGTCGGCACGCCCAGAGGCTTCGAGCGGACGGTCAGTGAGGGAATCATCTCCGATCCGTATCGCTCCTTCGAGGGCCAGGTCTACATACAGACCACCACTCCCATCAACCCTGGGAATTCCGGGGGTGCCCTCTTCAATGATGCGGGTGAGGTGATCGGAGTGACGAACATGAAAATTTTACAATCCGAAGGTTTGAACTTCGCAATTCCGCTCGATCAGGTGAAGTTTTTCATCGATCGGCGAGAAGCGTTTCTGTTTGACGAGAGTCAACCGAATACAGGAGTGAGATACCTTCTTCCTCCAGGAAAAAACAAACCGGGGGTATGACCCGAATTCCCCGGTTCGATGACGGGCACCGAATGCCCGTGGAAGGAGATACCTGTCATGGTATCCAGGTTCATGGTTTTGGCACTTTCAATCGTGCTGCTCGCTTTCGCACCGACCTCCATCGAGGCGGGTGGCGAAAAACTCGGTAACAACTCCATCGTCGTCTTCAGTGTCGACGATTGGCAAGCAGAGTTGGATCAGAGCAAGTCGTCCGATTTCTTCAAATTTCTGGAAGAGCCATCGGTCCAGGCGATCGCTGAGAGGCTCGTCGATGGTTTCGGATCGATGCTAAGCAGCGAGATGGATGTTGATCAGGAAGCCCAGGATGATCTGCAAATGGTGTGGGACCATCTTGCCCGGGCTCGTAACGAGATGACGGGTGAGTTCGTCATGGGCGTCGGGTACCGGATGGATCCGAACATGGGAATGCCGATGCCCGATCTCATCATCGATTTCCATGGACCGGTCGATTTCACCGAGGCGCACCAGGAGATCTTGACGACGGTTCGTGAACTCGCTTCAGGAGCGGGTGGAGAGCAAGTTCCTCTTCGCACCTTCAGCATCGGGGAGATGGAGTTCTCTGGAATCGAGGGGATGCCCGGAGTCGGCTTTTTCATCGGTCACTTCGAGGGACATCACATGATCGGCACCAACAAGGCGAGCATGGAATCGTACCTTGCAGAAGGAGATACGGCGGTTGGAGATCGCTTCAGCTCGACCAGGATTCACCAGCTTGCCACCAAGCACCTGAAGAGAGGCTCTTCGCAGTTCTTCTTCAACATGGACCCGATCTGGAATCTCACGCCGATGCTGGACATGTTCCTGTCTTCGCCAGATGCCGGTGGCTTTGACGAAGAGGGTGTTGAAGATATTCAGGATGGACTGCAGCCTTCCAGGATCATCGGTGCGTTGGGGCTAGATTCGATGAGTGGGTTCAGTTACAGGACGTATTACGCCGAGGGCGGATACGGAGTGGATGGAATCCTGGGAATCGAGGGTCGGCCTGGATTGATGGCGCTCTTGCCCCAGTCGAACACTGATATCAGTGTCCCTGATTTCGTTCCTGACAACTGTTCCGCCCTCTCGATCTTCAACCTGGAGATCTCCAAGATCTTCGACATCGTCATCTCGATAGGCTCTGTTATCGGTGAGACCGATCCTGAAGAGATGGCGGCTGAGATCGAGGCGGGACTCGAGATGATGAAGATGCAGACCGGTGTCGACCTGATGGAACTGGTCGATTCCCTCACCGGTACCATCTGCTCCTTCACCAAAGTCGAAGACTCCGATTCTCCAGCGAACCCGATGGCGATCATGATGGGTGGGGCTCAGATCCCCTTTGTCATCGGAGCGAAAATCGATGACCGTAAGCCATGGGAGAAGATGCTCGAGAGTATGGGAAATCCCGAGATGATGGGAGCAGCGCTGAAGAAGGAGGAGTTCCTCGGGCGCGATCTCTACAGTTTCAACCCGCTCGGCGATGTCCCCCCGGAGTTCGCCGGCCAGGGGCCGTCGGTGGTTCCAGCGCTGTGTCTCGAGGGAGACTGGCTCATCTTTGCGAATGCCATCGAAGATGTTCAAGCGGCGATTCGAGTCATCGATGGTGAGGGCGAGGAGCGGTTCGGTTCCGGTGAAAGAACCTCGAAGATTCTATCGCGGGTCAAGGCCACCCAGGGAGTCAGCCTCGGTTTGACCGATATGGGTGCCAATCTGAGTCAGGCAGCGGATATCCTCCGCCCCTTGCTCGGACTCATTCCCCTGATGGCTCCGGAACTGGCACAAGAGGAATCGATGCTGTTCCTGTTTGATCCGGAGAACATTCCGGAGTCGGAGTTGTTGCGGAAGTACTTCGGCTGGACAGCCGCACGCAGTTCGGTGGTCGAGGGTGGAATCCGTAGTTACAACTTCATGGAACAGGTGACCAGGAGCAGCGACGCCGAGGAGAAGAAAGAAGAGGATCCGAGGGGATCTCAGCTCTGATCTCAGCCCTGATCTCAACCCTGATCTCGATGGCGGGAAACTCCCGTCGGTGAAGATACGGGCGAATTGAGCCGTGGATTTCTGGTACCTTTGCACCCCCTGGCGCTTCACTGAAGCGCCAGGGGGTGTTTCTTGATCGACCGGTTCCTGTAGGATGGCTCCCTTCGCGACACTGCACCGGGTACGATTCATCATCGATACAGAAAGGGGGCACGATGGGATTTGCCGATGCCATTTCGGGACGCCGTGGCCTGATCCTTGGAGTAGCCAATGATCGAAGCATCGCCTGGGGAATTGCCAGGGCTCTTCACCAGTGTGGGGCACGTCTCGGTTTCACCTATCAGGGGGAACGCCTCGAGCGACGGGTCCGTCCTCTCATCGAACAGGTCGACGGAGAGTTGCTCCTTCCCTGCGACGTCAGCGATGAATCACAGATTACGAATCTCTTCCAGACCATCGATGAACAGTGGGGAGGCCTCGATTTCCTCGTTCACTGCATTGGATTCGCTGACAAGGAGGACCTTGAGGGGCAGTACCTCGACACCAGCAGGGAAGGGTGGTTGAAAGCCCATGACATCAGCGCATGGTCCTTCACCAGGCTCGCAAATGAGGCAGCCAGCAGGATGGAAGCGGGTTCCTCGATGATCACCCTCAGTTACCTCGGAGCGGAGCGAGCCATCCGAGGTTACAACGTCATGGGGGTCGCCAAGGCGAGCCTCGAGTCGAGCATGAGGTATCTGGCCATGGACCTCGGCGAGCGCGGAATCCGCGTCAACGCCATCAGCGCCGGACCGATCCAGACCCTTGCTGCCCGTGGGATCAGCGGATTCTCCGACATCTTTGAAGAGGTCGAGAAGCGATCCGCACTGGGGCGGGGGGTGACGACGGAAGAGGTGGGAAATACCGCAGCATTCCTGCTCTCTCCCCTTGCGAGTGGCATCACCGGAGAGGTGATCTACGTCGATGGTGGTTTCCGGATGATGGGGTAGGCTCCCGTGCGTATCGGTATCGGACAGATCAATACGACCGTAGGAGATCTGGCTGGAAACAGCGAGCGTATCGTCGCTGCCGTGAAAACGCTGTCGGCGGCGGGGGCACAGGTCATCGTCTTTCCGGAACTGGCGATGTGCGGCTACCCGCCCCTCGACCTGGTTACCCGAGATGATTTCATCTCTGCGGTGGAGCGGGCCACCCGGGAACTAGCAAGCAAGTTGAGTGGGCAGCCCCCGGTGGTACTCGGTACCATTCGACGCAGCACCGAGGGGTGCTCGAGGCCAGTCCATAACAGCGCAGCGGTCATCGAGAAGGGGCAGATCTCCGCTCACGCCGACAAGATCCTGCTGCCCACCTACGATGTCTTCGATGAATCGAGAACCTTCGAGCCGGGCAAGGAGGTACTGGTCCATACCCTCGGCGGGCGAAGGGTCGGAATCGCCATCTGCGAGGATCTGTGGACCGGCACCGAAGTGGTTCCGGGACAACCTCAGTATCGTCGAGACCCCGGTCTGGAACTGGCACAACAGGGAGCGGAGATCATCCTCTGTCCCTCAGCCAGTCCCTTCCATCGTGCCAAGTACACGGTGCGTCGAGATCTGTTCCTGCAGCAAGCGAAGCGCTTTCAGGTGCCTGTGGTGCTGGCCAACCTGGTCGGGGCAAATACCGAACTGATCTTCGACGGGGCGAGCTTGCAGGCGAATCCGGACGGAACCATCCACCAGTTCGCCTCCTTCTGCGAGCAGGTCGAGTTGATCGACTCGGTAGGCGAGGGAGAGACGGAAAAACGGGAGGTGGAGGAGATCTCCGATGCACTGGTGCTGGGGATCTGCGATTACTTCCGGAAGTGTCGCATCAAGAAGGCGGTGATCGGACTCTCCGGTGGAATCGACTCCGCCGTGGTGGCTCTGCTGGCGAAGGAAGCACTCGGTGCCGGGAATGTGCTGGGGATCTCGATGCCAGGTCCCTACTCATCGGAGGGGAGCGTCGTCGATGCCCGGGAACTGGCACAGCAACTCGGCATCGGTTTCGAGGTGATCTCGGTGGAGTCTGTTTATCGGTCCTTCAGGGAGTCGATGGAACCACTGCTGGGAGAGGGAGAGTGGGGAATCGCTCAGGAAAATCTGCAGGCAAGGATCCGCGGGACGATCCTGATGACGGTGGCCAATCGCAACGATTCCATGGTCCTCGCCACCGGCAACAAGTCGGAACTCTCGGTCGGATACTGCACCCTCTACGGGGACATGTGCGGGGGACTCTCTCCCCTGGGAGATGTCAGGAAGCGAGACGTCTACGCCATTGCACAGCTGCAACGCCACCTCGGAATGATCCCACGGTCGACCATCGATAAGGCACCCTCTGCCGAACTGGCTCCGCTTCAGAAGGACGAGGATACCCTTCCACCCTACGACCAACTCGATGAGATCATCGAGGCCTGGATCGAGGATCGCAGTTCGGCGCGGCGAATTCTCGAGCAGGGGGGAGATCGCTCGACGATCGAGCAGGTGATCCGCTGGATCGAATTGAGTGAACACAAGCGTCGCCAGTCGGCTCCGATCCTGCGAGTCTCTCCAAGGGCATTTGGAATCGGCAGGCGGGTTCCCATCGCACGATCACTTCAAGGCTGGCAATTCGAAGGTCTGGATCGGACCGAGACCGCCTCATCCTGATGGGATCCTGGGGATCTGCAAGGGGAGCAGGGAGTGCCAGCCACGATTCCTCTGCGGTGGAACCCCTTGCCCCCGCTCGCTTTTGCATCGAAGATCGCAATCAGGACTCACCGGGCCGCGTGGAACCCCTGCTCTTCGATTCAGCGTAGGCACGGACCGCTCGACCCCGTGGGTCCCCGATGTAGAGCAATCCTGATGTTTCCCGATTTCAATGATTTCGGAAACGGTCGGTTCTTGGAAACGAATGCCGTTTTCTCGACGGCAATTCGATGGATGGGCGTGGATCTAGATGGACGGGCAGACCAGTATCGAAAAGGCAGTGCTGAAACTCGGAGACCAGGATATCGAACTCCCTGTATTCACCGGTTCGGAAGGTGAGAAGGGAATTGACATCAGTACACTCCGCAAGGAGACCGGTTACATCACTCTCGATCCCGGATATGTCAACACGGGAATGACTCGTAGTTCCATCTGCTTCATCGATGGAGAAGAGGGAATCCTCAGGTATCGTGGTTATCCCATCGAGGAACTTGCGGCGAATTCGAACTTCGTCGAGAGCTCCTACCTGTTGATTCACGGCGAGTTACCCAACCCCGAAGAGTACGAGAAATTCCGACAAAATTTACGACGACACTCGATGATCCATGAGGACATGAGGCACTTTTACGATGGGTTCCCATCGTCAGCTCATCCGATGGCGATCCTCTCAGCGATGGTGCTGGGTCTGTCGACCTTCTACACCGAAAATGATGATCCCGAGCAAGACGACAATATCGAGTTGACGGTGTGCAGGTTGCTCTCGAAGGTCAGAACCCTCGCCGCTTTCTCTTTCAAGAAGTCGATCGGGCAACCGTTCATCTACCCCGACAATTCACTCAGTTACTGCGGAAACTTCCTGCACATGATGTTCCGCGTTCCAGCAGAGCCGTACCATGTCGACCCCGAGGTGGAGAGGGCTCTCAACTTGCTGTTGATCCTGCACGCGGATCATGAACAGAACTGTTCCACAGCGACGGTCAGGATGTCTGGCAGTGCCATGACGAACCTGTATGCATGCATCGCTGCAGGAATCACGGCATTGTGGGGTTCTCGCCACGGGGGAGCGAATCAGGCGGTGCTGGAGCAGCTCGCCACCATCCATGAGAATGACGGCGATGTTGGAAAATACGTGAACCTGGTCAAGGACAAGAACTCTTCTGTCCGATTGATGGGGTTCGGCCATCGCGTTTACAAGAACTACGATCCTCGGGCAAAGATCATCAAGGAAGCCTGCGATCGGCTGCTCGACCATCTCGGTGTGCAGGATCCATTGCTGGAAATCGCCCGTCGCCTCGAAGAGGTGGCTCTCAATGAT
>CAYPPQ010000052.1:0-19600 GCA_964412635.1 uncultured Planctomycetia bacterium | reverse complement strand
CAGCAACTGGTCGAACGGGTCGGTGGTTTCTGGGAAGGGGTGAGAGATAGGGTGCTCGGGGTGATGTCCGCAGCACAGCGATTGTTGATGGTCCACCGGGCGCAACTGGACAGCAGTCGTTCACAGGTGGTTCACACCACCCGCAACTCACTGCTTGAACAGCAGCATTCCTTGCAGTTCAGGATCGGCCGCATCGGGACCGCCGCGTCCCGTTGCATCGGAGAGGAACGAGGGGCGTTGAAGATGAAGCGACGTCGCCTGATGGACCTCCCGCTGCGGATCATCGGTGGCGCACGGCAACTCCGAGGTGAGCGATCTCGACAGATTCTGGCGAGGGCACAGCAGAGACTCACCCTCGAGGAGGAGCGGATCGGATTTCGAACCGTACAACTTCGCGGGGCTGATCCCAGGACGATTCTCGCACGCGGGTTTTCGTGGGTCCGCGACGGTTCAGGGCGTACGATTTCCAGTGCCGATGGAGTTTCTCCAGGTGACAAGATCGAGGTCCATCTCGCCGATGGGGTTCTCGATGCGACCGTTGAAAGTAGCCGAGATGAGGCTTCCGGAGACCTGTCCTCCTGATGGATTGAAGGATAGACTGGTCTCTTCCGTGGATCAGCGATATGGAGATGGATCGATGAGCGCCAAGAAGAAGCCTGGTTACAAGGAAGCGAGCGAGGAGATCGACGAGATCCTGCGTCGCATCGAGGATAATGCACAACTGGACGTCGATGCTCTCGCGGATGACGTCGAGCGAGCGGCAGAGTTGCTGCAGATCTGCGGCGACAAGCTCCAGGCGGCGGAAGTTCGCGTTCAGGAGGTTTCCAGAAAGCTCGCTGAAGAATCGGATGACAACTCCCCTGAAGAAGAAGCTGAATAAGTAAGGAGCATCATGTCTCTGGTGGTCGTCGGAAGCGTTGCCTTCGATAGCATCGAAACGCCGAAAGGATCGGTCGACGATGCACTCGGTGGGTCGGCAGTTCATTTTTCACTCGCAGCAGCTCTGTTCGGAGAGGTGCAACTGGTCGGTGTTGTGGGGGACGATTTCCCGCAGGAACATCTCCGACTCCTGGGCGATCACGGGATCTGTCTCGACGGATTGCAGGTGGTTCCCGGCGGGCAGACTTTTCGCTGGTCGGGGAAGTACTTCGATGACATGGATCAGCGGGAAACCCTCAGCGTCAGTCTCAACGTCTTCGAGAAGTTCCAGCCGCAACTGCCGGTGAAGTACGGTGAAGCGCAACTCCTGTTCCTCGGCAACGGCCCGCCGCAAACCCAGGCGAGTGTTCTCCAGCAGATGAAGAACAAACCCTTCACCGTGGTCGACACCATGAACCTGTGGATCGATAACAATCGCCAGGAACTGGTCGATCTGCTCGGTAAAGTCGATGCACTGGTACTCAACGATGAGGAGGCCTATCTCCTCAGCGGCGAAAAGAACCTGGTGAAAGCGGGTCGAAAGATCCGAAAGATGGGTCCACGCTTCGTCATCGCCAAGAAGGGTCAGCACGGATCGACGATCTTCCATGACGGAGGAGAGACCGCCCTGCCGGCCCTGCCGCTGGCGGATGTGATGGATCCGACGGGAGCCGGTGACTCCTTTGCAGGTGGCATGATGGGAAGCCTTCTGAAACTGGGCCGCACTGATATCGATGCCATCAAACTGTCGGTTGCGTGGGGCACGGTCACCGCTTCCTTCTGCTGCGAAGGCTACGGAGTCGACGGGCTCCTCGCTGCGAAGGGTGCTGCCCTGCAGGATCGTTTTGATCGTTACCGCAAGATGCTGAACCTGGGAGAGGTCAAGATCCCGCTGACGATCTGATGGCTCCGACTCGAGTCGAAAAGGAGTAGGTCGTGTCCTCGTGGGAAGATCTTGCACCGCACCATCGGCCGCTGACTGACCTTTTCGTCGAGCCGTCGTCCCCGGAGCAGTGGAAGACACTGGCACTGACTCCTGATCAGCTGGAGCAGTATCAGCAGCATGGCTTCGTCGCCGGGATCAAGGTACTGGAACTGGACCAGGTCGAGATCCTGCGGCAAGAGTTGACGCGCCTGATGGATCCCGAGCATCCGGGTCACTCCCTCTTCTACGAGTTCCACGGTAACGAATCGCACGATCGATCGAAGGTGCTGTTTCATGCTCTCGGCGGCTGGCGCATCGAAAAGGGATTTCACGATCTGGTCTACTCGCCGACCCTCAGGATGATGGCGCATCAGTTGCTGGCAGCGCCGGTACGGTTTTTTCACGACCAGTTATTCTGTAAACCTCCGGCACATGGAGGCTCCGTCTCCTGGCATCAGGATTATTCCTACTGGACCTGGACCCAGCCGATGGCGCATCTGACTTGCTGGATCGCACTCGATGATGCCACCACCGAGAACGGGTGCTTGCACTACGTGCCCGGTTCCCATCGCTGGGGGTTGCTCCCCGTCACTGGACTTTCCGGTGATATGGAATCGGTGAAGGAAATCCTCGAACCATGGCAGCTGGAGGTGTTTCAGAAGAGCGTCGCGGTCGAGTTGAAAGCAGGCGAGGCGGTTCTTCACCACCCGCTGGTGATGCACGGTTCTTTTCAGAATCGATCGAGTGATCCACGCCGTGGGGCGGTCATCAATTTTGCGGCGGATGGGGTATGGTCCCATCCTGGGACTCTGGAAGGACCCGGCTCCACCGCGTTTCCAGTGCTTCCCGAGGGGGAGAAACTGGCAGGAACCTTCTACCCGTTGATCTTCGATCCCGAGCGGGAACTGGGTGGGGATTCAGCGGGAATCCACCTCATCTGACTGCTGTAACTCACTTCTTCCGGTGGTGGGGTCGTCAGGAGTCGAGACAGTGGATGACTCCGGTCCCCTTGCAGGTTTCTCCGCATCTCATCAGAATGGCTACATACCAGTTCCCGTCATCAGGCGGGGCCACCCTTGCGGAGAGTTGAGACAATAGATGCGAGTCGCACAGATTCGAAACCAGTTCCTCGATTTCTTCCGCGACAACGATCACGAGGTCGTTCCGTCGAGTCCGGTGGTTCCTCACGATGATCCGACACTGCTCTTTGCCAATGCCGGGATGAACCAGTTCAAGTCAGTGTTCACCGGCGAAGAGACACGGGAGAGGAACCGCGCCTGCTCTTCCCAGAAGTGCATCCGTGCCGGCGGCAAACACAACGACCTGGAAAATGTTGGATACACCGCTCGTCACCTGACCTTTTTCGAGATGCTTGGCAACTTCTCCTTCGGGGATTACTTCAAGGAGGAAGCGTGCCTGTGGGCGTGGGATCTGATCACCCAGAAGTTCGGGATCGATGCGGACAGGATGTGGATCTCCGTTTTCAATGACGACGACGAGGCGAGGCAGATCTGGATCGATTCCGTCGGCGTCTCTGCCGATCGCATCGTCGGTCTTGGTGAGAAGGATAACTTCTGGTCGATGGGGGATGTCGGACCTTGTGGCCCCTGCTCGGAACTTCATGTCGACCGGGGAGAAAAGGCCTCCTGTGGTTCGGCCTGTGAGCTTGGCGTCTGCGACTGCGATCGCTGGATGGAGATCTGGAACCTGGTCTTCATGCAGTTCGAGCAGCAGGGGGGCGGAACACGCATCGCTCTTCCACGGCCGAGCATCGACACCGGAATGGGACTGGAGCGCATCACCATGGTGCTCCAGGAGAAGGACACCGTATTCGAGACAGACCTTCTGGCTGGTCTGATCGAACGAATCGGCGAGGTGACGGGAGCCGCTCCCTCGCTGGGGCCGGAGGGAACTCCCCACCGGGTCATCGCCGACCACCTTCGCAGCCTCTGCTTTGCCATCGCAGACGGGGCATTCCCGTCGAACGAGGATCGAGGCTACGTGCTGAGGCGGATCCTCAGGAGAGCGAGTCGCTACGGCTACAAGCTGGGCATGGAGAAACCCTTCATCCATCAAGTGGTCGGTCACCTGGTCACCGAGATGGGGGAAGCGTTCCCGGAACTGGTCGAGAGGCAGCCGCTGATCGAGAAGTTGATTCACTCGGAGGAGGAACAGTTCCTGCGGACGCTGAAGACAGGAATGAATCGCTTCGATGAAGAGGTCGAGCGCGTGACTTCCTCATCGGAAGATCGGTTTCCCTCGACCGCAGCTTTCTTTCTGCACGATTCCTGTGGTTTTCCCATCGACCTGACGCAACAGATGGCACGAGAAGTCGATCTGGAAGTGGATCGAGATGGGTTTGATCAGTTGATGGAAGAGCAACGAACTCGCAGTCGGGCTGGCAGCAAGGTCGGGGTTGCTGGATCGGTTCCCCTCGATGCGGGAGCAGATCTCGAGGGTTGTGGAGAGACGCAGTTCCTCGGCTACACCTCTTGCGAGGCGGAAGCGACCATCTCTGCGATCTTCTCCGAGGGTGACGAGATGTTGCTGGTCCTCGATCGGTCGCCCTTCTATGCCGAATCCGGTGGACAGGTGGCAGACACCGGGCGGATCGAGGGAGATGGTTTCCAGCTAGAGGTTGTGGATTGCCAGAAGAATGGCGAGGGAACTTACCTGCACAGGGTTCGCCAGATCGACGGTGATCGAGGAGGACTGGAAGCGGGAACCGAGGTGCACTGCCGTGTCGATGATGAGCGTCGAGGGCACATCATCAGGAACCATACCGCAACTCACCTGCTCCACGCAGCCCTCAGGGAGGTGGTCGGAGACCATGTGCAGCAGAAGGGATCTCTCGTCTCCCCCGAGCGCCTTCGATTCGACATCAGTCATTACGAGAAGATCTCGCCGGAGCAACTCCGTGTCGTCGAGGAGATGGTTCAGGAGTGGGTGCTGAGAGATGTCGAACTGAACATCCACGATGGGATTCCCATCGAAGAAGCGAAGCAGCGGGGCGCAATGGCGCTCTTCGGCGAGAAGTATGGAGACCGGGTCCGCATGGTCGAGGTTCCTGATTTCTCACTGGAGTTGTGCGGAGGGATCCACTGCCAGCGAACCGGAGAGATCGGTCCAGTGATCGTTGTTCACGAGGGAAGCGTCTCCTCTGGAGTTCGCCGTGTGGAGGCGGTGACTGGCATCGAGGGATCCAGGAGAACACGATCCGATGAGGATCTGCTCCATCAACTGGCCTCGATGCTCAGGGTTCCCCGCGAAGATATTCACGAGCGGATCGAGGGACTGGTCAAGGAGAACAGATCGTTGAAGGACGGCAAGGGTGCCGCTCCGTCGCGAAATCTGCTGGAAGAGGTCGATGGCGGTGGAGCCGAGACGCGATCGGCCGGTGACGCCGATGTGGTCATCGCCCGCTGGCAGGATGCCCCCCAGGAGCAGATGCTTCAGGTGGCCGATGCTCTGAAGAGGAGATCGGGTCAACGCTGCTTCATCCTGGTGTCGACCGGTGACGATGGAATTCGTTTCATCGTCGGTAGTTCTCAGGATCTTCCCGCGGGGACGGTCCACGCCGGTCAGGTGGCAAAGGTGGGGGCCGGGATCCTCGGCGGAGGTGGTGGAGGACGGCCGGATCTGGCCCAGGCGGGCGGTAAGGACCTGGCCAGGCTGGATGAGGCCATCGACCAGATGTGCCAGATGATCGCCGATTCCTGTGCAGGAAAAGGCTCCTGAGGAGAGCGGTTCTCCTTGACCGATTTCCTATCCACTCCTACCATCGGCTCCTGATCCATGATCGACCTCCTGGCAGATCTGGATCGAGCAATCGGTAGGGCACGATCGAGCCGGATTTCGGAATCGAAATCGCCCTGCGGTGAGTATGAACCAGAGAATTGATCGTTCATCGAAGCGATCACAGAAGATGACGATGGAGCAGCAGTCATGGCAGTACCACAGCGCAAGACGAACCAGGCGCGAAAGTTGAAGAGGCGTGCACACGATGCCCTCAAGCCGATCCGTTACAGCAAGTGTACTCGCTGCAATTCCCTCACCTTGCCCCACAGCATCTGTGAGAACTGCGGAACCTATCGAGGCCGCACCTTGCTGGCGGTCGAGGACTAATTATCCCTTTCGGGAAGAAGTGACATGCCCCGCATAGCAGTGGATGCGATGGGAGGGGACAGGGTGCCCCAGGTACCCGTCGCTGGAGCGATCCAGGCCCTTTCCAATCATTCCGATCTCGACCTGATCCTGGTCGGTCCTTGTGACCGTATCGAGCAGGAAATTGCATCCTGTGGTGGATCCGCTGCAGCGATCGAAATCGTCGATACCGACCAGTGGGTCACGATGGATGACTCTCCCGTGGAAGCTCTCAGAAACAAGCCGAACTCCTCCCTGGCAACCGTGGTCCGCCTTCAGAAAGAGGGCAAGGTCGACGGGATCTTCAGTGCCGGAAATACAGGGGCGATGGTTGCCGCCTGTTCCGTACACCTGGGAATGCTGACGGGAGTTCGTCGCCCCGCCATCGCCTTGCCTCTCCCCTGTGGAGATACACCGGTGATGCTGTGTGATGGGGGAGCCAACGTCGAGTGCCGCCCGGTCCACCTGCTCCAGAATGCCGTACTCGCCTCGACCTTCCTTCGCTGTGCCTACGGGGTAGAGAATCCTAGTGTCGGCCTGCTCAATGTCGGGTCGGAGAAGGACAAGGGCCACACGCTCGCCAAGGAGACCTTTCAACTGCTGGAGAAGAGCGACCTCCTGTTCAAGGGGAATGTCGAGGGCGGGGATATCTTCCACGCCGATGTCGACGTGGTGGTCTGCGACGGATTCGTCGGAAATGTCGTCCTCAAGACTGCCGAGGGATTCTCTGAATCACTCTTCAAGACCCTGACAGAAGAACTGGGTGGAGGCCTTTCGGGTGTCGATTCCGGACCTCTGAAGGAGCTGCTCAAGGGTGGACTCCAGCGCGTTCGTAGCCGCTTCGATTACTCCGAATACGGTGGCGCACCGCTGCTGGGTCCCAACGGAGTCTGCACCATCGGTCACGGCAAGAGTGACGAGAAAGCGGTCTGTAACGCTCTCGGCTGGACGATCCGCATGATCGAGCATGAGATCCAGCAGGAGGTGATCGACTCCATCGGATTGGCGATGGAGAAACTGGAGCGAGTCGATTCAGCTCCGGCTGAATCGAGTTCCAGCAACTAGTCTCATCCACGGAGACGATGGGAGATCGGATGTCCGACGTACACCAGGCGAAAGCATCCCATCGTGCGCTGTTGTTTCCGGGACAGGGAAGCCAGTTTGTAGGGATGGCGAGCGATCTGGTCGCCACTCACCCCGAGGCTCGCCAGCTGTTCGAGGAAGCCAGTTCCCGCATGGGGCAGGACCTTCTCTCGATATGCTGTGAGGGTCCCCAGGAGAGTCTCAACGCCACCAATATCAGCCAGCCAGCCATCTTCACCGCCTCGATGGCGGTTCTGAAGGTACTCGAGGAATCGGGAGGCGCGCACCTGCTCGAAGCGTTTGCCACGGCGGGTCTGTCACTGGGAGAGTACAGTGCCCTCGTCTTCGCCGGATCGATGCGATTCGAAGATGCACTCGAGGTCGTGATTGCCAGGGGGCAGGCGATGCAGGAGGCATGTGAGAGTGTTGAAGGCACGATGACCTCGGTACTCGGCCTCGAACTGGCAGCGGTCAGGGAAGCGGTAGAAACCGGATGCAGCGAAGGGGTCGTGGCGGTGGCCAACGTCAACACCCCGACCCAGATCGTCATCAGTGGCGAGGTGGCAGCGGTTCGACGAGCAGCCCAGGCGGCCACCGAACTGGGCGCACGCCGAACGGTCGAACTGAAGGTGGCGGGTGCCTACCATTCACCCCTGATGGCCGCTGCAACCGGCAAGCTGGAGCCGTTACTGAAGGAGATCGACATCTCACCACCGAGGATTCCCTTTTACCCCAACGTCGTGGCGCACCCCGTCTCCGATCCGGATCAGATCCGCGATTGTCTTCTCCAGCAGATCGAATCGCCGGTGCTGTGGGCGCAGACCCTTTCAGCGCTGGTCGATGAGGGATTGCAAGAAGTGATAGAAGCGGGGCCTGGGCGGGTGATCGCGGGGATGGTGAAGCAAGTCGATCGCGGAATCCCGACAAGATCGGTGCTGGGGACTGAGAGTGTAGCCGAGTTACTGGAAGGAACCGTCTCATGATGCAATTCAAGGATCGCACCGTGGTCGTGACCGGGGGAACCCGTGGAATCGGCCGCGCCATCGCCACTGCGTTTGCTGCTGCCGGAGCCAGGGTTGTCATCTCGGGGAGAGATGCTGCCGTGGCTGAAAAGGTAGCAGCGGAGATGGACGGAGATGTCCATGGGCTGGCACTGGATGTCACGAGCACCGAAAGTGTTCAGAAGTTTTTCGCCGAGGCGATGAATCATCTGGTGGGCATCGATGTGCTGGTGGCCAACGCAGGCATCACGCGAGATAAACTCGTGATGGCGCTCAAGGATGAAGACTGGGATGATGTCCTCGGGACTAACTTGCGTGGTGCATTCCTGTGCGCTCGTGAAGTGATCCGAACGATGATCAAGAATCGTGGAGGTCGCATCGTGGCGGTGACCAGCGTCATCGGATTGACGGGAAATCCGGGCCAGGGCAACTATTCCGCCAGCAAGGCGGGCCTGATCGGCTTCGTGAAGTCCCTCGCCCAGGAGGTCGCCAGCAGAAACATCACCGTCAATGCCGTGGCTCCAGGCATGATCGAAACCGACATGTCCGCAGAATTGCCAGAAAAGGCACGCCATGCGATCGAGAGCAGGATTCCGGCAGGGAGGGCAGGAACAGCCCAGGAAGTGGCCTCAGCGGTGTTATTCCTGGCCAGTGAGGAGGCCTCGTACATCACCGGGGAGGTCCTCAGGGTCGACGGGGGCCTCGCCTGCTGATCGCCAGTTTTCAAAGTATGCTGGACCATTCGTCCCCGATGTCTAGAATCGTGTCGAATGCTCGGAGTGGCTGATTTTCCAGGCAAATGCCCGCAGCAGCACTCCAATACCGAAGAACTGATGGGGCTGGTCAATACATGAGCCGGCTCGAAGGAGGTCATCGATGAGCGTTGGAGATCAGGTCAAGGACATCATCGCTGAGAAGCTCGATGTGGCACGGGACAAGGTCAAGGACGAAGCAGGTCTGCAAACAGACCTGGGTGCTGACAGTTTGGATATTGTTGAACTATTGATGCATCTTGAGGACAACTTCGGAATCAAGATTCCGGACGAAGACGCAGAGAAATTGAAGAGCGTCGGGGATGCCATCGCCTACATCGAGGCGAGTTCTCAAGTAAAGGAGTAGCTTTCGCTCCGGAAGGTCTTCCATCATGAGCAGGGTAAGGGTCGTGGTCACGGGAATCGGAGTGGTTTCCCCGATCGGAAACGATCTGGCCTCATTCTGGAACGGGATTCTCGAAGGGCGAAACGGGGTCGGTCCGATCACCCGTTTCGATGCTTCGGAGTTCAGGACCAGGTTTGCGATGGAGGTGAAGGATTTCGATCCCGAGATCTCGATCGAACGCAAAACCTTGCGCCTGCTCGACCGCTTCTCGCAGTTTGCCCTGGTAGCCGCTGCCGAGGCGATGGAGGACAGCGGTCTCGATCCTTCTGGTGATCCATCCCGGTATGGAGTCATTACCGGCTCCGGGATCGGCGGACTTGGCGAGATCGAGTTACAGCACAATAACTTCAGGGATCGAGGGCCGAGCCGCATCTCTCCCTATTTCGTTCCGAAGATGATGATGAATGCGGCGTCGGGACATATTGCCATCCAGCATGGTCTGAAGGGCTCCAACTTCGCCACCGTTTCCGCCTGCGCCTCCAGCCAGCACGCCCTGGGTGTGGCTCTCGGCTCGATCACCTCGGGCCGCTGTGATGCGGTGCTCTGTGGTGGAAGCGAGGCAGCCATCACCCCGCTGGGTGTGGGAGGATTCTGCTCCCTCAAGGCGATGTCCTCTCGTAATGATGAGATGGCCACGGCGATGAGACCCTTCCAGGCGAGTCGCGATGGATTTGTCATGGGAGAGGGTGGGGCAATCTTCGTCTTCGAGGAACTGGAGCACGCTCGAAAGCGAGGAGCCAAGATCTACTGTGAAGTGCTGGGGTTCGGGTCGACCGACGACGCCCATCACATCACCGCTCCCGATCCGGATGCTCCGATGGCCAAGGAAGCGATGAGTTCTGCTCTTCGTCACGCCGGCCGAAATTTCGAGGATGTGGATTATATCAACGCCCATGGAACCTCCACTCCGCTCAATGACAGGATGGAGATGCGGGCGATCCGTGAGTTGTTCGGAGCTCATGCAGATCACCTGATGGTGAGCTCGACAAAGTCACAGGTTGGCCACCTGCTCGGAGCTTCAGGCGCCGTGGAACTGGCTGCAACCGCTCTCGGAATTCGTGAGGGCGTTGTGCCCGCCACCATCAATCAGGTGGATCCGGATCCGGAGTGTGATCTCGACTCGGTTCCAGATGAGCCTCGCCAGTCTCAGATCCGAGTGGCTCTCTCCAACTCCTTCGGATTTGGGGGACATGATGCTTGCCTTTGCATCGGGAGATTCGAGGACTGATTTACCCGTGACATTCGATGTGACTTACCCACCCGAAAGGACGCTCTTCAGATGAATGATTCCGTAAAGACTGTACTGATCTCCGATCCATTGCCTGCAGAAACCCGCAATATTCTCGAGCAAGGTGGATTGCAGGTCGTGGAAGGTGCGGATCAGATCGAAGCGAATCTGTCGACCATCTCGGGTTGGATCCTTCGCTCGGGAACACAGATCACCTCCGATCTTCTCGACCGTGCTTCCCAGTTGAAGTGCATCTGCAGGGCAGGAGCGGGTGTCGACAACATCGACTGCGATGCTGCCGCTGACCGTGGAGTTCTCGTGATGAACACTCCATCTGCCAATTCAAATGCAGCAGCGGAGCAGTCCGTTGCATTGATGTTCGCCCTGGCCAGAAACATTCCACAGGGGCATCAAGGAATGGCCGGTGGAGGCTGGGATCGCAAGGCCCTGGTCGGTATCGAACTGGAGGGCAAGACGCTGGTGGTGGTCGGTCTCGGCAAGATCGGTCAGAGAGTCTGCAAGAAAGCCAGCGCACTGGGTATGTCCGTGATCGGGTGCGATCCTTTCGTGTCCGAAGATGATGCGAGTGGTTGTGGCGCAAAATTGATGGATCTGGATGCTGCTCTTGCACACGCAGACTTCATCTCCCTGCACCCTCCTCTCAACGATTCGACTCGAGGAATGATCAATGACGAGTTCCTCGGCAGCTGCAAGAGCGGCGTTCGAATCGTCAATGTCAGCCGCGGGCCCGTGATCGATGAACCTGCGCTCCTGGCTGCCCTTGAGAGTGGCCAGGTTGCCGGTGCTGCGCTGGATGTGTTCCCCGAGGAGCCGCCTGCGGCGGATCACCCCTTCCGGAATCATCCGAAGATCGTCTGCACTCCGCATCTCGGGGCTTCGACGGTGGAAGCACAGGATAATGTCGGAACCCAGTCGGCCCATCAGGTGGTGGCATTTCTCAATGAGGGACAGATCGGCAACGCCGTGAACGCACCATCACTCTAGGAGTGACGTTGCTATAGACGATCAGATCTCGTCAGGAAGTGGCACTTCACTCTCGACGACCCACTGCTTCTTTCGAAGCTGACCGAGGCGAGCGGGATATAACTGCTCGAATCGCTTCAGCACGGGGATCGCATCGGCGGGCCTGCGCTGTCTCAACGCCATGGTCTGGATTGTTTTCCAGAGTACATCCGCATGGGCAGATCCCAGCGGCAGGATCTCATCGAGTAGATGAGCATGATAAAGAGCCCTCGAGTTCTCATTCGCAGCCAGCGCAAGGTTCAGGGCTTTCAGGCGAAGAATCGGGTCCATGCTCTTCGTTTGTAATCGCTTCTCGATTGCTTCCAGGCGCAACTGGTAATTTCGTGGGCTTCCCCTGCGAATCGAACTCCGCACTCGCCACAGAAACGGGCTCTCATCCGCCTCCGATTGGTGGGCCATCAGCGCGATTCTGAGCAGTGGAGGGAGCAGGAACAGCAGTGCAGAACCAGCCAGTACTGCGGTGGCCGCCAGGGGGATTCTCAGAAAGAGGAGAATCCCACACAGCAATGCGAATGCGCTGATCAGGATGCACAACAGTAGCCACCTGCCGGAGCGAGTCCTGGTCAGGCTGGGACTGGAATCGATGCAGAGGAGCAGGGCCATCCCTACCATCGCGCAAAGAAAAGTAGGAGTTAGAGCCAGGCCGATGGTTGCTAACAAGTTAGTCTCCAGTAAATAGCGGACTGGCCGATCGCCCAATTTTGAATCAAACTAATAACAGCCGCAATTTTACCCCTGTGGAATGACGGCGCCACTGTCCTGTTCCACTTGTTGCTGATGTTCAAGTCTGGCATTTTCAATACATGATAATGTTTCAGAAGTGACATCTGGGGTTGGATATTTCCCATCAAAACATGCTGCGCAGTATCCCAGTTTGCTGCCGGCGTTGGCGACGGCCAGGCGCAGATCGTCCACATCCTGATAAATCACGGCGTCGGCTCCCAGTTTGGTAGCGATTTCTTGTTCGGTTCGATCTCTGGCGATCAGTTCTCCCCTGGTGGACATATCCACACCGTAGACACACGGATGACTGACCGGAGGGGAACAGGAGGCAAAATAGACCTTCTTTGCTCCACAGGCACGGGCCAGTTCCACGATCTGTCTCGAGGTGTTTCCTCGCACGATGCTGTCGTCGACCAGCAGCACGTCCTTGTTCTCGAATTCGCTCCTGATGGCATTCAATTTTCTTCGAACACTGGAGGTGCGTTCCCCCTGTCCTGGCATGATGAACGTTCTGCCGATGTAGCGATTCTTGACCAGGCCCTCCCGGTACTGGATTCCCAGTTCCGTTGCCATGGTACTTGCAGAGGTGCAGGAACTGTCAGGGACCGGAATGACGACGTCGGCGTGGTAGCCGAGTCGCTCCCACTTCCGCGCCAGCTGGGTTCCGAAGTTCCTTCTCGCCTCATAAACGCTGACATCATCGATGACGCTGTCGGGGCGAGCGAAGTAGACATGTTCGAAGATACAGGGGTTATGGGTGATCGCGTGGAGGGTGCGCCGCAGCGGTTCCTGCCCCGGCTGGAAGATGACAACTTCTCCAGGACCGATGTTTTCGATGTCAGAGTAACCGAGGATTTCCAGTGCGATGTTCTCGGAGGCGCACGCCCACCCTGTCGTTCCATCCTCTTGTAGTTTCTTTCCCATCAGCAACGGTCGGATGCCGTGGGGATCTCGGAATGCGACCATTCCGAGTCTGGCCACCAGGCTGATGACGGAGTAAGCACCCTTGACTCGCTTGAGTACCTTTTCGATCGCCTGGAAGGTCGATTCCGGATCGGGATCCTGCCCACCGACGGCACCCAGTTCCGCAGCCAGACAGGCGAGGATCAATTCCACATCACAACCGGAGTTGATGCTGGTTCGTTTTTCGGACTGCAACCAGTGCGACAGATCGTCGGCATTGGTGACATTGCCATTGTGTGCCATCGAGATGCCGTAAGGGTAGTGGACCTGAAACGGTTGAGCATCCTCGGTGGTGGAGCCTCCGAAGGTCGGGTACCTGACCTGACCGATGCACCAGGTGCCTACCAGCCTGTGCATGTTCTTCGTCCTGAAGATGTCACGGACCAGACCATTTCCCTTCTTCAGATGAAAACGGCCGTCGTAGCTGGCGATGCCCGCGGAGTCCTGGCCTCGGTGTTGCAGGCACACCAGCGCCTCGTAGACCTCATGGCAGATGGAGGGGTTCGATCCGATGGCACCGTAAAAGCCGCACATGGCTGCTCCTCTGAAGTAGAGCCGAGTTGGTGAATCGAAGGATTCACCGCAAGGTTCGAAGGATATCTCCTCATCTGACCGCTGACGAGGTGCTGTGCACGGTTGGCGCAAATTCGGTGAAGATGGCACTCTTCTGTGAGCCCCGGACAACCGGTGGCGACCGGAGGACTCCTCCGGAACCGAGAACTCTGGAATCAGGCAGCCGGAGTGTCGTTGTTTGTGTGCTGGAAGAGGAAAAGGCCGGCTGCCTGTACTTTCTCGTTTGGACTGCAGGATCGAGCGGAATTGCTCGATTCCGCCCATAATCTGACCATCCCTGGCGGGAGACCGGGCAACCGTGGTGTGGTGATCCCCGGCCTCCCGCCTCCTTTTTGCCCATATTCAGCCAATATCCTGACAGATACGGGAACCTCACCCGCGACTGCTGCGTTTCGTAGCAGAAGAGCAGGGTAGCCTCTAGGATGGTCCAGGAGGCGGATCCCCCGCTCCCTCGTCCCGCCAGAGAGGCTGATGCCCATTGCTCAAGTCACATGATCAAGCAGGAGATAGTTATCCCTGGGCGATCTGGAGCCTCAAGAGGGGCGAACTGTGGTCGAGTTCCGAAGATTTCCATGAGGTCTGGAACTCCTGTGGGAATCTGCCCGGTCAGATCCTCGACCAGCCGTGGGGTACCGGGGGAAGCCAGCTGCAACTTCATACGTGGCCCCTGGAAGGAAACTCCCGTCTCAGGGTCCAGTTCCTCCAGGAATTGCCCGGAGTGGAGGGGGCGTCGTTGTTGATCCAGTTCGTCGAGGGGGACCCTCACCTCGTCGAAGAGATCGACCATGTCAAGTCGAGCGTCCTGCAGCAACTCCTTCCTCGAGTCATTCACCAGCTGAGAAACCACCTGACGGTGGTGCAGAATTCCTCGGTCGCCATCGAGAAGGCCCGCGAGCGGCAAGACGATGAGCGGGTCGACCGTTGCATCGAACTCGCACTCAAGGGAATGGTGAGAGCGGGATCTCTGCTGTCTACCATCAGTTGTATCGACGATTGGAATGGGGAGCAGATCCTGTCGCAGTACCGGAAGAGGTTCGAGGGGGCCCGAATCCACCTCCAGGTCGAGGGCGACCTTCCTCCCGGGGATTCATGGCTAGGGGCAGTCATCTGTTCACTGGAACACTGCCGCCCTCTTCTGCCGCCCAACAGTACCGTGAAAATTGTTTGTAAAGAAAACTCCGTCCACTTCTCGGTGGATGGTCTCGATTCCATCGCAGTCCCGCCACTGCAAGAGGGATATTTTGCTTCGGTGCTTCAATGTCAGCCCGAAGGTATTGGCTGGATCATTACCAGCCTTGAAGGAGATAGTGATGGGTGATGGGGCGGCGGGAAAGCCTACCATTCTGCTTGTTGATGACGACGCGGATTTTCTGGAGAGCACCACTCTCGGTCTCGAAGAAGACTACAACGTTGTGACCGAGACGAATCCGGATCGAGTACTTGATCTCCTCCAGGAACAGGAAATCGATGTTGTGGTCTGCGATCTGGACATGGGAGCCGATTCGATCCGTGGCGATAAGGTCCACGAGCGGGTGCGCAATTACGACCCTGACATCCCCTTCATCCTCAACAGTGGGGTCAAGGATCTGGAGTTGTGGGCGGAATATCTCGACAAGAAGATCTTCGATGTTCTCCGCAAAGGGGATGGCCCCAAGGAACTCGAGAACGCCATCAAGAAGGCGGTCAATCAGCTGGAGAAGTACGAGGAGTTGCTGCACAGGCCGATAGAGGCGCCTTCTCGTACCGTCATCGGCGACGATCCCAGGATGATCAAGGTCTTCGAAATCGTCGACATGGTCGCCAAGAAACCATCTCCGGTGCTGATCCAGGGTGAGCCAGGTACCGGCAAGGAGTTGATCGCCCACGAAGTGCATCGAAAACGAAACGAGTTCCTGCGCAGTCAGTCAGCCAGTTTCACGGAATCGGATCATCCGTACCTCGCCGTCAACTGCGGGGCACTGTCCCGTACTCTCCTGGAGAGCCAGTTGTTCGGACACAAGAAGGGAGCCTTCACCGGTTCCGTTGCGGACCAGGACGGAGTCTTCGTGGCGGCGAAATCGGGGACGCTGTTTCTCGATGAGATCACCGAACTGGATCTCGATCTTCAGGTCAAATTGCTCCGTGCGCTGCAAGAGAAGGAAGTGACTCCAGTCGGATCGACGGAAGCACTGCCCGTGCGAGCGAGGGTGATCACTGCCACGAACCGACCGATCCAGGAACTGGTCCGGGAGGGCAAGTTCAGGGCCGATCTCTACTACAGGATCGACGTCGTGCAGATCGAAGTCCCTGCCCTGCGGGATCGACCGCAAGATATCGAACCGCTGGTCAAACACTTCCTGTGGGAGGTGGCAAATCTCTACAACGCTGCGTCCAAGTCGGTCACTGCGGAAGCTCTCGAACTTCTCAAGGGATACAGCTGGCCTGGTAATGTCAGAGAACTGCACAACGTGATCGAACGATCGTTTGCCCTGGGTGATAGCCTGGAACTTCAGACGGGTGATCTTCCCGATGAGATCCGCTTCGGCGGAGGGGGAATCACCGCCGGGTTAGCTGGTTTTCAGGCGGCGGTGGGGCAGGTCACTGCGCCTCCGCGGCAGCGGGCGGATGCGGTTCCGGTAGCAGTTGCTGCGGGGTCCGAGTTTCCCACCTACGATGAGGTGGTGGCAGAGCACATCCGACGGGCACTGTTGCACACCAGGGGGGTCAAGAGCCGTGCGGCAACACTCCTCTCCATCGACCGGAATCGTCTCTACCGACTGATGAGCAAGTATCAGATTCCGGCGGACGGGGTGACCGCAGAGTGACCTGTTCCGGCACAGTTGCTTCGTTATGAAGCAAGAGTCGTAAACTCATTCATCCGAATCAGTTACAGCGGGCAATGCTCAATAGTGAGCATTGCCCGCTTTTGTTTCAATATCGCTCAATTCTATAAGCCATTATTTGCAAGCAAGTTATGAGTGCCGTTGAGAATTGGCAGGGTGATTGCATGAGTCTCGGTGACGGAATCGATCGCTGGAGCCGTCTGCCGTGATCCGGCAGAAATCGGAGGAGAGCGATGGTTCCCGACGAGTGAGGAACAACCGGGGGGGATGACCCTGAGTCCCGACATTTGTGGCGGGCTGAGTTCGGGACGCTTGGCATCCCCCTTTACTTTGAATTCAGGAACGTAGTGTCTTCTGCCTCGGGTTTTGTTGGGGCTTTTGAGCAGCTGATCGTCGACATCGGGCGGGCTAGTTGACGTCAGTTTTTTGCTGTCGCCTCCTCGAGGAGGGAAGACACCAGGGGGGAGTAGTGCGGTGGAAGCGGGATCGTCATCGATCCGTTCCAGCGAACTCTCCCCCCCTTTTCAATTGTGATTTCTCCTTCACCCCTGCCACCCCTTGTCGTTTTCCATCGGATGAGATCATTGAACCTCGATATCGACTCTCCATTTATTGCCGGATCCCCTGTACTTCCCCAGCAACGAGGCCGTTTCTTGTAGGTACATTTTCCCGATCCCCCCTTGAGATCGCAGTATGCAGCGACCGGGCCGGCTATTGGCAACTGTCGTGCCCACCAGCTTCCGTTTCGACCTTCGATTCCTGGAGGAAATGAATACAATCGAGATTAGTTAGAAATCCGTGGATCAGTCAGAGTTCCCCTGCTCAGGCCCGCTGGATGAGATCTTCGCGACCCCGGTAGACAGACGACTGACTGCGGGGTCGACGGAACGAATCGAGGTTTCTAGATGCCAAGGACGATTGAACGGCGTTTGAGTTCACTGCTCACCTTGCTGTGTGTCTTCTGCTTCTCGTTACAAGCCATCGCCCAGGATCCTCTCCTGGAGATGGGAGACGTGGTCGTATATCCCGGCCAGTCCGATGTAGAAGTCGACATCTCTCTCACCGCCGTTGATTCGGTCAGCGGTGTTCAAGTTGGAATCGCTGTCGATCCCGATCGAATCTACCTGCAAGGGCTCGATCTCGATTCAGGAGTGCTGCAGGCGGTCAGCGTCGAGTTTCTCGAAACCAGTGTCGATCTGGAGGAGGGGGAAGCGACCCTGGTCGCCATCCTCGATTCCACGGCACCCTACGACCAGTCACTCCCTTCCCCTTCAGGAGCCCTCCTGGGAACCCTGATCCTCGATGCTGCAAGTATGCTTGTCCCCTCCAATATCGAGCCGATCGCCTTCAGCGACGGCGTCGGGGAGCCAGCGATTGATACCCTGGTCATGGTGGATGGATTCCCCGTGGTTCCACAGCAGATCGACGGAAGCCTGTCGGTCCTCTCCCAGAATGTACTGCTGGCCACTTCCTCCTCTTCACAGGTGGCAGCAGGCGAAATCGACTTCGAGGTCAGCCTTCGCGGATACAACGTCGACGACCTGCAAGGATTCTCCAGTGCCATGGCCTTCGATCCTGAGGTGCTTCAGTGTGCCTCTGCTTCCATCGATGGCACCATCACAGATGTGGCCGGCGCGGAGTTTGTCGAAGAGGTCGTCAATAACGATGAAGGATTCGTTGTCCTGGGCGTGCTGATGGACATCTTGCCGCCCTATGATGGACAGGTGATCCCCTCCACCGGCATGGAACTGGAATATGCCAGGCTCTACTTCGATGTCAGTACTTCGCTGACCTTCTCACAGCAGACGGTTCTGAGCTTCGAGGATGATCTGGGAACCCCACCCATCAGTAACGTGTTCGTGATCGAGAACCAGTCGGTCGAGCCACTGACAGTCGATCTGGTCATCGATGTGGCGGTGGATGGTGTATTCCTGCGGGGCGATTCGGATGGAAATCTGAGGCTCGACCTGGCGGATGCCATCATCAACCTCGTCTACATGACCAGTACCTGTCCGGAGTGTCCGGTTCCTTTGTGCCCCAAGGCACTCGATGTGAACGACAATGGCTACATCGATCTCGGGGATGCGATCCAGCTCCTCAACTACCTGTACCTCGCCGGACCCCCTCCTGCGCAGCCGTTCCCCGACCAGGGAGTCGATCCGACCCCGGATGACCTCGACTGCTTCAACTAGCTCGCTGGTCGATATTGACGGGACAGGCTATTCTTCTCGGGACCGCAACTCCCGGGAGGAGCAATACTCAGGTGGTCAATTCCAGCGATCGTGATCTCCCAGATTCGATTCAACACGCCTTCATCTGCATCCTGGAGGGAGAACTCCAGGGTGGAGTTTTCCAGCTGGATACACGCCCCGTGGTCATCGGGTCCTCCCCGGATGTCGGCGTGTGCCTCCCCGATAGCAATGCCCACGGTCGTCATGCGGGGATCCGCTACCACGAAGGTCGGTGGGAGATTCACGACCTCAGTGGCGAAGGACTGCCGGTCAATGATATCCCGACAGCCACTCGCGCCCTCGATGGGGGAGAGATCGTCACCATCGGCTCCACCGAGATCCAGTTCACCCTGGGGGATCCAAGAGGAACGGTAGCCACTACATCGGGCGAAGAGGATGGGAACCGATCGGCTCAGCAGCAGGCGTTGCTCGAACTGGTCGTGGAGAGGGGAGATGCACGGGACGTGGGTCAGCGGATCCCCATCTCGTCCGACACCGGGATGATCATCGGCAGGGCCAGTGAGGTGGAGCTCTCTCTTCACGACAGTCACTGCAGCCGTGAACATTGCAGGATTCACGGTGGCGATGAAGAAGTCACCATCACCGTTCTACAATCTCTGAATGGTAGCCTTGTCGTAGGATCCAGGGTTGCGACGGCGACGCTCAGGGCCGGGGATCTCATCCTGGTGGGGCGCACCGCGATACGTTGCCTGAAGGGGTGAGCCCGCTGGCCGCCGACCAGCGCACCGCCCACGAGGCAGCGGATCCCATCAAGGTCGCGGATGATG
>CAYPPQ010000051.1:9998-20364 GCA_964412635.1 uncultured Planctomycetia bacterium | reverse complement strand
CCGAACCGTGCACAAAGCGAATCGTGTTGGGATTGCTGCCATGGGAGTCACGATTGTCCCGAGACTTCGGTAGTCCAACTCAAGGGCTTGAACGGAAGAACCGTGGCAGGATTGCCGTGGCAGCGGCGAGTCCAGCCGGGGAGCTGGTGTCTCAACGATGGGAGCGATACGAGGAGCGGCACTCCCTTGTGCAGTTCCAGAAGCTTGTGCAGTTCCAGAAGCTGCAAAAAAAAGCAGGGGGCTCTTTCCGTGAGGAAAGAGCCCCCTGATCGTGTCAGGCCCTGAAACTAGACTCCGAAGAGACTAGGGGCAGGGTGCAAAGGCCGCACAATCGAGCGGATCGGTATCGGTCGGATCGACCCCGCAGACGGTGGGTCCCGGTGCTGGCGGAGGAGCTCCTCCACTGAACAGGGCCGCAAGGGAGTAGATTCCATCCGCGATGTTGATACTTCCGTCGTCGTTGGAATCACATGCGTCGAGGCATGTACCTGAAGGGCCACCCGAGAAGAGTGCCGCAAGAGTGAAGATGCAGTCGGCGATGTTGAAGCCGCTGTCTGCATTGCAGTCACCTCGCATGAACTCGTCGCCAACCGGTGTACCACCGCCGCCAAGGGCAGCGATGTAACGTGCTGCAAGATCGGTCTGGTCTCCACCGAATCCACCGAACTCCCACGACTGGGAGATGGTGTTACCGGTAGGATCGTCGGTGGAGTAGAAGATGCCCGTGCCGTAACCAGCAGCCGCATCGCTCCAGATCTGTGCGACGTTGGGGCCGCCAGCTCCGGGAAGCGGCAAGATCTGGTCGGTCCAGTCGTTACCTGCATTCGCCTGATTGTAGGCGGTTCCACTCAGGTCAGATGTGTCGAGGCCGAAACCACTATCGGCACCGTTCATCGCCACGAAGGAATCATCTCCGTCTACCACGGCGCCCTGGTCGACTCCGTCATAATCGTCATAGGGGGTGACCAGGTGGGCGAAGCCCCAGTGGTCTCCAGCTTCCATGTAGATCGCGGTACCAGCCTGGACAGCGGTAGTCATGGCGATTCCGTCCTCAGCGGAGATGCGGTAATCGTTGGGGTAGGTACCGGTCATCATCCAGGCGCGCTGGATACCACTGCTGCCGAGGCAGCCCCACTCGGCAGGGCCGAGGGTTGTGGTCACGTAGAGGATTCCATTGGCATCGAGTGCAGCCTGAAGTGCGGTGACGCTGTCGATGTCGTCAATTCCCTCCAGGGCGAAGATGACGTCTGGCTCTCCACCGTAACTGGCGACATTGGCTGCGGCGGTCTGGCCACCACCGACGTTACCAGCACAAACTCCTTGCACCGTGTAGTTGTAGACCCCTGCAGCAAGGCCAGGATCGACATAGGAGGTGTCCGCTCCGTCAACGGTGTCGATCAGAACGGTATCCCGAAGAATTTCGATCTGGTCGTACGCATTTCCAGTCCAGGAGACGGTTACATCACCGGTGACACAATCGGAAGAAGTCGAGAGACCAGCCATCGGCGGACACAGCAGTGGAACGATGTTCAGCGTGCCAGGGGCACCACCTGCTCCCCAGTTCCCGATCCGGATGGTGTAGGTGGTACCTGCAAAGGCGGTGAACTCCACGAAGGAGAAGAACGCCTGGCAGCCAGTGACCAGCCCGAGGTTGTCGTCACCGTTACAAGCGACCGGGGTCAGCGCCGAGCAATCACCCTCGTAGATGATCAAATCGGAGTCGAAGCCGGTGGGATCACAGGTGTGGATCCAGTAGTCAGCATCCGCAGTTGCGGTCCAGCTGTACCACCCGTCCGTATCCATGTTTCCACCCAGGGTACCTGGGCACAGGCCGTAATCGGGGGCAAGTGTACTGGTGGTGTAGGTGCTGGTGTCGATGGGGTTCGCCCCATCGAAAACTGGAATCGCCGTGATGCACTCATCTCCGTCGGCGATGACGCAATTCGGATCTGCAAAGCAGTCCGGGTCGAGGCAGTCGATGGCACCATCGAGGTCGTCGTCGACTCCGTTGGTGCAATCCTCAACAGCCGGGATGACCATTTCGATGGTCAGGTTGCCAGTTCCTGTGGCTCCAGCAGCCCACGATCCGCATCGGACCCAGTAGGTGTTTCCTGCGGTCACCGGGACGAACTGGACATGGCTGTAGAAGCCCTGGCAGCCGGTAAGGACTCCGGAATCACCGTCACATCCGACCTCGGTGAGCGAGGTGCAGTCGACACCTTCGTAGATTGCGAGGTCGGTATCCCATCCGGCGGGATCGCAGGTGTGGATGTCGGCAACCGCGTCCACACTTGGTGTGAACTGGAACCACACATCGTTACTGAAGGCTCCCATGACATTGCAGGGAATCGTCGGAAGAGGATATGCACTATCGCTGGCAAGGGTCGAATCCATGAACTGGGTGTAGACACCTGCTCCAGCGGAGACGTCGATGGCGATGGCACCATCGCACTCGTCGTTGGATGCCGCATCGCAGGGCGGTGTTCCGAAGGGGCAGTCAATTTCATCTGCACAGTCGATGAGTCCGTCACCATCGTTGTCAATTCCGTCGTCACAGATCTCAGCAGAGATCGAGAAGAAATCGACGGTGAGGGTGCCGGTTCCTGACGCTCCAGCCGCCCACGATCCGTTACGGATCCAGTAGGTGTTACCACCGGTGACGGCGATTCCTGAAATGTGACTGTAGTAGATCTGACAACCGGTCAGGAGGCCCGAATCACCGTTGCAGCCGACCTCGGTCAGTGCAGTACAGTCGAATCCCTCGTAAACGGCGAGATCGGTGTCGTAGCCCGCCGGGTCACAGGTGTGAACGGTGATGGCTCCGTCTGCGTCTGGGGTGAAGTTGAACCACACGTCATTGCTGAAAGCTCCCATGACATCGCATGGAATCGTCGGCAGCGGATATGCAGAATCACTGGCCAGAGTCGAGTCGATGAAAGCGGTGTAGATTCCGTATCCTGCAGCGGGACCGACGACGAAGGCACCATCGCACTCGTCATTGGCGGCGGCGAGGCACGGTGGAACTCCGAAGGGGCAATCGACCGTGTCGGCGCAGTCGATGAGACCGTCACCGTCGTTGTCGATCAGGTCGTCGCAGATCTCGGTGCCACAGACACCGACGCCGAAGCAATCGATATCGGCGCAGTCGATGGTTCCATCACCGTCGTTATCAACTCCATCGGAGCAGGTCAGGTCGTCGCCCTCGAAGCAGGAGGGATTTCCGACACAGTCTGCATCGAAGCAGTCGATGAAGCCGTCTGCGTCGTTGTCGATTCCATCGTCACAGATTTCCACGCCTGGAACGAAACAGCTGACATCCAGGGTTCCTGTGCCGGTGGGGCCATTCCAGCCGCCCACCTGAATCAGGTACGATTCGCCGGCGATGACTGGCAAGTTGGGAATTTCCGACATGAATGCGGAAGCACCACAGCTGTCGTCGGCAGAGGCGAGGAAGGTGCCCGCCGCAGGAGGACAACCACCAGCGCCGGGGTACACGATGATGACGGTGTCATCACTGGTTCCCGTCTGGGCGCAGGTTCCGATATTGGCAAGGCCATCGCAGGTTGCGGTGTAGAGGAACCAGAAGTCCCCCGCCATGTTCGCATCCGCATCGATCGGTCCGTCCAGGGTGGCTCCGGTTCCGTCATACGGGAAGGAGCCATCCCCGATGATCTCTGCATTGGCGCAGTCGTCATTCGCTGGTTGTGCTCCGGCAGTACCGAACCCGAAGACACAGGTGACGCTGAACAGAATCGCCAGCAATTTCACTGAACGCATGAAAAAGCCCTCTTTCATTAATGAGGTTCTATGCAGTTGACCACCGTCATGTCTGCCCGAACCTGCCACAACATGGCAAGTCGGAACGGTAATCGCCCACTCCAAATTATTTATCAATCAACCCAAGTAGAATCCGAGAGGCCTCGACACACCGAACCAGTTTCAGCCCGATAAGGCCGGTCAGGAGACCGATCTCGACGCTGAAACTGCTTCACACGAGACAGCCAGGATTTCTTGTCAAACCGAGCAAATAGGTCATCAAAGAGACCTGTTTATACGGCACACTCACCTCCGATCTTAGCGGTAGATCGTTTGTGGGCGAAGTAGATAGATGGAGAAATTGCGCAGAAATCTCCGTTGAAGTCGCAAAACCGCCTCATTGCCGGTGGCAGTCGGTACTTGTTGCCGGATGTAGCCGGTTGCAGCGGCGTACCGGTGGCAAAAATTCCACCTGGAGTTTCATGCGGCTGCACTAATTCACGCCGAATAAAGGAGTTATGTTTGTCGATGCGCTAATTTCCTGAACCGTCTTCCCGCTTCCCACTGTTCCTGGATGAGCAGTGGAAGATTGCCCCTCTGGGCATCCGGGGATCGGCGGGTTTTTCGGGAAGCCTCGACGCAATCGTCCAGCACCGCTACCGTGTCGAAACTCACACCTCGGAGGATCCGGGGTGAACCGATACACCCTTCAGGAAAGGGACTGCCGCATGGACCTCGCCTTCCTCGAAACCCTGGGAATACAACAGGAAAACCCCGGCGTCTTTGCCGCCGGCTGGAGAACCCCCTCTGACAACTGGCTCGAGAGCACCTCGCCCGTCGATGGTTCGGTGCTTGGAAAGGTCTCGCTGGCGACCCTCGAGGACTACCAGGAGACGGTGAAATCGACCGAAGCCGCTTTCAAGGAGTGGCGAACCTGGCCAGCTCCCAGACGGGGAGAGGTGGTCAGGCTCATCGGCGAGGCGTTGCGGGCTAACCTCGATCCACTCGGCCGCCTCGTCGCTGCAGAGATGGGCAAGATCCTTCCGGAAGGCATCGGTGAGGTCCAGGAGATGATCGACATCGCCGACTTCTCGGTCGGTCTTTCCCGGCAGTTGTACGGTCTCTCGATGCATTCGGAGCGTCCTGGTCACAGGATGTACGAGCAATGGCATCCACTGGGAACGGTCGGCTGTATCACCGCATTCAACTTTCCCGTCGCTGTCTGGTCATGGAATGCGCTGGTGGCAGCGGTGTGTGGAGATGCGGTCATCTGGAAGCCATCCTCATCGACCCCACTGTGTGCAGTTGCCGTCCATCGAATCGCCCAGAAGGTTCTCGACGAGATGCAAGCACCGCCGATCTTTGGCCTGGTGGTCGCCGATCGCGATCCGGTCGGGGAGGCGATGCTGGCCGATCGGAAACTACCGCTGATCAGTGCCACCGGATCGTGCCGGATGGGACGCAGGGTTGCAGAGGTGGTCGGAACCCGACTCGGCAGGACGCTCCTGGAACTGGGTGGAAATAACGCCATCGTCGTCTCCGATCAGGCGGATCTCGACCTTGCCACCAGGGCCGTGGTGTTCGGTGCCTGCGGAACGGCAGGGCAGAGATGCACCTCGACCAGACGCCTCTTCCTTCACGAATCGATCGCCGACCAGATGGAGTCGCAACTGATCTCCGCCTACCAGCAGGTCAAGGTGGGCGACCCCCTCGAGGAGGGGACGCTGATGGGACCGCTGGTTCAGGAGGGTGCCGTCAGCGACATGATGCAGGCCCTCGAGGCGGTGCAGGCGGAGGGTGGTGAGATCGTTTATGGTGGCGAGAAGGTCGCTGAAGGAGTGCCAGCGGGGGGGCACTACGTGCAACCGACACTGGTCCGCGCTCGACACGACATGAAGATCGTGCACGAAGAGACCTTCGCACCGATCCTCTACCTGATGAGATATCGCGACCTCGACGAGGTCATCGAGTGGCATAACGAGGTTCCGCAGGGGCTCTCCAGTGCCATCTTCACCCGGGACCTGCAGGAATCGGAACGGTTCCTCTCCGCCGCAGGATCGGACTGCGGCATCGCCAATGTCAACATCGGAACCAGTGGTGCAGAGATCGGTGGAGCCTTTGGAGGCGAGAAGGACACCGGTGGTGGACGAGAATCGGGATCGGATGCGTGGAAGACCTACATGAGGCGCCAGACCTGCACGATCAATTACTCGAAGGAGTTGCCACTGGCACAGGGAATTCAGTTCGGCGGTTAGTCGTAGCGGGAGCGGGGGAAGATTGTTCGAGCGGGGCGGACTGAAGGTAGGACAGGTCGCCGGGGTGACGGTGCGATTGCACTGGATCTTCCTGGTCTGGGCACTGTTCGAACTGCTCGAGAGTCAACGCTTCGGTGGTGCAGGATCCGCGGCGATGTACCTCGGGTTCCTGTTTGGATCGGTCTTTCTGCACGAACTGGGGCATTGTCGCTCCGCAAGGCGGGTCGGTGGTACCGCCGATGAGGTACTGCTATGGCCTCTGGGGGGGCTCGCCTCGGTCAACATTCCCGACAAGCCGCTCGCCCATCTGGCGGTGGCCTCCGGTGGGCCAGTGGTCAACCTGGTGCTGTGGCTGATGTTACTTCCGCTGGTGATCTACTCCGGTGAGCCGATCGGATCGATCTTCCTTCGGTTGCCAGCGGGAACCGTCATCGACCACCCCATCGCCCTGGCAGCAGCGGTAAATCTCGACCTGCTGATCTTCAACCTGTTGCCGGCGTTACCGCTGGATGGGGGGCGAATCCTGCACGCCTATCGGTGGAAGCAGCGGGGGGAACTGGCTGCCAATCGATCGCTGGTATTCAGTGGCAAGGTGGTTGCCGGAGGGATGGCCCTGCTCTGGTTCATCGCCGATTCGATGAGCGGGTTGGTCCTGGCACTGGCAGTCCTGATCCTCATCCAGAGCATCCAGATGCAGAAGGCGTTGGGTGAATCGATGGGGTCGGGAGGCGGCGAGTCGTGGCGCGGGGGCGCATCCGGCGGACCGGGTTGGTGGCAGCGGCAGAAGGACAACTACCGGATTCGGAAGATGATGAAGAAGCAGCGAAGGGATGCAGAGATGCGATCGAGAGTAGATGCGCTGCTGAAAAAAGTCTCCACCAGCGGCATCGACTCGTTGACTGCGGAGGAGAAGCGATTCCTCGATCGATCGAGTGAGCGGTTCGAGGATCGCAGCGGCTGATCAGCGTGGCTTCGGCGCAATGCCGGGAAAGTCTTGCGGTTGGCTGAGTGCCCATCTCCGTGCTGCTTGTGGATCGTTGATGAGTAATCCGAGCAGTGCCATCACCGGCTCCCAGCGACGGTCCTTGACCATCTCCTGTCGATGTCGTCGGGCCCCATTCCAGTAAGCGGCAGCGATCTGAGCAGACAACCGACCAGATGAGTAGGGGCCGGGTCCCTCGCCACGTATCCATGACCAGGCATCCTGGGGGTCGACGGGAAGGTCGGGGATCGACAGTTGCCGCCATGCAGCGGCATCGTCCCTGATCTCCCCGGGGAGCGAGTCTCCCTCGGCAAATCTTTGCTTCGAGACCTTCAGCAAGATGCCCCAGGGCTCCAGTAATTCACCTCGCAAGATGGGAGATTGAAGCGCCAGCGGGAGAGCCAGCAGCGGTCTCCCTGCCTGGATCAGAGCTCGGACTGCCGTCGCTGTCTGTGTCGTCGTCGTCTCCCGAGGCAGTCCCAGACTGGTCGGATCGATCTTGCCCGAGCGGTCGAGAACCGTCACGTCCGGTCGTAGGCTTTCCTGCCTCTGGATCACCGTGAGAGCAGCACCGAGAGGGGACCCAGCGGTCACCACCATGGTGTCGGGGGGGACGCTGTGGAGGACGGAACGAGCCCACTGGGTCACGATGTTCGGTCTCGGTCGGTCGAGTCCTGGTTGGCGACCCCACAGGACCGCAATCGTCGCCAGCACCAGGGTGAGCATCAGCAACGCTCGAGACCGCTGCGAGTTTCTTCCGATGCTTCGATGCAATGCCGTGAGGCTCCATGCTGCCAGCAGCACCATCGTGGCATGGGTGTAGATGATGGTGCCATGGCCGGGGGCCGCCAGATTGGGGTCGGTGTTGGTGGGGAGCAGGAAGAAGGGGCCCAGTAGTGGTCCACAGGATGCGAGGGTGAGGATCAGCGCAAGATCTCCTGGCCGCCGTCTCGCTGCGATGAAGATGCCGGGGATCGACAGCAGCGCGATGGCCCAGCCATTTCCAGAGGCGAGAGAAGCGAGGTCTTGAAATGAGGAGGAAAGATCGGGATTCATCACGGGGGTCCACGACTCCAGGGAGCCGAAGACCGCGCCGAGGAATCCACCGGTATCGGAGATGGATGCCAGTGACCACAGTACACAGGCACCGACCAGCGTGCCGATGACTGCGGAGGGCAGGAATCGTAGCGAGCTCCCTCGATTTCCACGGTCAAAGATCAAGCTCAGGAACGAGTACGCCAGTGCCGGAAGGGTCGCCGGTCCGGCGGCGAGGCACAGTCCCACCATCGCCCCCCACAGTGGCACACCACGCCCTGCGTGAGCACGAAGTTGTTCCGTCACAACCAGTAGCATCAAGCCCAGCATCATCAAGGAGGGGATTGCGCCTCCACCTCGTGCGATGTCGGTGAACCCCTGCCCGACCCCCATCAGCAGAACGACGGGAATCACCAGCGACCGAGATGCGTCCAGTTGACGCAACCAGCACACTGCGAATCCACAACATGTTCCCATCATCAGCATCGTGATCACGGCGACGGCGGTCGAGGGGGCCAGCCATTCGATCGCCAACATGTAGAGGGATCGGTTCGCAGAAAGCGCCGGTGAAAATGTCGATTCGGAGCCTCGTGGTTCCATCATGATCTGACAGTTCCCTACGGTCTCCGGGCCGAAGGGGAGCAGCGGATAGAGTAATACCATCGTCAAGATGGCTGCGACGAGGCCGCGCAATCGTGCTCCCCGTCGCGCAGGCAGTGCCCCCTGTCGCCAGCTGGTGGTATCGACCAGCATCTTTCGTTCATGTCGGTCGAGGATCATGCCGGCCAGCCCTCAATCATCAGGGCAACCATGATGATGACACTGATGATGGCATTGAGGGTGAAGAATGCCCTCTGGATTCGCGACAGATCATCTACTCGAACCAGGCGGTGCTCCATCACCAGTAGAGCACTGACGAGGATGATGGCGACAAGCAGGGGAACTCCCAGTACAGCGATCTTCCACAGCGTGACGAGGGCCACCACCATCAGCAGGTGGAGTGCTCTTGAAATCTGCAGTGCGGTGGCGATGCCAAGTCGTGCAGGAATACTGTGGAGTTGCTGGCGACGATCGAAATCCACATCCTGACAGGCGTAGAGGATGTCGAAGCCTGCCGTCCAGGTCATCACCACTGTCCCGAGGATCCACGGTTCCCACAGGATGGATCCTCCGCTGCCGGTCAGGGTGCCACTGATCGCCACCCATGCACCGACGGGAGCGAGGCCCAGACCCAGCCCCAGCACCAGATGACACAAACTGGTGAAGCGTTTCGTCCACGAGTAACCGAGGATGATCACCAGTACCACCGGCGACAGCTGGAGTGCCAGCGTATTGATGGATGAGGCGACCAGCACGAAACCGGCGGCACTGGCGATGGTCCACCCGAGCACTGCTGCTGCGGAGATGCGACCTGCTGGAATCGATCGGTCGCTGGTTCGCGGGTTGAGCACATCGATTCGACGGTCTGCCCAGCGATTGAATGACATTGCAGCGGTTCTCGCCAGTGCCACCGCCACCACCACTTTGACGAGCAGCAGGGCCAGGGTGGTGCTGCTGGCAGGGAACTGGCGCAGTGCCAGGAACACGGCACCGATGGCGAAGGGCATGGCAAACAGAGTATGGGCGACCTTGATCATCTCCATGAACTCACGAAGGTCATTCAGTAGTCCTCCGCTGGAAGAGATGGCGCGGTTCACCTTTCACTGCCCCAGCGCTGAAAGATGTCATTTTCGATGCCAAGATGATCGAGAATCCTGCTGACCACGTAATCGACCTGAGCCATCACGGAATCGCCGGGGTGCTGGTAAAAGGTCAGTAGCGGAGGAACGATCACTGCGCCACTTTCTGAAAGTGTCAGCAGGTTTTGCAGGTGGATTCGATTCAGGGGAGATTCTCGTGGAACGATGACGAGTGGTCGTTGTTCCTTCAGCATCACCTCGCCCGCTCGCTTCAGTAAATTGTCCGAGATCCCGTGGGCGATGGAGGCAACGGTCGCCATCGAGCAGGGCACGATGGCCATTCCATCGATGGGTGCCGTACCGCTGGCGAAAGGAGCATAGAAGTTACGCTCTCCCCATTCGGTGAGATTCTGGTGCTCCATGTCGGGGAACACACCTCGGGTTCCCTGGGGAACTTCAAGTTCGTCGTGGGCTACCAGTTTGCCTGTCTTCGACGCGACAAGGTGAACATGATGACCACCATCGAGGAGCAAGCGGACCAGCCGTGCGGCGATGATGGCTCCGCTGGCTCCACTGACACCTACCACCAGTTGCTTTGCGGTGGCCGGTGAATCGGCTGAGGGATCGACTTCAGGTGCTGGACACATCGGATCAACTCC
>CAYPPQ010000051.1:0-9898 GCA_964412635.1 uncultured Planctomycetia bacterium | reverse complement strand
CCTCTCCCAGAGATCCCCCGTGCTGGATCCACATGTGAAGCGCCTCGATCCGGGCTTGCTGCTCCTCCAGGGAGTCTCGACGAATTCCGGAGAGATCCAGTTGTCGCCACAGTGCCCTGGTTTCTGGTGTGGTGCGGTCCTGGTGCAAGGACCCGATGACGATGCCGCTGAAGCGGAGCAGATTGGCCAGAGATTGAACCGCACCCTGGGAAGCCAGATCAGGAAAGACGGTGCTGCGATCGATGGCCCATGCCTGCGGGTCCGGTCCCAGCAGCAGCAACCTCGGCTGCGGATTGATCAGTTGGCTCTCGGAGATCTTCTCGAGGAGATCGCCCGCCGGTGTGCCCATCATCATCGCCTCTGCCAGCCCCCGTAAGATCCGAGCTCGCCGCGCATCGAGATCTCCCTCCTGAGCATCGTCAGCATCTTCTGCACTGAGAGACAGGTCGAGAGCGCGGATGGAGGAGACGGGGATCTGTCGTTCTTGCCGTGGCGTGACCAGCTTCAAGCGGTCGTCATCGAGGGAGATGCGAATGGTGCGGATGATCTCTACCCGGGGGGAAGGGGTTGCGGATTCGACGTGAAGAAATGGGGCTCGTTGCTGGGTCGCAACTCGTGCGATCGCCTGACCCTGTTGCTCTTCCCCATCCCGTAGCCACCAGCCTCCACACACCTTCATGCGACGGGTCTCGTCGAACAGGACCTTGCCGAGGATGGGGGCGGTGAGGCGAGCGATTTCTACCGGCTGATAGCGATGCCCGGGAGAGATGAGAACGTGATGGAATCGACTCATCCGGCACTCCTCATGCCCGAACGGCTTCATGAACGGCGACATTTCCCGGGAACAGGATGTGCTGTCGTACCGCATGAAGAGGGGTGTTTCGAATCTGCTGGGAGAGGCGTCCTGCATCGGGCCAATCACGAACCGAGGCATCGAGGTAACTGTATGCCTTGACCCTGGAACCGGAGAGGTAGTTTCCGATGCCCGGGAGCAACTGGCCCTGATAGAAGTCGGAGAAGGGGCGAAGCCAGCGATTCTTCATCGGCGTGAACTCGAGGATCATCAAGCGGCCACCCGGTTTCAGTACCCGTCTTAATTCCCGTAATCCTGCTTCAAGATCGACAAGGTTGCGCATGCCGAATGCAACCATCGCTCCATCGAAGGTGGCGTCATCGAAGGGTAAGTGGAGGGTATCTGCCCTGACCAGTGGGGGGTGCTGCTGGTGTTTCTTCTTGCCGCTTTCAAGCATCTGCATCGAGAAATCGGTACCGATCACCTCGGCTCCAGGGGTCTGCTTGAGGAGGGCCCGTGCGAGATCTCCGGTTCCACAGCAGGCATCGAGGACTCTCGAACCGGACCTTGCACGGAGGCACTTCACTGCCTTGCGGCGCCACCATAGATCGATGGAGAAGGAAAAGATGCGATTGAGGAGATCGTAGCGAGGTGCGATCTCATCGAAGAGGCCTCGAATCTTCTCTCCTTCCTTGTCGAGGAAGGGGTGTCGAGGGGTACCGGGATCTTCCGGTGTCACCGTGGCAGTGGTGGTAGAGGTGGTCTCGGTCACCGTGGAGTTTCCTCCTTGAAGGGGAGTCATCCGGGGGTTGTTACAAAGGTCGTGCATGGGGATGCAACTCGACGCTGTGATCATGGGCCGTGGCAGCAGGTCGGGCAAGCAGAAGGAACAAGAGCACGACTCCCCGCCAAAGCAGCGTGCCGGGGATGGTCGAGATAGGCGGGGGGGAGTAGACTGATCCTCGAATGGAGGCTCCCATGGGAGAACTGCGCCGGAGAAGGTCTCGTGAGATCGTCTGCCGAGGAGATCAGGGCACCAGATATCTGGGCACCAGGCGGAATCTCGCAACCCTCTTCCTGTGCTTGCTGGTCTTCCCCGCCTCCCTCGCCAGTGCCAGCGAAGATCCACTGCCGTGGGTTTCCCCGCAGCTGGGATTGGCCCGGGCACTGCAGCAGCGACAACCGGTTCTGGTGCTGCTGGAATCCCCCGGCGATCCAGATCCTGCCCGACACCTCGAGGAGCAGTTGCAATCCTCCTCCATCGCCCGATCGATCCGGGATGTGGTCCTGATCCGTGTCGTCTGGAAGCGCGGATCGAAGGGGGAGTGGCTGTGGCCCGAGGGCACTGACCGTGAGGATGGTGACCGTGAGGATGATGACCGTGAGGATGCGGTGGACTCGCAGGACGCAGTCAAACCGTGGTCGAGGGAGCGGGTTCGCAAGCACGTGGAGATGTCGCTGGGGAAACCATCGGAGCGGACGGTGATCGGAATTCTCGACCTGTTCGCCCGGCAACGAGCCAGGCACCCGGGGAAAAAGATCTCCGCCTCCGCACTCAAGAAGGGATTGAGAGCTGCGAGCCAGGAGTGTCGAGTCCTGTCTCGAAAGTGGGATGCCGCCACCAAGATCCTCGATGCGGCGACCCTCCTTCTCTCCAGGGAAGAGACTGCACCATGCTGTCGTCAACTCGGTGAGGTGGAGAAGTTGAAGTTGCCGGCCGAAGCGCCACCGTCGAAGCGTCGTGGTGATCTGCTGGCACTGCTGGAGAAGCGCTGGCGTGAACGGATGACCGCTGCTCGCGACATGGAGAAGAAGAACCGTCTCGGGGAAGCTGCGTCCGCTTACGAGAAGATACTCAAGGATTTCCCCCATCCTCCATGGGAGAAGGAGATCCGCGCGGAGATTGGACGGGTGTGGAAGAGGATCCAGGGTCCCGGCGGTGGCTTGCGATGACGGACCCTGTCACCGAGGCGATCGATCCGCAGGGGCAGAGGGTAGAAACTCCGGAACAGCTGTGGGATCTGTTCGAGCAGCAGGAGTCCGTGGTTCAGCGGGCACTCGGGCGGGTTCGTCAGGAGGTTCTCGAACTGTCGAAGCAGATGGCCGACACGCTGACCTCCCCCGAGGGTCGAATCATCGGACTGGGGGCGGGGACCAGTGGACGGTTGCTGGCACTCGACATGGCGGAGTGGGGCCCCACCTTCTCGGTTCCGGCGCGGCGCAGACTGGCGCTGATCGCCGGTGGCGATGCAGCGCTGACGGAAGCGGTAGAAGGTGCCGAGGATGACGGTGAAGCTGCGCTCCGGGTCCTCGATGAGGTGGGCCTCAACGACGCCGATCTGGTCATCGGAGTCAGTGCTTCTGGCTCCGCAGCCTGGGTTCGGGAGGGACTACGACAGGCACGAGAGGTGGGCTGCAGCAGGGCCTTCATCAGCAGTCATTCACCGGTAGCAGCGGACAGCTGGCTGCAGGGAAGTGCCTGCCTCATCCTCGAGACTGGCGCCGAACCGGTTGCGGGATCGACGCGCCTCAAGGCTGCCACGGCAACCCATCGTCTGCTGCAGAGAGCCTCGACCCTCTGTGCTCTGCGCTGCGGCTGGATTCACCGTGGTCGCATGGTTCGAATGCAGGCCACCAACCGTAAATTGCGACGCAGAGCGCTGGAAATCGTCGTCGATCTGACACCCCTCGACGAAATCGAGGCAAAGAAGGCCATCTCCTTGTCAGAAGGGGATTTACGGCTAGCAATCGCCATCGCTCACTGCGGTATGGATCGACAAAAGGCGGAGCAGGCTCTGATCGCTTCAGGAGGCCACCTGGGGCCAATAGAAGCCAATTCGGGGTAGTCAGGCCGCTGAAATCGGCGAGTCGCACTTGCAGCCCCAGTGCTCTCCCCCTAGCATCACCGGAGAGCCGCAGGCACGAAAATCAGTTGTTTCTCCAGTCGGAGGGGCAACGAATCGTGCGGGGAAGGATCAAAGGACGAGTCCCATGATCAATGAAATTCCAGAAAAGTTCACCCAGGTGGGGGAGACTATCGCCTCACACTTGCCGGAACATCTGAAATCAGCGGCCGCCATCCAGGAACGGATTCGCCAGAGGGTACTGGCTGCGGCCAGGTCATCCCAACTGGATCGGTTCGTGGATCACATCAGTCCACCTCCGCAGATGCTGTTACCCAGCTAATCCGGGGTACTTCCCGGGGGTGTTCGTATCGAGCAAGGCAGCGTTGCTGCTGTCCGGGAAGGGTTATGATGCCGACCAGAAACTGGACCACCCAGCATCTCTCAGTGCGTTTCGTTACGGTATTGATCGTATCGTTGCTGCTGCTGGCCACTCCGGTGGCGGCGCAAGCACCGGATGTATTCCTCTTCGATCTCCAGGAACTGGGGAACTTCGGCGAGGAGAACGGGATCTACGCCTACTCGGTCGGAACCACATCCTGCAACATCGGCGACATCGAATTGCTGTGGCATGACAATGATCGGTTTCATCCAGTCATCGGCCAGGAGATGTATCGCTACGACGACGGAGTGCTGGAGCAGATCGGAATCTCATGGCTCAAGCACGGATTCTGTGCACTCAGCCTCACCGATTGTGGGCCGTGCCAGGCCACCGATTGTGACACACTCGGGATCGATTGCTCCGATCCTTACTCCGCCGGGTTGAACGGTCAGCAATCAAACCTGGGACCCCGGTCGCAGGTCAATGCGCACACCGGGTACTTCCCGTTTCCCGTCGATCCTGCCATGCCTCCCTTCACCAATGATATCGATCGCAGACTTCAGGTGCAGGGAGCGGCCATCGATCCTGCTCTCAATCCCAATGCCCTGTACTTCGTCACCGGCCACTACGTCACTCCCGATGATGCTCTTGCGGGCAACGGGGATAACAACGTTGCGTATCGGCAGGTGACGGTGGGTAGCAACCCCGCCTCCTTCCCGCTCAGCTTTGTACCCGGGTCTCCGACCCAGCCGGGTGAGCCTGGAATTCAGGCGTGGCAGGATTTTGATCCGGAGGTGGTGATCGAGGAGGTCAGGGTTCCCGGAGAGGGATTGATGCTGCTCGGCTACAAGGTCACCGATCTCGGTGGCGGGGAATGGCGCTACGATTACGCCCTCTACAACATGAACTCCGATCGAAGTGCCGGCGCGTTCACGGTGCCGGTTTCAGCGACCGCCAGCCTCAATGCAGTCGGGCACAGGGGAGTGGCTCACCACAGCGGGGAGCCGTACGCCACCGACCTGTGGACGTCGGTGGTGACCCCGGCGGGTGTGACCTGGGGGACTACCCCCTTCCTCGTCGATCCCGAGGCGAACGCATTGCGGTGGGGGCTGATGTACAACTTCCGCATCATCACCGACCAGCCTCCTAGCGATGCCATCGCAACGGTGGCCCTATTCAAGCCGGGTACCCCCTCCACCGTCAACGTGCCGGTGCTGGCACCGGTGGGATCACTGGTCGATGCACCCATCAACATGAGTTGTGCCCAGAGTGCCAGCGGTGTCGATCTGCAGTGGCAGAATCCCATCGATTACGACGAGATCATCGTGGAGCGGGATGGATTGCCCATCTCGGTCGTCGCCGGCGATACCACCTCGTTCAGTGAACCAGGCGTTGCTCCAGGAGTGTATCAGTACGGAGTCAGGGGAGTGGTTGCGGGAGACGCATCCATCGCCGAGACGTGCTCGGTTCTCGTCATCGATGTTACCGTGTCGGTGGATGACGACGTCGCCATCGCAGGCCAGGCGTCGTTCCCGATGACGCTGTTCACCTCATCCAGTGCCTCGATGGAAGCGTACAATCTGTCGATTTCCTTCCCGGGTGACCTTCTCGACGTCATCGATGTCACCACGGTGGGGACCGAGGCGGGAGCCATCGGCACCGAACAGGTGCTGGTCGATGTGGGAGATTCCGCCACCGATTCTTACATCACCGCAGAGGTGATCTTCGATGCGGGTCCGCCCTTTGCCGGCCAGGAACTACCTCCAGGAGATGATCGATCGATCCTGGTGCTCGATTTCTCGGTTGCGGCATCTGGGTTCGTCGATGGCGATACCCGAGAACTGGACTTCGTCGATGGGCTGGGGCCTTCCCAGGTGAGCAATCAGATCATCATCGATGGACAGTCGATCAGTCCTGCCCGCGATGGTGCGGTGATCACGTTCCTTGAACAGCCGATCTTCCTGCGTGGAGATTGCAACGGCGATGATTCGGTAAACCTGGCCGATGTGATCTTCGGCTTGACCTATCTGTTCGCCGGAGGTGTTCCTCCACAGTGCATGAAGGCGTGCGATACCGATGACACCGGCAACGTCAATCTGACCGACGAGATCTACTTCCTGAACACCCTTTTCGTGCCAGGATCTCCACCGATCCCGCCGCCGACCGGTACTGCAGCACCGGATCCGACCCCGGACAGCCTGCCCTGCTCCTGATCTGAGGGGGCTCGCCGGATCTGGAGCGGTAGGGACTGATTTCTGATTGCACTTTCGCTCCTGTCCCTGGAGTCGATTTTCCCTCATCATCCGGGGCAACTGTCACCAACCAAGGAGGTCGCCCGATGCATCAGGCACGCAAGTTCAGGATTCGAGATGCGGAAACCAGAGATCGCGTTTCGTCACTTCTCACCACTGTTTTTCAGATCACTGGAGTTCTGTGGTTCCTTTTTTCCATCGGCTCCAGTTCGGTGATGGCCTCGGTATCCACCGCTTCCAGTTCGATCGAGATGTCGATGACGCAGGAGGCCGATGAGGAGACCGATGGAGAGCGACGACTTCGAGAGGCTGGCATGCTGCTTCGTGAAATGGTCGAAGCCGGCGAGATCACTGCCGAGCAGGCGCGCGGTCGGATGCAGATCTTGCGCAAGAGATGGATCGGTGACGGAAGTGGCGACAGAGGTGAGAAGAAGAGGGCGGACGGTGACGACGAGGAGACCGATCGTCCTCGCCGCGGCACCAAGGAGGCGCGGCGCATCCGAGAGGCGGTCGAGGCGGGCAGGATCACCGCGGAGGAGGGGCGTGAGCGGTTGCGGGGTCTACGCCGCAGGATTGCCGAGGGCGCTGCGGATTCCAGCGGTGAGTCGCGCGGGAAGAGTCGCATCGACGGAGCAGGACTGAGGAAAAGGCTGGAAGCGGCCATCGATGAAGGAACCATCACCTGGGAGCAGGCGAAGGATCGCTACATCGCCGCGATGGAGCGGGGCGATGGAGGTCAGGGTGCGAAAATTCGGGCTCGCCTCGACGCAGGCATCGAGTCGGGAAGGATCACCGAGGATCAGGCGGTCGAGATCTACATCGAGATGATGGAAGAAGAGGGTCAGCGGGATTCCGAGCAGAAGGAAGCTGGTGAGGAGAAGGACTCTTCGCAGAGGAGAGTCACGCGCCAGGACTATGCCGATGCCCAGGCCAAGATGGAAAAGATGGTGGAAGCTGGCGAGATCACCCGCGAGCAGATGCGCAAGCGACTGGCGGGGATGCGCAAGATGATCGGCCGCCCATCCGAGAAGGAAGAAACTTCACAAAGGACCGTCACTCGCCAGCAATATGCCGATGCCCAGGCCAAGATGGAGCAGATGGTGAAAGACGGCAAGATCACCGCCGAGCAGATGCGGCAGCGACTGGCCTCGATGCGCAAGTTGATCGGCGGCTGATCGAACTGGTAGTGCGCGAGAACAATCGAGAAAAGTATCGAGATCGCTTGGCGCTCTCGTGGCGGTGGCTCTCAACAATTCGATACGGAAAGGGTATGCCATGCAGCGATGGAGAGGTCCGGCCGCGCTAACGGCACTGCTTGCCCTGGGCATGACGATATCGATGGGCCTGGTCGCATATGGCCATGGAACGATGGTGTTCCCGATCAGTCGTGTGTACCAGGTCTACCAGGCGAATCCCGACAACCCGGCCTTCGAACTGGCAGCCAATGCGGTCGCCATCGACGGCACTACTTCCTATTACACCTGGAACGAGGTCTCGCGAAACATCGCCGAGGCCGTCAACGGGGGCCTACCTGCAGGATTCGACTACTCCCCATGGATGCCCGATGGCCAGCTCGCGAGCGCCGGCCGCACCGACCCCGCGTCCTCGGAGTATCCACGCACCTACGCGGGACTCGATCAGGTAAGCGCAGATTGGCCCACAACAACAGTAACCGCCGGCGAAACCATCGAAGCGGACTTCTACGCGACGGCTCCACATGAACCGAGTGTTTGGGATGTTTGGATGACGACACCAGACTGGGATCCGAACACGCCCCTCAACTGGGCGCAGATGGAATTCCTCGGACGGCCGTCAGTGGAACTGGTCGCAGGTCACTTCTACTTCGACGTGGAGATCCCGGCTAACCGTAGCGGCCATCACGTGCTGTGGGTCGCGTGGCAGCGGGATGATCCGGTGGGCGAGGTGTTCATCTCCACGTCAGACTTGTGGATTGAGTCCAGCATTGCGACGACCGAGTTCGAGCGCGGCGATTGCAACGCCGACCAAACAGTCGACATCGCTGACGCCGTCGGCTCGCTCGGCATCCTCTTTAGCGGTGGCACCATGATTTGCGCCGACGCCTGCGATAGCAACGACGACGGCAATCATGACATCTCGGATGCAATCCACATGCTCGCGCAGCTATTCACCGGCGGTTCTGGTTTCCCGGATCCCACCGGCGGCTGCGGTGTCGACCCGACCAGCGACACCCTCGAATGCGCGAACTATGGATCGTGTCCATAGGGTCACCCTTCCAGGTGGAAGAGCGCCCTGCTGTTGGCCGTCGTGGCATCGAGCACCGTCTTGCGATCGGTGCCGTGGACCCTGGCCAACTGGTCGGCGGTGTGGAGCGAGTGCACCGGTTCGTTGCGTTTTCCTCGCTTCGGTTGCGGCGCCAGAAACGGGCTGTCCGTTTCCAGCAGCAACCGCTCGAGAGGAACGATCGCCGCCGCATCGCGCAGATCTTGCGCCTTCGGGTAGGTGACATTGCCGGCGAAGGAGAGATACCAGCCGAGGCCCAGAGCTCGCTGCGCTTCCTCGACGGTACCGCCGAAGCAATGAAAGACGCCGGTCACTCCAGTTCCGTGTTTCTCGATGACCGCAAGAGTATCGGGCCACGCCTCTCGACAGTGAATCACCACCGGCAAGTTGCGCCGACGGGCGATCTCCAGTTGTGCGATGAAGGCGCGCTCCTGATCTGCCGGGCTGACCTCTTTCCAGTAATAGTCGAGTCCGATCTCGCCGATGCCGACCACCTGTTGCGGATGCTCATCGCACAACTTTTCCACGGCAGCGAGTGTCGTCTTCAGATCTTCAGCGGACATACCGGAGTGAGTCGGGTGAACCCCGACCACGGCATGACAGAAACCGGGGTTCTGTTTCGCCAGGTCGATCACCTGCACGCTGGTCTGTTCATCGACGGCGATGTTGATGATGGCGACAAAACCCGCATCCTTGGCGCGCTCGATCACCTCGTCACGATCGTCGTTGAAACGATCGAAGTAGAGGTGGGCATGGCTATCGATCGCTTCTGTCGGCAACTGGCACTCCTTGGCTCCCCTTGAGTTGACCCCATCTTGACCCGGATATCGGTTTCGTGACAATGCCAAATGTGAATTGCCGGGGTCACCGGTGGTGTCGATGAGACCTGTCCCGAGGACTACCCGATGCAATTTTTACGAGATCTCCACTCTGGAAACAGTTGCCTCGCTTCCTTCCGCTCGATGGCCCTGCTGTGTATTTCCGTGGCCATCGGTGGCTGCGCCGGCTCGCCCCTCGGTCCGGCCGGGGATACGACCACCGCACCCGCCGCCGACACGATGCGGGTGCTGGTGTGGAACGTCTTGAACGGGGGCAACAGCGTCGTTGACGGTGCCGAGAAGGCGCTGGCGGTGATCCGCGACTCCGGTGCCGATGTGGTGCTGATGCAGGAGAGTTACGACATCGAAGGGGAGCGGCCGCTGCTCGGCGCGTGGCTCGCCGAGCAACTCGGCTGGAACCAGTGGCAGGCCAACAGTCCGCACCTTTGCATCCTGACCCGCTTCGAAATCGCCGAGCGCTTCACCCACGAACCGTGGCACGCAGTCGGGGCGAGGCTGGTCGACGACCGGGGTCGCGATTTTCTCGC
>CAYPPQ010000050.1:0-20718 GCA_964412635.1 uncultured Planctomycetia bacterium | reverse complement strand
TGGAATCCACGTCCGACCCGTGCTGAAGCGAGCGACGTCGCCAATGCGGTCCTGGATGGAACCGATGCAGTGATGCTCTCGGGAGAAACTGCCATCGGCGATTACCCTGTGGAGTCGGTCAAGATGATGTCCGACATCATCCACTACACCGAACAGAACGCAGTCAGGACCTTTTTCAGGACCCGCCGAGAAAGATCGGTGGACTCAACCCCTGAAGCGGTGACCGACGCTGGCTGTCAGGTGGCCCACAATGTCGGAGCCCACGCTCTGTGTGCCTTCACGCAGTCGGGTTCCACGGCACTTCTGGCCGCACGTCGTCGCCCGGAGAGGCCCATCCTCGCATTCACCACCAACGCCGTCGTTCGTGATCAGTTGACGCTGGTGTGGGGAGTTCGGCCGTACCAGATCCAACCTGCTCATAACACCGACGAGTTGATCAAGGAACTCGACAAGACCCTGCAGGAAGACAAGATCGCAGCACACGATGATCTGCTCGTTCTGCTGATGGGTGCGCCTACGCACCGCATGGGGAGAACTAACCTGATGCTGGTCTATCGAGTAGGCTCCTGGTCCGGGCTCGAAGGTATTTCTCAATTCGACGATGAAGATGAGTGATCATCGTCGTTCCACAGTGCTCTGAAATCTTCCAGGGTTGCGGGTGCGTGACCTGCGAAGTGATTATTGAAGTAACCGTACACATCGATTCCCGCCTCACGGAAGGCCCGGATGGATGGAATCCATTGCTGTAATCGATCACCCCGATTCAGCACCTGACGATCCCAGCGATCGGTCAACTGATCCATCTTCTTGTGGTCACCGAGAAATCTGAAGTAGCCAAAATCGCCATGTGGCTCCCCTACCAGTTGTGGCCACTCCTGGGGATCCGGCATCCAGGCCTGATCAACCCATGCCAGCGTCACACCGTGGTGATCGAGGACCTTCTGCAGAGCAGTTCCTATCCACGTGCGATTTCTCACCTCGACGACATACCTGGGGCCAACTGGAATCCGTTCCAGGAATCGATCGAGTCGTTCCAGAAATTGATCGGGTGAGCTGAACACCTTGCGATTGAAGTATGGAAATTGAAAGAGCAAGGGTCCCAGCCGATCTCCTAGCCACTGCATCGTCTCGACAAAGATCTCGACGTCCTCCTCGGCATCGACGAGGACCTTTTCATGAGTGATGGTTCTCGGCATCTTGGCCGAGAACTGGAAGCCAGCCGGTGTACGCTCTCTCCACCCCTCGATGGTGCTTCTGCTGGGAATCGCATAAAAGGTCGCATCGATCTCGACACTGTCATAGACGCCCGAGTAGTGGCGGATGTAATCCCGGGGAGCCAGTGCCTCCGGGTAAAATACTCCCTTCCAGCTCTTCTCCGACCAGGAGGAGGTGCCGATTCGCATTCCTCGATCGTCTTCAAACAACTTGACCTTCCCTCCACGCTATGGCGAACTCCTGAAAGGGTAGCGATAACCTCATATGATGTCACGATTCACAGGAGCAGATGATGAGCAATGGCGAGAACGCTCGTACAAGGATCCTCGCACTGGAACGAATACGGGTGGTCGAGACCGATCTGATCGCTGCTTCGACACCGTTGATCCTGTTCCTCGAGGAAGACCTTACGAGTCACCTGAAGGGAGAACTGCCTGCCTCCCTGAAATCTCGCTGGTTACAGGGCGAAGCGTGGTGGCCAGCCGCGATCCCGGAGATCGCCAGTGATGATCCCCGACAATTCCCCGTTCTCCTCGGTGTCATCGAGGAGGTCGAAAAGATCTCTGGAAAACGCTGGACCGCCGACCCGACCGCGAGAAACGGGATTCGCTACTGCGACCTCATCGAACCGCTGCGAAAGTTGCTCGACGAGCGAACAACGCTGGCCACGATTGCTGGCGTTCCCTACTGATTCGGCGACGACTCCTGCTCAGTAGTTCCGAGTCACCCGGCAGGTTCGTACGCGACGATGTAGCCAGCGAGAGCACTGGCAGCCACGGTGAGAGGGCTGGCGAGGTACATCTGTCCTGGCCCTGATCGGCCGGGGAAGTTGCGGTTGATGGCACTGACACTGACCTGGTCGGGAGATCGACTGACCCCGGGTCCGGCGTTGATACAAGCACCACAGGATGGTTCGATCACCTGTGCCCCGGCATCCTCGAACAGTTGCAGGTACCCCTTCTGACGGCAGTACTCCTTGACCTCCTGTGAACCGAACTGGATCCAGAACTCGACCCCGTCCGCCACCTTCTTTCCACGCTGTACCCCTTCACGGAGGACCTCGGCATACATGTCCATATCCTCCTTTTTCCCCGCGGTACAGGATCCACCGTAGGCGATATCGATGGCGACCTCTTCGGTGAGGGCGGAGATTTCCACTCCATTGCCCGGATCACCGGGCTGTGCCACCAGCGGCTCGAGTTGTTCTGCATCGATCACGATCACATGACAGTACTCTGCCCCTTCATCGCTGAAGAGACCCTCGCACTGCTGGCGTACCTGTTCAGGATCGAGTCCTCGTTCTTCCTGCAGGAACTGGACCGTCTTCTCATCAGGAGCGACGATTCCGCTGAACGCTCCCACCTCAGCAGCCATGTTGGTCATCGTCGCTCTCTCATCGATGGAGAGGGCTTCGACGGCGTCTCCACAGTACTCGACCATCTTGCCGATGGCTTTACCCTCGGTCACGTAGGGGTCGCGGAGTATCGCAAGCATCATGTCCTTGGCGGTGATCCCGGCGGGTCGCTCCCCCTTCACCTCCACGCGAACCGTCTCGGGAACCGCGGAGTAGACATCACGAGTGATCCAGGAGTTGAAGATGGCCGTGGTTCCGACCCCGAATGCGACGCAGCCGAGTGCGCCGGAGTGCGGGGTGTGCGAGTCACTACCGATGATCAACTGACCGGGTAGAGCATAATCCTGGAGGATCTTCGAGTGGCAGATCGCCTCGCTTCCTCCGAGACCAGTTTCCCCGTGCAACTTGATATCGTACGCCTGGGCAAACTCCTCCTGCTTGACCTTCAACTGGTTGGCAGTTTGAAGCAGTCCCATCTTGCGTCGCTCCGGTGTGATCGCCTGCTCCAGAAATGTCAGGTGATCCCGGAAGAAGATGATGGAATCGGGATCGGTGACCGGTTCACCCTTTCCCACCTTCTCTTCAAAAAAGGAGGCCGCCATCGGTGTCACGTACTCATGGCTGAATCGGATGTCGGTCTGGAAAAACCCTGCGTCTCCCACCTTCGCTCCATCGGTACCGATCTCACCTTTGGCGGAATCGACGATACGTTTGCGAGCGAATATCTTCTGGGTGATCGTCTGCGGCCCCTGACACTCCATCGGACCGGGCAGATCGACCTTTGACTGCAGTCTCGCCAGATTGAACTCGAACAGACCACCCCACTCGATGATCTGGCATGTCACCGGATCCTTGCCCTCGGTGAATGCGGAGAGCGGCACCATTTCTCCTGCCACCAGTTTGTGAAGAATCGACAAATCGGTGCAGGTCAACAACCCGAGATTGTGGCAGTTCTGCTGGTAGATCCGTTCGATGTTCTCGGCGAAAACCAGGTGAATACCTGCACACAGTTCGGCATAGGGGGATGCCTCACGGCTCGACCCCTTGCCCCTGCGCTTGCCACTGACGGAGGCGGCAAACCCACCCTCCTTGACCGAATTCCTGGTGATGGGGAACTCTCCCCCTGCCGAATATCCGACGTAGGGAAACTCACCGAGCGTCTCATCGTGGTAGAAACACACATAAGCCGGTGTGATCTCGTCGGTCGAGATGTTGTCTCGATAGGCATAGTTATGGTCGAGGGGGAGATCCTCACCCGCCAGTTGCTGTTCAATCACTGCCGCGTCATCGACGAGGTGGAGAACGCGTCCAGCGAGACGTACTTCAGGAGATCTCCTGGAAACTTCTCGTCGCTTGAGACGATCGATCAACTCGGACATTGTGGACTCCGGTCCTTCATTAGGATTGGTCTTTAGGATTGGTCTGGGTCTTGATACCTGGTCATCGATTATTGACTGTCAGGCGAGGAGGTTCAACTCGCACCGTCCTTGACCTGCCGGAATTGCGGTAGGATCACCTCCTGGATCATTCGCCTGCGGGTCGAATGCTCGCAGAATGCGCCCTTCATCGAGTTGACGGCGATCCTCTCGAGATCATCGATCCCCAGCTGGAACAGATCCACCGCCAGTTGCCACTCCCGGGTGAGAGTGGTGCTGGACATGAGAGTATTGTCGACATTGAGACCTACCCGGTAGCCCTCCTCCAGATACCTGGGAAAGGGGTGATCCGCCAGATTCTGCACCGCACCGGTATGGAGATTCGATGACAGACACATCTCCAGCGGAATCCGGTGATCGAGAATGTACTCACCCAGGGTTCCCCTGTGATCGCCCGGAACGGTATCGTCCTCGACCAGTCGAGTGGCATGGCCGATCCTGTGGGCACCGCAGTGCTGGATCGCCTGCCAGATGGATGAGAGGCCAAACGCCTCCCCGGCATGAATCGTGATGTTGAAGTTACTCTTCCTCAGGAACTGGAATGCTTCGATGTGATCCGCTGGAGGGTGACCCGATTCGTCGCCTGCGAGATCGAAGCCGACAACACCTCGATCTCGAAACCGCACAGCTGCCTGAGCGGATTCCAGCGACACCTGCGGATCCATGTGCCGCAGAGAACAGACGATCACCCGTGCGTCGACACCGGTCTCCTTGCTGGCAGTGGCAAAACCATCGAGAACCGCTTCCAGCACTGCATCGGCATCAAGCCCTTGCTGTAGATGAAGAACTGGAGCGAAGCGTACCTCTCCGTACACGATTCCGTCAGCTGCCAGATTTTCGACGTGCTCCCGTGCGATACGGTTCAAGGACTGTGCGTCCTGCATCACCGATGTGGTAACCGCGAAACCTTCCAGGTACTTGGGCAAGCTGCCCTGGTCAGCACCTCGGAAGAACCACTTCGCCAGAGCTTCAGGATCTGTTTCTGGAAGATCGAGTCCCTGGTCAGCAGCGAGTTCGATGATCGTCTCGGGGCGCAAACCGCCATCGAGGTGATCATGGAGTTGCACCTTGGGTAAGTCACTGATCCGGGGTTCCATTGACCTCTTCCTTTCGGGTCGTTACATGTCCTGCTACCGGTAAACGCTCAGGGAGACGCGTCGATTCCCGGAAAAACCTCTCGTTCGTCGGCGCCGCTGCTTCGCGCCTGCCCCCTGAGGTATGTCCGGGTTCCAGAATCTACCGATTCTCGTTGCCGTTGCGACAGAGTCTCCCAGATTTTTCTCTTCACCGACAGTGGAGCCGATGCAACAGGCCAGCGCAGGGCACGGATGATCGATCGACGGTACAACTGTGGCTGCGGATCGGAGTAATTTTCCTCCTCGATCCGCCTCGCCAGCGATAGCCCTCGAGCCCCCTCGATGGCCGTGCCGCCTCCCCCGGCAGCAATCAGTGCCTTTGCCCGGATCATCTCCAGTAGCGTGCGCAGTCCATTCTCGTCCGTCTCTGAGTCGAGTGTTGCCAGCACGAGGGTGATCACCACTGCGGTCAAATCGTCAATCGAGCCGCGCAGCGGCGAGTTTGCCAGGGTGTCGTGTCGATCGAGCAACTGTCTCGCCAGATCATCCTCTCCCTGCAACCAGGAGGTGACCACCGATGTGGAGATGATCTCGAGAACACGAGGTAACAGGTTTTCGGGGATTCCCACTCCTCTGGTGAGCAGTACAAGAGCCTTCTCGTAGGAGGGTAACAATCTCGGCTGAGGAAGCAGCGTCACCAGCCGACCCTCTTCGTCGAGCAGCACGCGGCCATGCATCACCATCTGTTGCAGACCCAGTCTCACTCCGTTGGTCACCAGCACCTCGTCGATGGTGCTCTCGTCAATTTCCGCATCGAGTCCGCCCGGTCCGGAGCGCAGTGATCCCTGAGCAGACCAGTACACGGCATGGGCTGAAGGAGTTCTCCAGTCGATGGGCCCCAGCGAACTACCGAGTCTCGCCATCCGAGCGGGAGACATGTTCAATTCCCCCTCGATCAACTTCTTGCGCAGAAAATCTTCCACAGCAACGATCTCGTCGCCAGCCAGCTCAGGGAATGACGATCGGATCCCTGCGGCGAGGTTTCTCTCTGCACTGGAGATCGTCCCCTTCAGTTGATCGAAACGTGTTTCATCCAGAGCTGCTGTGATCGGTAATTCGGAAAAGTTGTCGGGGGCAGCATCGATCCTCCTGAGGAGTTCCGGATAGCGACCGGCATCTGCACCGGGTGGATCGCCGAGTACGATTCGCCACCGTTGACACAGTCGCACCTGGTAATGAAGGGCGGCGTCATCCTGATACTCGCCCAGCTTGTACCAGAAGAGATAGGCCAGCTGTCGATGGATCTCCTTGCTGCGAGGGTTCGCCCTCAATCCGGGTCCGCGCAGCAGGTCGATCGATTCCCGCACCCAGTTCCACCGTTGATCGGGATCCCTGCTGGAGAGAGCCATGTCAAATGCCAGCAATGAGGACTGGAAGCTCCAGACACGTGGAAAGTACGGTTGTAACTTGGTAATCCAGTGGGCCAACTCCATCGATTCATGAAGGTGTCCCTGGTCCCTTCTCTCGAGGGCTTTCAGCCACAGTGCATCGATGGCCCAGCCCCTGAATGCCCCCAGCGTCTGTTGTAGCAGCAGCACATCGGCAGGAACTCCCGTGGAAACCGACACGGGAAGGGTGATCCCATCCTCCTCGAGACCACGATCGAGCGGTGCCGTCGTGGCGGCCGCTGCTGCCAGCAGCACCACCGAGATGAGGAGCGGAACCACGACATCCCTGGACATCATCGATCGGCCCCCAGTCCATGCTCTCTTCTGGCGTGGATCCACGATCCAAGCAGTAGCGAGCCGCCTCCCCACAGCAGCCCGATGCTGAGAAAACCACTGATCAGCTCCGATACGGTGATCCTCTCACCAGCTGCAATCCGTGATCCGGAAACATGCCGATTCCAGTCGCCCAGGTTGCTGACGATCCACTGCCCTCCATCCGCCAGAACATCGAGGATCACCCTCGACGCTTCTCCCTTGCGCGGATCTTCATGTGAATGGGAGTGGGAATGAGATTCCGACTCGAAGGCTCCGGTAAATCCTCCGCCACCAGCAGCGATGAGGAAGGAAACGACAAGCAGGATGGCGACGGGTAAACCCAGAAAGGTCGCAGCTGCGAGTCCCAGCGCCGCAACAAATCCACAACGGATACAGGTCAGGAACTGTCCTCGAAGCAGGGAAGAAAAGATGGTTCCCTGGGGGATTCTCAGGCGCAGGGAATCAGAGCCACTCCACATCAAAGAGGGAAGCTGGATTCCTTCATCGACGGCTCCGAAGAACTGCATGCCGATACTGACCTGTTCCTTGCCTACCAGGGAATCGGGGATGTCGAAGCGTGAGCGGACTCCATTCCAGATCACCACCTCCTCTTCGACGACATCATTTCCTTCCCCGAAGTAAAGTCTCAATCTTGCACCCTCTGAACGGTGCACACGTCCCAGCGCCGGCCTGATCGCCAGTTGAGAACCGGACGTCAGACCTCCCTCTACCACGAACCTGTAATCGGTTCGACTACGCTGAATCAAGGAGCGGTAGAGTCGTTCCAGTCTTGATCGAGCCACCTCCAGTGCCTTCTCCTCATCGAGGCCTCCCCATCCTTGAGGATTCATCTGGATCTGCATGGAGATGTATTGCTGCACCTCTTCATCGGTTACCTCCAGAGATTCCGGAGACACCAGTACCACCGAAGGAACAGCCATGATGTTCTTGTGGTTGTTGGTGACCTGATTGCAGATGATGGTCAACATCAAGGAAGCCGGCACCAGCAGCGCCAGCACCGCACCGATGATTCCTAGCCACTTTCCTGGCAACAACTTCCAGGTGCCACCCGGGCGCACCACGAGCAACCGAATCCTGCCGGTTACCCTCTCATCGGAGAGGGTGCCACAGGCCATCAGCATCGTCAGCAACAGAAGCACCGATGAGATCCACGATTGCCCGTAGTCGAGAACGGTCTGCAACCGAGCATCGACGGTGGAAGATTCCTCCAGCAGCAGAGGCAAGATCGCCAGGCCTGCGAAGAGCACAGCCCCCCCGACCGGGATCACTCCCCGTCTCCACACCTCGGCGAGGAGAGTGCGAGAGATCGCCAGCAATGCTCCGCCTGTCGCTGGAAGTCGCAGGAGTATCTTGAACAGCGCCGCGCAACCGATCCACGCCAGCAGTGCGAGAAGCCATTCCATCAGCGATTACCGCCACGAGATCCGAGGAATTCGGGGAGTCCACCGCCGACGCCAGCGCCGCTCGTTGTCTCCCCTCTCTCCCGCGCCTCCTCCACCGTCTCCAGGAACTTCTCCTCGAGACTTCGCGAGGCCGGACTCACCGAATGGACCACTACTCCACCCTCCTTCAGCCGCTCCTTGACGTCGTCGATCTGCTCTTCAGCGGGGCGAGAGGTGACCCAGTGAGCTCGATCATCTCTTTCGAGGATCTCGCTGACGGCTCCGGATGACTGCACCTTTCCTCCGTAGAGGATGGAAACTCGGTCACAGACTTCCTCCACATCGGCGAGCAGGTGGCTACTGATGAGGATCGTCTTTCCAAGTTTCCGCAGCCCCTTGATCCAGTCCTTTACCTCCCGAACACCTAGTGGATCGAGTCCGTTGGTCGGTTCATCGAGGATCAAGATCTCGGGATCATGGATCAAAGCCTGGGCGATTCCGATTCGCCTCTGCATTCCCTTCGAATAATCACCGATCTCACGATGAGCAGCCTCCTGCAATCCGACCATCTCCAGGAGTTGGTCGATCCGAGACCTTCGAAGCGACCTGGCAACCCGACCGAGACTTGCCGACAGATCGAGCATCTCCCTTCCGGTGAGGAATGGGTAGAAGACCGAATCTTCAGGGAGGTATCCGATGAGGTTCTTACAGGCAGGATCTCCCGGTGCCGATCCGAGAACGGAAACCTCGCCGCTGGACGGGAAGAGCAATCCCAGCAAGATCTGGATGGTGGTCGATTTCCCCGAGCCGTTGGGACCCAGCAATCCGTAGACCTCGCCACGCTCGATGGAGAGATCGACTCCCCGCAGTGCCTCGACCCTGGGGCGAAGCCAGAAATCCCTGAAGACCTTCTGCAGGTGACGGACACGGATCACCTCATCGCGAGGATTTCCGTTCTCGGTGCTGGTCCCGGTCATCATCACTCCTCTCCCAACCACTCACATCTCCCATCCACTCCCGGAGAGGGAGTATACTGTCACCACTGGAAGACCGGGAGGCTTGACGGAAAACTATGCCTGCTGCAGTGCAGGGTACGTGAGGAGTTGAAGACTGGAGACGATTTCCGCCTGGTGGAGGATTTCCCGAGCAGCGTTTCGGGAAGCGCTGAGGCCCTCCTTCCACGCTGCCATACTACTGCTGGGAATCGGCATGATAGGAGTCTCTCCTGTCCTCAGTGCGTTTGCCCTCGGAGACGAGGCATTACTCCTGGTCGACATGTCCCTCAGTACCATGCTCGCCTGTGGATTGTTCCTCGGTGCCTTCACCGCCGCTTCCAGTCTTGGCGACGAGATTCGCCGCAGAAGCGTCATGGTTCTTCTGAGCAAGCCTGTGACCCGTACCACGGTACTTCTCGGCAAGTTCACCGGCATCGCCATGGCACTGACGATGGTACAGATCTCCTGGATGTCTACACTGGTGCTGGCGATCCGCCATCGGACCATTCACTCCAAGCTGGTAGAAGATCAGGTTCCAGTTCTCATGATCAGTTTCGGCGTGATTGCTCTGGCATTACTGGGGGCCGCCTGGTCACACCGACGAGGAAGTAGTTTCCCGGCAACACTCTCTCGAAATTGTTCTCTGTTGCTCTTTCTCACCGCTCTGATCATCGCCTCCCTGGCACCGGATGGATCGCTACGCTGGCCCGTTGAATCGGTCGACCCGAACATCTTGTGGGCGATGATTCTGGTCCTTCAGGCGATTCTGATCCTCGCCGCCGTCGCCCTCACTGCTTCCACCAGGCTTCCAACAGCGGCCACCATCACGATCTCCCTGTCGACACTGTTCGGCGGAGTCATCGCCGGCTCCCTCAGCAGGGGGTCGACCGTGGCTGGCTGGATTCCTGACCTGCAACGGCTGTGGATCTCCGATGGCCTGATCCGAGGGGGCTCCATCTCTGCCGGGACGGCGGCCTGGGCGACACTGTGGTCGGTGCTTCTGATGGCCGCGATTTTATCCCTGGGGATCTCACTCTTCGCCAGGCGTGACGTCGGCTAGAGCTAGAAGGGCATGCGCCCCGAGATGGTTCTGAAGGATGCACCGATGAACCTCCAGTGCCGATCCTCCTCGAGCAGCGCATCTGCATCGATCTGTAACTCCCACCGGGGTCCGGCAGCTGGCTTTTTCTGGTGGTAGAAGCGAATGACAGCAGAGACCGTGGCAGTCGAGGCATCCTCGGCCCCGTCTTCCAGCAGCACCTGGATATCCTCCTCTGATACCTCAGCCCTCCACAGGAACGATTGATCCTGCGGATCCCGCTGAGAGAAGAAGATTCGTACAAGAGCCATGCGAAATCGCGAAGCATCGAGGGAATAAACGGACTCCTCGAAATCTTCTGAACAGTGGCGTAGCACCGCTCCTGCCCGCTGATGGTTGAAGCCATCTCTCATCTCGAGCACCGATTCGACCAGATCATCCCTCGGTGTCGTTCCACCACTGAAAAAGATCCACAGAAGAATCGTCGCGAGGAGGCAAATCAGGAACCCCAGGCGAAGCACCGGTTTCAGCAGGTCAGCCACCGATCTGATGCATCCTGCGGGTGGTCGAGATTCCCTGGTCCAGTGCATGTCCAACCGGCTTGGCGAGGATTGCAGATTCAAGTGCGGCGCGGACCGCTGCACTCCCTCCCCCGCTTCGAATCACCGATCTGAGATCCGCTTCATCGTCACGTAACAGGCATAGCAGCAACTTGCCCTCTGCCGAGAGACGAACACGGTTGCAGGCAGAACAAAAGGGATCGCTGACGGGACTGATGAACCCGACCGTCCCTGCAGCACCTGAGAAGGAAAAGTTCCTGCTCTCATCCGCCGGGTCCTGCCCAGGAATCGAGGTCAAGGGCCCCAGCTCCGATTCGATGATCCGCCGCGTCTCCTCGGAAGAGACGATTCGATCGCGTGCGATACTGGATTCATCTCCATCCCCGAATGGCATCAACTCGATGAACCTCACCATCCACGGGCGTGTGAGAGTTTGCCGAGCCATCTCCACCACATCGGCATCATTCTCACCCCGAACGACGACGGAGTTGATCTTGATGGGAACCAGACCGGCAGATTCTGCAGCTTCGATTCCTGACATGATCTTGCCGATGTCCGCCAGGCGCATCACCTTGCGGATCCGCGCTTCGTCGAGGGTATCGACATGGATGTTGACTCGATCGAGACCTGCAGCTCGAAGATCATCGGCGAGCTTTGGAAGAAGAATCCCGTTGGTGGTCATACCGATCTCGACATCGGAGCCGGCATCGCGAATCCCGGCGACCACATCGACCAGATCCTTGCGCAACGTTGGCTCGCCTCCGGTGATCCTGAACTTCCTGAATCCTGCGTCGACCGCTGCCTTCGCAACCAGTGCGATCTCAGCTGCGGTGAGAAGTTCCTCTTCCGGCAGGAATCGTAATCCCTCCAGAGGCATGCAGTATGTACATCGCAGGTTGCAGCGATCCATGACCGAGATCCGGAGATACTCGATGATTCGTCCATGACCATCGCGAGGCATCGCTCTCCTACACAGCAGGATTCAATCACAGTCGGGATCGGCCCCGAAGAAAGCAGTCTATACTCGATCTCGCCGCGGCAAACCCGTCACTACGCCTTTCCCAACCACCCATCGATGATCGCCAGGGAAGTCTGCAGTGATTTACGGACCCTGCGAAGTTCAGACGATTTGGGTGTCTCGCTCAGGCCGGAAGCTCCAGCTTGACGGTGTTTATTCTTCTGCTTGGCGGTCTCCCTGGTAATTCCGAATTCCCTGCGCCAGTTGGTCACGCTCGGCGCGCTCACCTTGAAGAGTTCTGCAGTACGGAGAACTCCCACCATCACCGAGAACTCAGCAACCTGCCGACGATATTCAGGCAAATAACGTCGAGTCGGGGATGCCGAGTCGTTGGATTTCTTGAGTGGAGTCTTGCGGATCTGGATCTTTTCCCCGTTGAGCGCAGAACTCCTGGTGGCTCTGGTGACACCGTAACTTTTTCTCCAGTTGGTGACACTGGGTGTCGAAACCTCAAATTTATCTGCCGCCTGGGCGATTCCGTTTCGAACCGAGTAAGTGACCACCTTTCGACGAAAAGCGTCGGAATACTTCGGACGAGCATTGTTCTTTGCAGATCCCCTGGAGTTTGAATTCTTCTGTCTCGATTGAGACTTCTTGTTCCTCTTCGTCATGGATGGCCGTCCACTTTCTGATCTGATTTTGTTCTCGGGAGGAGAAAACGAAAAAAATCTACATCTGGGGCGAATGATCCGCATTCACTCGTTTCTTATCGGAACCATATATACCGGAGCCCCCCGCTCCTGATCGATATATTGTTGCGGATCCGCCGCCAATTGCAATTGTAACCGAACCGTTCGATTCCATGAATTTCCGGGTTTTGTGGACGATTTGTTCAGTTTCTATATCATCCGAATTCGACGCACCGCTGGAAAATCAATATCTGGACGGAGAAGTTCACTGGACGGAGAAGTTCAATTGTCCTCCCCTGGCTCGATGAAAGACCGCCTCACGCGGATTCAGCATCTCGCCCGCAAGATCCGGGGAGAAGTTGAGAGCGGTACCGATTCGCTGCTACTGGCGAAACAGACCGCGGCAGAGGGTCCCCTTCAAGCGAGCGAGATCGAGATCCTGTCGCTGAACTTGCGTCAGGTCGATCGGATGCTGCAATCCTACATCGACGGAGATCTCAAACGATGCACCTTGCTCGACTGGGTCGACGAGATGCTGAGGATCTCTCTCACCCTCGATCTCTCCAGTCAGACTGAAAGCAGTCTCGAAATCGAATCAGCGCTGGGTGTCTTGACCTTGATCCTCGATGACGATTTCGCTTCTCCTGATAGTTCACGACGTCTCAGCATGCTGCTTCTCGACAAGGTTCGATTCAGGGGAACCATCCCCTGCCGGAGGATCGTATCGGAGATGTTCCGCGAAATGAGGAGCGCTAACCTCGCGGTACAGCGAGAGGGATCCGATTCCCAGAACTCCACCTGGGCAGATTTCTGCTTGCTACCACGCAATCGTCACGGAGTTGCCCCACCTCTCAATTTCGCAACTGGCTGGTTCAAACCTCTATCGGTCAGTACCATCGATCTGTGGAAGCAGATCTCTCCCGGTGAAAACTGGACACAGCGAGAAAACGACCTCATTCCCGACCTCCTGTCCTCTGAACCTGCACTCGCACGGCAATTGCGTGGACTGCAGATTTTTATCGATCCAGGCGGATTGACGGAAGCTGTGGTCGATTCTGAAACACTGACTCGAAGAGAATTACGCCAGGCAACACTCGGGTTTTGTTCAATACACCGGATGAATCGGTGTTTCTTGGATGGATTTCCCGTACACTTCCGCAAGGAGGACTTATGATCACTCGATCTCCAGGGGATAGCGGTGGAAATGGTGACGAAATCTCGGAACTTCAAGACGAGATCGATCGCCTCAATTCACTGATCGACGAGGAACGCCAGTCTCATCGACTTGAGATGCAGCGTGGACTCGATGCATTCACAAAACTTCAGAACAGTGAGGGATCTTCCGGGGAGAACAAGATGCTTGTCTCCATCGATGGTCACGATGTCTCACCTCATCAGCGAGTTGCCATCTTCGTCGATGTCCAGAATATGTATTACGCAGCCCGGAACATCTTTCAGTCGAAGCTTGAGTTCTCGAAGTTACTGAAACATCTGGTGCGTGGAAGAGTCCTGGCGAGAGCACTGGCATACATCGTCGAGAGACCTGGAATGGAACAAGACAAGTTCATCGAGGTACTGCGCCGAAATGGTTACGAGGTGCGGAAACGAATCGTCGGTGAAAGAAATGACACCAATAACCGAGGAGACTGGAACATCGGGATCACCCTGGATGCCCTCTCGCTGTCCCCTCGAGTCGATACAGTGATCCTCGTCACCGGTGATGGTGATTTCGTTCCGCTCGTCGATCGGCTCGCAATGGACGGGGTGAGAGTCGAGGTTGCTTCCTTCCGGGAGACCACCTCGTCGGAACTGTTCCACGCCGCTGACCAGATGCATTACCTCGACGAACGGATTCTACTTTCCGGGACACACTTCCAGCCCTCCGAGGAAGTGGAACTGCAGAGGGAGATGGTCCCCCCCAGTTCAGATCCTCCCGTCCGAAGAGCACGTGGACCTGCCGAAGAGAACTTCGATGACGAGGAAGACGAGGATTGAGGGTCTCCCCCCCCGGGGGAATCCCTCCAGCGCTGCATCGATCGAGTCATACCAGTTCGATCTACCACCGCAGTTGATCGCCCAGGAGCCAGCTCCCCGACGATCTGACTCCCGCTGCTACTTCTGCTCCTCCGATGTGAATGAACATCGAGAAGCCCCCTTCCACACGATATGTGAGCGGTTGCGGGGAGACGAGTTGCTCGTGGTCAACGACACCCGCGTACTCCCCGCCAGGGTCCGGTGCCGTCGTTCCAGCGGCGGATCGATCGAAGCCTTCATGCTGCGTCCACTCGACAACGGCTTGTGGCAAGCGTGGCTCTCTCCCTCCAGAAGGATCAAGGCGGGCGAAGTTCTGGATACGGATGGCCCCCCCCTGAAAGTCCTCGAGCGACGAGGATCGGGCTGGATCGTCGATCTCGGCCCCGAAGAAGTTCTCGAGCAGATCGGAGAGGTCCCTCTCCCTCCCTACATCTCCAGAAGCCCTGACGACTCCCGTCAGCAATCAGACATTGTTCGCTACCAGACCATCTTTGCCCGCAATGCGGGAGCGGTCGCTGCCCCCACTGCTGGTCTCCACTTTGATGCCCCGCTCCTCGATCGCCTCGAGAAGAAGGGAACTCAGGTGGTCCCCGTCACCCTGCATGTGGGCCCCGGCACCTTCAAACCGGTAGAGGCGGCCGATATCCGTGATCACCGGGTCGATCCGGAGTGGTACTCCGTCAGCGAGAGTACCCTCGGTGCCCTGGCCGCGGCTCGAAGCGACGGAAGGCGCATCATCGCGGTGGGTACCACCAGTTTGCGAGTTCTGGAGAGCCTCGGTCCCATCGTCGAAGGAGCGGATCGGGAGGGTGAGACGGACCTCACCATCTTGCCTGGCCACCAGTTCCACAATGTCGATGGCTTGATCACCAATTTCCACCTGCCTGGATCCTCGCTATTGATCCTCGTTTGCGCTCTCCTGGGACGGGAGAGAGCACTCAAGATCTATCAAGACGCCATCGATCATCGCTTCCGCTTCTACTCCTATGGCGACTGCATGGCGATCTTCCCGGGGGCGGCAGGCTGATGCTTCGGTGCTGGTCCTGCAGGGCATCCCTGGCACCCGATCATGTGATCCGAGATGGAATCCTCCGAGGTCGAGATCTGCAGTCAGGTGGCCCGTATCGCATCTACAACTGTCCAAATTGCCGAAAAGAAAATCGCATCGAGGAGATCGGCGATTCGGTTCTCTACTCATCTCCTGCCAAGGAGATCCGCATTCTCGACTGGCTCTTCGGCTGGATTGAACCCCTCGCTCCCGAGGACTTCGTCGAAATCCAGGAGTGGCATCACCGTTTCGGCTCTGAACGTCAGGCGATCTTCGAGTCGAAGGGAGATCAGCGATACAGCGGTTCGTGGTGGAGCCGTTGGCTGAAGCAAATCCGTACACACACGAAACTGGGTGACATCGCCCCCAGCGCATCTCGCGGCAGTTCGACCTCTTCTCGACAGGAGAAACCGGTCAAGGATCTGCCGGCACCTCACCCTTATCGAATCCTCGGCCTCGATCAAGATGCCAGCGAGGAGCAGATCCGTGGCAGATTTCGAGACCTTGTCCGCACCCATCACCCCGACAAACTCACCGCTACAGATCCGCTAGAGGTGGAAAAAGCGAGCCGAAGGCTTCAGCAACTCCTCGACGCATATCACAAGTTGATGGAAAAGGGTAAGGACCGCTGAACGGTCCCTGAATCACCCATCGACTCCGGGGATCCACCCCAGAGACCAGACCACCACGGTTACCAGTAGTACCACCAGCACTCCCACCAGATTCAAGACGAACCCACAACGAAGCATCGTTCGTATCTTCACCTTTCCGGTGGCAAAGACGATGGCATTCGGTGCCGTTGCGACCGGAAGCATGAAGGCACACGACACCGAGAGAACTGCCGGAAGCATCAGGATGAGAGGTGCCAGTCCTCCCTGCTGCGCCGCCTCTCTCAGGATCGGCATCAGCACGTGCATCGATGCGGTATTGGAGGTCACCTCGGTCAGGAAGGTGGTTCCCAGCGAGATACAACACACCACTCCTGCGAAGGGAAGGTTCACCCAGTCAGCCATCATCGACCCGAAGTACTCGGAAAGATGGCTGTCCTGAAATGCTCCACCGATGGCGAATCCACCGCCAAAGAGGAGCAGCATTCCCCAGGGAACATCCTTCGCCTGATTCCAGTCAAGCAATGCCGGTCCTTTACGCCTGGAGGGGATCACGAACAGCGAGATCGCTGCCACCAGCGCAACCAATGAATCGTTGAGATAATCAGAGGCGGATTCAGCCGGGATTCCCAGCGCCACAGCCACCGGCACACTCCAACCCGGCAGTCCTCCACCACCTCTGGTGATCCATGCCAGCGCTGCGAGGATGAACACCACCAGCACCCTGAATTCCGCTGAGCTCATCTTCCCCAGTGCCGCCCGTTCCTCCAGCAATGCCCGGTTACTCTCGGTGGATTCATCGGTGGGAAGTGGCAGCAGATATCTCGTCATCAGGAACCCGATCAACGGAAGGAAGATCAGAACCATCGGCAAACCGAAGGGAAGCCAGTGCAGAAAATCGATGATGAACGGCGGATCGAGATCTTCGGCATTCTTGACAAAGATCAGATTCGGAGGTGTGCCGATCAGGGTGCCTATTCCTCCGACATTTGCCCCGTATGCAGTACACAGCAACAAGCAGGATGTGAAGATCCCGCCCCCGCTCTTCTTCCCCTTCTCCGATCGATTGGCAACCGAGATTGCGATGGGCATCAGCATCAGGGTCGTGGCGGTATTGGAGATCCACATCGACAACATCGCAGATGTCAGCAGAAAGCCGAGGGCCAGCCGCCGTTTCGAGGTCCCCACCGTGGTCAAGGTCGCCAGCGCAATTCGCTTGTGAAGTCCTGAACACTCCACCGCCCTGGCGAGCAGAAAACCACCGAGGAGCAGCATGATCAGGTGGTGGGAATAGTACTTCGCCGCCACCGATGCCTTGCACACACCCATCACCGGCAGCAGGATGGCAGGTAACAGCGAGGAGGCGGGGATGGGAATCGCTTCGGTAGTCCACCACACCACCGTCCAGACCGTCACCAGCAGCGTCCCCCTCGCCTCTGCGGAGACCGCATCAGCGGCACCCCAGTACGCTGCTAGACCGAGGATCGGACCGAGCAAGATCGGCACGACCCGAACACCTCCGGTGGATGAGTTCTCTTCAGATTCCAGTTTCATCGACCCTGCCCGTATTCATCAGCATTCAATTGCCTGGCTCCGTAGCGGTCCTGGTCACCGATCAGATCCTCCACGACTGTGGATCCCCGTGACACGGTTACCGTGGTAACATCTACTTGTCATGACCTGCGAGGTCAATTGTCATGAAGAAAACGCCGATGCTTCACCGGAGTGCTTTATTGCAATACTCGATCAGCCCAGTTGACGGAGATCTTCCTGACCGCCTCCTGTACCGCGGAGTCGGGATCCTGCTTCATCTGGCACTTCTCACCTGCATCAGCGGCTGCTCCACCCTCTCCATTCTTCCCACCGCCCAGGATGTCCGGGAATTCTCTGGAGACAAGGATGTGAAGCGCTTCGTGGTGACTCTGACCGACCTCGACGAACAGCAGGACTTCAAGAGGTGGAGCCAGCAGCACATCACCGCAAATCGGCTGTCGCTGGAGAATGAGGAGCACCCGGGAATCCCCATCTATGAGGTCCATTACCACTTCGTTCACAGGTCCGGACGATTTCGCTCCAGGTCGATTGCCTATCTACTGTGGCGAAGATCGGAAGATGGAGGAGATCTGGATCACCAGGTCACCTACCTTGGCAACGGGAACCCGCTGAGAGGACTTCGATTCCGATGATCTTCAACGGACGCAATCGCCTGCCAGGGGTTCTTATCCTGATGATGTTGCTGGGGTCCCTGTGCGGATGCAGCGCATTTTATCGCCACAAGCTCGACACTCCCGCAGGTACCCTGTGGACCAATGTCGATCTACAACTGGCACGTTCCTATCAACACGATCTGGTGTGGATGCGAGACGGCCTTCAACAGACACTTCCGAGAATTTCCGCGGAGGTGGGACCCGCCTCGATCTTGCTCGGAAATCATTCTCCTGACCACATCGTCCGGGAGGATGAGGTGCGCACTGCCGGCTGGTACAACCACGCATTTTCGATCATCCGCCTCACCCCTCCCTGGGAGTCGCTGCTGGATCCCAATCACTTCAATTCTGAACCGAATGGACAGAGAACCCTGCTGCATGAGCTGGCCCACCACTTCACCGAGGGGGATCCCAGGATTCGCTCGAACTGGTGGCTCTCCGAAGCGATCGCCTGCTCCCTCGAGGTTGCACACATCGATCCTCACGGTCAGTTCCAGGTACCACCCGTTCATCCTGGATACTACAGGGAGGCTCGAACCGCGCTCTCTGAACTGGGTCGCAATCGCTTCTTGAATCTCGCCACCGAATTGCTATCCAGCAACTGGATCAATTACTACAGAAAAGATGAAGAGGTCACCCGCCGTTATGCAGTCTCATGGGCGATCTTCTGGACTCTCTTTCATCAGCAGGAGGGCACCTACGAACCGCGCCTCGAGGAGGTTCTTCAACTCGACTCCGAACAGATCATCGACCAGATTCCAGCGGTCATCGACGCTCTCACTCCCTCCCTTTCATCGCAGTTACGGGAGTATTTCTCCGATCCACGATTCTGTTGCTGGAGCGTCGACCAGAGCCTTCGGGGCAGCAGGCCGGCAGTCAGAGAAATCTTGCCCATCATCGAGAAGGAACTGGAACGCGACGAGAATTGCCGGTGGGCATGGGCGTGTGCTACCCGGCTGATCCATCGCAGTAGGTTACGAATCGACCGTGCTTCCCGCGACAGCTGGCGAGAACGGATCTCCGAGCAACTGGCTTCGGGATCCACCGAGACACAACTGGCAATCTGCCACGCCTTCCCCGAGTACTTTTCTGCTGGCAGCCTGACACCGGGGCTGATCGATCTGCTCGAATCGGCGGATGGCTCGGTAAGACATGCCGCGGCAACGGTGCTCGCGAGATCTTCCCGCCATCCGACCGTACTCAATCCCAGTTTCTGGCAGAAGGGAATCGAGAGCGATCGAGCGCGCGAAGTCGCTGGATGGCGTTCATGGTACCAGGATCAGCTCGATTGAAGCGATGTAGACGCTTCCAGCTCGGTATCGATCTTGACCCACATGGCCCTTCCCTTGATGCTAGACCATCGTGACTCTTCAACCACGATGCTTCAGCAACCGAACTGGTTTCCCACGATAGAGGAGAAAATCGTTGCAGGTTTCAGTGATGTTATTCGCTTCCCTACGAGATCTTGCTGGCTGTGATCAGATCGAGGTCGAATTGCCCGATGGATCCTCTATTGAAGATCTCGTCGCTGCCATCGCAGTACAGCACCCCGACCTTGCCGATCGGCTTGCCAGCACCAGGGTTGCGATGAATGAGCGCTTTTCAACTGCCGAAGAGGTCATCGAATCCGGTGCCGAACTGGCACTGATCCCACCGGTCAGCGGCGGCTAGAGATGGAATCGACAGACTCTCCCTTCCGTGCCCAGGTGGTCGATCAGAGAATCGACGTCGATGAGTGCTCTCGCTGGCTCTCCTCTGCCGATGCGGGAGCGGTGCTGCTCTTCTGTGGAAATGTCAGGGATCACAACCGGGGACGGCAAGTGACCCGGATCGACTACCACGCTTACGAGTCGATGGCCTGCAAGGAACTGGAGACGGTGACCAGGTCACTGCTGGCGGAAGGGGCGACGCGTGCACTGGCAATCCATCGCATCGGTTCTCTGGAGGTGGGCGAAACGAGCATAGTACTTGGAGTCTCACTCGCTCACCGGAAAGATGGCTTCCGACTGCTAGAAACTGGCATGGAACACATCAAGTCATCGGTTCCCGTGTGGAAGCATGAGCACTACCAGGATGGCACGACCTCGTGGATCGAAGGATCCTGACCCACCGAGCAACTAGACCGGATTGTTTCGCATCTCTGGACCGGTGTAGATCTGGCGTGGCCTGTGGATTCGATCTGCTGGATCCTGTCGCTGTTCGAGCCAGTGTGCAATCCAGCCTGGCAACCTTCCAAGGGCAAACATCACCGTGAACATATCGGTAGGAATTCCGATGGCCCGGTACATGATTCCCGAATAGAAGTCCACGTTCGGATACAGGTTGCGATCAAC
>CAYPPQ010000049.1:0-20746 GCA_964412635.1 uncultured Planctomycetia bacterium | reverse complement strand
ATCGACGAGTTGTACAGTTTCTCCGTCGACGAGTTCGAAGTGTTCCGGCGCAAGGCAGTGGTCGTTCGAGAAAGGGAGTACTAGATGAGGTCCCCATCCCAATCGGGATTCACCCTGGTCGAATTGCTCGTGGTGATCGCCATCATCGGTGTCCTGGCTGGTCTGGGAACCCGGATGCTCGGATATGCCACCAAGAGTAGTGCCATCGGACTCGCCGAGCAGGAGATGCAGCGACTGATTCTGGGTGTCGAAACTTACACCCTCGATTTCGGGGATTTCCCTCCGTCATCGATGGAGCGGGATTACGAGATTTCTGGAAACGGTCTCGATGAGGGAATCGAGAGTCTTGTCGCTCACCTCGCCAGTCGCTCCCGGGGTCGCTCCTATTTCGAATTCAAGGAAGAGCACCTCGAAAACCTCGACGAGGACCGACTGAGCAATGTCGATCTTCGTGAGAAGATGAACTGGGTCTTCGGGGATGACCAGTTGCGAGAGTATGTCGATCCGTGGGGTGTTCCTTACGTCTACATCCATAACAGGGATTATGAAAGTGAGTTCTCGGTCACGCAGGAGTCCGGTCCGGTGATGATTACTGCTGGAACCTCTGAGAAAACTGCGACTCATTACGAGCCGCTTCGCTTTCAGATTTGGTCTGCCGGTCCCGATGGAATACATCAAAACGGTGGTGGGGATGATGTTTCAGCATGGTGATGAGAGATTCACGATCTAGCCAGGGAATCACGTTGATCGAGTTGCTCGTGGTGCTCTCGATCCTGTCAGTGATTCTGGGGATGTCGGTCTCTGTCTTCCGTTCTTTTGGAGATGCTCAGACGCTGGAGGTCGCCTCCAGTAGTGTCTCTTCCACCGTAAGGGCGGCGAGAAACTGGTCGATCTCTTCCGGAATGCCCAGCAGGATCCTCGTCGATCCCGACCTGAGAAAGGTGACCGCCTTCGGATTTCAGCTGGTGGGGTCGTGGGATTTCGAAGATCTGGCCGGGGTAGCGCAGGATGTCGCACTCGAGAGAGGTAGCACCACCTCCGGCGCTTATCGCCTCGAAGCAGAGGTGGTGGGTCAGGTGGAGCCGTGTCGTGGATCGATCGGGATCGGTGCTCACTTCGTCGACGACGGCGCATCCTTTCGAACTCGTAATCTGCCCAGTTTTCACGGTCGCAATGGCGTTTCCATCGAAGCATGGGTGAATTTCTGGAAGCCACCATGGCAAGAAGAAGATGGAATCGAACCGACCGGCGGCTTCTCCGACCCCAGACGCGAGATGCGTCTGGCGGTGCTGGGAATTCCACGTTCCTTCGAGATGGGATTGCTGGGAGACGGTGCCGTGTACTTCGAGGTTGGCGATCCCGAGAGAGCCATCGAAGGGGAGTTCATCCGGGCACAGACGGAGGGGGCCGTGGTGAACCCCGATCGTTGGGTGCACCTCAGGGCTACCTTCGACGGTGTGTCACTGGTCATCGAGGTGGACGGGGTCGAATTCGACTGGGTGCCGCAGGGGTTCGAACTTGCGGAACAGTGGCCGCCGCTTCCGACCGAGGTGCCGCTCAGTGATGCCGATCTATGGATCAGTCATCCAGATCGTTTCTTTCTCGGCGCGCTGGACCAACTGGTGTTGCGTGTTGCCACCGAGCCGAATGTGACCGAACTGCCGCTGGATATCGAACTGCTGGGAGCCACTTCGCTGATCCATCTCGATAGCCGGGGAGCACTCGATCCGCTGCGTCACAATGAGCCGGTGGTGATTCACATCGCTGAGGTTGGTGACCTCGTCCAGCTGGAAGCTGCCGATGGTACAGCCGTTGCGAAAGAGAGTTTCAGGGATCGGATGCGGAGAGAGCGCCAGGAACGCCAGGATCGTGATGACAGCATCAAAAAGGCGTTTGGAGATCCCATCGCAGATCTGATGCACCATCTCGAGAACTGGGATCAAGATCCTCAGTCCTTGCTCGGAGATGATGCTGAACCTGAAGTATTTGTTCCACTTGCACCTGGAATCCACTTTGGTGTTGGTGAAGTCGATGGAGTTTCGGTACTGAGACTTCACAACGTGGTCATCGACCTGACGGGAGCGATCCGTGGTTGAGCGTCTTCGCAAACCTGAACAAGGTATGGCCCTGTTGATGGTGATTCTGGTGCTTGCTGCACTTGCCGCCATCGGTACTCCCTTCGTCATCTCGATGAAGTTGCAGGAGAATGGGGCGGCTCGATCGGTGGCGCAGCAGCGCGCTCATCTGGGTGCCCGCAGTGCCAGAAGTCATGCAATCAGTCAACTCTTCGATACCCACCACAGTCGTGAGCGAGATCTCTGGTCACCAGGAATGGAAGCTCAAGATCTCATCGATTCCGCCGATGAACTCGAGATCGATTTTCCGCCAGGATTTGTCGCAACCCCCGTGGTTGGAGATGGCCCACGGCCGATGCAGGCCCGCGGTGTCTCCGATCTGATCATCGATTCCCAGGTCACCGATGAACAGGGCAAGGTCAATCTCAACAGCGCAATGCCCAACCTGATCGGCAACCTTCTGGCGGGAAGTCACCTCTCCGTCGATATCAAGTACGAGGATGTACTCACCGAGTTACCACTGGATGACACCTCGTCTTTTCCAGTGGACGATGATCCCGATACCGTCGATGGGGTGGTGGTGATCCTCAATCCCATCTTTTTCACCGTCGAGGCGGTTTCTTACACGGGTAAGACCGAAACTGCACTCACCGGTATCTTCCGCGGCCAGTATCTGTCCGGCACCTGGGAGCATCAGAAGGGGTGGCCCGTCTTCGATCTGCGTGGCCTGAAGGTCTTCTTGCATCGACTGGCCAATCTCTCCGATGGTGAGATCGCAACCTTTCGAACTCCCATCGGATTGCGACAGATCGCCGACTGGTCGGTGATTCCATACTTCCTGCAAACGCTGGCGGTACTCGGGCTCAACATGGATAACATGGCGGAGTGGGGACTGTCACCGGAGATGCTGGTGCGTGCTGGCATCGACCCGTCGATGATGCAACGTGAACCTGAAGAGGTCGACGAGGCGGAGTATCGCCGCTCACGCAAGTCCCTGCTCGACAACAACATTCCCCGTGAAGTGGTCGAACTGGTCGAGTCGATTCGCGGCAAGAACGCCATCATCGAGGCTGCCAAATTTGCCGAGGGTCTCGGACTCGACAAGGCTCGAGGGAACGCCTTCAAGGGCTTCTACATCACCTTCGTGGCTCCCGAATTGAAGAAGTTGAAGGCGCATTCGAAGGGGTACACTCCCAAGGCGATCATGGCTTACGAGCAGATCAATAACATCCCCGGGATGGAGACCTTCTCCGCTGCGGATTTCGAAAAGATCCGTGATCTCGTCACCACCACCTCGACTCAGCCGAGGGAGTGGTCACAGGAGCAGATGGTCGAGGGAGAGATCACCAACAGCGCCCTCCTCGGAGTCCCGCAGATGCGACTTCCCAGGTACGATTTCTTCAACCCCGGAACCCTGGTTCGGATCCGCAGTATCAGCGATCCATCCAAGGTGGAATACGGACTTGCCGCCGGTGCATTCCCGACACCTCGTGGAGGTTTTCGAGGGATGGGGCAGGGCAGCATTTTCCAGGGTGGTGTCATCCTCAAGGAGCCTCTCAAGCTGAAGTGGCGCGAGAGAGAAGCGATGGTCAGCGCCGCACTTCGCCATCCGATCAACATCAACACTGCATCGCGAAGAGTCATCGAGGCGGTACTCACCGGTCTCTCTGTCGACCGTTTCTCGAGAGAATTCAACGGTGTTACCGTCAAGGAGGCACGAGATCTCACCGATCTGCTGGTGGAGGCGATGCCGATCTCTGGCTTTGCAGCATTCAGAACCGTCGTCGAGAATGCACAGCTCGCTGGCGTTCTTGATGGCAGGGATTCGGAGGCGATCCTGATCAACGCCTTGAATCCAAATCAGCCGCGGCTGTCGATCTCCACGACCAGTTTTTGCTACTCGACATCCGATGTGTACACCGTGGAGTCGACGGGAGTGTCGAGAAGTCCAGTTGGAAGTCCCGTCGCCACCGTTCGCCTGCGAGAAGTGATCGAGGTTGCTCCTCCCGATTCCCTGTCGCTACGACTCCAGACCCAGGAGGATTGGTCGAGCATCTTTGCGACACGCGATCCTGGTCAGGGTAGGTTCACCCGTTTCAACAGTACCTTCGTACCGGGTAGAGCATCGAACCTGATGGTTTGTGGACCGATTCCTTTGCAACGTACAAAGTTCACCGGAGCATCGCTTGATCAGGGAACCCTGAGAGGGGAGCCCCTTTCCAGCGAAAACAGTTCTGCACGCTATCGTCATGGCTCGGTGGCATTGCTGGATGTGGAACACTTCTACGACACGCTGGAAGGATACGAGCTGGAGGATGGCCCGTGGTCTCGCTCGGTGGTGATCGAGAACCAGCAGGAATCGGGACGAAGGCGTGGCGGAAGACCGACTCCGGTCCCGGTGGTGGAAGTTGCGGAGGGGGTTCCAGAAGTTGTCACGACGATTCCGGCGATGATCGATTTCTGGTACCGACCGCGCTGGGGGTCACGCAGTGGCAACAAGATAATCTTCGATTCTTGCAGTCCCTCCCTCGAGCGTCATCGGAATCGAGTCCGGCTCTTTTTCTCCGGAGACACTCAGGAACTGGTACTTCAGGTCTTCGATGAAACCGGTGCTGCCATCGCCTGGAAATCGGACGTGTTACCCGCTGCCGAGGTACGATACCCGGTGACCAGCGTCACCTTTGCCGATGACACCTGGTATCACATCTCGGCCGGGTGGAAGTCCACCAGGCCTGGTGATCTGACGTTGATGATCGATCGGAGACCGGTCGGGAAGCAGTCGTGGCTATCTAGACTCGGTGGCGGCCTCTCCTTTGGCGGAACCCGGGTGTCGCTAGAAGACGTCGAGATTGCCAATCGGTTCCCTCCCAGCGGGACCCTGCTGGTCGGAAGCGAGGCGATCGACTACTCCGGTAAGGAGGGAGCCTCCTTCATCGTCCGTGCGCCAGGACCCAACGGTGAGCCTCCGCTGGGGCGAGGTGTGCGAGGAACGGTCCGCTCTGCTCACGCCGCCGGCACCGCGGTACGCTTGCTGGGATACTCTCTACAGCTTGCCAGTTCCGATCCGAACATCGGCGTTGCTGACTCGACCAACCGGCTGATCATCGGCCCGGCAGGTGCGACACTGGGTATCGATCAGGCCGCAACGATGAGGGTTCAGAGTTTCAACACTTCCAATGGTGCGGTCGAACTGGCTCCCAGTAGTTTTGCCTATGCCAGCACCCAGATCTTCTCCGGTGGTGGCGGGCAGGCGGTCAGCACCCTGGAACTGGAACCGTTCAGCGCCGCTTCCACCTCACTGCTGGTGCAGACGGAGGGGACTCACCCCCTTGAGCTGGGATTCCCTCCCCGGGGATACATCCACATCGAACAGTGGACGCAGCAAGGAACCGAACCGAGTCGAAGAGTCGCCGTCGAGTTTGCGAAGTACTCGACCATCACTCCGGGGCCGATACCAGGATTGTATCGCTTCACCGGAATGGGCAGGGCGATGCTTGGATCGGTGGCGACTCAGGGCGTCATCAGCGCGGAGTCGAATACCATACTCTTTGTCCGGGGAGTTTCCATCGAGAGTGACGCCAGCAATCTTGATAATGCCTATGCGCCATCGGGGGTGATCCAGGTCGCTCGACCTCCCGGGATTCTCGCCGGCGGAGTCCTGAACGATTGCGAGTGGATCCGCTACACATCCATCGCCGAGGGAAAGTTCTTCATCTGCGATCCGGATGTGTCGACGGTGTTCAGGGGCTTTACCGGTGATCGTTACACCGCATCTTCCGATCCATTCCGTCAAAACAGGCCGATCTGGGACAGAGCAGGCATCGTCAATCACGTCGCGGGCCAGGAGATCATCCAGGTGGTCAGAACCGTCGGGTCGAAGGCTGGATTTGGCGATCAGGTGATCCTCGGCGATGGATACGGAGATCCCACCCAGCGCATGGTCGAGGCGACTCCACTTCGGGTATGGAAGGTGCGAGAGACCACCACCGGAGTCTATGCCAGTTTCTACTGGTCTCCCGAGGGTGTCTACACCACCGCACAGGATCCGCGAATACGACGCTTTCCCAGCGGTGGATTGCCGTCCACATCGGAGGGACGGATCGTCTTTGGAGGATCGATGATTTCGGGAGATGGTGTTGCTGCTCCCGGGACCCTCGACGAGGTGCGTTTCAGTCGTCTCGACACCAGTGATGTGGACCTCTACTCCTTTCCGTTGGCAACGGGTGGGCGTTTCATCACCGACACCATCTCCGATTCATCCGGTGCCGCCAGCAGTGCGCAACGCCGCGTGATCCGCAGCCACTTCACCAAAAATGACTCGGAACAAGGAGGTGGGGGCATCGACAGGATCGCGTTGCTTGCGCGTTCCAGGTTGATCGCTTCCGCGGCTCAACCCGCCGCTGATGGCGCGGTTTCCACTGGTGTTACACGCAGCTTTTCAGTGGGAGATCCTGGCAAATTTGGCATGGGAAGTACTGAAGGATTGTTGCAGGTTGATTCGGAAATACTCCATTACTCCCACGACTCCAATCAACAGCAAGAGGATGCAGTAATCGTTCAGCTGGTTCAGGATTTGCCGCGGGATCCGTTTATCGATGAAAGCGAACTGGTGGACGGAGATACCATTCCGTACGACCCCAATCGAGATCTCAGGGTCGAGATGATCTCCGATATAAAGGTCGACAATACCGGGAATCTGCCCTCGGGAGGCGGCTTCCTCGAGTTCATCACCGGTTCCACCAGCGAGGTGATCTTCTACCAGCAAGCGACCAATGGTTACCTGAGAAATGTTCTCCGTGGGCAGCTGGGTTCGCCGGTGGGTGGCTATGTATACCAGTATAACTACCTCGATGCAGAAGGGGTCACCCAGACGATCACCAACGTTCATCGATTGCGATTACTTCCCAGTCGAGAGATCGATGTTCTGACCCGCGGAATGCTCTCCTCTGCCCGAGAAGATGGACAGCTGGGACATGAATCGTTGATGCCGATTCCCTCGATACCGGTGGCCAGACTGGCGGGGCAGTTACGTGAAGGTGGATTGACCCTCGACATCCTGGGGGGCGATGAGGATACACCTTCAAGTAGCCTTCGCGCGTTCGGCAACAATGAAGGGTATCTGGTCGTCGATGACGGTATCGCCACAACTGCCGACGAGATCATCGCCCATACCGGGGTTTCGGGGAACGGTTTCGGACTGTTCCGGGACGATCGCAGCGGCAAGGCGATCTTCCGTGGGCGCTTTGGAACCGGCGAGATGGTGAGTCCAGACAGCCCGCCTCCAAGAGGCACACCGGTCATCGAGTTGATGGCTCGCAATCATGACCGCTTCCAGTACATGGCCGATTCGAAAGATCTCCAGTACTTCGAGCGAGCATGGACGAAGCCAGGGACGATGTGGGACCGCATCGGCTGGGAGGTGGAGCAGACCACCCGGGGAGCCACCCCTGCATTTGTCCAGGTCTACGCGCGATTCGATGGCAAACCCTCCTGGGATTCCGAACCTACGAATTCTCCGGGAGGACTTTACAGATTCGATCAACCAGACGCCGACAACCTGCTGGGGCAATACGGAGATTCTCTTGAAGTCAGGGTCTACTTCTACCATCAGCGGGGAGCCTACGGTCGCAACTCCAGTTCCGGTCAGTGGAGCGACGAGTGGAAGCACCTGCCGGTTCTCAAGAACCTGGAGATCGAACACCGCAAGGAGTGGCGGGTCCTCCATCACGAGGAGTACCCCTACTGATGCATCGCCAGGACGGAATGACACTGATCGAAATCCTCGTTGCCCTCGGCATCTTCGTGATGCTGGGGAGCGGACTCGTGATGTTTCTTCGCGATGGGATCTCCACCTGGCAGGTAGGGGAATCTCGAAGAGAGGCAGTCGAACGAGCCGAGGCGATCCTCGAACCACTCGCTGCCGACCTGCGATCTCTCTTTACCCAGCCCGATCCTGGACCTGGTGGAGGGTTCGTCGATGTCTTGCTTCTCTGTGACAGAGACCAGCATCAACGTCCCCGGCTGCGCATGGTCAGTGCTCTCGATGAGGAGACGAGGAATCCCATCAGTCGAATCGCTGGATCCCTCACAGGAGGGGTCGCCGAGATCGACTACATCAACGATTCGATGGAAGCAAAGCTGGGAATCCTACGGGCTCCAGGAGGATTGTGTGAGGTCTCCTATTCGATGGGACCCGAGCAGGACTCGGAGTTGCTGTGGAGAGGATTCAAGAGTCCCATCGGTGGACCGGGCAGCGTGTTCATCGATTCGAACCTGGCTCCCGATGAGGATGGGACTCCCAGGCGAAGTCGTCCCATCGCAGATGGGGTCCTGTACCTGGAGTGGGCCTTCTGGGGAGGGGATCGTCGCCACTGGGTCGGCGGTAAGCCCCAGGCTCCCATCAAGGTCTGGGATTCCACCCGTGGAATCATCAAGATGCCCGGAGAAAGCGGCGTTTCATGGGATCCTTCAAGTCGCGATGAGCCGTTCGACGATGTGTTTCCAGATACGGTGGAGATATTGCTGGTGCTGAGACCCAATCGCTCGAAAGCACTGGCTCGTCTCTCCGATGATCTCGATGATTCTGCACGTATCATCCGCGTCGATAGCACCGCGCAGTATCCGTTGACACCTGATTCCTACATCCGGATCGACTCCGAGTGGATTCGCGTCGGAAAGGTCGGTACTCGTTCCTTTATCGACTGCCAGAGAGGAGCTCGTGGCACCGCTGCTGTCGATCATCGGCGAGGCACCCCCGTGGTTCACGGATCGAACTTTTACAAGACGGTCAGGGTTCCCACCTCCCGCGATCCAGGAGGTGCCCGATGATATCCCATCGTGGTCAGCAGGGTTTCAGTCTGCTCGAAGTGGTGGTTGCACTGGGAATCCTCATCGTCGGGGTCAGCTCTGCGATCTCCCTCTTCGCAGCTGGAACTGCAGCGCATAGCCGTGCTGTCGATCGGGTCCGTTCGATCGAGGTTTGTGAAGTGGTTTTCGCTTCACTGGAAGGGGCGTTGCGAGACGGTGCCACCCTCACTCAGATCATCAACGATCCGCCGTGGCAACCGTCGCTGGTTCGCTGGCCCGGAATCGAGGTCGCTCTGGAGTACGGGACCATCGACAAGGAAGAATACACCGACCTGTTGCTGGTAGAGATTCACATACGCTGGATCTCTCGCGGCCAGGAGGCGCAAGAGGTCTTCCATCAACTGGTACCCAGGATGAGAAGTGTTCGACTGGAACGCCCCTGATCCACCGATCAGACGCTGACCAGCGCTCTTTCCATCAATTCCTGTGGAGTCGGGCCGAGGCCACCCTTCAGTTGCCAGTCCATCTCGATCAAGGTCTCGATGATTCGCCCGGTCCGATTCAGATCACAACTCCGGTACTGTTTGCGTAATCTGGGCAGGAACGGTCGAGAGATACCGGCCTCGAGTATTTGAGATTCTCCTCCGCCCTGCGCAACGATGCGGTGAATGGTGCGAAGTTCCCGCGCCCTCTTCAGCGACAGGGCCATGAATTGCAACAGTAAGCGCTGTGGGTCTCGAACTCGCTGGTTCTTCTCGTCGAGAGATCCCTGGTTGACGATGTCGGAGAGGATTTGCAATCCGCGGGGAGCGTTCGCTTCGAACCAGCTGTCGACCAGATCGAAAGCACTGCCGTCGCCACCTTCAGCACTATTGGCCACGATCACATCCTCGTCGACCGCGCTGCACTTCTTCGAATCACAGACGGTCGAGATCTTCTCGATGGCTCCCGCCAGTTGATCCATCTGCGGGCCAATTCGCTCGATGAGCAGTTGAGCCAGCTGTGGGGTGGCAGCAAGGGAGTTCTGCTTGAAGCGATGGACCACCCACGAGTTCATCTCGTGGTCCCACGGCCTTGCATCGGGCTGCCACGGGGGAGGGCGGTGAAAGGGTCTATCGGCAGTGATCCACAGGGCGCTCCTGGTCAGTGCCTTGGCGACCTTGCTGCGACCGTCGAGGGAGTCGAGTGTGAGGATCAGGAGCGAATCAGGGGGTGGCTGGGTCACGAACTGAACCCAGGTGTCGGGATCAGACTTGAGCCAGCTGGAGGCGTTCTGGAGGATCACGACCGGGCCGGTACCGAAAAGACTGGGAGTACGGAGTTCGTCAAACAACTCACGCAGCTGATCATCCTGGACCTGTTTTCCGCCCTGAATTCTCATCATCGAGTCAGGGTCGGGTGGGCCCTCAGGAGTCGCTTCAAGCAGCATCTGGATCGCCTCACGACGAAGCAAATCCTCCTTGCCGACGATGATCGCCACCGGGGGGAGACCCTGGCTCAGCCGTGATCCAAGGGAAGATACGGTGACCTTCTGGTTGCCGGAGGTCGATCGTGTTCTTTTTGCCATACCGTAGTGTCGGTGGAAGGTGGCGGGAATTCAACCGACGGTTATTGAACAGCAGTTGGTGATGCTGTATTGATATTGCACGGGAAAGATCCGTTCGGTTCGGATCGGAAGTGTGGTGAAAATCCACCGCGGTGCCGCCGCTGTAACTGGGGACGAAACCTGCACCTCTCGTGCCTCGCAAGGTCCGAGAGAGCCACTACAGAAACGTGGGAAGGCGCAGGCGGAGAGTGATCCAGAAGCCAGAAGACCTCCCGTGAATCAGGTCCCCGAAAGGGGGTTTCTCCGAGCAGGGATGACTGGATGTTACATACCGTTATGGAGTGTCGTGGAGACGCTCCTCCTCACGTCAGAGTTCAGGCTTCGCCCTGGGGTCTGCTTTTCGTTTTGTTTCTTCTGGCGGTTTCGTGGGCAAATCCTGCAGTGGCCGCAGGAGATCCTGTCGCTGCGGTGAGCACGACGATCGCCACCTACCAGATCGATTCCCATCCCTACTCGGTTGTCATCGATCCAGCCGGTGAACTGGGCTACATCTCGGTATGTGGCGAAGTGGCGCCCTTCAACGAGCCGGTCGATTTGCACAGCGGATTTCACGTCCTCGAGTTCGATGCTCAATCGCTCGAAGTCTTGCGAAGTTTCGACGTCGGATTCTATCCAACCGAGATGTTGCATGTCGGTGACGATCTGTGGGTGAGTTGTTCGACGGTGAGTGCCCTCAACCGCATCGATCTCGCTTCCGGGATGGTCTGGCAAGTACCCTTTGAAGACAGTAGCGGAGGTGAAGTCGGTTTTCCCTCGGGACTTGCAGAGGGGTGGAGCGGAGAGATCATCGTCGCTTCCAACGGAGGCAGTTTTGATGGCTCGAATGAGAACATCATCGTCATCGACCCTGACAGCGAAGAGGTGATTCAACGTTACGAGATCGCTGGCGGAATTTCCAGCGTGGCGGCTCTCGATGACGGCACCTTGCTGGTTCCCGTTGGCTTCCCTGGCGACGACTTCACTGCGCCCCCTTCCATCGTGTGGATCGATGGGGCAGAAGGAAACGTGGTCGCCGAGATCTCTCTGGATGTGGATACCTCTGACTTCCCTGCTCCCAGTGATCTTGCGCTACTCGATGACAACACCGCCCTGATCACCATTTTCGGCGGCAACTCCCTCGTCTATAGAATCGACCTCCAGACGAGAGAACTTCACTCCTCCATCGAGGTTCCGTCAGGCGATCCCGTGCAGTCCGCGGTGGTCGCAGATGGTCTCGACAGCTTCCTGGTCGCCGATTATTTCAGTGGATTGATCCATCGCATCGAACTGGAACAGGGTGAGGTGCAGGATGTGCTGACTGGCAATCAACTGCCGAATCGGATCGTCATCTCCGGTGAACGCATTTTCACCGCCCAGCAGGGGCAGGAATCGGTCACCGTGCATGCCGGAGAAGGAGCCTTCATCCGAGGGGATGTGAACCTCGATGACAGGATTGACCTTGCGGATCCGGTAATGCTGCTGCAGGGGCTGTTCGTCGGTCCAATGCTACCCTGCGAGGATTCCGCGGACTTCGATGACAATGGAATTCTGGACATCTCCGATGGAGTTCAGTCGCTGATGTTCCTGTTCGTTCAAGGCTCTGCGCCAGCTTTCCCCTTTCCGATTGCTGGCGGAGACATGACTTCAGATGTTCTTGATTGCATCGCTCTCCCTTGATGGGGTAATCATCCACTCCCTGGCAGATTGGATCAAAATGTTGAAGACACAGATGTTGGCACTGGTTGCGATTCTCCTGGTTCATGCTCCCGTAGCTGGGCAGGGTAGTTGGTTCGGCGACGGAGAGTTTCTCTGGTCGAACGAGTCAGCTGAGGTGGTCCCGGTAACCGATCTTCCCGGTCCCCTCCGTTCCATCGCACGAACCGCATCGGGTGGTGCCTGGATCGCCCTCGCCGACGAGGCGCAGGTGATCCATGTCGACGCCTCCGGCGCCATCCTGGAAGTGATCGACACCGTGATGGGAGTCCAGTCGCTGGCGATCGATTCCACGGGTCGGCTGTGGGGTACACGTCCCGGAATGGATGACGTGATCCGCATCGAGTCCTCACAGGGAATCTTCAACTCGTACCCGGTGGGTGCGGTCCCTTATGGAATCGCCATCGACAAGGAAGGCTCGGTATGGGTCACCTGTTCCTACTCCAACAACATCTACGTTCTTTCCGGCGAGGGAGAGGTTCACTTCATCTATCCAGTGGGCTTCTTTCCGACAGGGATTGCCGCCGCCCGTGAAGGCGGGGTCTGGGTTGCTGAAAAGGATGCGATGAGACGGATCGACCTCTCCGGAGACACCGTCTGGCAGTCGAGTATCGGCAACTTCCCCATCGGTGTTACCACCGATCTACAGGGACGAGCCTGGTTCAGCTGTAAGTTCAGTGACCTCGTCGTGGTCGTCGGAAGCACGGGAGTGGAGATGACCATCGATGTTCCATCTCTACCGGTAGGGATCAGCGGTCAGGGAGACGGAACGGTCTCCGTCATCTGTGTCGGAGATCCGTCGCTGGTGGTGATCGATGCGGTCGGAAGTGTCGTGGCAATCGAGAATCTGACCGATCCCGCTGGATCTGGAGATTTGACCGGTTTGCAGAGGGCGATCCTGGTCGAGCCTCTCGGCGATACCGATGGAGATCTGGTCACCAACGAACTCGAAGCTGAACTCGGTTACAATCCTCTCGATGCCTCCTCCTCTCCTGCCACCTTCATCCGTGGAGATGTGGACAGGAGTGGCACTCTCAATCTTGCCGATGGAGTCAATTCGTTGCTGGTCCTGTTCGGAATCCAGGAGACCGATTGCCTGGAGGCTCACGACTTCGACGATGACGGTTCGTTGACCCTGGCAGATCCGATCCAGTTGCTGACGCATCTGTTCGGAAATGGCCCAGGACCTGCCGCGCCATTTCCCGAACGTGGCCCCGATCCGACCCCGGCACAGGGTTTTCCCTGTTCACCCTGACAACTTCTGCCCGCTCCTATCAAGCGGGCTTGCATTTCCAGGGCGAACCGTGCCATGATGACGGTGATCGTCCCCGGTGGGGGCGTATGCCGCGATTCCTCCGGGGAGTCGCCGACAGGTGAAGCAGGGGAATTGCCCTCACCTGTCGTTCTATAGTTGAGCCGACACCCATGAGTTTCCAAGCGGTTACAGGGTCGTGTCGGCGTTACCCCTCGAAGGGGGATTTGAATGGATAACAAGGTCGATCAGGAACACCAGATCGCCGTATACGTGGACCTCGACAATATCGCCATCGGAGTCAAGGAAGCAAAGATCGCCAAACTCGACATCTCGAAGGTGCTCGACAGGCTCGTTGATAAGGGAAAAATCACCGTCAAGAAAGCTTATGCAGACTGGTCCAACTGGACACAGTACAAGCGACCCTTTCATGAGTGTGCAGTGGAACTGATCGATATTCCACAGCGTAAGATGTCTGGCAAGAACAGTGCCGATATCAAGATGGTGGTGGACGCGCTGGAACTCTCGTACTCCAAGCCTCACGTGGACACCTTTGCCCTGATCTCTGGTGACAGCGATTTCTCGCCTCTGGTTTCTCAGTTGCGAGAGAACAACAAGAAGATCATCGGTCTCGGAGTGAAGCACTCCTCCAGTAATCTGCTCATCGATAACTGTGATGAGTTCATCTTTTACGAGGATCTGGTCAGGACTCGCAAGAAAAGAGTTCGCAAGACCGCCAAGAAGACCACACGCAATCTTTCCAAGGACCAGGAGTCAGCGTTTTCATTACTCCTCAGTTCGATTGCTGCCCTGCAAAGGGAGAACTACGAGGTGATCTGGGCTTCGATGGTCAAGCAAACGATGCGTCGCAAGCAGCCGACATTCAGCGAGGAGTATCATGGATACACTCACTTCTCCAAGTTGCTCGTCGATGCGGAAAAGAACCAGTTGATCAAGGTGCACAAGGATCAGCGAAGCGGCACCTACATCATCGACGAACTTCTCGAGGATTACGTCTAGTCCCGCCGAGGAGCGTCGACCGCATGGCACTGGCAGCGAATCGTCTCCTTCGTATCGAGGGATAGGGCCAGAAGTTCACCTCCGTATACGCAGCCGGTGTCGATGCTGGTGTGTCGCTGATGCCGGTGGAACCCCAGTGTCGCCCAGTGCCCCGTGACCGTCTCGATCGAGGCGGTTGCGCGATTCTCGACCTTGAACCAGGGAACAGTGCCTGGGGGATGGGTCTCCGGTGCTCCGGAGAAACCGTAGGCAGGTCCTGTTCCAGGTATCCAGCCTCGTAGGCGAGTCAGGATCGAGGCGATGTACCCGAGCGGGGTGTGGTCATCTCGGTACCAGCTGAAATCACCGCGGCGAAGAGCATCGGACAGTTGTCCCGAGTTGTCGAGGGTCTCTTCTTGATCCCACGCCGGATCGATTCCGGCATGAACGATCAACGTGTCTCGTTTCGTTGAAACCTGGCATGCAAGGGGGCAGTGGATCAGCCAGTCGATCCAGCGATTCTTGCGAGGATCGCTCAGGAAGGACAGATGGCGATCACTCTCCTTGCTCGTTGCAACGCCTTGATCCACCGCCAGCAGGTGGAGGTCATGATTGCCGAGCACCGTCGTCGCATCGTCTCCGAGATCGATGACGGTTTCGACGACCTCTCCGCTACTGGGTCCCTTGCCGACGAGATCGCCAACGAAAAGAAAGTGATGCTCGCCAGGCCTGGACTTGATGTGCTGCAGTAGTTCCAGCAGCGTGCGATGACAACCGTGGACATCGCCGATGGCCCAGTAACTTGGCGCGCCGTCATTTTCCTCATGGTTCATCCAGCGTCCTCCCACCGGCAACTAAATTCAGACAGGACCAGGATGCCAGAGAAGTGGATCCTCATCAGCCGGTACCTCCGAGGTGAAGGGCTAGATGAAAAAACGCCAGGAGCATGACTCCTGGCGCAGGTTTCGAACGACCCTGGCACGATTCGAACGTGCGACACCCGGCTCCGGAGGCCGGTGCTCTATCCACTGAGCTACAGGGCCCTGTTGACAGGGATGAGGGGGATAGACCGTGACGATTCAGCCTACCGACGGTGCGTTCTAACCGAAACTCCTCATGGAATCCAGAGCGACTGGCGGCACGGCGGGAGATCCGGCACAATCGGTCGCCATGGGGTCTCCACGCACTCTCACCCGAGCGTTACTGCTGATTGCCGGCACCTTGGTGCTGGCGCCCTGGTTCATGAGTTCGCCGGGGAGTTCCGTTTCAAACTGGTTGAGCAACTCGGTGATCTTGTTCCTGTGCATCGCGCTCGCCGATCTCCTGGTACACCTGCGAAGCGGCTCCTATCGGGATCTCCTACCCGGTTCTTCGCTGCTGGTGATGGCCGGATCAGGAATCGCCTTCGAGGTCGAGGTTCTCTTCATCGTTGCAGCATTTCTGGCTCTTGGATTATTTTTCCTGGAGGTTCTGTCGATTCTCCTCGACCACGTGCGTCGGGGAGGAGCAGCTGTCGTCCTGCTCTTCTATCTGGTGCCGGTCGTGGTTGGATCTGTGTTGCTCACCCTGCCCAGGTGCCAGGGGACAACCACTGCGCTTTCATCCGGGGATGCCATCTTCACCGCCATCAGTGCGGTCACCGTAACCGGTTTGACCACCATCGATATCGGCGAAAGATTGAGTACTGAGGGGCAGTACCTGCTGCTCGGGTTGATCCAGATCGGCGGTCTGGGCGTCATCAGTATCTTTGCTTTCTTTGCGCTGGCTCTGGGGAATGGTCTTGGAATTCGCCAGGGTCGCGCCCTGAGGGATGCTCTGGATGGCGTTGGCGTGTCGGAGTTGAAACGGCTACTGATCACCATCGTGCTGGCGACAGTTGCCGTCGAATCGATAGGAATACTGCTACTGCTGATCTGCGGAGATCATCTTTCGCTCAAATCCGCTCTCTTTCATTCAGTCAGCGCCTTCTGCAATGCCGGTTTCTCGTTGCAGAAGACATCTCTCGAGAATTGGTCGACAGCTCCGCGGATGGTGATGTCACTCCTCATCGTGCTCGGTGGGCTTGGATTCCCGGTGTTGCTCGATCTCTGGAGATGCAAGATCAGGGGCGAAGGGGTTCGCCTTCCCATCCAGACTCGCCTGATTATTTCGGTGACTTCAATCCTGCTTGTATCGGGTGGGCTTCTCGTGTGGATCACCGGTGCAGGTGCCGATTCCTGGTTCTGGAGCGTGACCGCAAGGACCGCAGGATTTCACACCTCGTCCGCCAGTGAGCTACCGATGGCCGCAGCGATGATCGTCATCTGTTTGATGGCGGTGGGAGCATCTCCAGGATCTACAGGAGGTGGACTGAAGACCTCCACCGTCGGCGTTCTTTTCCTCTCGGCTCGAGCCGAGTTCAACGGATCCAGCACCACCGTGGTATGGAAGAGAACGATTCCAGATCCGGTGATCAAGACTGCCGCAGTGCTGACGCTGGTCGGTGGCGTACTGTGGTTACTGCTCCTCTTTGTGCTCGTGATCGTCGAGACGGAGTCGCTACGAGAGGGTCGTGTTCAACTGCTCGATCTCGCCTTCGAAGTGACCAGTGCCCTGGCAACTGTGGGTCTCAGTCGTGACGTGACATCTTCACTTGGAGATGGCGGGCGCTGGATCATCGCTCTGGCGATGTTGCTGGGTAGGTTGGGGCCGCTTGCTCTGGTTCTCGGATTGGCTTCAATCTCGACAGTCCGACCCCACGGTGAACGTCCCGCAGGCAAGGTGATGCTCGGCTGATGGGAGACTCAGTGATTGTTCTCCGAGAGGATTCGCAGCCGATCCTGTGATCCCAGCAGGTAGATCTCGTCACTTTCCTCGAAGGGCTTTTCGGGGGCAGGAGAGAAATCCGCAGCGGAATCGCCATTGCGACAGATACAGATGATGTTGACGGCATGATGCTGACGAATTCCGATCTCGGCGATACTTCTGCCGACCCAGTCCTCCGGCACTCGGATGCGCACGATCGCCTGGTCCGCTGCCAGGGGAATCGAGTCGACGGAGTGAGGTACGGTGATCTTTCGAGCCATGTGCAACGCAGCAGTCTTTTCCGGTGAAAAGAGTTCGGTAGCTCCCAGTTTCTCGAGTATGGAACGAGTGGTTTCGCCGTGACTTCGCACTACGATCTTCTCGATTCCCATATCGGTGGCGATGGTGGTGAGGAGTATACCCGGTAGCGGAGTCTCTCCGACGCAGACGACCAGGACCTGCACTCCCTGGAGATGGTCTCGAGTTGCAGCTTCATCGAGGATGTCCAGGGTGATGGCGTCGTCGCAGATGTCGGCGATGGCTTCGATCTTCTTGGGGTCACGGTCGATAGCAAGGATCTCGACACTTCGTCTTGATAGATCCTTGACCAGAGAGGTTCCGAACTGTCCCAGGCCGATCACGGCAATTCTGATTCGTTTCATCGGTCCATTCCCCACATCTAGAAGCCAGTACTCTTGACCACGTCCAGTTTCAGAACTCGTAGGTCGCGACGAAGTCTCAGGTACTGTGTGCGCTGGCTGATTTGATCTCGACCGTATCGACTGAGCCACGTCTCCCATTCGTCAAAGCTGATCAGCGTCTCTTCACGGCGATCCGCCGGAAAGCCTGATCGAAGAAGTTTCTTTACCGAGGCGATCCAATCCAACATGGATTTGAGGGTTCTTGTCGACTCCGGTTCTGGCGAGGCAGTGACGGTATTTCGCCACGATCTTTCGATGAACTTCTTGAGGCGACTCGCTCGAGCTTCGGGAAGTAGCCTGGCCAGCGTCTCGGGCCCGCCACTGGAGAACCAGGAACTCCACCTCGGTTCCTCAACACGGCCGCGGTTTGCGACCATCTCGACCAGCTGAATCGAGTCGAGCAGGCTTCCAGGTCGGATGTTTTGAGCGGGTTCCGCGGATGCGGTGAGGCCGGTAGCCGTGATGGATCCCGGTTGCAAGACAACCTGTGGACCATCGGGTAATTCGATGAGTGCCCTGCCCTTTCCGATGGTCAACGATCGATAGGGTAGGGTGTTTCCCTCATCCAGTTGCAGGTACAGGATCGGTCCGGAGGGCTCTCCTCGCTTCCCGAAGGTCGCGAGTTCTCTCTGGCACCAGTATTCGAGGCGAAGCAACTCGTCGCTGGAGTTTGCGGATTCGTTGTCGGTGATTCCAGCGGCCGTCATGTCGACAACCCCCCAGCTGTCGATGTGTTGCTTCAGCAACTGTCGTTGCTGTGGAGACCATTCGTTGCGCTTCTCCACATCCGAGTCGGTGGTGCCGATGGAGGGGCTGATCTCGCTGTCAGAAGAGGTCGTGATTTCTTCGGAACTCCCGTCGAGTTGCACGACGACAGGTGGACGATTCCGTAACGTCTGGAAGAGCAGTGCTGTGAGGAGAATGGTGCAAACCACCAGGAATCGAGTCATCGGGTCTTTTCATTCCTCTCCTGGACGAATTCGACAATCACCTGTTCGGCAGGTTTCCCTGCCGGAGTGTAACTCCGGTCACGCTCACCGCCATCCCCGTACAGGGCATAGAAGTAGACCCCGATCGATGGGTCGCCGCGAAAGGTGTCGGAAAATGCCTGATATCCACGTCTCTGGACCTCGAGATCCGCGACTCCTGGTGCGGCATGATTCCACGGCTCCTCCAGAGCTCCGGTTTTCGACGGGTACCCGACTTCGCTGAAAAATACCGGAATTCCGGTTCCCTGCTGCCAGTGAAGTATTTGACCTCGAAAGGGCAGCCAGCTGGCCACCAGTGCCTCGTCGGTAGAGGTGGTCACCAGCGGTCGGTAGCCGTTGACGCCGAGGGCGTCGAGATGATCGGCGAAGGAGACCTGTTGCCAGCGATCCCAGTTGCTGGAATACGAGACGAGGCCACCGAATCGGTCACGGACTGCGGCGATGGTCGAGATCCACTCGTCTCTGTGATGTTGAAGTGAGGAGAACTCACTTCCGACGATCAACAACGTGGCCGCCTCGCGCTGGCAGATCTCTGCGATGGGGACGATCCAGTCGCGATAATAGCGAAACCACATCGAGGGATTACGCGGAGTCAGTTGGCCACGCCAGTGCGAGTCCGATGCATCCTGGATCAACAGTATGGGGTGCACTGCCACGGTGAATCCACGATGGCGAGCCAGGGAGATGGCGCTGGCGATCATCTGGGCATCCGGTGATCGACGATCTCGGACCGGCAGCGAACTGGAATCATACCGTTCGATGAAGGCAGGAAAGGTGATCTGTATCGAGGTGGCCTTGAGCTGGGTGGCGCGTGTCAGGTTGTTGCCGAATCGATCGGCAGGATCATCCCCTTGAAGAAGGATGGTGATTCCGACAGGGACCTTCCAGGAGAGGGGGCCATCGGTGCCGATGGGTTGGTCTACTTCCGGGGCGAAGTGGATCAACGTTGCCACCAGCAGGACCAGTAACGGGGGAGAGAGTGCGTCAATCGTTGTTTGCGCCATTCCTCTCCTCTCCTCTCGAGATCCAGGGATGGACATCACCGTCTCGTACCCCCAGAATCATCTTCTACAGGGGGGTCTCCTTGCTACCCCCGACCGCCATGTTTCTCCGATCGTCGATGAAAAGGTGACCGATGCATCGTCCTGGAATCTTGCCGAGGGCAGTGGCTCTCTTGCTGTGGACCGTTGTTTTCGTGCAATTATCGGTTCCTGCCGCAGCCCAGAGTTTTCTAGAGTTGAAGGAGAATTTTGCCCGGGAAAGATCACTCAAGGTGATCGATCGCATCGGCACGCTGCAGAAGATCGGTGAGCTTGACACCCTGGAAGCCTCCGAGTTCCTGGCAGCCATCATCTCCGATCGACGGGAAGAGACCGCGATGATCGAATCTGCCGTGAGGATGGTATCCCTTCACGGTCACGGAGTCGGACTCAAGGCGGTGGTGGAATCGGGATTTCGAATCCTGCCCGAGCGTTCTCACTGGGTCATCCGCGACTGCTGGGACAAGGACCTCTCCGAGAGTGAGGCGCAGTACCTCGCCGAGGAGGGACTGCTGAAGGTGCCCGCCCTCGCCGAGGAGCCACAGAATATCGTCCTCTCCATCGGCCTTCGGGTCGATCTTGAAGCGGTTGGTGAGGCTGCTGGCAAGCTTCTGGGGAATCGTAAAATACCTCCCCACAATCAGTCCCTGATCGTCGACATGATCCGCTTGCATCGGGTTGAGTCCGCCAACAAGAAACTGGGGAAACTGTTCAGGATCAACGATCCAAAGCTACAGGTTTCGGTTCTGAAGGCGTTACAGCAACTGGAGGCGGAGGATCAGAGCAGGACCTTCCACAAGG
>CAYPPQ010000048.1:5189-20900 GCA_964412635.1 uncultured Planctomycetia bacterium | reverse complement strand
TGTACATCGATGAAATCGGTCAGATCCGCCGGGAATCGGTTTCCGCCCAGGTGAACCTCAGTCCCTTCCATCCGGCCCGCTCCCGACTACCGGAGCCGCTACGGGATGTGGAGCGAGAGAGGGCGAAAATCGTCGCAAAACTCGATCTTCAGGTAGAAATCCGTGCCGGCGAAATCGCCCGCCAGAGGCTCCTGGATTCACTCCTCAAGGCACGGCAACTGGCCGCTGCAGGAGATGTGGCCTCAGCGCGTGAATTGTTGCTTCCTGCGCTGATAGGGGCCCAGGAACACGATCGGGACCTGTGCGAGCAGGGCATCGTCGAGATCGCCCGCTGGGACCACCTGGAGGTGGAGACGGTGCGCTCGGCAGCGAACAGATCCACGACTCCCTGACCTGGCTCGATTGAAGCGAGGCGGATCCGGGTCTATCCTCGCCCGGCGGGAGTCTCGATTCCGAGGTCTGGTATCGAGCACATCCCCGGAGGAGCCTCGATGCTCGACATCAAATTCATCCGCGCCGATCTGGAGCGGATTCGTCAGGGTGCCGTCGATAAAGGGGTCGTCGTCGACCTCGATCGATTGGTCGTGCTCGACGATCAACGCAAGCGATTGCTCACCGAGCAAGAACAACTTCGACATGAACAGAAGAACGCTGGCAAGGAGATCTCTACCCTCGAAGGGGAAGAGAAACAGCAGGCGATCGGCCGCATGGGTGAAGTCTCCGAACGCATCAAGTCGTTGGGAGAAGACCTGAGGGCAGTCGTCGATGAACTCAACGACATCCTTTCACGAGTTCCGATGCCTGCCGACCCGGAGGTTCCCGTCGGTAAGGACGACTCCGAAAATGTCGAGCTGAGAGTCGTTGGCAAACCCACCGAGTTCGACTTCGAACCGAAGGATCATGTCGAACTGGGTCAACTTCTCGATATCGTCGATTTCCCTCGAGCTTCAAAACTCGCAGGGTCCCAGACCTACATCCTCAAGGGAGCAGGAGCACTGCTGGAGCTCGCAGTGCTACGATTTGCTCTCGACCAGGTCGTCGAGCGTGGATTCACACCGATGATCGTTCCCACCATGGTCAAGTACGAACCGCTCTACGGAACTGCTTACTTTCCGGGAGGTGAGGAGCAGACCTACGAGATCCCCCGCGACAATCTGTACCTGACCGGCACCAGCGAGGTACCGGTGACCGCTTTCCATTCGGGGGAAATACTGGAGGAATCACAGCTGCCGATCCGCTACGCCGGCTGGTCCACCTGCTACCGTCGAGAGGCGGGAGCAGCAGGAAAGGACACCAAGGGGCTCTATCGCATCCACCAGTTCAACAAGGTGGAACAGGTGATCATCTGCAAGAACGACGTCGAAGAATCGATCGGCCATCATGATTTCATCCGTGATAATGCAGAGCACATCTTGCAGGCGATGGAGATCCCCTACAGGGTCGTGGATGTATGTACTGGTGACCTCGGAGTGGGGCAGGTACGAAAGTTCGACATCGAGGCGTGGATGCCCTCGCGCGGCTGGGGAGAGACTCACTCCGCCTCGCGATTCTACTCCTACCAGTCACGGAGGATGGATCTTCGATATCGGGATGCAGAGGGCAAGGTACGCTTCTGTCATACCCTCAACAACACCGCCATCGCCACCCCACGGGTGCTGATTGCGATCCTTGAGAATAACCAGCGCGCCGACGGATCGGTCCGGATCCCCGAGGTACTGGTGCCATACATGGGCGGGATTACTGAAATTACACCGACCGACAACGAGGGTTGTTCATGATGGATTTGGAGAATTCGATGCAGCACGTCTGCGTGGTGGGATTGAACTGGGGTGACGAGGGTAAGGGAAAGATCGTCGATGTTCTCGCCAGAGATGTCGATGCCGTGGTTCGTTACCAGGGTGGAGCCAACGCAGGTCACACCGTCTATGTCGGAGATGTGCGACACGTATTACATCATCTGCCGATGGGCGTTTTGCACGAGGGCATCCTTGCGGTGCTCGGAAACGGCATGGTTCTGGAGCCGAACAAACTCCTCGATGAGGTCAAGTTATTGCCCGAGGAGGCGGTTTCCCGCATCCGGATCTCCGATCGTGCCCACGTGGTTCTCCCTCATCACGGAGCGGTCGAAAAGGTGAATGAAGAACGTGCGGCCAGTCCCATCGGAACCACCCTCAGAGGAATCGGTCCCGCTTACCAGGACAAGATCGGCCGTAACGGGATTCGCATGGGAGATATCATGCAACCCGGCTTCGTCGACCAGGTCCTGCCGGAACGGCTACGAGAGCGAACCGCCATCCTGGGAGTACCCGCCGAGGGAATCGAAGAAGCGGTGGCGATCTGCACCGAACTGAAGGATCGACTGGCAGGCCAGGTCACCGATACCCGTCGCCTCCTGTACAGGATGCATCGGGAGGGCAAGAAGTTGCTCTTCGAGGGGGCACAAGGCTGCATGCTCGACATCGATTTTGGCACCTATCCCTTCGTCACATCGTCCAGCCCATCCTTCCTGGGAGTCGGTACCGGTACCGGATTTTCACCGCGCAAGGTCGACCATGTGGTCGGCGTCACCAAGGCGTACTGTACCCGGGTGGGTGAGGGGCCCTTCCCTTCGGAACTGCACGGCGAAGAGGCGGATGCTCTGCGTAAGGCAGGAAACGAGTTCGGGACCACCACCGGGCGACCGAGAAGAGTCGGCTGGCTCGACATCCCGGCGCTGAAATTCGCTGCCGAGTTGAATGACCTCGACTCCTATGCCCTGACCAAGGCGGATGTGCTCGACGGCTGGAGCACCATCCCGGTGGTGACTGGCTACCGTCTCGACGGCGAGTTACTCGATCAGTTCCCCGACTCCCTCATCGACCTCGATGGACTCGAGCCGGTGGTCGAACAGTGGCCCGGTTGGGACAAGGTCGATGAGAACTCGATGCGTCCCTTCATCGAGCGTCTCCGCGAGGCGACAGGGATTCCCGTTTCGATTCTCTCTACCGGACGTCGTCGTGATGAAGTGTGTATCTTTGAGCCGTTCAGGGCAGAGGGGGAACTCGCTTGAGTTCCGAGAAGCCCGGTGGAATTGACGACTCTTCTCGTTGCGACGAGACGCTTCCGCGTCATGTGGGCTTCATCATGGACGGCAATGGGCGCTGGGCCGAGCAGCGTCAGTTCCCTCGCACCCGTGGCCATGTCGAGGGTGCCGAATCTCTCCGGCGGCTGCTACGGCTCGCCAGTGATCGAGGGATCCCGGAGATCACCTGCTTTGCTCTCTCCACCGAGAACCTGCAGCTTCGATCGCAGGAAGAGGTGGATTTCTTGCTCGATCTTCTGGTTCAGCACCTGCAGCAAGAGCGGCAGGAGATGGAACGGCTACAGGTATGCTTTCGGGCCATCGGTCGTCATCAAGAGTTGCCTCCGAGGGTCGTCGAAGCGATCGATGATGCGGTCCGGGAGACGGCGGACCATCGAGGAATCATCTTCCGGCTGGCGATCAACTACGGTGGTCGAGCCGAGATCGCCGATGCTGCGACCGCTGCAGTCTCTACTCTCTCTCCGGGGGGACGACCGACGGAAGAGGTGATCTCGCAGCACCTGTACGAGCCAGCGATGCCCGATCTCGATCTGCTGGTTCGCAGCGGCGGTGAGATGCGGCTCTCCAACTTCCTGCTGTGGCAGTCCTCCTACGCAGAGTTGTACTTCACCGACACACTGTGGCCTGACTTCGCCGAGGATGACTTCGACGAGGCACTGGCAGAGTACGCCAGAAGATCGCGTCGATTCGGTTCGGTACCGACCCGAGCACCTGGAGCAGATGCGTGAAGGGTCTGGCCAACCGACTACGGTGGGGAGTCCCGATCTTGATCGGCGTTGTCGGACTCCTTGCTGCAGATGTTGTCGGCTGGAGTGATGGATACGGGCTGTGGATCCTGTGCCTGATGTTCGGAACCACCGCCACCTACGAGGCGATTTCGTGGCCGCTGGACGGCGAGGAAGTCGACAGGGGAAGTGCCAGGATGTGGGCGGTGGTCTACCTGCTGGCGACTCTCGCCATGGTGAAATGGGGAGCAGAGGTCGAACCCTCCACCTGGCTCGGCGGGGTCATCTTCGTCGGGACGCTGGTCTCCACCTCGTTGACTGCAGCAAGGACCGATCGACTGTGGCAGCGACTGCGGCCGCTCCTGACGATCGTGTGGTTAGCGATTCCGATGGCCTGCGCACTGCTTCTCACCAGCCGGGATTCATCGGGATTTCATCTGATCCTGTGCACCATCCTCATGGTCAAGGGGTGTGATACCGGGGCCTATTTCGTCGGCAGAAAATTCGGCAAGATTCCCCTCCACCCCATCAGTCCCAGAAAGACCATCGAAGGACTGGTGGGAGGGATCGTCACTGCCGCCGCGATCGGTTACCTCTATTCGTGGCAACTGGCAGATCCTACCTTCTCGCCACAACTGGCCCTCTTCTTCGGGGTGGTGGTTGCGGTGGTGGGGCAGATCTCCGATCTTCAGGAGTCTGCCATGAAGCGCAGAGCGGGACAGAAGGATTCGGGGTCGGCGATCCCGGGACTGGGCGGTGCTCTCGACATGGTCGATAGCCTGGTGCTGGTGATGCCGACGGTGCTGTGGCTGAGAGAGTTTCTACAGCGATGATCGAGGGAGGCTGAAGCGTGGATTGCACCATGGAGTTTGAGGATTATGACGAGGCCCAGGCGATCCTGGGGGTTCGTGACATGAACCTGCGTTTGATCCGAGACGGGTTTGGAATCGAGGCCTCGTCCCGTGGACTCTCCCTCGAACTGCGTGGTGAAGAGGGAGCGGTGGCTGCGGCGGAGCAGGCAGTGAAGAAGATGCTTGCGGTCCATCAGGAGCAGGGATCGACCACTCCGGAGGACGAACTGGATGCGGCGATCCGAACCTTTCAGGATGCCGGGACCAGCCCGGTCCCTGCCGAGCAATCTCCCGATCTGTTCGGGCAGGAGGAATCGAGTACCTGGAACGATCTGACGCGCATCGCCCGGACTGACGGGCAGGTGGCTTACCTGCAGGCGATGGCGGATCACGAGATCGTCGTTTCACTGGGACCTGCCGGCACCGGAAAGACCTACCTTGCGGTGAGGGCGGCGGTGGAAGCGCTGAAGGCGGGCGAGGTCCGCAAGTTGATCCTGTGCAGGCCCGCCGTCGAGGCGGGAGAGAAACTGGGATTCCTGCCGGGGGATTTCCAGCAGAAGGTAAACCCCTACCTGAGGCCGCTCTACGATGCCCTGCACGAGATGCTCGACTACGACCAGGTGCGCCGTTACAGCGATCGGGAGATCATCGAGATCGTGCCGCTGGCGTACATGAGGGGAAGAACCCTCAATCACGCCTTCATCATCCTCGACGAGGCGCAGAACACGACCCCTGCCCAGATGAAGATGTTCCTCACCCGCATGGGAGCCCGTTCTCGCATCGTGGTGACGGGGGATCCGACCCAGCTCGATCTACCCAAGGGGCAACCATCGGGGCTGCTCCACGCCCGCCGGGTGCTCGGCGCGGTGAAGGGGATCTCGTGGGTGGAGCTGGGGGCGGCCGATATCGTGAGACACCGACTGGTCACACGCATCGTCAACGCCTATGAACGCCATGAAGGAGCATCCTCCTGAGATCTGTATTCCTTTATAATTGAAGGACTTACGGCAGACCAGGACAGTTTTCTCGTCCACTTCCCTTGGACAGATCGACCTCGCCGTCAGAGAATGGTTTCCTTGCGGGTTCCAGGGGGGATCTGCATGACCCGGTCGTAGATCGGGTGGAAGGAACACCATGGCAACCGCACGAGGTCGATCGGGTCGCAAGACCTGGCAACGACTTTCATTCGGCAGGAGGACGACGCGATCGGGACAGATCGCGGCGGACCAGCTCTCCTTCCAGCGATTCCAGGTGTCCCTGGTGCTGCTCCTCCAGGTGTTGCTGGCGACCTTCTTCATCGGCTGGAAGAGTGTCGATGATCCGATCCTGACCGGCCTCGATCCGTGGCGCTGGGGTCAACTGCTCGGCGGAGTGTTGCTGATCCATGCCGGCGCACTGCTGCTGTCACGGGTGCGACGCTCTCAGGCGGACCGGCTCGACCCCCGCATCGGCCGTAGCTTTCTGTTGATCAATGGATTCCTGGTGGCGAGCTGGGTGATGCTGCAGCAACCGGATCTGTCGGTGATGCTGCTGCCAGTACCACTGCTCGGCATGGTGCTGGGATTTCTCCTGTCGATCTCTCGCGCGGTACTGGTGGCGATGGTGGCGGTGGTGCTCACCGGCATGATGGTGAACGTGCGCCTCGACCTGAATGTGGTCCACATGTCCCTCGCCCAGTTCCTCGGCATCCTGGTGGCGATCCAGGGGGTCCAGAGGGTCAGGACCAGGACCAGGATCCTGACGGTAGGATTCCTCTCGGGGTTGACGATGGCGGTGTCGATCCTGCTACTGCGTGTGATCGACTTCCGTGGACTATCCCTCGAAACCCTCGCATCGAGTGCTCCGTTGCATGACGCGATGTGGAGCCTCGTCAACGGTGTGGCTGCCGGGGTGCTGATCACCAGCGCACTGCCGTTCCTGGAGAAGTGGTTCGATGTCCTGACGGAGATCCGCCTGATGGAACTCTCCGACACTCACCGTCCACTCCTCAACGAGTTCTCGCTGCTGGCACCCGGTTACTTCCAGCACTCGCTGATGGTGGGGCAACTGGCGGAAGAAGCTGCGGCATCGATCGGTGGTAATGCGCTGCTGTGTCGGGTTGGAGCGCTCTATCACGATATCGGCAAGATGATGAAACCGGGCTACTTCGTCGAGAATATGCAGGGAGGAGAGAACATCCACGATCGACTCTCCCCGGAGATGTCGAGGTTGGTGGTCATCGCTCATGTCAAGGATGGCATGAGGATTGCCGAAGAGGAGCATCTTCCCACTCCCATCGTCGACATGATCCCGATGCATCACGGAACATCGGTGGTGGAGTTCTTCTTCAACAAGATGGCGCAGCAGGTGGACGAGCAGGAGGCGGATCGATCCCGCGACTCCTTCCGCTACCCGGGTCCTCGACCGACCTTCAGGGAAGCGGGCATCCTGATGCTGGCGGACGGTGTCGAGGCATCCTCCAGAACTCTCTCCGATCCGACCCCTACCAGGGTGCGTCAACACGTCAAGAACATCATCCATGCACGCTCCCAGGATGGTCAGCTCGACGAATGCGAACTGACCATGAGTGATCTACATCGCATCGAGGATGCGTTCGTCAGGGTTCTCTCGGCGATCCATCACGGCAGGGTCAAGTATCCTGGCGATGAGGAAAACACGACAGATTCGGATGAGGGGTCATCCGATTCTTCCACCGATCAGACCGTGACAGCGCGACGAACATGAATCCCGAGACCCCTTCACCCATCGAGATCGAGATTCAGGACCTCCAGCAACTGGTGGAACTCGATCCAGCGGTGATCGAGAGGCTGGTCCAGTTCGTTCTCATCGAGCAGGAGCACCGCGGTCGCATCGGTCTCTGCTTTGTCGACGACGAGCACATCGCAGCGCTCCACAAGGAGTTCATGGACGATCCCAGCCCCACCGATGTCATCACCTTCCCCCTGGAAGAGGGGGAGAAAGGGGTGATCGATGGAGAGATCGTGGTCTCCACCGAGACCGCCATGAGGCAAGCTCCCGATCATCATCTCGGACCTTGTGATGAGGTCTATCTGTACGTCATCCACGGCCTGCTGCACCTGATCGGCCATGACGATCTGGACCCACGAGAAGCGGCGGTGATGTCGCGCTTGCAGAATGCCCTGCTGGAGCGGTGGAGAGCAGCGGAAGAGGGCATCGGAGATTGACATCGGAGCGGTGGTCTCGTAGACCATGGGGTGAGATCCCGGGTGATTCAGCGCCAGTGCCGGAGCCCTCCCGCTCCCCTGCGATGTGGACCCGGTGCGAGGAGTCAATCCGCGGGAAATGGGTGCTTCCCCCGGGGTGAATTTGTTTGCAGGCATCCGGCGGAAGACTGACCCCTGACAGGTCGCATCCGCAATCATTCAGAACCCTAGCAGGAGGATCTTCATGAGGCGTTTTCTCGAACTGGGCTGTGTGCTGTTGCTCATCGTCGGTGTCTCTGGTTGTAACAACAGTCAATTCACACCGCCCCCGACCGAGGCGGAGTTCTCGGTGGGAGCTTTCTCGGTTCCCTTCCCCTCCGATCTGTTCATCACCCTGGCAGGGTTGACCGAGGGGCAGTTGATGGCTGGCGGTGCGCCGGGCGCGGGCATCACCAACACTCCGATCATCCCCAGTGCTACCGATCCTGCCGATACCGGTGATGTACTGGTGGCTCAGGGATTCCTCGATGGCTTCTCCAACACGATGCCGATGCAGATCGATTTCACTCACAATATCGACGCAGCGTCGGTTCGTGCCGGCGACACGGTACGGGTCTTCGAGATCGCAATTCTCCCGCCCAGTTCCGCCTTTGCTGCCACCGGCACACCGCTTTCTCTCCCTGCTGGACCCTCCATCGGGGCTCCGGGAATCATCCGGGAGTTGCAGGCCGATGTCGATTACAGCGCAACCCTCACCAAGAGTGTCCAGTACCAGATCATGGTCAAGCCAAAGGTTCCGTGGCCCGCTTCCGACAATACGTCACTGGGCGGACTGTCCCGGGGAATTCTCGTGATGGTGACCGATGGGGTGCAGGACTTCCGGGGCAATGCGGTGATCCGATCGGATCAGTACTCCCGGATGGCTCAGGGAATTGTCGAGAACACCGGAGACGTTGCCACCGATGGACTCTTCAACGCCACTGCGGCAGCGGTGCAGACCAGTCTCGGCTTGCTGGCAGCCCAGGCGGGAGTCGATCCTGACAGCGTCATCGTCTCCAACTACTTCAGTTGCCAGAGTGTCACCGACGTGATGGATGCGGGAGTTGCAGCAACCCTCGCCAGTCCCGCTCCGGTGACCACTGCGGGGGTGGGCATACCCGGCTTCGACAATGTCCACGATTTCCTGCTCAATGCAGCTGGCGTCGATATTGGAAGTAACTACAGTGCCGATCTGCGCCAGGGAACCATCACCCTGTCCACCTACTACCCGGGGGGATCTATAGATCGAGCCTCGTGGTACGAGGCGGTCACCGGCTACTGGCAAGATGGTGGAGTGGTTTACCAGTCGTCCGCGGCCAGTCCGAACCCGTCCTTCCCCACTCGCTACTCACCGGTGGCACAGGTGCAGGGAAGTTTCGAGGTTCCGGTGCTGGTTGCGACTCCCAAGGTGTCCGATTACCCACCGCCATGGCCGGTGGTGATCTTCCAGCACGGAATTACCCGCAGCAGGTTTGACTGCACTGCATTCACGCCGCTTCTGTGCTCCTCAGGTTTTGCAGTCATATCGATGGACGCTCCCCTCCACGGCACCGTCGCTCCCAATCCGTACTTTGCGGGTTACGCGACACCGGATGGCATCGCCGGTGAGGAACGGACCTTCGGGATCGATCTCCTCGACAATGCCACCGGCCTGCCGACCGGCTTCGATGAAAACGGCTTGCCGATCGGTGATGGCCTCGCCGAAGAAAGTGGGGAGTACTTCCTCAACTTCCCCAGCCTCATCAGTTCGAGGTCGGTATGGATGCAAGCGGTCTGCGACCTCGCCAAACTCACCCAGACCATTCCCAACTGGGATTTCGATGGGGATCCATTGACGGGCGACATCAACGGTGCTGATTTCACCGACGAGATTCACTACGCCGGACAGTCGCTGGGAGGATTGATCGGAACCACCTTCCTCAGTGCTCTCCCCGAGGGAATGATCAAATCGGCGGAGCTCAATGTCGCCGGTGGAGGCGTGGCAAAGATGCTGGAGAACTCCCCCGTCTACAATCCCCGATTGATGACCTTCTTTGAAGGTGAAGGTCTGGTTCAGGGAACGACCCGGGCGGAACAGGCACTCAACGTGATCTCCGCCATCGCTGACGGAATCGATCCGGTGGTACACATCCGCCGGGCAGCAGCAAAGGTTCCCGTTCACATGGGAGTCATCGCCGGTGGCCGTACTCCATCTCCGGAGATGTTCGGATTTGACTTTCCCGACACGGTGGTCAGTACCAACAGCCTTGGAACCGGTCTCTACGGGGCGATGGTCGGGGTCGATATCTCGCTCCTTCCCAATGGCGATCAGGGTTTCTACACCGGCATCGCCGAGTCCAGTTACCTCGGCGGCGCATTTCCGATGCAGCGGATCGGTTCACTGACTCTTCACAGCAGCCTGGGGTTGAAGGATTTTCCTCCCAGCCTGCATTCCGGTGGAGCGACCAACTACATCACCGGGGATCACGGTTCCTATGCGGATCCGACCAGTGGAGTCGGGTTTGCCATGCAGAGTTCCGGACTGACCTGGGTGATGAATGAGGGCAAGTCTCGCAATGTTCTCGTCAGAAATGTCTACCCCCCTCAGGACGTCATCGTTGGTGACGCTGATCCCATCGTCGATGTGATGAACGGAGAGACTCGCCTCGGAACCATCACCATGACCGAGACGGGAGATCCCGACAATCCGCTGGAAGCGGTCTTCGAAACCATCGGAGATGCCGGAAGCCTGGCAGCTGCAGCGACCGCTCTCGGGGGACACCATTTCAACTGGTATCAGCTGGTGACCACCGATGCGCTACCCTCCCGCGCCCCCAGTGGTGCCGCAGGGTCTGTCGGATCACTGCTCACCTCGCCGAGAATTGATCCACCCAGCGGCGGAACCGGCCAGACCTCGAACTTTGCCGACAACGGCGTTTATGCCGATGACAAGCCCTGGCTGTGGAATGAAGTACAGGCGGGGCCGTCCGACTTTGCCGAGGATCAGGACGACGATGCTGCAGTTCTGCACTGCGTGCGAGAATACACCAACAATTCCGCTTCCCCCTCTCCGGCGGGAATCGATCCGTGCGTGGGAGATCCTGCACTGCAATCGTCCCTCGGCTACGATCTGGGACCGTGGATGGGTGGCCTGTCAGCAGTCGGTGAGACGTTCCAGGTCCGTGTCTGGTTGGTCCTCGTCGATAGTAATGGCGACATGGTTCGCCTCCTGAATGGATTCACCTTCGGCCAGGAAGTGACGACGGGAGTCGGTGGTGTCGGGGTCAAGACGATGACCACCGGGATTGCCGAGATGCCGGGTTCCCCCGGTGTGACAAACTTCCAGGGTGTTCCCGACGACTCCCACCTGTCTGGATTCTAGATCCAGATCGGGACAGGAAATTGGAAGCCGATGGATGAGAGTCCATCGGCTTCTCTTTTATGACCAGGGGTGGCTACCGATGGATTTGAATGAAGGAACCGATCCCGACGATTTGAAATCGTTGCTCGAACTGTTCCAGTTCCTTCAGCGCTGGACTACCGAGGCGGAAACGCTCGGCTGTCGCCAGCCCGATCTCTCTGGTTGGTCGGTGGGCGAGCATGTCGACCATCTCCTCACTGCCGCTCGATTGAACCTGATGGCGATTCGTAGCATACCGGGTGGCCGTGGCCACGATCCTGATCAGGGGATGAATCGGAAAGGACGACTGGTCCTGACTGCAGGCCGGATCCCCGCTGGCACTGCACAGGCACCGAGCTATGTACTCCCCCGAGCGGATCGGACACAGGAGCAACTGGAACGGTTGCGTTCAAGAGTACATCGAGACTGGTCCAGTGCTGAGTTTGAGCGGGAGCTGGAGTCGATCCACGACTCCGGACAGGTACTACCTCACTTCGCCGTGGGCGAACTCTCCGCTCGTCAGTGGCTCCGTTTTGCCCTGGTTCACAGTCGTCACCACATCACCATCGCCGAATCGTTGCTTGAACTGAAAGGTTGACGATGTCCACGCTATTGCTACTGGGCGCACTGATGGCTGCAGTGCAGGATCCACTCCAGGATCCAGAAGGAGATTCGGTTCTGCTGGATGAAATCGTGATCTCGGCGAGCCGGCTGGCAGTGGATGACTCTACCCGTCAGAGGATCCAGTTACTGGGTGAAGATCACGGTTCGAGGCTGGCTACCGGTAACCTGGCGGCAGTTCTCGATCAGGTCCCGGGGATTCATGTCCAGAAAACCGCCCGCGGACAACTATCACCGTACCTTCGTGGGCTCACCGGATTTCGAACCCTGGTGCTGGTCGATGGGATTCGACTCAATAATCCGATCTTCCGCTCCGGTCCCAATCAATATGCAGCACTGGTTGACCCACTGGCTCTGCAAAGCAGCGAGGTGGTGTTCGGGCCCGGGTCGGTGTTACACGGCAGTGATGCAGCCGGCGGCACCCTTCTCCTGCAAACGCATTCCGTTGAACCATCGGACAGTCCTCACGATGAATCGGTGATCTTGCAGCGACTTTCCAGTGGCGAGAGATCCTGGATCAGCCGCCTGGAGAAGATTTATATCCGTGAAGAAAATGCCCTGCAATTCGGAGTCAGCTACAAGAAGTTCGGTGACTTTGAAGCGGGCGGTGGTGAAGGGCGGCAACCAGAGACCGGTTATCGTGAATGGAGTGGTGACCTTTCCCTGACCACCGAGATCACCGGCGATCTCGATCTCGATGTCGGTATTCAGCATCACCGACAGGAAGATGTTCCCAGAACTCACTCGACCATCGATGGAAGCACCTGGAATGGCCTGGTTCACGGCAGTGATCTTCAAAGGGACCTCGACGGTACCAGGGACCTGATGTATGCCAGGTTCAGATGGAATCACGGTGGCGGCGATCAGTCCCAGTGGACCGTGTCACGGCAGGAGATCTCGGAGCAAGAGGATCGGATCCGCGCGAATGGCTCGCGCAAGGTTCAGGGCCTTTCCGATGAGACCCTTGGTCTCACCTATACGTGGACAGGATCCACCAGCTGGGGAGAGGTCAGTAGTGGCTTCGATTACTATCACGATCGCGTCGATTCTCATCTGACTCAGTACGCACTGGACGGTTCCATCTCCAGCATCGGTCCCCGTGGTGCAGTCGCCGATGACTCCAGTTACGATCTACTGGGTGCTTATCTGCAGAACACCGTGGATCTGTCCGATCAAACCTCGGTGGTGTTTGGTGGCAGGTATACAGAAGCGGCCATCGATGCCAGGAGTGTCGATCCAGATCCTGGCGACCTCGATGTCATCGACCCCATCAAGGAACACTGGTCCGATCTGGTCGGCAGCATCCGGGGAGTTCATGACTACTCCTCCCGGTTGCAGATCTATGGAGGAGTTTCCCAGGCGTTTCGCGCACCGAATCTCTCCGACCTGACCCGTTTCGACATCGCTTCCAGCGGAGAGAGTGAAGTTCCCACTCCCGGCCTCGATCCGGAACATTTCCTGACGGCAGAGATCGGTTTCGATCTGATCGGAGATGAGTGGCGGCTGGAGGGAGTTCTGTGGCATTCCTTGCTCGACGATCTGATCGTTCGCTATCCCACGGGAGATGTGGACGGAGAGGGAAACGACATCGTCACCAAGGCCAACGCCGGAGCAGGTACCGCGACAGGGTGCGATCTGCGGCTGCACAGGGAGTTCTCCATCGACTGGAGCGGTACCTTCTCCTGCTCGTGGATCACCGGTGAGGTGGCGACTCCCGTCGCCCCCGGTGTCGAGGAGGATCAGCCACTTTCAAGGCTCGCACCCGCCATGGCCAGATTTGCCGTGCAATACCTGCCCACCACGGATCTCTCGCTGGAAGCAGCATTGACCGTCGCTGGTAAGCAGGATCAACTCTCCGCCAGGGATCTTGCCGATGTGCAAAGAATTCCCCCGGGTGGCACCCCCGGCTACGCAGTTTTTGATGTGAGCGGCACATGGCAGGCAACTTCAGGGTTGCAGGTGTACCTGGGAATCGCCAACATCGGAGATGTGGATTATCGACTGCACGGTTCCGGTTCCAATGAAGCGGGGCTCAGTGTGATCAGCGGAATCGAGGCGACATTCTGATGAAATCGGGACTTGCGCGATCTTATCCGCTCGCCGTTTCCATCGGCCTGCATGGAATCGTTGCATTCGTACTTGCGGATGTGATGTTCAGGCAGGCTTCGCAGCCACCGCCACCACAGCAACCTCCACGACTGGTGATTGGCTGGGTGCCTGCAGTGCCTGCGGTAACGCCTCCAAAGCCCACTCCTGCCGTCACCGAGACGATTCCCGATCCGATTCCAGTTCAGGAACCGGTGCCAACTCCTGAACCGACACCGATTCCCGAACCGGTGCCAGTTCCTGAACCGGTGCCCACTCCGGAACCGGTCCCTCCACCAGAACCGGAACCGACTCCCGAGCCTCCACAGACTCCTTCTCCGGAGGAGGTGGTGGTGGAGGTCTTCGAGCAGGCGCGGGTACCGCTTCGCTGGCAGCCGGAATACCCCAGGGAGTGTCGACGCCGAGGCCAGGAGGGTGAGGTGCGGCTGCGCTTGCAGATCTCCGCAGCGGGGCGAGTGATCTCGGTGGAGATCATCCAGAGTTGTGGACACCGTCTCCTCGATCGGGCAGCGATGAGGAGTGTCAGAAGCCTGCAGTTTGTCCCGGCGACCCGAGATGGGAGAGCAGTCGATACCACCCTCGATCTGCCCCTGGTCTATCGTCTACGATCTTGACCTCGCCCCATCACCGCTTCTTTTTCCTCGCTTCAGGAAACCTCGGTGCGCCGCCGAGATAGGGGAATCGATCGAGTTCATCTCCATTTCCGGTGATGCGAGGATCGCCACTTCGTTTCAGTTGTGCCCACAATTGCTTCTTCAACCTCGTGCGAACTTCCTGGTAACGGGGATCCGTTGCCACGTTGGTCAGTTGCTGCGGATCACTCGACAGATCGTATAACTCCTCGGCGGGGCGTTTTCCGAAGGAAAGCTGGTAGGCGAGGCGGTGTGCATCATCGAGATCTCGATTGTCGAAGATGTAACTCTTGGTCGGGCCATTGTCGCAATCGGCGAGCCATGCACGCGACAGGGTGGACTTCTGATGATCAGGAGTCCCCGCTGGCCAGCGATCGGGGAAGAAGTTGTGGAGGTACAGGAACTGTTGAGTGCGCAGTGCCCGGGTTGGATATCCACCCATGCTGGGAGCCTCCTGGGCAGGAACGTGGCGATCCTTGCCGTGCAGGACGAAACTCCTGTCGACGTCATCTCGACCGGTAAGGAGCGGAAGCAGGCTGTGCCCGGAAAAATCCGCGGGGATCGAAACTCCTGCCGCTTCCAGAAAGGTGGGTGCGAGATCGACGAGGCTGACCAGTTCTCCTGCTTCTCTTGTGCCGACGAATCCTTCGGGCCAGCGGATCGCCAGGGGGACACGGGCACCGCTGTCGTAGTTGTTACTCTTGCAGCGTGGAAATGGCATTCCGTGATCGCCGGTCATGACGACGATGGTGTTGTCGAGCAGGCCACGACTCTCCAGTTGAGCGATGGCTGTGGCGACCAGCGAATCGAATCGTTGAACTTCGAGGTAGTAGTCGGCGACATCGCTGCGGATCTCCTGGCAATCGGGAAAGTGTTCGAAGAGGCGAATCTTCGTCACATCGATGCCGCTACGTGCGCCCGATCCCTCATCGAAGCCCCTGTGGGGATCATGGCTTCCCAGCCAGAAACACCACGGCTGACCCTCGGGAACCGATGCGATGAACTCTTCCAGGTTACGATGTCCTCCGGGACCTGCCGGTTGGCGACCGGGAGTCTCCGTCTTGCCTGGACCCCATCCCTTGCTGGTCGATCCGGTGTGGTAGCCCGCTTCC
>CAYPPQ010000048.1:0-5179 GCA_964412635.1 uncultured Planctomycetia bacterium | reverse complement strand
GGATAGGTGCGACATCGATCGGGAAAGACACTCCACAGGTTTGCCGCAGCACCCAGTCGCCAGTGCCATTGTCCCGTCAGGATGGCACCACGAGATGGGGTGCAGGAAGGCGATGAGACGAAGGCGTTGCGAAACAGAACTCCCTCCCCGGCGAGGCGATCAAAAGTCGGTGTCTTCACCACCGGATCGCCGTAGGCACCTGCATGGGGCCAGCCCCAGTCATCGGCGATGGCGAACAGGATGTTGGGAGGTTTCTTTGCTGCAGGCTGTGTGGGCTCCTGAGCAGAGAGGGAGGAGGGTGAGGTGAGTGCCTGGCCGAGGATCAGGAGCAGCAGCAATCTCAAGATTGCTCCGCCGCCGCAGGGGGTTGCCACAGTTCCACACGATTCCCCTCAGGGTCGGTTACCCAGCAGAAGTGACCGAACTCGTTCTCCTCGGTCTTCTCATCCACATCGCAGCCGGCATTCTTGAGTTGATTCAGGATGGCGTCACGGTTGGCGACACGGAAGTTGATCATGAATTGATTCTCTCGTGCTCCGAAATAGTCGGTTTCCTCCTCGAAGGCACTCCACAACCCTCCCCCGACATGAGGTTGACCCTCGGTGCCGCCGGGGAGAATTGCACCGAACCATGCGTCATCGATGTCGAGTCCGAGATGCTCCTTGTACCAACTAGCCAGCGCTTTGCGATCCTTCGATCGAACGAAGACACCGCCGATACCCAGTACTTTTTCCAAGGGACCTCCTCCGTTTCTCGATCAGCTGTGAAGATCTGAATCGAGTAAATTGATGCAGCACTTCTTGTACTTCTTGCCACTACCGCACGGGCAGGGGTCATTGCGACCGATCTTCGATGCGACCCTCTCGATCGATTGAACCTCGGAGCGGGTCATGCGCAGGTATTCTTCTCGCAGCACCTCGATGACTCGCTGGTGAGATTCACCATCGGCGAGTCGACCTCGCCTGGTCAGGTCTGCAAGGAACTCGCCGACAAGAGCTGGGACCTGCTGATGGAGCGGATCCGCCAGTGAAATCGACTTCAAGCCGTCGAGAAGTCCGGTCCGTACATCACCCTCTTCGAGGCACTCTGGCGTGACCCCCCTGATGGAACAGGCGGATCTCAAGAAGGTGGAAAGGATCACCTGGGCATGGGGTGCAATCTCACTGCTAACTCGATCTCCCGCATCGTCGATGAGAAAGTCCGAGACCCAGTTGTCGATCTGCTCAACGATCCAGCGCTCGTCCATCTTGTGCATCCCTCCTGCAGCGAGCAGCATCCTCCAGGGAGCAGCTACATTCCAGTGCTCTCTGTCACTTCGGCCTGGAAGGGTCGATGGTGGCGAGAGAATCCTCTCGACGCTGATAATCCTGTATCCCCCACGGTGGAGGGAGTACATTGCAGACCATCGTGGAAGTTTTGATATAACCGCAAGGTGATCGGGTGGGATAGCGAACCGATCATCGGGAAAGGATCTGAGACCGATGAATATCCGCAGACAGGTGCTGTTCATGTTGGGGCTGGTACTTTCTCTCACCTCGGGATCGCTATCTCTGGCGCAAGACTCCGAGAAGGCGCAGAAGAAGGCACCTCCCGTCTACGATAGCGGGGCCGATGCCGCCGCAGACATCGCCGCTGCGGTGACGAGGGCGAAGAAGGACCACAAACGGGTTCTGGTCGTCTACGGTGGCAACTGGTGTGGTTGGTGCGTGAAACTCGATGAGTTCTTCAAGAAAGATCGAACCGTCTCCCGCACCATCCGCTACGAGTACGAGGTGGTGAAGGTCGATATCGGTAAGTTTGACAAGAACATCGGACTGGTCGACGGCTACGGTGCCATGATCAAGAAGAAGGGGGTTCCCTACCTCACGGTGCTCGATGGAGATGGCAAGGTCGTTGCCAATCAGAATACCGGCGATCTGGAGGAGGGGGATCACCATGACAGCGTCAAGGTGGAGAAGTTCTTGCAGGCGCAGAAGGCTGCTCCTGTCGATGCGGAAAAGGTCCTGGCAGCGGCTCTGAAGCAGGCGAGCAAGGATGGACGCAAGGTTCTCCTTCACCTCGGTGCGCCGTGGTGAGGATGGTGTGGCAAGCTCGAGGAGTTCCTCGGCACCCCTGAAGTGGCTGCGCTGATGAAGCACGATTACATCGACCTCAAGATCGATACCGACCGGATGACCCACGGTAAGGAAGTGGCAGCGAGAATTCGCGGAACGGAACGTGGAGGAATCCCCTGGATGGTGATTCTCGATGGATCAGGAAAGAAGCTGATCACCGGAGATGGGCCGGAGGGAAACATCGGTTGTCCCGTCTCCGAAGGGGAACGTGCTCACTTCATCGAGATGATCGGCAAGACCCGCAGCAAGCTCGATGATGCCCAGGTCGCTGGCATCGCTTCCCATCTACAGGCTTTCGCCGACAAGATCATGGCGGCACGCCGCCGCTAAATCGTACTCGAGATGGTGGACTCATCGAACCTGGAGGGGGCGGTGAGTGGGCATGACGATCCCAGTTTGGCCACCCCATCATGGTCATGCAATGAGCGCTACGTCAGTCAGTTGCGCTACTTTGATTGCGTGCTTCGTGTCATCGAGACGCAAGAGCTGGGTCTGTGGAACGAGTAATACCGTCTCGACCGGATATGACGGCAAGTGGCGCCGTGTAGTTCATCTCTCGGTTTCCACCGTCGACAGCTCGAGGTCGGCGAATCAGGCTCTCGGAAGCGATACCGGTGTCTTTCATCGGTGATCGTGTCCAGCGGGCAGTGAACTCCTTCGATCTAACAGGGAGTTCAGGATAGTAACTCCTGCGTCATGCCGAACATTCATACCATGCGAGATATGTATCCAATCTGGATCTATTCTGCAGCCGACCATGAATAAGTATAGAAAAAAAGTTGTGTGAGGATACTTGTTGATAGTAGCGAGTATTGGCCGAGTTTATCGCTCAACGGCTCGAAGAGAATACAGTCAGACGAATGTTGAAAGCACCGGCGAGCTGGGAATGATCTCCTGATCGCAATCGGGGAGGGCTTCGTCTGGAAATTGGAGTTTTTCAACTTCCATGAAGTCCAATCAGTCAGAGGGAGTCACAGTATGTCGCAAGTACTTTCAGCAGACATGAAGTCGAGATCATTTGTTGGCTTGAGCATGATTTGCGTCGTCTTGATGCTAGCCTCAGGGTGTGGGGGAGGTGGTTCTTCCAGTGCGATCATCGCTCCGGAGGCGGCATTCACCGCCACCCCGAGCAGCGGAGTTTACGACCTGGAGGTAACCTTCACCGAGAACAACATCGGGGAGGTCGAAAGCAGGCAATGGGACTTCGGAGATGGGGGGACTTCTACTGAGCAGGATCCAACTCATATCTATACGACTCCGGGTACATACTCCGTTTCCTTGACAGTGATAGGCCCCGGAGGAGAGGATACCTTCACATGTGACTCATGCATTCTGGTGCAGGAGTTGCCTCCCACCGCAGGTTTCGATGTCACCCCAACCAGTGGTACCTACGATCTTCTGGTCTCCTTCACCGATGCCTCCACCGGAGTCATCAGTTCGAGATTGTGGGATTTCGGCGACGGAACTACCTCTGACGAGGTGAGTCCGAGTCATCTGTACACCGCGGCTGGAAGTTACAGTGTGTCCCTGACTGTGACAGGTCCAGGAGGTGGTGACTTGATGGTGTGTGATTCTTGCATCACCGTGCTCGACCCTCCCCCGGTGGCAGGTTTCCTTGCCACACCGACCAGCGGTGCTGGACCCCTTGAAGTCGAGTTCACCGATCAATCGAGCGGGTTGATCAGTTCCAGGTCGTGGGACTTTGGAGATCCGGATAGTGGATCCGAGAACAGTTCTGATCTGGCCAGTCCGTTCCATCTCTATCAGCAACCCGGAACCTATCAGGTGACACTGGTCGTTACCGGTCCAGGTGGAGATGACACTTCGATTTGTAGCTCCTGCGTTGTCGTAACGGATGAGGGAGATCCACAAATTCTAGATATGCCGTTGGATATCGTCCTTGGTACTGACCCGGGAGTTTGTCAGGCGATTGCCAGCTGGGTCGAGCCCACCGCAATTGATAACTTCGGTCTCTCAACACTGGTGAGCGACTATCTTCCTGGAGACACTTTTCCTCTGGGAGAAACCCTGGTGACCTACACAGCGACTGACCTGGCCGGCAACAGTACTTCCAGCTCATTCGTGGTTACTGTTGAAGACAATGAGACTCCCCAGCTGGTCGGCATGCCATCCGATGTCACCATCGAGAGTCTTGCTGGATCTTGTACTGCTGTTCATCTCTGGAACCAGCCGGCTGCGATCGATAACTGTGGAGTCGCCACGGTCACATACGATCTTGAATCCGGGACTACTTTGCCACTGGGTGACACGACGGTTACCTACAGCGTCACCGATATCAACGGTAATCTCGCCTCCAGTTCATTCACGGTGACCGTGGTGGATACGGAAACTCCAACGATCAGTGGATTGCCAGCAGAGATGATACTTCAGAATGATCCAGGAACATGCAATGCCGTAGTTAGCTGGGTCGATCCCACCATTACCGATAACTGCGGAGTGGTCAGCAGCGGCGCAGATTTTGCCTCAGGAGATTCATTCTCGCTCGGTACTACAACAGTGACCTACACCGCAACGGATAACAGCGGTAACAGCAGCAGTGTTGCATTCACGGTCACGGTAGAGGATGGCGAAGCGCCTGTGATTTCTGGAATGCCGGGTGACATGTCTGTCGAGAACGATCCAGGATCGTGTGGAGCTCTCGTGACCTGGAGTGAGCCAGGCCTTGAAGACAACTGCCCCGGGTCAAGCATCAGCAGCGATCGACTGCCCGGATCGCTGTTTGAACAGGGGACAAATACGGTGACCTATACCGCCACTGACCAGGCAGGAAATACCTCGAGCAGTACATTCACGATCTCCGTGATCGATGGTGAGAGTCCGTTGATCGCTGGGATTCCCGGAGACATGGAAATTGAAAACGATCCAGGAGCTTGTGGTGCTGTTGTGAACTGGGCAGAACCGACTGCCAGCGACAACTGTGGAGTCACCAGCTTCGCGAGTGATGCGTTCAATGGGGCGATGTTCCCACTGGGGGATACGGTGGTGAGTTACCTCGCATTGGATGAGAACGGTAATGCCACCAGCGAGTCCTTTGTCATCACGGT
>CAYPPQ010000047.1:6689-21137 GCA_964412635.1 uncultured Planctomycetia bacterium | reverse complement strand
ACCCAGGGGGAAACGATCGGCGAGGCTCGTGAGGGCGATCTCTTGCGCGCCAAGGAGTGCACGGTCCGCATCGAGGGGATTCGCGAACGAGTTCTGGAGGAACTGGAGATCTCACTGGAGGAAGCGCCGATCGAGGAGTGGAGGGCGCAACTGTTCGAAGAAACAGAGCCTACCGCCGACGACTACGTGGGACTGCGTAAGGAATATCAGGAGATCCAGAGTCGCATGCGTCGCAATGCGAATGTGAATCTGCAGGCGGTGGAGGAGTTGGAGTCGGAGGAGACTCGACATTCCGAGATCTCCGTAGAACTCGAAGACCTCACCAGATCAAGAGACCTGATCCGCGAAGCGATCGAGACTCTCGACGAGCAATGTCGTTCTCGTTTCATCACGTCCTTTGAAGAGGTTCGTGCCAACTTCAAGGAGATCTTCAGCATGATGTTCGGCGGTGGAGTTGCCGATCTGGAGCTGGAAGAGGATGAGGATCCTCTGGAAGCGGGGATCCTGGTCAAGGCACGCCCTCCAGGAAAGCGAATCTCCAGTCTCGAGTTGCTGTCGGGAGGAGAGAGAGCACTGGCAGCGATATCGGTGATCTTTGCCCTCTTCAAGTCACGCCCCAGCCCGTTCTGTATCCTGGACGAGGTCGATGCTCCCCTCGACGAGCAGAACACCCGCCGCTTCGTCAAGGTACTGCAGGAGTTCGCCAAATCTTCCCAGTTCCTGGTGATCACTCACAGCCGTATCACGATGGTCGAGGCAGAGCGCCTCTACGGAGTCACCATGGAGGAGGAAGGGGTCTCCCGTCGGGTGGTGGTCAAACTGGAAGACGCCAATCGCTGGGTCGAAGATAAGATCCCCGCCTCCGAGCGAAAGGTCCCCCTGCGCACGGGCCGAAACTTATTCAATGCGCATCAATCGGTCGGATCGCAGCGGGATGAGGAGGACTCCAATCGTCCTTCAGAGTCCCACGATCAGGGTATTCAGCAATCTTGACCGATTTCTTGCGGTCGGCAAATTTGACGGTTTTTCCCATAGCAGGATAGTCTTTCTGGACAACGACCTTTTCCCCCTCTTCGGAGGATTGCACTTTTCCAGCACCACGCGGCCTCAGGCCGAAACGGGAGTTCCGCACCTACTTTTTGGTAGCGGGTTGGGAGAGTGCCATGCATGCGACAGATCGATTCGATCCGCTCATTGGAAGCAGTGAGGTCATCCACGACCTCCGTTCCTTCGTGATCGAGATGAGTGAACTCAGGGCACCGGTCCTGTTGCTGGGACCTCCCGGTGTGGGAAAACGCCTGGCAGTGCGCAAGATGCATGCCGCCGGTTCGGTCCCGGGTGCGCGAATGCTCAATACCACCGGTCCGGAATTCTGTCTCTCACAACTTCATGCCACAGAAGATGAGATACCAGCCCTGGTACAGCTAGGAACGGTGTACATCGGGCAGGCTCATCGGATGGACAGGGAAGTTGCACAGGGTCTGAAAGAACTGCTGGAGAATTGCCCGGGTGAAATCCCCAGGATCGTTCTCGGGGTCGACTTCAGCGAGGATCATGGCGAGCAGCGAATGCCTGCAACCAGCCCCCTCTCCGATCTGGAACTTGCCGGTACCTTCTTCATCCCACCGCTGAAGGATCGCCCTGAAGACATCACAGCCATCTCTCGATACCAGGTCTGGTCCTGTTCCAGGCCCGAGGATTTCGAAGAGAGATGGAAGGAGTTCACGCTGAAGAAGCTGGGCGAAATCCTGACGGAGCCATGGAATGGAAATGTACCGGAACTGATCACCTCGGTTCAGACGTTTTGTAACCGGGAATCGGAGCGGTCGGGAACTGCCATCCTGGGGAATCTATCGGAGTCCGTATCCGCTCACTGGTTACAGGAGCAGATCGATCGGATGCATGAATCCCTGATGGAACGGTGGACCTTCGAAGCTTCCACCCAGGGGGATCTGCTCGCCGGCGGACGGAGAATTTTCCAATGAGCACTTCAGATCTACGAATTCTGGTGGCGGACGATGACGCCGGTGCACGTGAATTGATTGCTGCGATCCTCGATGCGGAGGGGTGGCCGACACCCACTACCGTGGAGGACGGCGAGATCGCACTGCAGTGCATCGGTGAAGATCACTGGGACATCCTCGTGACTGACCTCGATATGCCACGGATGCGTGGTGACGAGCTGGTGGTCAACGCTCTGGTGAGTGACCCGGATCTCAGCATCGTGGTCACCACCGGGGACGGAACCGTCGGAAATGCGGTGGACCTGATCAAGAAGGGGGCCACCGATTTCATTGCCAAGCCGTACGACGTCGATGAGTTCCTCGCCTCGATGGAGAGAGCCAAGAAAAGGGCACTCGGAATCCATGAGGTGAAGGGGATGCGACAAACGGTGGAGGCACTGCTGGTCGCCCTCGAGAGCAAGGACCGATACCTGAACGGGCACTCGGCACGGGTTCGCGACATGGCCGTGAAACTGGGAGAGATTTCGGGCCTCGATCGAGGACAACTTCGCGCCCTTTCCCACGCTGCACTGCTTCACGACATCGGAAAGATCGGTGTGCATGAAGACATCCTCAACAAGCCCGAAGCGCTCACCGAAGCGGAATACGAAATTATCAAGAAACACCCGGTCATCTCGGCAGACATCATCGCACCTGTGCCGTTCTTGCAGCCGAGTCTGAAGGGTGTTCTTCACCATCACGAGAAATGGGATGGCAGCGGTTATCCGGATGGCCTGGCGGGGGAACAGATTCCCCTCATGGCCAGGATCATCGCTGTTGTCGATGCCTTCGATGCGATGACGAGTGATCGTTCCTACAGGGGAGCGTTGACCACGACGGAAGCGGTGGAACGAATCCGCAAGGGGAGCGGGAGTCAGTTTGACCCTCGTATCGGACAACTTTTTGATAAACACAAGGACGAGATCCTCGAGAGAGAGGAAGTGATCTGATGAGTTCTCCACTGGCCGAATCTGGAATGTCACAGAAAAAGTCGGTTCTTCACCTACCCGTATTCAACGAGTCGGGAGGAAAGGACATCTTCGTTGCAGGGAGTGATCCCCGTACCCTCAAGGTACTCAGGACCCTTTCTGCAGTGGCTCCCACCGATTCCACCATCCTCGTGGGAGGAGAAAGTGGTACCGGAAAGGACCTCATCGCCAGGCTGGTCCACCAGACCAGTACCCGACGCGATGGTCCCTGGGTTACCGTCAACTGCGGTGCGATTCCCGGCTCTCTCATCGAGAGTGAGCTGTTTGGAGCACTGAAAGGTGCCTACACCGGGATCGATCGAGACAAGCAAGGCCTCATCGAAAAGGCAAATGGAGGAACCCTGTTCCTCGACGAGATCGGTGAGTTGCCGGTGGAGTCGCAGGTCAAACTTCTGCGGGTGCTTCAGACCGGTCGGATCCGGGCTGTTGGCTCCAACGAGGACCGGGCAGTAGATGTACGCATCATCGCTGCGACCAATCGAGATCTTCGTGAAGAAGTCTCCGCAGGTCGATTCCGCCTCGATCTGTTCTACAGAATCCACGTTGTGCATGTCGAACTGGCACCATTGCGTGATCGTGATTCCGAAATGCCGCACATCGTCGAGTCGATTCTCGATCGACTCCGGGCACGAGGGATTTCGGTACCGTCACTGACTTCGAGTGCGGTGGAGGTGCTAACTCAGCATAGCTGGCCAGGGAACATCCGCGAACTTGAAAACGTTCTCGAGAGATCGGTGTTGCTGAGCGGTGGTGAAGAGGTCAATGGAGACATGGTACGTGAGCAGATCGCTGCCTCTCCCATCGACCTTCCCAAGGCGTCGGATAATTTCGCTGTAACCCAGAGCGGATATCCAGTCGATATGTCTCTCAAGGAGGTTGAAGATCAGCACATCTCCAAGGTGCTGGCGTACCACGGTGGTAACAAGACCCGTGCAGCCAGAGATCTCGGAGTGAATGTGAAGACGATCTACAACCGTACCGTCGCCAACAAGCGAAGTGATAGCAGCGAATAGAGGAATTGGCGAAGGGTGATCCGGGCAGGTCGATAGGAGTCCAGTCGATAGGAGTCCAGTCGATCAGAGTCCAGTCGATCAGAGTCCAGTCGATCAGAGTCCAGTCGATCAGAGTCCAGGTGGGGCGATGACGAGTGCCACCGAGGATCCCCTTCGCTCGATCTCTATCACCACGGGATTGCCCGTGCGAAGTGATTCGATGCTATCTCCATGAGCGTCGAGACAGTCCCCGATGGAAGTGAAGTCGAGTGTCACTCCATTGACCGACTTGAGGATATCGTTCTCCCGCAAACCGACTCGCTCGAAGAGTGAACCCTGGGCGATCCCCCTGATCTTGAGCGATCCGTCCTCCTGCTGTTCACTCGATGCTTCCATCAACACCTTCCTGCATTCGGTAAGATTGCCGAGCCTCTGCAGGAGTGGCCTGTTGATCTTGTAGACCTCGGACTGGGGTCGTCTCGACGTGGTGCGTCCGGGGGTCGTCGACGGCGCAGGCGTGAGCAATTCCGTAAGCATCTGACTCTGCTCCGAGGTGATTTCACTCCTGTACTGCTGTTCGGATATCTTCTCGGAGGACATGGCGATGGTCGGGACAGTACTGGGAAGCCCGAACAGGAAACCCCAGCCGAGAGCAGTCAAGGTCAACAACACGAACCCGGTCATCACCAGCTTTTCGAAGAAGTTCATTCAGTATTCCTCCGGGACTTGAAATCGCCCCCTCATGCGGGTCACTGTTCCTTGGAGATCGAACCGTGTCGATCCCCTGCATCCATGATACCGGATCTGAATAAAAAGTTGAGCGTCACTGAGAAGGTCGAGCGGGACCGGGGATCAGAAGTTGAGGTTGCGGCGGGAAGGGGCTGGCATTCTCCGGTAACAAGGCAGAGGGACAGCCGATGGGGGTGATCCACACATCTCCGGATGATTGCAATCCCGCCGGCTCCTGTAACCCCAGATGGGGTAAGCACAGGGCGATGGTTTCGGTGGCGATCACCGATGCTCCTCGACACTCTCCCGTGTCCGCCACCATTCCCGAGGGTAGATCGACCGCCAGCACCGGGATCGATTGCCGGTTGATCCATTCGATCGCCGTCGCCAGATGATCCCTCGGTTGGTCGTGGGTACCGCTTCCCAGGATGCAGTCGATGATCAGATGTGCGTCGCTGCCCGAAGGGGGCAACTCCTCGACGATGGGGATGCCGATCTTCTGGCAGATCTGCCGATTGGTGCAGCGATCGGTGTGTCGGGAGGAAGGCGCCAGGTCGATGATCAGGGTCTCCACGGCGAGGGAATGAAGATGCCGGGCGGTGGCGAGGCCATCGCCACCGTTGCCGCCAGGCCCGCAGGGGATGATGACCCGGGAGGGGGTCGCAGTGGTGGCGGCTTCCGCCAGCATCTCCATCGCTCTCCTGGCGATGCCGATGGATGCGTGCTCCATCAGGATCAGAGAGGGAATTCCAAAACGATCGGTCGCTTGCCGGTCGATGTTCTCGATCGCTTCACGGGTACAGTCTTCTCTGCGAAACATCGGAACCTCTCTTCGGTGGTGATCATCGCTTCCGCGGAGTTTGCGTCAGACCCAGTCGGGCGTGCATCGGTGTGTACCGGAAGTAGGATTCAAAGGTGAGGATGCCCAGTGCGGTCTGGGCGACGCGACCGCCAGCGGCACCGATCCAGTTGGGATCGGGATCCCATGAGCCCATCGCATCTCCACTCTTCTTCTGGAGAGGGAGAACATCTTCCAGCAGCTTTTGATTCCACCGTTGCCACGGTTCCCCTCCGGTATGAAAGAGCGAAAGTGTTGCCGTGTACCAGTAGTACATCGATTGCGGGTGCTGATCCCATTCGGCTCGAAGATCTGGTCTGGGTGGTTGGTTGGCGATGCGCTGGGCTGCAGCGAGACATCGCTGGGAGAGGGGGGAATGACCCAGCGAAATCATCGAGATCAAACCGACCGCATCGATTCCGAATCCCTTCCGTCCTCGCCCGATCCCTCGGTCGGCGTAGGTGGAACTTCCGTCGCTGGCGATCGCTCGGTCGATGAATCGTTCCGCCGAGGCGAGAGTGGTAGCGCTGGGCAGCAGTCCCGCCTCGATTCCGGCATGGATTGCCAGCAGTTGCCAGCCGGTGATGGAGAGGTCATTTCGGAGCGTGACGGTGGCAGCGTAGTCCCAACCGCCACCGGGTTGCTGAGCCTCCTCGATGAATTGCAGTGCCCGTCTGGCGGCCTCCTCGACCACCGGATCGTCGATCCAGCGAGCCACCTCACAGAGCGCGAAGGTGCCGATTCCATGATCGTACATGTTGCGCATCTTTGCGTCCTGGCCGCTGAGGAGGCATCCCGATCGATCCTGCCTGGCGAGAATCCAGTCGAGAGCGATGCGCGCCGACTTCTGGTACTCGGATCCATCGGTCGCGGGTTCGTGACCATCTCCGACGATTGCAAGAAGTGACAATCCGGTGATCCCCATTCGATGATCTCGATATCCGGGTCCTCCACAGGTGGGACCACTTCCTCGACAGCGTTTGTCGAACTGATCGGGGGACCAGCTGCCATCCGGATCCTGGTGGCGAACTAGCCAGTCGAGTCCCGCTTTCACTGCGCTTTCGGTCGATGGATTTCCTCCGTAGCGAGCCACCGCTTGTGCTCGACGATTGCCGAGACGTGGATGGGCAGAAGCGGAAGTCGACCCGACCGCTATCACTTCCAGCTCCTGCGGATCGGTGACTTCCTCGATCTCTGCAGGTTCCGGTTGTGGCTCCGGTGTCGGCTCCGGTTGTGGTTCGGGAGGGATCTCCGGTTGTGGGTCCTCCACCGGAGGAACCGGTGGGGTCGGTTTCTCCGGTTTCTTCTTCTCCTCGAGCCGCACCACCAGATTCCAGACGGGGATCGGTTCCTTCTCCTGCGGAATCAAGAAGGGCACCAGCACCAGCAACAGGGAACCGTGCAACACCATCGATGCCACCACCGACGAGAAGGGATCGGAAGGGGAGTGCTGGATCTCTCTCTTGAGCGGTCCGACCCGGTCGGCGGGGATGGCGGGGCGAGGTTGTCGCTGCCGAAGAGTACGTCGCCTGGGTGGTGGCGACATCTCGCTGGCGGCGAGAGGGGAGCGAGGCGACTTCTTGCCAGCGCCGGTGCCCTTGCGGATCTCCCCATCAGTGCTGCGAATCTTCCGCTGTGGGGCCCGGGGAGTTCTCTCGGAAGCGGCTGGAGAGGTAGATTTTCGGACCCTGCTGGCAGCAGAGGCGTTCCGGGAGCCGAATATGCCAAGCAACCTGCGGAAGCGGGATCGCAGCCAATCCAGCTCTTTCTGGAAGATTTGACGCAGGAATCGACCCAACCGAGGCTCCTTTCGCGATTCTGCACCGCTCGACGCTGCCGACGAACCCATCCTGAAGGGAAGTGGTGACGATTGCCACCCCCGCAAATATTGACTCCGTTCGTATCCGGTATACGATGCCCCACTGTCCCCGTGAGGGGATCTCCGGTGGGAGAGTTGTGTCGCCTCCGGTACCCGAAGAGGAATCACAGTTTCGTATCCTCGGCGTTCGCGTCGGGGACGATCTCGCTGCTGATGCGTGTCAATCCTGGCACATTTGGGGACAGAGCGTCAAACTCTCTTGACGACCGATGAAGCCAGTCGCTTTCAGATCACTCGGAATAGGGGATTTGCCTCCTTCAGGGTGTGCTTCATGGGGAATGGCCGTAGATTTGCACGTAGTTGATAATGAATGCAGGAATGGAACTGCGGACTCTCCAAACTTCCCAGGAAGATTTGCCGGAGTCATTTCCGTTCTCATCATTTCCGTTCTCATCGAAGTGAAGTAGCCCAGCCCCGTCTCCGGAGAGCCCAAACCGGTTGGTCGCGGGGGAAAGGAGAGCCAGAGTGCTCTACTCGGACTTGCCATCTCGTACGACCCGACTCGTACTCCTGTCCATCATCGTGTTTGCAGTCTTCTCGGGAGGATGTAACTCGGGTCACCGCTTCGGCGGTCAGTTCGGCGATCCGCCGATCACCGAGCCACCGCCGCCACCGCCAGAGCCGGACTGCATCTCCCCCAACTTCAACGAGATTTCTCCCGATCCCGCACAGGGCGGACCGGGAACGGTTCTGACCCTCGGGGGAGTCAACTTCAGTGAGATTCTGGAAGAGAACCAGGTTCTGTTCCGTAGTTTCAGTAACGAGACGGTGATCGATGGCTACGTGACCAATGTCATCGTCGATACCAATCCTCCCACCACTGCCTGCGGAAATCCGTCTTCCCTCTCCGTCATCGTCCCCAGTGGGGTACGAAGCGGAACGGTGGAATTGATCGTCAACGGTGTGTTTGCCGGGGCCAATGTGTTCTCCGCCGCTCCAGAGATCGTCGGATTTGCCGTCGGTGAGGATGGAACTTCCATCTTTGCCAATGCCGGTGGCCAGGTCGTGCCCACCGATGAGGTGGTGATTTACGGATACAACCTGAGCAATGTGACCGGTGCTTCCGTCGATGACGGAACCACCAGTCAGGCGGCAACCTCGGTGCAGGCCGGTACCGGAGGCGTCAACTACGATCTGCCCGCGGACATGGAAGCGGTACGGGTGCAGTTGCCCACCGGAATCTTCCCCTCGGGAGACACCTCGATCCTGTCGGTCAGCGTCAGCGCTGCCACGGGAGGCTTGCCTCTCAACAGTTCACCCATCGATGTTCCTCTCGCCACTGCACTGGCACCGGGAGAGAACTCCGATCTTCCGCCGTACCCCGTTGCAGGATTGGTTCCCGCCGGGATTCGTGCCGGAAATATTCCGCTCCAGTTTGTCGTGCTGTGCGATCCTGTCCGTGGGCGCTTCGATGCGATCCCCGAGTTCGAGGATCCCATCGGTTCTGGCGACTGGGTACAGTGTGCGGAGGTGGAAGGCACCTTTGATGGGCAAGGGATGGTTCCAGGCGGATTCAACTTCGTCAACGCCGCTCCCTTCTCGGTCGCTCCCGGTCAGCACATGACCTTCATGTGGGACAGCGCCTCCCAGCTGACGGGGGGAATGGTGACCACCAGGATCCGTCTGAAACTATCAGATCCAGTGCCCGCAACTGCTGCACAGGATGAGCCGGGAACCTGGATTTCCGGTCCGTTGATCGTCAATAACGTGGTGGGCGGAGATGCGTCCGGAGTCGTGGTCGAGACCTTCGACACCCTCAATAACTACGACCCACTCGCTGGAAATGCCCTGTGGGGTGGCGGCAGCCTCGCCTTCAATGCAGTGGCTCCGGAAGTCAACCTCCCCTACCTGGTTGGTTCCTGCACCGATCCGACACCGGATCCCCTCGATCCTCCCTTCTGCGACGTGGTTCTGCAGGCGGATCGAACCTACGACATGAACAGTCTCAATGGATCGATCTTCGATGTGACCGAGGATCCACCCATCGTTTTCCTCGCCGGAGGAAATGCTCCCGGTGAGTTCCAGATGAGAACCTTCGTCATGGAGGAAAATGCCATCGTGCAACTCTCTGGCCCCACCGATCTTCCCATCGTACTCAGATGTGCGGGAACTGGAGATCCCAGCGACCTGGTATTCCTCATGGCCGGCCTCCTCGATCTCTCGGGGCAGAATGGTTTTGAAGGGGTAGCAGACGCAGGGGGAGAAGGAGGTCCCGGTGGACCTGGTGGTGGTGCCGGGGGTGAAGGTGCGACGATGACCATCAGCGGAGCCAATCAGCTGGTCGACAGCCTGGAGCCGGCAACCTCCGGTGAGTTCGGTGGAGGTGCTGGTGGTTCCATCGATCTCGTGATTCCTGCGGCGATCTACAGCACCCGTGCCGGAAATGCCGGTGGCGGTGGTGGCGGATCTACAGGACTCGATGGGATCAATACCTTCTCCTACAACCTCTCCAATCGATCGGACAACGGAACCGGCGGCTTTGCCACGATGGATTCCCTCGGGATTCAACTGATCGGTGGTGGAGGCGGCGGTGGCGGCGGGTCTGGTACCCGGCGTCCCACGACAACTGCGTCTCCCGTCGTCAATAACGGCGGTGGCGGCGGTGGTGGTGGTGGAGCCATCGGCATCGTTGCAGACGGGTCGGTGCGCATCACCGGAACCATCTTGCTCGACGGTGGTCATGGCCAGAGAGGTGTTCAGGGAACCACGGCAGGTGCCGGTGGCGGAGGTGGTGGTGGAACTGCCATCGTCCGGGCAACCGGTGACCTCGAAATCGGTGCGACTGCTCAGATCTCTGCTGTCGGTGGTACCGGAGGTGTCCAGCTCGAATCCCCCAATGGATCGCAGATCCAGAAGGGTGGAGCGGGAGGGGACGGCCTGGTCCGCTTCGAAACGAACGGATCGCTGGTGGCCCCTGGCACCATCGATGAGGGAGCGCTGTTGCCTCCGGTCGGTGTCGGAGCAGGTTCCTCTTACGGAATCTCCGCAGGCGAGATCGAGGTCGGCACCGGAGTCACTCCGATGTTGCTGACTGCTGCCGACTCACCATACACCGCCAATACCGATACAGGAGAGATCACCAATGGCAGCGGTAGTTTGATCTACGACAATGGTGTCGATGGAATCTTCGAGTTCAGTTCGATCCAGATCGATGCGCTGGCGACCCTCATGGGTACCGGCTCCTATCCTCTGGTGCTTCGATCCTCAGGGGTCGTGGATATCCATGGATTGATCGACGTCAGTGGTGAGGCGGGAGGATATCCCGATCTTGCCGATCCGACGGTGGCGGCGGTGGGCGGAGCCCCCGGTGCCGGCGGCGGTGGCGGTGGCCTCGGTGGAGTTGCCCAGTCTGGTAACCTCGTCGACGGAGAGTCTGGACAGATCGCTTCCATCGTTCCGATAGAGTTGATCTATGACGGAATCCCTGATCCGGGTGATCCCGGAGGAACGGTACCCCCCGACCTGATCGCAGCTCCGACCGGTGGTCAGTCTGCGGAAGGCTCCTTCGCAACCTGCACCGTCGGTGGTGGTGGTGGCGGTGGATACGCTGGCGAAGGAAATAGCGGAAGCGGTGCAGGAACCTGCACCACTCCGGAATTCCCTGCCGCCGGTCAGGGTGGAACATCCTACGGATCGATCTCCTTCGTGGTTCCCGATCCACTCGATCCTGGAGCCACCATCCCACTGCTGGTGGGCGGTGTCGGTGGTGCTGGGGGCGGATCCCTCTTCGATCTCGACACCAGTTCGGTGATCCCGGGAACCGCCGGCGGTGGCGGCGGTGGTTGCGTTGAGATCACCGCCAATGGTCCCCTTCGCATCCATCCGACGGCGCAGATCTTTGCCATGGGTGGAAGTGCATACCTGGCTCCTGAGGGTTCAGCAGCTGGTGGAGGGGGTGCCGGAGGAGCGATCCGGGTCCGCGGACGCAGTGTCGTGATCGTCGATCCAGGCGCACAACTCGATGTCAGTGGCGGATTCGCCAACCAGCCGATTCCAGGATCCCCCTACATTACAGCGGGTCCCAATGGAGGTAGTGGTGGCGACGGATGGGTGAGGGTCGAGACTCCTCTGGGATTCTCTGACAACGGCATCGACGTCACTCCCGCACCGCAAACCGGTGGTTTCACCCTCTTCGGTACCTCTTTGAGTTCCACCGCTTCGACTCCCTACAGTTTGACGAGTCTGGACGGTGCAGTGCACGGCAACCTGCTTCTGGAGAACGCCGTGGTCGATCTGGAGTTCGGATCTCCTGCCAACCTGCAGGTGCTCTACGAGGGTTACGGATCGAGCGACGCCGCTTCGGGCCAACCGGGTCCGCTGCTCGGCATCGTTGCCGATCCCTCGGCTCTGGAGAATGCAGAGTATCTCGTGGTGAGGTACTTCCTGTACTCGGATCCGCTCAACATCGGATTCACCCCACAGGTGAGCCAGGTCAGCGTCGGTTTTGACGTGGCACCGCCACCACCTCCGGCTCCGTAACCTGTGACGAGAGAATTGCTAGCGAAGTGATCGGCGCAGAGGCCTTCCGGGATACCCGGAAGGCCTCTGTTGCCTTCCAGTCGACCTGAGGATTCCTGGTGGGTACTGCTCGCATGGATCCGGGTCATCCCCTACCATCGAAGTCCTGGTAAACCTCGTTCCTTCCCCGGTGCCACGTTGGCCCAGCGGTTCGATCGGGTAGCCAGTTCTTCTGGGGGAATTCGATGGCCAACATCGTACACGTGATCGGTACAGGTACCATCGGCGAGCCACTCATCGGCTTGCTGACTCATCTCAAGGATAAGCTGGGAATCGACGAGGTCACTTTCAACAAGAGATCTCCTCTCTTCACCGATCGTTCCAAGGTGAAAAACTTGCTGGATCGTGGAGCAAAGCTGTCGACATCCGAAGAGGCGATGTCGGGATTCGAAAAGCTGGGGATGAGGCCGTCCTATTCCACTCGTGATGCCATCCACCGCTCCTCCGTTGTGATCGATTGCACTCCTTCCGGTGCAGGCCTCGCCAACAAGGAGGAGTACTACCAGAGTGCAGATTCGGTCAAGGGATTCGTCGCTCAGGGATCCGAGTTCGGATTCGGTAAGATGTACGCCCGCGGAATCAACGACGATGCACTGGTACCGGGGGAAGATCGGTTCTTGCACGTGGTTTCCTGTAATACTCACAACCTGGCCGCCATCATCAAGACGATGGCCCTCGCCAACGGGGCCAAGCCAGGAAACCTGAAGTCTGCCGACTTCGTGTGCATGCGAAGAGCAAATGACGTGAGTCAGGATGCTGGGTTTGCCCCATCACCACAGGTCGGGAAGCACAAGGACCAGCAGTTCGGTACCCACCATGCCCGCGATGCGTACCATCTCTTCCAGACGCAGGGATTGGAATATCCCACCCTCTTCTCCAGTGCCGTGAAACTCAATTCCCAGTACATGCATACCCTTCGCTTCCGTCTCGAAGTGGACGAACCGACCAGTGTCGAGGAACTGCTGGGGCTGGTGAAAGAAAATGACCGGCTCGCACTCACCTACAAGAAGTCCGCCAATCAGGTGTTCAGTTTCGGCAGGGATCACGGTTTCTTCGGGAGAATCCTCAACCAGACGGTGATTCCTCACGAGACACTGTCGGTGGTGGGCGGTACGCAGGTCTCCGGCTTCTGCTTCACACCCCAGGATGGCAACAGTTTGCTCTCCTCGGTGGCGAGTACCTGCTGGCTCCTCGATCCGGATCAATACGAGGATCGGCTGCAGGCACTGAAGCCGTGGTTCTTCGAGGAAGTCTAGGGGATCGGCGAAAGCTACGCTGTCACGTCAGTGCTCGGCTGCGCTATTCTTGTTCCTGTTCCTGTTCCTGTTCCAGGTCCAGGTCCATCAACAGTTCTGCGTCGAGGTCTCCACCGGGGAGGCTCTCATCGCCGAGCCAGCGAACCACGTGTTCGATGGGGTCGATGGCGCAACCGGGAATCCCATCGGGGTGTTCTGCGAGAATCTCCAGCGCCTCGAGGATGAACACATTTCCCCGGGGAAAGTCACGGTCGAGAACCAGTTCGATGACATCGACCGCTTCCTGAACTCCCAGATGGGCAAGAGCCAGAGCCGATGCCTCCTTGCGCTGAACCGGCAGGTCTGATCTGGTGAGATCACTCCTCAGGCGATCTTCGATCTGCTCGCGAGAGTGGGGGAGATCGTGAAGTGAAATCCCCTCGAGACATTCCACCGCCAGAGCAGCCACCTCTCCATCGAGTTGTGGGTCATCCAGCAGGTCGAAGATCCGCTCGAAGGCAGGGGATCCGATTCGTTGCAAGGAGCGGGTCGAGATCCTCTGGAGGATCTCATCATCCTGCTGGAGACACTGGATCAGCACCTCTGAAGATGGCGCACTGCGGGTTTCGCCGAGCAGCAGTACGCAGCAGATTTCACCGCTGGAGAAGCCCTCGTCCTGGTCCAGCGCTTCCTGAACCACCTCGATCATCTGCTGCTCCAGCGACAGATCCTCGAAGATGTGCTCGACGAGGGCCAGGCAGGTTGGAGTCCAGATGGCAGCGTCATCCTCGAAAAGAGGAAGTAGACGCGGATCTCGTGGGGTTCCCGTAGATTCTGACATACTCCGATTGTCCCGTTTTCAGCGGGGAATTCCAGTCGATCGAAGGGTGTCCGGGGCAACTGATGCCCTTATCCTCTCCCCATGACACCTGTCGATTTACTGGTCATCTGCGGTTACCTGCTCCTGGTTCTGATCGTTGGTCTTCGGGCCTCGGGTCGTTCCGAATCCACACCTGATCTGCTGCTTGCGGGCAGGAGCATATCGACCCGCGCGGTGCTCTTCTCACTGCTTGCGACGGAACTTTCTGCGGCGACCTTCATCAGTGTTCCCCAGTTCGCGTATCAGCGGCACAGCTGGGCCTACCTCCAGTTTGGCCTCGGCGCGCTACTCGCCAAGATCGTCCTCTCCAGGAGTCTGATACCTCTCTACCACCGGCTGGGAGTGAAAACCGTCTACGGTCTCATCGCAAAGAGCTTCGGAGGAG
>CAYPPQ010000047.1:0-6679 GCA_964412635.1 uncultured Planctomycetia bacterium | reverse complement strand
GCAACGTTCCACCGCCGTGGCTTTCGTGGTGGGGCGAATCCTTGCCAGTGGGGTCCGGTTGTACATCGCAGCCATCGCCTTTTCAGCGGTGACTCACTTCTCCACCGGAACTTCGATTCTGATCTGTACGGCGATCGCAGGAACCTACTCCCTCGTCGGGGGAATCCGTTCGGTGATCGCCACCGATGCAGTTCAGGCAGTTGTTTTCATCGGTGGGGCACTGGCGATGATCTGGGTTGCAGTCGGCATGATCCCCGGTGGAGCGGCGCAGTTTTTCGACTGGAGTGGCCAGCAGGATGCGATGCAGATCTTCTTCTGGTCGGGAACCTCGACGGCAGAGGGAGTCAGTTTCTTGCCGGCATGGCTATCGGAGGCGATGATCTTTCCCGCAGCGTTGATCGGCGGGTTCTTCCTGACGATGGCGACCCATGGCACCGACCATGACATGGTTCAACGGCTGCTGTCGGCAAGAGATGATCGATCTGCAGGGCGCGCACTGGTCGCTTCGGGAATCATCAACTTACCCGTGACGGCACTGTTCCTGATGGTGGGGAGTGCCATCGCCTGTAACTGGAACCTGACTCCGCCCGACTTCGCCATCGACCCGGATCGGGTGGTTCCGACCTTTGCCTTGCAGCAACTTCCCAGTGGTCTGCTCGGTCTCGTCCTTGCCGGATTACTGGCGGCTGCCATGTCGAGTCTCGATTCCGCCATCTGTGCCATCTCCGCCGCCTGGACCGTTGATGTTCTACAGCGTGAGTCACGAGACAGTGTCAAGACGATGCGAATCGTCTCGCTGGTGGTTACGGTGTTGCTGGCCATCTCTGCCGGCGGATTTGCGCTCCTGATGGAGAAGCAGTGGGCGGCTGCCGACGATCTGATCTCGCTGGCACTGTCATCGATGACGATCATCTACGGTGCCTTGCTGGGAGTCTTCCTGTGCGCAGCGTTCCTGCCGGGCAGGGGCAGTTCAGGAAGCTCGAAGGTGGCGCTTCTGTGCGGCTCCTCGGTGGGAGCACTTCTGTTTCTGCAGAAAGCGATCTTCGGTAGCGTGATCATCGCCTGGCCGTGGTGGATCGTCATCACCACGCCCTTGACCGTCCTCATCTGTTCAGTGCAGCGAAGGAGATCGGCATGATCGGCACCCGGCTGTGGATCGGAATCCCTGAACCGCGGATTTCATCCGAGACGAAGAAGCACCTGCAGAAGATCAAGCCCGGGGGAGTGATCCTGTTCAGCAGGAACATCATCTCACGTCAACGATTGTGTTCTCTGGTGAAGGAATTGAGGGATCTACTCGGGGATCAATTGAGAATCTGTATCGATCACGAAGGTGGAAGGGTAGTGAGGATCACCGACGGGATGACCCTCTTCCCCGGCAACCTTGCACTGGGTACAGCAGCACTCGTCGATGAGGCGAGGGCGATGGAACTGGCGCTGCTACAGGGACAGATCTCGGGGCAGCAACTGCGGGAGATCGGCATCGATGTCAATCTGGCTCCATGCGTGGATGTGGTGACCAGCAGCAGGCAGCGGGGGATCGGTTCACGCTCCTTCGGATCCGATCCACAACTGGCCCTGAAGCTCGCCACGCAGCTGGGCCGCGGGCACCGACAACGCGGCGTCCATGATTGCTGGAAACACTACCCAGGAATCGGCAAGGTCACCGTGGATCCACACTTCGGCCTTCCACGAATCGACGGTGCCCTCGACGACTATCAGCTGGTTCCCTTTGCCGGAGCAGCGGCAGCAGGGGCATCGATGATGATGACGAGTCACGTGGTGGTGGATGGTCTCGACCCCCGGAAACCGATTACCACATCACCCGTGGCGCTGCAGAAACATCTGCGAGAGCAACTTCAGTTCGATGCGGTGGCCGTTACCGATTGCCTCGAGATGGGCGGAGTGGCAGGGTTTGACTTCTCCGAGGTGATCCTCGGGGCTGCCACTGCCGGGCACGATGTCTTGCTGGTCTGCCACACCCCTGCTCTGCAGATGCAGGCGTTCGAACTGCTGGAGAGAGCCATCTCCGAGGATGCAGATCTGCACTCTTCCCACATGAAGTCGCTGCAGCGACTCGACCGACTCTCTCACCTCTGTGCGACGGCAGATGAGGATGTTGCGGATGGGGAAGAGATCGCCCTGGAGATCGCGCGGCGGGGTACCAACTTGTTGGCGGGACCAGCGGTGACCATCGATGGGGGAGAAGAGCCGGGTCGACCCGAGTGGCTGCTGGTGATCCCGGAGGTGGAGTTTGCGAGTCCGGTAGAAGACGCCCATGGGGAGCAGTTACAGACGCTGGTCCGGGGCCTCGGTGAGCGGATCAAACCGTGGCGGACCCGGGCGCAACCAACTACCGAGGAGTGTCACGAGGTGGTGGAAGCGGCGCGTGGATGTGGCGGTGTGCTGGTGGCGGTGAAGGGGCTTCGCCATCGCGAGGCGGTTCAATCGATGCTGAGTGCCATCGCCGAACAGGTTCCACGGTTGGTCGTCATCCTGCTGGAAGATCCGAGGGACCTGGTGGCACTGGAGAGTGGCGAAAACATCTCGGTGATCACGGCCCACGGCCACCAACCGGTGCATCAACAGGCTCTCGTCGATGTGTTGCTGGGACGCTGTACGCCCTCGGCAATTTCGCCCCTTCTCCTCGATTGATCGGCAGAATCGGTCAATTCGATCAGAGACGCACGTACTCGAATTCCAGAGGCTGACCGTTGATGCCCCGGGACGGCGGAGCGATCCAGTTCGCCATCTTTCCCGGTTCGATCACCTGATTCATGATGGAGGTCAGGTACGCATTGTCCTCTTCATTGAGGAGCCAGCGGTCCTTGTTTGCAATCAGTTCATCACGAGTGATGAGATTGCCTTGCGGATCGAAGGAATGATCCTGATAGATCCCCTGATGACGATGGAAACGGCGACAGGGTAGGGTGATTTCCATGTCGATTCCGGCTTTTACAAGGGTTCGATTCCACTTTCTCAGAGCGCGCTGGCAATCGTCGATGTACTCGTCTCGGAGAACCTCGTTGACGGCATTTCGGTAGGGGATCTCTTCGTTGGTGACGCGGCCGCCGATGATCTGTGGGATCACCTTCACGCCGTCCTTCATGATATGGTCCTCGTAGCGAGATTGTTCCTTGAATCGACCCTTGAGGCCCTCGCTGAAGAAACTCGCGGCATTGGAACTGATCTCACCGCCGAACAGATCGAGGCTGTAACTGAACCAGAAGTTGATGGCTCTCTGGATCATGTCGAGCGGAATCCCACCAGCCTTCATCGGGTCACCGTCGGTCTCCCGTGTCAACTCGGCACTACGCTTGATGATTCGGTCGAGTCCCGTCTCACCGACGAACAGGTGGTGAGCCTCCTCGGTGAGCATGAAATCACAGGTGCGAGCCATCGGCTCGAATCCACTCTCGGCGAGGGAGGCGAGCTGGAACTTTCCATCGCGGTCGGTGAAGTGGGTGAAGCAGAAGAAAGAGAGCCAGTGATCGCACGCTTCGTTGAAGGCGTTGAGAATCCTCGGCTTGTCCTCATCTCCACTTCGTCTAGACAGCAGTTCTTCCGCCTCATCGCGGCCATCCTTGCCGAAGAAGCGGAACAGCAGGTATACCATCGCCCACAGATGACGTCCCTCTTCGACATTGACCTGGAACAGGTTTCTCATGTCATAGAGTGAAGGAGCCATCGTTCCCAGAAGGCGTTGCTGTTCTACAGATGCGGGCTCGGTGTCGGCCTGTGTGACGATGATCCGGCGAAGATTTCCTCGGTACTCTCCCGGGATCTCCTGCCAGGCGGGTTTTCCGTAATGGTCCCCGAATCCGATGACTCCCTGGGATTCAGTAGGAGTCAGGAAGATTCCCCAGCGATACTCAGACATCTTGACGTAGTCAAAGTTTGCCCAGCCTCCCGATTCCACCGAGACCGCGGTGCGGAGGTAGATGTCGTTGGCCTGGAATCCAGCAGGGCCCATGTCGTTCCACCACTCCATGTAGAGTGGTAACCAGTGTTCGAGAGCACGCTGGAGGCGCTTGTCGCTGGCGAGATCAACGTTGTTGGGAATCTTCCCACTCTGATCGACATTACTCATCGAATCTCCTCTTCTCTCAAACGCGATCCCACGCAAAGTCGGGACGTTCCGGTCTGCCGTAAAGGGTCAATGCGCCGGTGGGCCCGGTTGCGTTGGGGCGGATGAAGATCCAGTTTTGCCAGGCACTGAGCCGGCCAAAAACCTTGCTCTCCATGTTTTCCGGTCCCGCAAATCTGAGATTGGCTTCCATTCCGGTCAACGAGTCGGGGGACAGGCTGACCCGTTCCGCGATGGCGACCGGGACCATGTCCTCGTAGTCGAATTCGTCGAGTGCCTCGGTGATCAGTCCCAGTTCCTCTGCCGAGGCTGCGTCGAGGAGCTCGTAATTTCCTGACGAGCTCTCCAGCAGTTCGGGATTCCCCAGCAGCCTGCACTCGCTGCGGGTGATGTCGGTGGTCATCGGCAGCAATCCCTCGTTCATCGGGGAGCGCTGTACCTCGACACCCTCTTCATCGAGCATGTAGATTCGATCGCAGGCGAGGGCGATCTCCAGCATCGTTCCTCCGAAGCAGGTGTCCTGCTCGACGAGGGAGAAGAAACTGCAGGATGTGCGCTCGAGTCGTTGAATCACATGGCTGGTCAGGTGCAGGATCTGGTCGATGAACCAGTCTCCCCGGTGGTCCATGACGATCTGATCCCAGCCGCGGATGTCATCGAGATTGCCACGGGTACGGATCAGTGCCAGACCGATATCGTTGCGGTTGACGCGCAGGTCGAGGAGTGCGTCCTCCAGTTCCCGGGCGAATCGTAGCGGCCAGAAGGAATCTCCAGCGGCGTGAATTTCCTCCAGGGTTGTGGGAGCATCGGAGACTGGTGGGACATCGAGGATGAACTCGGCAATCCTCTCTTCCGGCTTGTATTCCACCGAGATGGTGGAACTCTTGCGGATCCCATCCACATCGGAGACCTCGATGGGGCCGAGGGAGATTCCTTTTCGCTCGGCTCGACCCTGGCGCTGCTGATCGATTTCTCCCAGATAGTTCTGTAACTTCTCCTCGAACCTGGAGCGTGGAGCGATGGCATCGACGAGTCCCCACTCCAGCGCTTTTTTCCCCTTGAATCCCTCTGCCAGGGTGCAGAAGACATCGGCTCGATCGCGTCGCACCATGCGCTTGTCGACGAGGCGGGTCAGGCCTCCGGTTCCCGGAAGCACTCCCAGGAGCGGGGTTTCCGGCAAGCTGACGGCGCTGTTGCCATCGTCGATGAGCCAGATCTCGTCACATGCCAGTGCTAGCTCGTAGCCTCCCCCGGCACAGGGCCCGGTGACGGCACAGATGCTGCGAACGTCCGCCTGGGCAGCCCAGTCCTCCAGTTCGCATCGAGTCTCGTTGGTGAACTTGCAGAAGTTGACCTTCCACGAGTGGGAGGAGATTCCCAGCATGTGGATATTGGCTCCCGAGCAGAAGACCTGCTCATGGCTGCTGCTGACCACCAGCGAGGTGATCTCCGGATGCTCGAATCTCAGCCGGCGGACGATATCTGCCAGTTCGATGTCGACACCCAGGTCATAGGAGTTCAACTTCAGGTCGTAGCCGTCCTTGAGAGGGAATCGGGGATCCACACTCATGTGAATCCTCATCACAGGACCCTCTTTGGTCACTTCCCAGTGTCGATACTGAGAGGGGTCTACCTGGAAGCAGATCGGTTCCATCCACGGCTCCCTTCAGGGGGGGCTTTCTCGAGATGGTCCCGGCACTGGACGCAGTGCAAATTTCCTCAGGGACCTCGATCATCCTGCCGTATGGGGCACGATGGGGCAACCTATCCGGGCTTTCCCACACCAGAATCTAGCGCCAGGATCGGTTCGATTTACTGGTTCCCGCCTCCCCCGACAGGATATGATCTCGATTCGAGAGAGATTCCCTTCGGGTGAGAAAGGACGGCTCCTGTCATGTGGCGAACGATGCTGCATTCGAAGATTCACAGGGCTACCGTCACCGGTGCCGACCTGGAGTACGAGGGCAGCGTTTCCATCGATACCGACCTGCTCGAGGCCGCAGATATCGTCGCGGGGCAACAGGTCCATATCTGGAACGTGACCCGGGGCAGTCGGATCGTCACTTACGCACTGCCGGGGGAATCGGCATCGGGAACCATCTGTATCAACGGGGCAGCTGCGCACCAGAACTCCCCCGGAGATCTGGTCATCATCTCCAGCTGGGTCAATCTCGAGGAAGCGAAGATTCGAGACCACCAACCCCGGGTGGTGCGGGTCGATTCGGAGAACCGGATCATCGGAACCTGGCAAGAGGTTCCGGGGCCATCACGGCCCATCGATTCGGTGCTACCTACCAGCGAATAAGTGCCACCGATCGGGGGGAAATGTCTCAGGATCGAATCACTCGGACTCTTCAGGTCAACGGTGAAGAGCAGCACATCGTCTTTGCCGTGCACCATTCTCTACTGGAGGTACTCCGAGAAGAGATGGGCCTGACGGGGACCAAGCACGGCTGCGAACTGGGGGAGTGCTGCACCTGTACCGTCCTGATCGATGGGAAACCGGTACTGAGCTGTCTCGAACTGGCGGCAGAATGCCCCGGGCGATCGATCGAGACGGTGGAGGGGCTGCAACTGGGCAACGAACTGCAT
>CAYPPQ010000046.1:21412-21655 GCA_964412635.1 uncultured Planctomycetia bacterium | reverse complement strand
GATGGGCGCTTGCCCGGAGAAGCCTCCAGTGAGACCGGATTTGCGCGATGGACGGTAGGAAATCCCCTTGGCGATGCGGGTCCCGTCAAACCACAACTCGGCATCGTTCTTCCCGTCGGACGAGAAGACAATCTCCAGCTGATGAGATCCCGACTCCTTGCTCCATGATGTGGAGATGAGTCCGTAGTCTTCCTGAGCTTCCTCGTCGTCGGTGCGAATCATCTCGACCTTCTTGCCGCCCAG
>CAYPPQ010000046.1:0-21402 GCA_964412635.1 uncultured Planctomycetia bacterium | reverse complement strand
AACCCCCACAACTCCGGCCGGGTCACGGAAAAAGACGACTCCGCCACCCGATTGATCCTCGATGCGGAATGCAATCCTGGTTCCCGGACCCGCCGCCAGAAGATGGATGGCGGCACGGATACCGGTCAATCGAGGAGTGAGGATCTCCCTCTTCATGGTGGTCAGTCGATCAGGTTGATGTTTCTGAACTCCCTGCAAGAAGGCCGTTCCATTCTTGATCGCTACCGACACTCCGAATGCTTCCTCTTCGAGCCAGTTATTCTGGAGAGTATCACCATCTTCACGCTCGAAATCATCGAACCAGTACTCCTGTTCGATGGTTCTCGAGATTCTCCGTTGAGACCGAAGTGCCCATCGGAGCGGTGCGGGAGTTTCCGGTGACCAGGACTCGGCGACCTTCTTGGGATAGAGCGAGATCGTCTTTTCGAGTGCTTGCCTGGCCCCCTCGAGATCACCCTGAGTGTGCAGTAACTCCGCAAGGGCATTCCATCCATCTGCGTCCCGTGGCAATTGTTCCGTTACCATATCGAGTGCTTCACGCGCTCGCGCCGGGTCTCCACCCGGACCGCGTTGAGCCAACGCCAGGCGCAGCATCACATCGGGTCCATCGGAGCCACTGGCGATGGCGTACTCGAGCCAGCGTCGAGCTTCCGGAAGGCGGCCAGAGTCGAGGGCGTGATCGCCAAGAACCATGGCACATTCCGCGAAGGCTGCCGGAGAGAGCAGTTCTGATCGCATCACCTTCTGCAACTCCTGAACCGGATCCCAGTTCTTCTCGAAACGTCGCTTCGCCTCGATACTCAGGAGACGGGCCTGCCAGGTGGCATCGTCGTGGGCAGCAGCTTCCTCGTACAGATCCACCGCTGCACCGACCTCCCCTTGCGATTCAAGGACGTACGCCTCAACCAGTCTCCAGTCCACAGCCACCTGCTCGCTGGATGCTGCAGATCCCAGCAGATCGAGTGCTTTCTCGAAGTAGCCCTGGCGAGCAAAGGAGAGCGCAAAGGTCGTCGCTGCCACGGAATCGACGCTTCCTGCACGGAATGCCTTCTTGAAGTCAGACTCCGCATCGGCCAGGTCTCCATCGATGAGACGAACCGAACCCCGATACAGATAAACCTCCCCCGAATCTCCACCCTGCTCGATCAACTCCTCGACCATCCGGTCGATATCCTGGCGCTTCTCGACCGTCCCCGCCGAGTAATCGAGGACAGCCCAGCGCAATTCTCGACGGAGAACCTGCACATCGGATCCGCCACCTTCTTCACGCAGGCGCGCTGCCGCATTGCGGGATTCTTCCGATCTACCCAGTGAATCGAGCAAGACCACCAGTTTCCGGAGAGAACTCGCGACCGACGGCTCCTCGATGGAACCGCTGCTCATCTTCTGAAGCAACAAGACCGCTGCTTCCACATCTCCGGTACGGATGAGAGCAGCGACGGCGAGTTCATGGAGGTTGTCGATGGGAACTCCGGCATTGATACCCGCAAGTAGCACCTGACACTCCATGATCTGCATCTGTTCCAGATCATTCGCATCGACATCGGAAACATCTCGAGCAGCGTATCGCTCGATCAGCGGCGGGTACGGCCCGATCTTCCCTGGATCGATGGCGACCGCTTTCTCCAGGTGCATCGTTCCCTGCTCGAGCAATCTCACCTCTGGCTGAAAACACCACGTGCCGACCTGGAAATGACTGTCATGAGATAGGTTGTCGAAATCACCACGCAGTTTCGCCTGATAGATCTTTTCCGGAGGATTCCTGTAGAGGATCTGGCGTATATCACTGCGGGCGATCGACACCTTTCCAGCTGCGGTTTCAAACTGGATCAGGTCATTCAACTCGGAGAGGATACGACCTTCAAATCGATTCCCGTTATTCAACTCAATGATGTCCTGGGCGCGAATTTCCATATCGATGCCGTCTTGCCCCATCAGGACAGGGCTAAAGAGCAGCATCAGTAGCACGATCATGATTCGTTGCATCACCTGGACTCCTCATCTTCATCCACCTGTACCGGCGGGGCGAGTTCGGCGCGGAGTCGGGTGGCGGCATTCCCCGACAGCAGCGCTGGTAAGGGGATCCGTCTCGGTAACGGCCCGACCGGGGGAACCCCGAGCACATCGACAGGCGCAGGCTTCCATTCACTGACACTCTGGAAGGGATTCCTCGCAACCTCTACAGGCACCGGTTCATACCAATCGAGCCTCACGAGGCCTCCCACCGCTCCGCCGTCACTGGAACCGGGTTGCTGCAACGCAACTCCGGTGAGCGGGTCACCGAGGATGAAGGTTTTCGCCAGCCCGAACACATTGAGCAGTAGAAAACAGAGACAGATTCCACAGAAGATCTTTTCAATATTCCAGCGCATCAGAATCCCCTCCTCGGCTGTCGCGAACTTCTTCGATTGTCGGAGGAATCATCACGAGGATCCTCCATGTCGATCCCGACCACCGTGAGGCTGACCGAGATCCGTTCCTGGTCGTCCTTGTCTCGAGACACCGTTCCAGGCTCGATCGACAAGAACGATTGATCCCGCTGGAATCGAATGATCATCTCGCTCAATTGCTGGGGCTTGCAGATCAGTTCAAAGACAACTGGATAGCGAACCAGGACCTTCTTCTCGTCGTGGAGATCTTCCTGCACCCGATCTCCAGGGACCACCTTGTCGATCCTCACGATGTCGGTCTGCAAGCACGCCTTGAGGAATCGATCCATCACCTCGAGCAGTCGATACCGATCGACCCACTCGACGTCGCTCAGGTCACCCCGTTCATCGAAATTGGGGATATCTGAAGGAGTGACCAGACCGATCCTGTTGGCGCGATCCCTGAAATCGATCCACACCGAATCCTTGGCTCGCTTGAAATCGATGCTGAAGGTACCACCCTCAGTAGGAGCCTGGAGACTTGCCGAATAGGAGATCCCCATCTTCTTGAGGAGATCCTGATTACGCTCTTCAAGGGCAGTTCGAGACTTCCTCTCGACGTCGACGACACCGTCCAGTTCTTCAAGTTTTTGGGCGAGAACCTGAGCTTCCTCTTCGTTACGGACCAGTTTGTTCTCGTAATCGGAACGATATCCCCGTGCGATATTGGAGAGGACCAGAAAGATCGCCAGCGCTGATAACGCCTTGATCAACACCTGTCTGTTCTTTTGCCAGATTTCTTGCATCTATCCCCTCCCCCCGAATGGTGTCCGCGTGCGTCTGCCAGATCCGCCTCGTCGGCCAGAGTTATCCGGCATCTTGTCCACCGGAGAGACGGTGATGACGAAGGGATAACTCCCTGATTTAGGTGCCCCGGGAATCACCTGGACCCGTTCGACTCCAGGAACCGACTCCAGCTTGCGTTGCAACGTCTCGATCGCCTCCAGGCCGTTTCTTCTGGAGTTATCCGCGACCCCGGAAAGCGTCACCTCGACCCCCACCACTTCCGCAGAAGCGATGCGGTTGAGTCGGATCTGATCGAGAGAGATCTCCACCGGCAACTCGGCCCGTAGTCCGTCGAGTATCCGGGCATAGAAACGTCCGGTGTCTATCTCCTGAAGCACCCGTGCTTCGCGCTTGCGGAACACATCGTTTTCCGTTCGAGCACTCGCCTCCGCTGCGGTCCAGCTGGAAATCTGACCTCGCCAGTGTTTGATGGCATCGAAAGCATTCCCCGCCCTGGAAGAGGCCAGTGAAACATCGATGAACTGGAGGCCCAGTGCAATGACCAGCGCTGCCACTCCGGCCCACAGAAAACGGGTGTGGTCCCGGAAGGTGCGTCTCTTACGTTCCGACTCGGGCAACAGATCAACGAGACGCTCCTCGCCATCGCACATCGCTGCTGCAGTACCGACCAGCATCGTCCAGTCAGTTCCGCCGGCACCTTCGAAAGCAAGTGTGTCGACAGAGCAGTCCAGATCACCACCAAGGTTTTCGCCGTTCGATATCAGAGACGCTCCCGCGCCAGAAAGTCGGATTCGATCTGCTGAGACCTCCTCCAGCTTCAACTGGGCCTGGCAGAAGGAGAGTGATGACTTGAGCATCTGAATCAGCTGGCTAGACCAGCCTCGCTGACACATCGCAACAGCGTCTTCCTGTCCAACGAGATCTCCAGAAGCAAAGTTGGCGACCAGATCGACCGCTTGCTGGCTGTCGAGGGAGAGTCGCTCCTGGACCAGTTCCTCGAGCCCCTGGATCCCGAAGCCAACACTCCTGGCGAACAGCAGGCGATCGCCACGGACCACCAGGATCTGCGTCTCGGTGTGTTGCACGTCGCAGAGAAGAACCGTTTCATCGTCGTCGATATTCCCGGCAGCAAGATGGGCATGGTAGATCCCCATGGCGGCGGGCAAGGCGCGACTGACGGTGCCTCCACCGGCGCGAATCTGATCGATGGCAGGCTGGATCAGCGCGTCCTTGCCGACTCCCAGAAGCAGCAAGGTGTCCTCGGAGAAACTCTCGGGAACCACCAGTTCCATGTGCCCACCGGAGAGGGTGTCGCCAGTCTTTTCAGCGATCTCTTCCACCTCGTACTTGAGAATCAGTTCGAGACGCCACGAGGGAACCGGTGGAACCCCGTGATATCGCAACGACGAGTTTTCCGAATCGAGCAGTATCCCGGTGTTCTTCACCGGGAAGCCCCGGCTGGCAAGATCCTTGATCCAGGGAGAGATCTGTCCCTGGTCAGACGCCTCGGTCTCCTCGATGGCCACCACCTCGACGCCTCGGCCATGTCCTGCGACATGAACCGCGCGCCAGCGATCGGCGGCCAGTTGAACCACTGTGGCGTGTCCCCGATATGACATCAGTTACCCCTCGCTTCGATCAGTTTCAGTTCCTGTTGCGCGGTATCGGCACCAGGGGTTGACGGGTGGTGGTCCACCACCCACTGGAAGTACAACTTGGCAACCTCGTGACGATCGCGTCCAAGAGCGCTGCGTCCCCTGGCGAGAAGGCGTTCGATTTCGTCCTCCTCCTCGACTCCCCTGGCCGCTGCTATCTGCTGCTCCATCGAGGACAGAATTTCCCTGGAGATCACTCCAGGCTCAAGATCCTTGAAACGGATCACCGCCGCCTCGCAGATCCGTTTCAGGTACCGTCCAGTCGGCGCACCCGGATACTTTTCGGCATCCGCGACGACCGCCTCGATCTGGGCGAAGGCGGCATCGACTTCGATCTGAATCAGGCTCTCCCTGGCGACCAGTTTCCGTTCCAGATCTTCTCTCCAAGGGAACGCCTTGCGTGCATCCTTGATCATGTTCTGGGCGGCACCCTCATCGGGTATCGCCAGCAGTGAATCGATCTTCTCGAGGATTGCCAGTACTCGCCCCTCTTCACGCTCGCTACTCGCGGCGATGGAGAGGTCGAGAGCAGAACCAGCCAGCACAACACCGGCGTCGGCACAAAGTTGAGCACCTGGCCCATCGACATTTGCAATCACCGAGAAGTGCACCGGATTACGGAAGGAAAGAACCAATTGCTCCTTCCCCTTTCCGATGGTGATCTCGGTGCCGCTACATCGCTGGAGATCACGCAATCGATCGCTGGAACTGGTGGTCGAATCTCCGGAAAAGACCTGCACCGGCGAATCGAGGCTCTTCTCCGGCAGGTTTCCGACCAGTAGCAAGGGTGCGGGACGCTGCGGGAACCAGCTTGCTGCAATACGCCACCCGATGGCCCTGGCGAACTGCTGAAGGACGACATTTTCTGATTCCTCCTTCAACTCGAAGCCGAGACGAACGGCACCGTCATCCCCGATCACCACCTGCTCCTTGCGGCTGGGAAGAAGTTGTCCCCATGCCATCGGACGTGGAGTACCCAGTGCAATTCGAAGATCGGACAGCAACCGCATTCTCCCCCGATGAACCGCGGCAACTCCCGTATCATCGATGGCCAGGGAGATCTCCTGCTCGTCGGAACCAGCGATCACCCGGTAACTGGGCTCCACTCCCATGCCGACACTTCGCACCACCAGCTGATCGACCGCCAGCGCAGCTGCGTTCTTTCCGAACGCGACCAGTGAGATCCTAGCAGAGGTTCCACGGTTTCCTTCAGGGGTGGAGAACTCGCCGGCAAAGGAGAGCCAACCGGAGGACGATTTCAGCGTTGAAAAGTCCTCCTGGATCAGCCGGTCCCCATCGGTGCTCGGTGTGATCCAGCGAACACAGAGGCCAACCCGATCGAAGCCGCTATTTTTCAGCCGGGCAGTGATCCGGAGACCCTTTTCCTGAGCGACCTCGAAGACACGACCGTACTCGACACGAAATACTCCTCGAGAGTCGGGGACGCCACGGGCCAGTAGCCACTTGCGCCCCTGAGGAGCATCGTCTCCCGTCTCGATTTCCAGGTTGTCGTCGGTAGATCCTGTTTGCCACAGTTCCGTGTCGAGCACCCCGACTTCCAGTTGCTCGAAGTAGCCATCTCCAGCCAGGCGATCCCCCTCGGCAATGGCCATCGCTGGATCACTGGCGAAATCTTCAAGCAATCCAAAACCGAAGTAGAGAACCACTCCCAGTACTGCGATGAAGGAGACGGTGAAGAGTGCCTGAGATCCTTCGTTGCCCACCTCGACATGACGAGTTCGTCCCATCGCCATCTCCGGAGCCGCCACACGGCTCGCTGAAGAGGTGGAAGATTCGGGTGCGGCGGAAGGTGTCTCCCGCACTGGAAAGTCGTGTGCCTGGAACTTCACGGTACCGATGCGGAACTCCACATCTCCGGCCAGTTCCAGTTTCTTGACCTTCTTGTTGCCGACGACGATGCCGTTCCCGGATCCCATGTCGGCGACGAGCCAGCGTCCTTTGTGCTCCATCAGCGTGGCATGGCGTGATGAGACCCTCGGATCATCGATGACGATGTCGCACTCCGGAGCACGACCGATGACGATGCGCCCCTTCGCTGCAATCCAGTGCCGTCCATCCTGATGAAGATAGGAGAGACGCGGACCATCAGGCTCCACTTGCGGTTGCTGTTGTGGAGGTGCGACCTCCTCGACAGGAGTATCGTCTGGTGCTGCGCCTGCAAGTTCGACATGGAATCGAGCCTCGCCAACGGTGACCGCGTCTCCCGATTTCAACTCGTGGCGCTGCACCCGCTCGCCCGAAACAAAACTCCCGTTCGATGAGGACAGATCTTCGTAAACGTAGGCACCCTCTACCCAGCAGAAACGACCATGGTTCCTGGAAGCGAGACGATCCCCCACGACGATCCTGGAAGCAGGATCCCGGCCGATGGTGATCGGCTCCTCGGTGATCTCCACGATGCTATCCCGGCCACCATCGGTGACCCGTATCTTTCCACTCATTCTCACTCGTCTCCCTCATCCTCGGATGACTTCTTGAGGCCATACTTTTCGATCTTCTGATCCAGCGTAGGACGCGACACGCCCAGTTGCCGTGCAGTCTTGCTCTTGTTCCATTTGTTTTCCTGCAACGTTGCGTCGATCACCTGCCGTTCGAGACCCTCGGTCGCTTCCGCCACCAGTTCTCGAAGAGTCCCACGCATCGGTTCCCGGTTCGCCCCTCCAAATGCGGTGCCATGCGCCAGCACCGACGGAGAGATCGTCTCGGGACAGATGACATCTTCCGAGAGGGCGACCAGTCGCTCAATCTCATTTTCAAGTTGCCTGACATTTCCAGGCCATGGACTGTGGTACAGGGCATACAGGGTCCTCGGGTCCAGTTTTGGTCTCGGTCTCCCCTGCCTGTGGCACACCTGATCGATGAAGTGATCGACGAGCAGCGGAACGTCTTCGCGGCGATCCCGCAGCGGTGGCAACTGAACGGTCAGAACATTCAGGCGATAGAAGAGGTCTTCTCGGAACCCGTTCGACTTGACCATCTCCTCCAGTTGTTGATTGGTCGCCGAGATGATGCGGACATCGACACGAATCGTCTCGCGCGCCCCCACCGGCCTGATCTCACCATCCTCCAGCACCCTCAACAGCTTCGCTTGCAGGTCTGGACTCATGTCGCCGATCTCGTCGAGGAACAGGGTGCCCCCATCGGCCAGCTCAAAGAGCCCCTTCTTGTCGCGATGGGCACCGGTGAATGCGCCCTTTACATGACCGAAGAACTCGCTTTCCAGGAGATTTTGAGGGATCGCCGCGCAGTTCTGCGAGACGAACGCCTTGTTGCCCCTGCTCGAGCCGAGATGGATCGCCTGGGCGACCAGTTCCTTACCGGTGCCACTCTCTCCGAGGATCAGCACCGGCATCTCGGTATCGATGACCCTGTCGAGCAGTTCGAAGACGCGAATCATCACCGGGGATCGGGTCACGATCCGATCGAAGGAGTGCTTCAGGTCAGGGCGAGCTCCCCTCTTGAGCAACTCGCGCACATCCTCCGGCTCCACATCACGAGCGATGAGCATCGCCTGCAATTCCCGGTTCAGGTCTTCCACCTGGTCCTTCGAGGACTGGATCGCGTCCTGTTTCCTCTGCAACTCCTCGAAGAGACGTGCGTTCTCGATGTAGATGGCGGCCTGATCGGCGAGAAACTGGACGAACCTCAGGGTCCCCTTGTGAAAGGAATGCTTCTCGAAGCGATTGTCGACGTAGGCGGCACCGAGGATCTTACCTCTCAAGCGCAACGGAACGCACAGCACCGATTCGAGTCGAAGATTTGCGATGGAAGCGGAATCGTTGAAGCGTGGATCACTGCGAGCATCACCGGTGAGTACCGGTTCGCCACTGTCGATCACACGCCGCGTCAACGACTGGCTCACCTGCAGATGAGCGCGGCGCACCACATCACGGTCGATATTCCTCGAGGAGGCGACCCTCAGTTCGGTATCGTCTTCGATGATCAGGAAGCCCCGTTCCGCTCCGGAGATCTCGATGACATTCTGCAGGATGACATCGAACAGTTCCTCGGTGACGAGGATCGCTCCCAGGTCGCGAGTGAGTTCCAGCAGTCGCAGGAAGATCTCCCGCTCCTTCTGGAAGCGAATCGGGTCCTCTTCGGTGGACTCATCTGCAATCGGCTCGAGGAAGTACTCGGTACTGAGGACCAGCGTCTCGCCCGCAGGTGAACTGCGTCGATGCTTCTCCGGAACCTCGCCGAAAAAGATCTGGGTCTTGCCGATCTCGATCAGATCCCCGGGCATCAGCGGTTGTCGCCGGATGACGATGCCGTTGACGAGGGTGCCATTGCGACTTCGAAGATCCTCGATATGCCAGCGCCCCTGGATCCGCAGCATCTGACAGTGCTCTCGGGAAGAGGAGATGTCACCGATCTCGATATCGTTGTCGCGGGAACGACCGATGGTCAGGGAGTCTCCGTCGATGCTGAAACGGCGTTCTCCCGCAGCATCACGAAGGATCAACTCCATCGGACCTGCCGAGGGAGTTGACGGATCGGTACGTTTTGAGTGTTCGGATCTATCCACACTCAGGCTCCAAATTCGAACTCGGGTTGGGCTTCCCGGGGCATCCTGATGGTCGCATGCTTCCCCCGGATGTAAAGAGGATTTTACAGGGGGGTGCCCGATTTCAGGGCTTCACCGGATCCGCCGCCAGCGCCTTGTATACCCTGAGGAGAGCACGATCCTGCCAATCACGGGCACGCGAGGTGAAGCCATTCCTGCCGGAGAAGATCATGCAGAAGGAGGTGGGACCGGTAGCCCCGTAGAGACGGCCCGCCAGGCTGCTGACGCCACGGATGGTGCCTGTCTTGGCCCTCACCTTGCCCGCCACCTTGGTGCCCCTGAGGCGTTTCTTGAGGGTTCCATCCACCGCACCGACGGGAAGCGCATCGAGCAACACACCTCCCCCTCGGAGATCGTCGACCACATCGATCAACTGGCGCAGCAATCGCGCATCCAGCCTGTTCTTGCGAGATAGCCCCGATCCATCGCGGATCAATCGCTCGGGATGGCCAGGAAATTTCTCATCGATCCAGCGACTCAACTCGGTGGCTACCGACTGGAAGGAACCATCTCCCCCCGCTTCCCTGCCGATCACTCGTGCCAGTGCGTCTGCATATAGATTCTGACTGTTCTTCAGCATCACACCCAGGCGGGAAGAAACCGTATGCTCGATGGTGGCGAGGGGAACTCCCTTCGATGATCCAGCGATGGAATCTCCCGTCACCACGATCCCCGCATCCTTGACCATCTGCAGGAAGATGCTGACAAACGCGTCGGCGGGATCGGGTACGGTGATCCATTCGGTGCGCTCGCCAGAAGTCTTCAAGAACTTCCCCCGTACGGTGATCTCCCAGTCCCCCTCCTTGCGAGAGATGTGATAGAGGTGAGACTTCTTGTTGGCGGTCAGTTGCAGCTGATTGTTGAGACGCAACAGGGAGTGGGGAGGATCCAGCATCACCCGGACCTGCTGATTCTCGACCGGGCCGATGATCACATCGATGCAGTTGTCATTGAGATTCAGAGCCCCCGAGGGGGCGCAATACCAGCGCAACAGCTGGTCCTCTGGCCAGTCGGGATGGATGCCGGGACCAGACAGGTAGCGAACATCCGCGAGCACCTTACCCTGAATCTGTTCGATGCCGGCGGCGCGGATCTTGTCGATCCAGGGGCGCAACTCCCACAGGGAGTCATCGCCATCTTCTCGCCCACAGATGGCAGGATCACCACCACCGACCACCAGCAGGTTGCCCTGCAGGATCCCATCCTGAACCTCGCCCAGTCTCATCAGATCGGTCCTCAGCAGATGGCCGGGACCGAGGCGATCGAGCACCGCCGCAGCGACCACAAGCTTCATGCAGGAAGCAGGTGCCCGCGCCTCCAGTGCCCTGTGCTCGAGGATTGAACCGTCGGGAAGACGGAAGGAGAAGGAGATCTCTTCCTTCTTGAGACCGAGTTTGGTCGCTTCCCCGACGATGCTGTCGAGCAGATCCGATCCAGCATGGAGGGGAATCGCCGCCAGCAGCAGCCACAGTACCAGCGGCACTATCCAGCCCACGAAACAGGAGATCCGCTGCGCCGAGCTCCTCGCGAGATGTCGTCTTTCCTGGAACATCCTGGTGTGGTCCCCTCGTTCTTCAGGAAGGGTAGACTGACACATGTCGTCCCACAAGGTGACCTCCGACTCGAATCGACCAGCGCCACAGCACTGCCACCAGGAGAACCGATGAATAGAGATTCAAAACGCCCCTCCAGTTCGGGCCAGGTGCCACGCTCACGTGCCGCAGAAGCGATCCATCGCAGGATCCAGGGTCTGGTCCGATCGCTCCTCTCTCGACAAGATCGCGAGGCGATCGCCGGCCTGCCGGAGTCCCTGGAACTGCAGTTGAGGATCCCCATCCGCCTCGATCGAGATGACCATCGCGATTCCCGTCGATTTTCCAGTTCCTTGCTGGCCCAGATCGAATCGCTTCGGATCCAGGGAGAGACGGAAGCTCTTGGTCATCGTGCGGGACACGCTCCCTGCTTGTGGTGCAACTCACCGGTGTGCGAGCACTCACGTCCTCCCGATCAGAGGTCGGTGCTGGTCGGCTGGTCCACCACCGGTATCCCGCTGTGGAAGGAGATCGCCTCGATATTGCTCGACGAGGGAGATGAACAGATCGATCTCCTGTACGGAGATGAAACGATCCCCGTCATCTCCTGGCGAAGCGAGGAGAGTCTGCTCGGTGAGGTACTTCCCGAGTACCTCGATGACTCCCAGTTTTCACGACCGATCGGCGCGTTGATCTGTGGAGGTTTCCCGCTTCCGGGTCCCGCCGATGAGTCCGCCTGTGTGACGGCACTGATTCTCGAGAGCAGGGCGGGAAGAGTCGTCCCCAGGTACTCGCTGAATCTGCTCAGTCGCCTGCCGGCACCTCATCATCTCGAAACGATAACCGGCGACCACTCACGATCGATCCTGTCGCGCTGGATCGGTTCGCTGCGGTCAAATCTACACCGCCACCAGCAGGAACTGCTCACCAGGGCATCCAGTGGGCAACGCCCCTCCCTGAGAAACTGCCGCGAGGGAGTTGTCGATCTCCTCATCGAATCGAGATCGCATCTGATGACGCTGCGAAGACGATCGTTCAGGCGCACCGAACACGCACAACTGCGGGCGGAAGACCCCAACCGCCCGACCTCCGTCGCGCTGGCTGACCTACTCTCCTCATCGGTCGAGGATCTGTATCGAGATCGACGAGAATCGACCATCGTCGCAAAGGGACCACAGGGCAGGATTCACATCTTCACCACCACCGGACGACACATCACCAGCGCCATCTACAGTGCAGAGTCGATCCACAGCAGGATCCTGCGATCTCGCTGGATTCCGCTGACAGCCGCCGATGCGACCAGCTTCATCGAACTGGTGGAAAGAACGACCCGTTCACAGGGAGGCCGCAGCCGACCCGCCGAAGATGCATCATGAATCTTGCTGGCGACTCCAGCGACTCCACCAGCGAATGAACCCGTCTCCGAGGATCGAGTTCACTGCTGCCTCGGAGATGCCGCCCCGACCCATGGCAGCGGCGAGGGCGTCCAGATCACCATGATCGGTGAAACCAACCGGCGTCTTCGAGATGCCGTCGAGGTCGCTGCCCAATCCGACGCGATCCTCTCCGAAGAACTCCATCAGGTGGTGGATGTGTCGCACGACCGTATCCAGGTTTACCTGCTCCTTCGGCGCCGCGAGGAACGGAGGAAACAGGTTCACACCGACCAGTCCTCCACCTTCGGCGATCAGCGACAGCAGCTCGTCCGACAGGTTACGAGGATGATCATGAACCGCTCGTGCATTGGAATGGGTCGCCAGCACCGGAACTCCGGACTCACAGACGTCGATGACTCCCTCTCGATTGAGGTGCGAGACATCCACTGCCCAACCGAGTTCGGCGGCCAGGGCGACGGCATCCTTGCCGAAATCGGTGAGTCCCTGCTGCTCATCTTCCATGACACCCTGGCCAAGCAGATTGGAGCCGTTCCAGGTGATTCCGAGAATCCTGGCACCTCGCTGATGAAGCACCTCGAGGCGAGACAGGTCATCTCCGATGCACAGGGCATTCTCGATGGTGGCCAGCATCGCAACCTGACCAGCAGGCAACTCTGCCACCTCCCGAGGTGACACCACCCGCTGAAACGGTTCTTCGCCATCGTCGTGCAGGCGATCCCGGACGTCGAGGAGCCTGTTGCAGTGCCCCCATGGATCGTCATTCTTGTCCTCGGTGAAAACTGCGGTGCACAGCAACCGCACCGCGCCGGCGTGACAACTTCGAGCGTCGATCTGAAGATCGTCACGAAAGGGAGACAGTCCACCCCCCTTCTCCTCGAGTCTCCACAGCGTATCCACGTGCAAATCAACTCGCATCATCATCCAATCTACCCAGTCGCCACGATCCCAGACTGAAGACATCCAGCAAGCCTGCCTCCTCGATGCGGCGCACCGAGGCAGGGTCGCTGGCGGCGATCACCTGAAAATCTGCGGCAGTCCCCTCGTCGAGGGTCCCCCACCCGGTGGGCAACCAGTTCCCCTGCGCAGCTCCGGCACTTCGCCAGTGAAACGCCTTCTCGAACGGAACACACTGCTCGGAGAAGAAAGCTTCCCCGGCCCCGTCGAGGGGCAAACGTCGCACTGCAGCATCGATATCGAGCCACGGATCGGCGCTCTCGATGGGAGAGTCAGAACCGAGGATCAATGGAATCCCCGCCTCGTCGACGCTCTTCAGCGCGAGGGCATTGGCTGCACCAACGCCCCCGCGTTCAAGCAGGATCGCACGCACCTGCTACAGATGGCACGGTTGCATCGATGCGATGGTGCCGGTTTCTTGAATCCAGGCGAGATCGGACGGGTCAAAGCACTGAAAATGTTCGATACGATCAGGCAACGGCGTCGATCGAAGCGATCGTGTCAAGCCGATGACTCGATTGGCCTCCTTCACGGCAGCGTCTCCGATGGCATGAATCGCCAGGGCCCAGCCGCCCTTCGCAGCGAGACGCGCGGTTTCATCGAGATCAACGGATGAGCGACGAACACAGCCGAGTTGACCCGGCTCGTCCCGGTAGTCACTCTTCATCCATGCGGTCCGGGATCCGAGAGTTCCATCGATGAAGATCTTGATCCAGCGCATGGCAAAAGGGCTCTGCCGATCTCCGACCGGTAAAGGAAATGCATCGGCTTCGATGGCGCCGAGGAACTCCTCCTCGGGAAGCCCATGTCGAATCCGAACCCCAAGATCTTGCCGACTCGCTTCCTCCTGCAAGATGGCGATGGAATCACCACGATCAAAAGTGGTCACAGCAGCGATCCCCTGCTCCAGCAACCATCGAGCCGCCTGACCAGCATCCCCTGCTTCGCCACGCTCCATCGCCGCCCACACCTTCTCCGCATCCTCCTCGGTGACGATGCCGTCATGACGATCCGATTCGAACCCCGCCTCTCGCAGTGCCCGACTGGAGACGAGAGCTCGATGATGGTCAGAGTTCCACAGAAACACTGAAGTGCCTGGAAAGCACTCATCGAGAAAGCGACGTGGGTCGGGGAGCAGAAGCTGCGGTAGCGGATCTTTCCAGCCATGACCGATCCAGCTGTTGAGGTCTGATGTGCCAACACCCCCGTGTGACTTCAGGAGCTCGACCACATCTGCTGCTTCACGGTCGGCCAGCGACATCTGGCGTGAATGCTGCATCGAGTAGAGGAGGTGCTGGTGACTGTCTACAAAGGCAGGCAGCAACCACAGATCAGTCAGATCGAGGATTCGCGCACCGCTTCGATCACCGTGACCCGCCGCCGACCAGCGGACGATGACCCCATCGTCGATGCGAAGGTCGAACCGATCTTCCGGTGACCCCGGATAGCGACGGACACCTTGAAGCAACCACGAGTTCATCGACATCTCCAGGATGAAAAAAGGGGAGCGACCCGTTGCGGATCGCTCCCCTGTGTCTGTGACGCTTTAGCGGCGTCCTCCACGGTCTCCACCGCGATCTCGGCCTCCGCCACGTCGATCGCGACCGCCACCGCCACCGCGGCCTCCTCGATCTGGCTTGCCAGAATCTTCAGCAGGAACCGACTCCAGCTTACCCTCGTCGATGAGGACAGCCTTGTGGGAAAGTCTCAGACGACCTTGAGGATCGCTCTCGAGAACCTTGACCCGGAGCGAGTCGCCGCGCTTGACGACGGAGGAGACATCGTCAACGAAATCTCCTGACAGCTCCGAGACGTGGACGAGACCTTCTTGCCCCGGCAGCACCTCGACGAAACAGCCGAAGTCCTTGATCGAAACGACCTTTCCGTCGTAGGTGCGTCCCACCTCGACATCCTGAGTGATCATCTCGATCTGCTCACGGGCGTCATTGGCACTGTCGAAGTCCTTACCCCAGATGGTGATAACACCGGAGTCGACGATCTCGATGGTTGCGCCAGTTTCTTCCTGGATACCCTTGATCACCTTGCCCCCAGGGCCAATCACCAGACCGATCTTTTCCGGATCGATGTTGATTCTCATGATCTTCGGAGCAAGAGGAGAAACTTCTTCCCTCGGACGATCCAACTTCTTCAGCATTTCACGAAGGATGTGGAGTCGGCCTTCACGAGCCTGCTCCAATGCACGCCCCATCAGTTCCCGACTGAGACCTGAAATCTTGACGTCCATCTGAAGGGCGGTGATCCCCTTCTGGGAACCGGCAACCTTGAAGTCCATGTCGCCATTGTGATCCTCACTGCCGAGGATGTCGGAAAGGACGTAGTGGTCGTTGCCGTCCTCGATGAGTCCCATGGCGATTCCTGCCACAGGTCTCTTGAGCGGAACTCCGGCATCCATGAGCGCCAGGGTTCCACCGCAAACGCTCGCCATCGACGACGAACCATTGGATTCGGTGATGTCGCTGACGATACGAAGGGTGTAAGGGAAATCATCATGATCGGGAAGGATGTGGCGGATCGACCGCTCAGCCAGTGCCCCGTGGCCGATTTCACGACGCTTGGGACCCCGATTGGGCCACGACTCTCCGACACAGTAGCCGGGGAAGTTGTAGTGCAACATGAAGTGATCACGCTTCTCGTCGATCAATCCATCGACGCGTTGCTCGTCGAAGGAAGTTCCCAGCGTCGCGGTGACGATCGCCTGGGTCTCACCTCGAGTGAACAGCGCGGAACCATGAGTTCTTGGCAACAACTGAAGATCGGTATCGATATTACGAATGTCTGTCAGGGAGCGGCCATCACTTCGCTTCTGCTCGTCGATGATGATGTCACGCTCGACCTTCTTCTTGACACCGGAAAGGAACTTCTTGACCTCCTTGGGGTCATTTTCACAAGTTTCCGCTTCCAGCTCATCGGCAGGACAGAGTTTCTCGAAGACCTCGTCACAAACCGCTCCAACAGCATTCGACCTGGCAAACTTGCCCTCGGTACGAATCACCGAACGAACGCCGTCATAGGCCATCGAGAAGACCTTTGCCTTCAACTCCTCGTTCACCTCAGGAGCGACGAACTCGATCTTTGGCTTGCCGGCCACGCTGGCGAATTCCTTCACCATCGAGACCACTTCACCGGAAACCTCGTGTGCTTTTTCGAGGGCATCGATGATGTCCTCTTCAGCGACTTCCTTGGCACCAGCTTCGACCATGACGATGGCATCTTCTGTACCTGCAACCACCAGATCGATATCCCCCGCATCGCGTTGTTCGTGCGTGGGATTGATGACCAGTTCACCGGCAACTCGACCGACTCTCACCGCTCCGATCGGACCCTGGAAGGGCAACTCGGAGATGGAGAGTGCTGAAGAAGCGGCGATCATCGCCAGGATATCCGGATCATTCTCGCGATCGGCGGAAAGAACCGCGACCGTCACCATCACGTCCTTCATGTACCCGTCAGGGAACAGTGGACGCACCGGGCGATCGATCAAGCGAGCGGTCAGGATCTCCTTCGTCGTTGGCCGGCCTTCTCTCTTGAAGAAGCCGCCAGGGATCTTTCCTGCCGCGTAGTTGTTTTCACGATAATCGACCGTCAATGGGAAGAAGTCCCCGCCCCAGCGAGGTTCGCCCCAGGTCACTGCGCAGAACACTGCGCAATCGCCGCAGCGGACGATTGTCGACCCTGCAGCCTGTTTGGCAATCTGGCCAGTTTCGATGGTGATGGTACGACCACCGATCTCCCGGCTCACAGTATGTTTCATCATTCCTCCTGGCAGACTCCGCTGCCTGAGCGCTCTTGCGCTCTCATCTATTTTCTCTCACCTGTAAATTACTTCTGATTTGGTATGGTTCCGCCCGGGATCCAAGGGTGCCCCCGTAACAGGGATCAGCCTCTGGGGATCAACCAGGTGGGAAGGGAGCAATAGTTCGCGAACTCTCACTGCAACCGCAAAGACCGCAGTTCGTGATCTCATCAACTATCGACGTAGTCCCAGTGCTTCGATCAAGCGCAGGTACTCAGGACGGTCCTTGCGCTGCAAGTACTGAAGGAGCCTGGATCTCTTCCCGACCAGAACCAACAGGCCGCGACGACCTGCGTAGTCCTTCTTCATAGAACGAAGATGTTCGGTGATATTCCGAATCCTCTCGGTAAGAATGGCGACCTGGACCTGAACAGATCCCTTGTCATTCTCGGAGGTACGGAACTGTTCGATCAACTCGGTCTTGCGTTCTGCTGTGATGCTCATCTGTCGTTCTAACCCTGTTCTCTATCTCGGTTTCTCTGAAAAATCTTGTTCCCGATACCGCTCCAGCGACGGGGCGATATCGAAGCGAAGGTGGATGCTACAAGGAAGCCCTGGAAGGGCAAGACAATGTGACGCCAATGTGCCTAAATTGGTGGATTACCGGCAGAATTGGACCTCTCCGCAGCCTCGATCAGCCCCTCCGGGTCCGCCACCTGAGGGGTTCCCGCATCGAGATAACTCTGCAGGAGGATGGCAGCGGCCTTCTCATCGATACCGGCAGCCCCTCCCATCTGCTGCGCCTGGGAGGAGGTGAGTCGTTCATCCCAGAGTTGTACGGGGAATTCCACCTGCTGACGCAGCCACAGTACCAGCTGGTAGGAGCGTACCGCCATCGGCCCGAACGTTCCGTCCATGTTCCTGGGCATGCCGATCAGAACCCCTTGCACCTCGAACTCCTCATCCGCCGCCTTGATCCAGCTCACCAGTTCTTCACGGCTGGAAACCACCTCCCTGGGGGTGGCCAACACCGACATCGCATCACCACGAGCGATTCCTATTCGTTTTTCCCCGGGATCCACACCGATCCAGACGCTCATGTAGAATCCCCTTTCCTGCTCTCCAGCAGTGACAATACCTCACGCAATCCACCACGGTCGACCTCATCGCGACTGGCCACCACGATCAGATCGGGGGTGACGGCGATGAGAAGGTCCTGAAGCGAGTCCACCATCCAGCACTGGGAGCCTTCCCCGAAAAAGGTGACTCCCTGGCAACGATGAAAACCCGCTTCGAAGCGAATCGCGGCACAGTCATCGGTCGCCGGGCAGATCCGGACTCCCTCGTCACTACACTCGATGAGGATCGGCCCCACTCCCAGCAACACGATCTGTTTCGAGATGGTACCCCGGACCTGTGCCGTGGAGGATCGAATACACAGCGGCTCCCCTGCGACAACGAGATCATCCGGAGAGAGGGTGTCGGCCACTTCGAAGCGAAGATTGTCGGTGGCATCGGTGGAGACCTGCGACCTCACCTCACCCCAGCTGCCGAGATCTTTCCACTGACCGGCGAAATTGTATGCCATCATCGACGCCCATGACTCGCTGCGAGTCAGCAGGAAGTGATCGAAGGAGCAGGAAGGAACCTGCTCGGCAACGGACCGCCCCTCATCGAGATCCGCCCCCAACGAATTTCGAGCCATCTCCAGGAGCAGGGCAACCGGCATCAAAAAGGTACCGCAATTTTGAAGACCCCGCTTTTGCCGAAGGAGAGCGATCTGTCCTTCACCCGGCTTTTCCACGAACTCCACTACCGGACTCGAAGAGGCATCCGGATCACAAACGATGAAGCCAAGAGAACGATCGGGAGCACCAGCACAACCGAGTAGCCACAGGCGGTCAGGCATCGATGACGCGCTGGCCTGCATCTCTCGCAATGCCTCGATGTACCCGTGGGGGTCTTCGATGTAGTGGTCGGACGGCATCGTCAGCAACCAGCTCTCGGGGTCCGTCGTCGCCAGTGACTCGGCAAAGGCTACGATGGCAGGGGCGGTGTCTCGAGGTTCCCGCTCGACAAACCTGGAGCATCCAGAGACATCTTCAAACAAGCCTTCACCGGTAACGAGGTGGACCCGATCGGTGCCGACCAGAGCCGTCGCTCGTGCCAGGGTAGCGTCGAGCAACGAATCGTCCCCGATCAATGGCAAGGTCTGCTTCGGTCTTGCGCGGCGGCTCCACGGCCACAACCGCTGCCCCTGCCCCCCGGCGAGTATCGCCACATGAGGAGCACTATTCATCATCAAGATACCCTTCCAGGGCTTTCTTCAGACGGTCCAGTCCACGAGTTCTTGGCTGTAACCGCAATGTTTCCCTGTAGTGCTTTGCAGCCTCGACCTTCATCTCCATCTCGAGATAACAGGCTGCCCTCTTCTTGGCTACTTCTGCCTGACCGACCCGATCCAGCCCCAGTTGCTCGGCCCTTCGAAGATATTCGAGTCCGATTCGAGGATCGACCCGACCACCGGTGCGCTTCAGCAGCAATCGTTGTGCTCGTTCCTTTGCCTCCGGATAGCAAGGACGTTTCTGATTCCTCGTAGCCTCGACCCGGATCAGATCCTCGTACCACTCAAGAGCTGCACTGAAGTTCTTCCGATCCTGCTCTATTTCTCCGAGCAAGAAGCACACATCGACGAACTCACCGGCGGTGAGGTGCTTGCGAAGGGAGAGTCTCGCGCCCGGCTCCAGTTCCATCAATCGATCCATCGCTTCATCGACCCTCTGCTCCAGAAGCAGGTAGAGCACCGTCCTGACCCGAGCACTGGGACGATCGCTCTCGGTCACGTGAGGAATCGACGACTGATCTGGATCCTGAGAGACGATGATCTTCCACATCTGGTCGTAGCGATCGCGACGCGGATCATCCGAAAGAACCTCGAAAGCCTCGAGGACCATCCGGAGTTCCTCGGGGTCGCGTGGGTGTTCGACCTTGTCGGGATGGATCTCCAGTAATCTCTTGCGGAACGCCTGGCGTATCTCCTCGGAACTGCAGTCCGGATCGACACCCAGCATCCGATAGTGATCGACGAATCCAGAACTCATGCAGATTGCTCTCGTTCGATCCACAGTGTCACCGGTCCGTCGTTGACCAGATGCACCTTCATGTCAGCGCCGAAACGCCCCGTTTTGACCTCGGGAATACCCTGTGACTCGAGACTACTGACGAAGTAATCGAATAGAGGTCGTGCCAGGGTAGGTTCGAGGGCGTCGACGAAGGAGGGTCGTCGACCCTTGCGGCAATCTCCATGGAGTGTGAACTGGCTCACCGCCAGCAGTTCCCCCTCGATGTCCAGTAGAGATCGATTCATCTGTCCCTCTGCATCGGCAAAGATCCTCAGGCCCGACACCTTCCGAGCCATCCAGTCCATCTGTTCCTCGCCATCGCCAGTTCCAAGCCCCACCAGCAGCAGCATCCCGGCATCGATGGCACCGACCACCTCGCCGTCGACCTCGACCCTCGCATTCAAGACTCTTTGCACGAGAACTCGCACGCCGCCTCCTGTTCAGGTAGCGATGTTACAAGATGAGGCGGATTTGTGAAAAAATCTCGCTCAGTTGGCAGGATCGGCTTCCTCGAGCACGTCATGGCAGAAGCGATCCCCGTCCTCGGCGGCGATGTCCACCGCCCTGAAGGTGGCGGGCTTGCCCGTCTGCGGATCGACAGTCATCAGCACCCCACAGAGGTGCGCATTCCGTTCTGCCACGGTGAAGGGGGCGTGCATCGAGGTCAAAAACTTGTGCAGTACTGGCTCCGCATCACGCCCGATGACCCCGTCATAAGGACCAGTCATTCCCATGTCAGAGATGTAGCCGGTACCACTCGTCAAGATACGGGCATCTGCGGTCAACACGTGGGTATGCGTTCCTACCACTGCTGTAACCCGCCCATCGAGATACCAACCGGCGGCCTGCTTCTCACTGGTCGCCTCGGCATGGAACTCGACGATTCGAACCTTCACGTCCTGCGGGATCTCCTCGAGGATGGAATCGATGGTTTTGAAGGGACATGAGACCGGCTCCATGAAGACTCGTCCCAGGACGATGATGTAGGCGACCTTCGTTCCCGAATCGGTCTCGATCACCGACCAGCCCTTGCCGCTGGCAACCTCGGGATAATTATGGGGACGCAAGCAAAGGGGTTCCTTGTCGAGGACCTCCAGGTTGTCGCGCCTTTTCCATGCGTGATCTCCGAGGGTCATCAGATCTATACCGGCTGCCCTCAAGTCGTTGTAGATCTTCATGGTGATGCCGGTTCCCGCTGGAGAATTTTCTGCATTGGCGATGACCATG
>CAYPPQ010000045.1:0-22812 GCA_964412635.1 uncultured Planctomycetia bacterium | reverse complement strand
CTGTGCTCCCGTTGCTGAGGGTCAGCGAACGTTCGTCTTCGTGGAATTCGGGTTGAATGGCAGCTCCCTTCATCGTTCTGGTGATGAAGGGAGCTGCCATTCCCAATCCGCAGGCACTGGTTTCTCCTAGGACCTCTTCCAGATCTGCCAGTTCTTCCAGTGGATTGTTGCGTATCACAGGATTCCCTGATGAATGATCGATCAGTTCGTCGAGTATCTCGGTAACGCGGACCGTCCCTATTCGACAGGGGAAACACTTTCCGCACGATTCCTGAGCGAGGAAATGCATGCTCTCCCTGGCCGCCTGAATCATGCAACGGCTCTCATCGTGAACGATGATGCCTCCTGCTCCGAGCATCGCTCCCAGATCTCCCAATGACTTCGGGTCCAGCGTGACATCGAGATCGGCCGCTCCGACGAAGCCGCCACTGATTCCCGCCATGGTGACGCCCTGAATCGCTTTTCCGTCAGGCGTTCCTCCGGCGTGCTGTTCCAGCAGTACCCTCAAGGATGTCCCAACCGGCAGTTCGTAGTTGCCAGGACGGGCGATATCACCGGAGACACTGAAGATACGGGTACCTTCATTGTCACCAACGCCCAGGTCACTGAACCAGGCACCACCCTTTTCCAGGATCGCTGGTACTGCACAGAAGGTCTCGACATTGTTGACCACCGTGGGGCAGTCGAAGAGACCGTGAGTCGTGGGGAAAGGCGGCTTCTCCCGTGGAAAAGGATGCTTGCCCTCGAGTGAGTTCAGCAACGAGGTTTCTTCCCCGCAGATGTATGCACCTGCACCCCTTCGAATCACGATACGGAATCGTCTTCCACTTCCACAGGCATCATCCCCCAGCATTCCCGCCTCGGTAGCTTCATCGATGGCTCGCTGGAGTGTTTCCTGAATCTCCGGGTACTCCCAGCGCAGATAAATGATGCCGATCTCGGCTCCGGTAACCAGACCTGCGCAGGTCATCCCCTCCAGCATCGCGTGGGGACTGTGTGCCATCAGCACTCGATCCTTGAAACAACCGACCTCACTCTCATCCGCATTGCAGACGATGTATTTCGGTCCACGTTGTTCCTGACGCACCGCATCCCACTTCACCCCGGTGGGGAAGCCTGCTCCCCCACGGCCAGTCAGCCCGCTTGCTTTCAACTGATCGATCACCTCTTGCGGATCGCTGGCAGCGATGGCGGGTGCTTTCCACGCGCCATGCTCCAGGGCTACCGCAAGATCATCCGTTCCCTTTCGGATGTGTCGGAACAAGCACTCCTCGGTTCCGGTCTGGGGAGGCAGCGGCATCTGCGCCTCGACCACCTCGTCCACCGCACCCGCCCGAGCTCCGTGGAAAAACTTCTCACCGATGAGAATCGGGACGGGCATATCACAGCGTCCTGGACAGGAGATCTTTTCCACCTTGCCCGAATGCGCGACCCCCAGATCGGCAGTGGTGACTTGCTGGGAGATCGATTCGAGGTCATGAAGACGGCAAGCGGAGTTTTCACAGACCCGGATATCGGGAATCGGCTTCGGCTCCAGCTCGAAAAAGTGGTAGAAGGTCACGGTTCCGTACAGCTCGGAGATGGGGATCTCGAAGCGGTTCGCCACCTGCTTCAGGGAATCCTCCGGCAGATACCCGTGATGATCTTGAATCCGCTGCAAGACCTCCAGAAAAGGTGCCGGCTCTGCCATCAGGAGATCCAGAATCTCGGTTGTTACCGGATCCTCAGTCTCGACTTCTGACTTCATTCTCACGCCCTTTCCGGGATCCCCGTCGACTGCAAAGCAGCATGAGTGCGGGGACGATCCCCAAGGTATCGGCATCTGGCAACTTCAACAAGCCAAGGATGGGGGTGTCTATCTGGCCGGCAGTCCCCGCAGGACGATCCTGGCGGTGGTCATGTTGGTAGCACAGGGAGTATCCGCAATCTCGCACGCCCGCACCAGCGCATCGATATCGGGGCCGTGTGCATGACTGGCAAGACCGTCTCGGAGAAATATCACAGCCTCCAGCTGGCGCCTTGCAACCATGGCACCGACTTCCAGATCGCCGCCGAGCGGCCCCGAGAGAACCAGTTTCCGGATGGGGAGACGGCAATCTACCGACAGCATCGTTCCGGTACTCCTGGTGGCCACGATCTTGAACCCTGAGAGCAACTCGTGGAACTCCTCGGCAAGTTCTTGAAGTTGAGATTTCATCCGGTCATGGGCGACCAGGGCGATCCAACCGACGTCAGGACCGGAAGGGTCTGGCACCCTTTGTGCGATCAGTTCCGACAGGGTGCGTTCGAAGCGGATCCTGTCCTCTGCAGATCTGGCACAGATCTGGTCGATGACGTCATACTCGAAAACCTTCAGAGATACCGGAGAGATTGCGACCAACTTCGCGCTGCGCTGAAGGTTTCTCACCAGACCGATTTCACCGATGATTTCACCGACCGATACGGTATGCGACTCCACTCCCGACTCGTTCTGTACCGAGACGATTCCACTCTCGATACGAGCCATCCACTGCGCAGGGTCTCCGGGGGACATCAGCACCTCCCCCTCCTCGAACTGACAGATCGTTCCGTGCGGGTCGAGCCACAGCATCGGATCAGTCTGTTGCTCAACCGTTGAAGAATCGTCGGGCGGGCCGGCAAACATGCTATTTCCTTCACACCTTCTGTAGACACTCATCAGCGAGTACAGATTACTCCATGATCCAGGAAATAGAAGTCCGCAATAGTAAAACGGCCCCGCTGGGATTCCAGCGGGGCCGTCATCGTTCACCGTGAGCGAGGGGGAACTATCGAATCGACAGTCCGTCGATGTCTTCGCTGGTTGAGATTCCCAGCACACTCATGTCGAACAGCAACTCGGCAATCCCCGATGTAGCACTACCAAAGGTACCCGTGAAGCGAGAGACATCCTCGTCGTCACCGGACGCTCCAGAAGCAGAGTAGGTACCCACTGTCGAGAAGAGCAGTGTCCCATCGAAATCGAGGCTGATCGCTCCGAGATCTTCGCCGCCGCTGTTGGAGAATCCGACATCACTTCCGTCAAAGAAGGTCTCCCAGCTTCCGCCACTGGCAGAACCGAGAGAGGTGGGAGTGAACCACATCACATCTTCATCGCGACTGGTCGGCCCACCTCCTCGAGCGGTGCCCAGCGTCGACAGCAAGAGAGTGCCATCATCGAGGTAGCACACCCCGTCGATGTCTTCACCATTGGTGGTGAGTGCACAGTCGGAACCATCCAGGTAGAAGGTCCAGCTGCCGGAACTGTTGGAGCCGGTAGTTGTGGGGGTGTAGAGCAACAGGTCACTATCCTCCACCGTGGTCCCGGAAGGGCCGCCGATGAGTCCCGGTACCGAGAAGGAGCCGGAGTTGAAGGAGACCAGCACGCTGCCATCGGCCAGAACACTGAGGGCATTGATGTCGGTACCTCCGATCCCCACATCGCTGCCGTCGAGATACCAGGCCCAGGTATCGGTCCCGGCATCATAGGTGACGATATCTTCATCACGTACATTGCCCAGACCTGGCACCGTGGTGGTCGACAGGAACGAGATGTAGTAGAGGGAGGTGGATGGAGGCGGTGGAGGTGGCGGCGGATCGGTCACCGTCACGCAGGAGGTGCAAACAAAGGTATCGGAACCACCCGAGCCGACCACCGTCAACGACACATCGTAACTACCCGCTGCCGTGTAGGTGTGAGTCGGATTGATCGCTGAAGACGAGGAACCGTCTCCGAAATCCCAGGAGTATCCAGTGATGTCACCGGTCGAAGTGTTGGTGAAACTCACATCGAGTGGTGCTTCGCCACCGGAAGTGGAGGCGGAGAATCCCGCCACCGGAGCGGGAGGAACCGGATCGGTCACCGTGATGCAGCCGCTGCAAACGGCAGTGTCACTGCCGCCTGGACCCGTTGCTGTCAGGGAAACGGTGTAGGTGCCCGCCGCATTGTAGGTGTGAGTCGGATTGGTGCCGGAAGAACCGTTGCCATCTCCGAAGTCCCACGAGTACCCGGTCACATCCCCGGTGGTCAGGTTGGTGAAGCTCACCGACAGCGGTACATCTCCCGATGTCGTCGATACGGTGAAGTCCGCCACCGGTGCCGCCGGAGGTGGCGGAGGAGGATCGGTCACCGTCACGCAGCCACTGCACACGAAGGTATCGGAGCCACCAGGGCCGGTCACCGTCAGCGACACATCATAGGTGCCCGCAGAGGTGTAGGTGTGGCTCGGGTTCGCAACTGACGATCCCGATCCATCTCCGAAGTCCCACGAGTGTCCGGTGATGTCTCCCGTCGAAGTATCGGTGAAATTCACGTCGACCGGCGCCTCACCACTGGCAGGAGTCGAGGTGAAACTCGCCACCGGCGGCTCCGGTGGTGGAGGCGGTGGATCGGATACCGTCACGCAAGCAGAGCAAACAGCGCTATCAGAACCACCGGCACCGGTCGCCGTCAGGGTCACGGTGTAACTCCCTGCAGAGGAGTATGTGTGAGTTGGATCGGTTGCGGTCGATGAATTTCCATCGCCGAAGTCCCACGAGTATCCGGTCACATCCCCGGTGGTCAGGTTGGTGAAGGCAACCGGCAAGGGTGCTTCCCCGGATGTTGGAGTTGCCGAGAAGTCCGCCACCGGTGCCGGAGGAGGAGGCGGCGGAGTCGAGCCACCGAAGCAGTTGAGAATCGCAGCCACCATGCTGGCCCGGGTCGCTGCACCGTCGACCAGCCCACCGATCTCGAAGGATGTTCCGAAGGTCCGGTATCCTCCCCCATCGTTGAAGACTCCGACATTGTAGGAAGGACTCGGGTTGGTCAGGGTGACCACTGCACTTCCGGTGGTTCCGAGGTGATCGATCCAGCTGTTCTCGCCGGTATAACTCCAGCTACTGCCGGACAGATCGCAGCCGGTTCCCGCCGCTCCGTTGACGGTGGAGAGGTCTCCGGTTCCATCGGAGAGACCACTGATGCCGAAGCGGGAGTGGACCGTGGTGGCGGAGTCGTACGCCCAGGTATCACCACCCTCCATGTAGAGGAAACTGCCCCCCACTCCATTGGTCAGGTAACTGTCGAGGGTGGCACTGTCTGCGGAACTGAGCACGTGATTGGAGGGGTAGATGCCGAGATTGACCCACACCGCCTCGAAGGCATCGATGCTCCCTGCCCCGTCGAGCGAGGTCACCACCAGCGGGCTGCGACCATTGGCAGTCAATGCCGCCGCGATGGCGCTGCCTCCGGCGACACTACCGGCGGCTGCAGAGGGCGCCCACACCAGGTCGGTCGCGCCTCCGGTCAGGAAGACGGAGCAACTGGCAGAGGGACTCTGATCGCTACCCTGGAATCCGCGAACTCCGTAACTGTTAGTCCCCACCACCGGCGAGGTGTCGGTGTAGGAAGTTGCGGAACCGGAGATGGTTGCGATGACGCTGCCGTTACGACTGACCTCGATCTGCGAGTAACTGTCTCCATTGGTCCAGGAGAGTTGAGCATCGGAACCGGAGGCGGAGCAGGAGAAGTTGGTCGGAGCCCCGACGGTACTCCCCACTGCCAGCAACATCGCCTCACAGTTGATCCGTCCATATCCCATGTAGATGTCAAAACCTGCGGTGTCCTCGGAAGGAGGTCCGACCTGGTCGTCGGCAGTCTGTCGCATCAGCGTCCTCACCTGATCGTGAGTGAGACTCGGATCGACACCCAGCAGCAAGGCGCCGGCTCCCGCTGCGTGCGGGGTTGCTGACGATGTACCGTTGAAACTACTGGTGTAGTCGGTCGAGGAGTATCCACCACTACCGGCGATATCGACGGTGGTGGTGAGCGGACCAGGGGCCACGAAATCGAGAGAAGAACCGTAGTTACTTCCCCACCACGTCTCTCCATCGCAGGAGGAAGGACTCTTTCTCTCGTCACAGGGGCTCGATGCTCCGACGGCGATCGCTTCCGGATAGAGAGCCGGATAGGAGACGCCACCGTTATCGTTACCCGAGGCGAAGAAGACGGGACAACCCAGACCTCCACGTCCATTGGTGGTGCCGTAGGCGACGGCATTCTGGATCGACGTACTGGCCGAACCCCCACCCCAGCTGTTGGAGAGTACATCGGCACCGTTGTCGACCGGCCAGGTCAGGCCGTCGATGATCCAGTCGGTCTGGGTCCAGTAGTTCCCGAACCCGATGCGAATCGGCATGATCTTGCTGTTCCAGGTCACACCTGCAACCCCGATTCCATTGTTGCCGACTGCCGCGACGATTCCCGCACAGCAGGTGCCGTGCCCGTCGGTGGAGTTGGCGTTGCCGGGAACCCCTTCCGGTGTCGGGTCTGCAGTGACCGCATCAAAGCCAGCAACCATGTTGGCCGCCAGGTCCGGGTGGTCGACATCGACCCCCTCGTCGATGATGGCCACGACGATGGTCGAGGATCCGGTGGAGATATCCCAGGCGGCGGCGGCCTTCATGTCCGCACCGATGGTTCCCCCCGTCTGTCCGGTATTCTGCATGTCCCACTGATCGGAAAAGAGCGGATCGTTGGGGGTCGCCATCTCCGGGAGATCGTGGATGAAGTTCGGCTCAGCCACTGCCACTTCTTCCAGGGCAGTCAACTCCATGCTGATGTCGAAGGCGCGCGATGTGGGACCCTCGTAGCCGAGCATGTAGGTCGGATCGATGGCGGGGAACTCACGCAGGAAGCGTAGTCCTGACTGGCGGATGACGTTGCGGATCTCCTCGTCGTCGACGGAGCCATCAAAGGTCACGATCACTTCCGGACGGGGAATCATCACCGCTTCCCGGTAATTCAGCACCGGCCCCACGAACTCGATGGAACTGGTTCCGGCGAGGCCGTTGATGATCTGCTGTCGCATCCTGTCATCGACCTTCTTGTCGACCGGTACGTACCACAGCCCGGGATACTCCTGGGAGTCACTCTGTTTTACCGTTCCGACCCCACGAATTCCGCGCAGTTCAGCATTCAGAGAAGCGAGTTCATCCTCGAGGTCATCGATCATCTTGACGGCGATGATCGACTCGTCCTGGATCAGCGACACCTCTCCTTCTCCGTACGGGTATGCCCATCTCTGGGGTGAGTCCTGAGCGGTGCAATTCATGGTGAGAAGCAGCGTCAGAAAAAACGCAGGTGCAATGCGATACATATCTTCCTCCTGATTCGGCGATGCCGAACAAACCCGGAGACCGGGAAATCATGACGGGGCAAACAACACGAGCCCATCTCGCAGGCGGGAGCGAGACTTCGAGGAAAAGCGGATCTTGGCTTATCTGGCGATGATCCCACCTCAGGGGTCGAGACGAAGATCAAGGCGCCGGATGGTAGTACTCCAAATTTCCTCGACCGACATATTGATGGAGAGTTCCCTGCACATCAACCCAGTGCCCTCACCGTCCGGCAACGGTTATCCTGTTCCCTTCGAAGAGATCTGTTTTCCAGAGGCCACCGATGAAACTCCCCAGGAGGACCGAATGAGGCTTTATCTCACCGTTTTTGCAATCTTTGTCGTGTCAGCCGCGAATTTGTGCGCAGGTGAACAGTGGGTCACCTTCTCCGGCGATAAGGGCCCAGGTGTCGACAAGCACATCGTCTTCATCACCGGAGATGAAGAATACCGGTCGGAAGAAGGGATGCCCCAGCTCGCCAGGATCCTCGCCAAGCATCATGGCTTCACCTGCACCGTGCTCTTCTCCATCGATGCGGAGACCGGCTGCATCGATCCGCAGGTCAATGACAACATTCCTGGCCTGCAGGTACTGGAAGACGCGGATCTGATGGTTCTCTTCACCCGCTTCCGAAACCTGCCCGATGAACAGATGAAACACATCGTCGATTACGTCCAATCGGGTAAGCCCGTGATCGGCCTCCGCACCTCGACCCACGCCTTCGATATCCCCGGCGATCGAAAGTACCACCGCTGGTCGTGGAGAAACCCCAAATGGAGGGGCGGATTCGGAACCCAGGTGATGGGAGAGACGTGGGTTGCCCATCACGGCGGCCACGGCTGGCAAAGCAGCAGCGGGATCATCGTGGAGGAGCAGAAGAAGCACCCCATCCTCAAGGGAATCAAGGATGGAGATGTTTGGGATCCATCGGATGTCTACACCGTTCGTCTGCCTCTTGTGGACTGCACCCCGCTGCTCCTGGGACGGGTACTGTCGGGAATGGATCCCGATGATGGTCCCTGCGATGTGGAGAAGCGTGACGATGGAACCACCTTCGACAAGAATGACCCGATGATGCCGGTGGCATGGACTCGCATCCGGCCCGCCGCCAAGGGTGAAATCAAAAGGCAGAGGGTCTTCTCCAGCACCTTCGGAGCTTCTCGCTGCTTCACACGGGAGGGATCGAGAAGATTGCTGGTCAACGCCTGCTACTGGTGCCTCTCGATGGAGGACCTGATCGACGAGAAGATGAAGGTAGACATCGTCGGAGAGTACAAACCAACGCGGTTCGGATTCGGCAAGCACACCGCCGACCTGAAGCCTTCTGATCTGCTGAAGAAAGCCCAGTGATCCCACTCCTTTTACTCCTGGTGATGTGGGGAGTCCCTGGCGAAGGACCGGAGACACCGCAGCCCTTCATCGATGGCGCCGATCGATCGGCTGCTGAAGAACCCGACTCGTCGGTAACCGAGGGTCTGCGGCTGATCGGGGAACTGGGGTGTACTTCTTGCCACCCTGCCGCCGACGGTGACGACAGATGGCTGCTGCCTCGTCGCGCACCGCGCCTCGACAAGGCTGCCGCCCGGATCTCTCCCTCGCACCTGTTCGAGTTCATCGTCGATCCAGCGACCACCCATCACGGCACCGTGATGCCCGAGATGCTCTCCCACCTCGATGAGGAGGAGCGTCAGGTTGCTGCACGGCATCTGGTCAACTACCTGGTCGACCGTGCGGGAGAGAGCTGGAGGGAACACATCCCTGATCAGGTGCTGATCGAGGAGGGAGATCGACTCTATCACCAGGTCGGCTGCGTCGGTTGCCATGAGCCTCTCGGCAGGGAATCGACGATTCTCTCCCACTCCAACCGACTGACTGGTCGCGTCGAACACTGGTCTCAATCGCAGCTGGCAAGCTTCCTGAGGGAACCTCGCAAGAGCAGGCCAGCGGGCAGGATGCCAGCGATGGGTCTGAACCATCGGGAAGCCAATGCCATCGCTCACTTCCTCCTGCGCCACACACAGGTCACCGCACCGCTCGATCTCGCCATCGATCGTGGGCACCGCAAGGGACTCGACGATTCCAGTCGGTCGCACCCGTGGACCACCACCGTTGCACAGGATTTTCAGCTGACAGAAGAACAGAGCAAGGTCGACAGAACCTCACACTACTCCGGCTGGCTCCGTGTCGAGGAAAGTGGTGAGTACCACTTCTTCTTGAAGGTCGATGACATCGGACGGCTTCGAATCGACGATGAAGACGTCATCGATCTGGGCCAGACCAGAAACTACCAGCGCAAGAAGGTGGTCGAGGGAGATGCCAGGATGTTCCTGGAGAGTGGTCTCCATCGCATCGAGGTCTCTCACTTCCAGTGGGTAGAAGATGCCATCTTGCAACTGGAATGGGCCGGTCCAGGAATCGAACGAGGTCCCATCGATTCGAGCCTGTTGAGCAACCACCGGCAGCCACTTGCGCCGACCCCGAGGTGGACCCCGGAACCAGGATCGGCGGAGGTGGGCAAGGAACTCTACGAGAAGTTTGGCTGCATCCACTGTCATGAAGATGGTGCCGCTTCCTCGGGGACCGAGCTCGCGAGGCTGGCAGGTCGTAGCGCACAGCAACCTCATGCCGCTTACTCTCTCACCACACAGCAAGGCGACGATCTGCAGACAGCGCTGAAATTCCTCGCCAGCAACCCCGACGATCCTTCCCCCCATCAGCGAGTCGACCTGACGATGCGAACCTTCCGCTGCACCGCCTGCCACTCCCGGGGAGAGATGGGCGGTGTCCCCGAGGATCGGCGCGATTTCTTCACGGGAAGTGACCCGTTGCTCGGCGACGAAGGACGGCTTCCCCCTCCCCTGACGGGAGTCGGCGACAAGTTGCAGCCGCACTGGCTCGACGATGTGATTCGACGGGGTCGTTCGGTGCGTGGATACATGAACACCCGCATGCCGCACTTCGGCAATCCTCAGGTCGAGAACCTCGGCGCAGACCTCATCGCCATCGACCGCAAGAAATCGGTGGTTCCACCACTGATCGCAGATGACGAGACGGCGAAAGCCGCCGGTCACAAGATGGCAGGGGTCGGAATGCTCCAGTGTGTTCTCTGCCACGACTTCAATCGCAAGCAATCGGTGGGAATGCGTGCGATGGATCTGGTCAACAGCACCGAACGACTGAACCGAGACTGGTTTCATCGCTACCTGCTCGACCCCGAGTCATTGCGACCCGGCACCCAGATGCTCGCCTTCTGGCCCGAAGGTCGCAGCATGATCCCGGAGCTTCTCGATGGAGATGCCGACCAGCAGGTGCAGGCGTTGTGGCGCTACCTGGAAGATGGAGATCAGGCGGTCTTCCCCGAGGGATTGAGCCGGCAGCAGAAGGAACTGATCGTCGGCGGAGAAGCGCTCCTCTATCGGGGTAAGTTGTGGCACGCCGGATTCCGTGGCATCGCCGTCGGCTTGCCGGAGGGACTCCACTACGCCTTCGATGCCCAGGAGTTACGACTCGCACTGATGTGGAAGGGTCGATTCCTCGACGCCAGCGCCCACTGGTCCTCCCAGGGGATGGGGAGGATTCGCCCCCTCGGCGATGACGTACTGACCTTCCCGCACGGTCCCGACATCGTATTCCTGACCGATGTCTTCTGCCCCTGGCCCGGGGAACGGGAAGAGGGAATCCGCGCTCCGGGATACCGCTTCCGCGGGTACAGACTGGCAGAGAACAAGACACCGACCCTTCTCTACTCCACCGACTACCTCGATGTGGAGGAAACGATCGTTGCTGTCGAGGAGGAGGGCGCTCCCTTCCTGCGCAGAACCGTGCAGTACAGCGTCAGGGAGAATCCCCAGGAGAAAGGTCTCTTCCACCTTCGAGTACGCGATATCCCGCCGCTGGAAGTTCGAGATGACGGCACCTGCATCTACGAGGATGGACTCCAGGTGAAGCTGGCCGATCCGGTCGATCTCACCAGCATCCGGCCGATGTATACCGTCCCTGAGAAGTGGGAGACATGGATCCATCTGCCCTTCTCCAGAGAACCGACTGAAATCACCATCGAGTACCGTTGGGGAAAGGAGCGCAGATGAAGTCGATCCCTTCCCTGCTTGTGGTGACGTTGGCACTGCTGATTCCGGCGGCGATCGATGCCCAGAATGAACAGGAAAACCTGCCACCCCTTTCCAGGATCGATGAGGGGGACTGGTGGGTGATCGAGGATCTGGAAATCCCGCCGGCGATCCACCTCGAGGCGGTCAGTATGCTGGAACTCGATGATGGGCAGGTCGCCATCGGTACTCGTCGAGGAGAGATCTGGTTTGTCGACGGTCTCCTCGACGATGACCTCGCCGCAGATTACCACCTCTTCGCCCAGGGCTTGCACGAGGTATTCGGACTCGCACGCAAGGATGGCATCCTCTACGCCACCCAGCAGTCAGAGGTCACTCGCATCATCGACAGCGACGGCGATGGAATCGCAGACCTGTATGAAACGGTCAGTGACGACTGGGGGTTCGGATCGGAACACGAGTACACCTTCGGCTCACGCTTTGATCCGGAAGGGAACATCTGGATCACCCTGTGCCTCTCCGGCTCGTACACATCCGATTACCCGTTCCGGGGCTGGTGCCTGAGGGTCAATGCCGATGGCACGACCACTCCCACCTGTAGCGGAATCCGCAGTCCTGGCGGGGTCGGCTTCAACGCCCAGGGGGTGGCGTTCTACAGCGAGAACCAGGGACCATGGAATGGTTCCTGTGGACTCAAGGAATTGCGGCCCGGCGGATTCGTTGGCCATCCCATCAGTTTTCCCTGGTACGACCTTGCTCCCAACATGGGTCCGCAACCTGCACAACCCACCGACGGAGAAGACGGCCGCTTACATGTCGATGCGAAACGAATCCCCGAGTTGATCCCGACCAGCGTGGTACTCCCCTACAAGAAGATGGGGCAATCCGCCACGGCGATCCTGCTCGATGAATCGAACGGTGCCTTCGGCCCCTTCGGCGATCAGCTGTTCGTGCTCGATTACACACTCAGTGTCGTCATGCGCGTGACGACGGAGCAGGTCGCCGGGGTCTGGCAAGGAGCGTGCTATCCGTTCCGCGAGGGGTTCAGCACCGGCCTGCTCGGCGGACTGCTGTCATCCAATGGGCAGTTGATCGTCGGTGGATGTTGTCGTGGCTGGCCAACTCGAAGCCGCGAGCCGTATGCACTGCAAAGATTGCGCTGGAGCGGAAAAACACCACTCGAGATCCTCGAGATGAAGTCGAAACCTGACGGATTTTCGGTTTCCTTCACCAAGCCGGTCGATCGGGCCAGCGCCGCAGATCCCGCCAGTTATCAGATGGAGACCTACACCCATCACTACTGGCGCTTCTATGGCAGCCCGGAAATCGACCGGACCACTCCGACCATCACCAGCGCTCGCGTTTCGGAAGATGGATTACAGGTCGATCTGGTCATCGACGGTTTACAGCAGGGACACGTCCACGAACTGCACCTGCCCGGCATCCAGACCAGCGACGGAGAGAAGGTGCTGCATCCTGTTGCCTATTACACGCTGAACCAGATCCAACCCTGGAAGTGAAGGGTCACGAGAAGGAGGGGCCCCTCGACAGGTGTGCGCCGCGGGACATGCACAGACTTCCCGCCTGGACCCATTCCCGATCGAAGCGTGAAGTGCCGTCAGAGACACTGCTCTGGCAACCGGGCTTGAGGCGATCATGCATCTTGACCACCACCGCATGAACTCGATCGATCCAGCCCCCGCAATCCTCAAAGATCTCCCGTTCGGCACCCTCAACATTGAGTTTCATCAGATCGATGGAGGAGAGCTGATACCTTTGCATCAATTGATCGACGGTGATCCCTTCCACCTCCTGTAGCAGTGGTGCGGTGATCTCCGGATCGCTGGCTGCGCGGGTCATGTAACCCCACTCCCCCAGCCCCGGATCGACCAGCTCGATCGTCTCGTTGCGATTCCACAGGGCAGCACGAACCGGAATCACCTGGGGATAGGGCGCTACATTCTTCACCAGCAACTCGTAGTTTGCCTGCTCCGGCTCGACGGCGATGATGCGAGCGTTCGGATAGCGATTGGCGAAGTAGATCGATGCCAATCCGCTGTTGGCGCCGGCATCGAGAATCGTCTGCGGCTCCACCTCGCAGTCGAACTCATATTCCCTGCGCCGGAAGATGTGCTTGTAAGTGGCAACATCCGAAGAGGGAGATCGCAACTGGAAAGGATGCTCGATCTCCGGTCTCTTCACCGTGATCAAAGTGGTCGACCTGCGGAGGGCAGCCGATGCCGTACGAAGAAGCCCCACGAATCCCACGGTGCGCAGATACAACTTGATCGATCGAATCAACACTCACCTCGCATCCTGGATCCGATCGCTAGTTGCGATTGCCACCGAGCAGCCCACTTCTCCACAGGTAGTAGAGGAGTGTCAGGAGCGCCTGGATGGTTGCCGCCACATAGGTCATCGCCGCCGCACCGAGGACACTACGGACCCCCTGCATCTCCTCTTCATCGGTGATCAAACCACTGTCCGCCAGAACTCGCTTGGCACGGGCACTGGCATCGAACTCCACCGGCAAGGTGATCAGCTGAAACAGCACCACCGCACTGAAGAGCGCGATTCCCAGGAAAATCAGCTGAGGTATCCCCAGCAGCATTCCCCCGAACAGCATCGGAAAGGAGAGCCAGGAACCGAGACTGGCGGCGGGGACGTAGGCACTGCGAAGAGCCAGCATCGGGTAGCGGGTGGCGTGCTGTATCGCATGGCCCGCCTCGTGGGCAGCGATGGCTGCCGCTGCAACGCTTCGACCGTGATAGTTGTCTGCCGAGAGACGCAACACCCTGCTGGTCGGATCGTAGTGGTCACTCAACTTGCCCGGGGTCATCTCGATCTGGATCCCCTCGGCCCCACCCAGTTCACAGACTCGGGCAGCCACCTGGGCACCGGTCCAACCGCTCCTCAGCGGCACATCGGACCACTTGCGAAAGGCACTCTTGACCCGGGTCTGGGCCCACATCGCCAGCAGGAATGCCGGCCCGACGAAGATGAAGTACATCGGATCGAAGTAGATGAAGGCGAGTGGGAAGAACTCGGGAAAGCTGATCATGACATCTCCTCCTTGCATCCAGTTCAACGAATTGAGCAACGGAACCGTTCCCCATTGTGACGAGAACCAGCAGCAAATTCACCCTTTTCTGCTGGAATCATGACCATCCAGGGTTGCTTCAGACCTGCTCCTCCCAGTCCTCACGAACGATGGCACAGATCATCGCATCTCGCGGTTCTGCCAGACGGGATAGTCCATGGCGCAGCATCCCTTCCTGGCGGAATCCCGCCTTCACCTGCACTCGACCGGAGGCGGGATTTTCAGGGAAGGAATAGGCGAAGATACGCATCAGGTACGCATCCCTGCGGAAGGCATGGTCGACCAGGGCGATCAGCGCCTCGGTACAGATCCCAGCACCCCAGCGCTCCCGGGCCACCCAGTATCCGACCTCGTAGATGTGAATGAAGTCGGTGCGCCGTAGATCGATGGCGCCGATCAGCAGGTCGCTGTCTCGTTCGGCGATGGCATACACCTCCGCCTTCTCCTCCGCTCGCAGTGCCGGTTGGGTGGCGATCCACCTCGACGCCTCCCCCTCCGGATAAGGATGCGGAATTCCACCGGTACTGACCGCGACCTCCCGATCGCCGGCAAACTGTTGTACTCGCTCGGCATCCGAATCTCGCATCGGTCTCAGCCGCAATCGGTCCGTCTCGATGACCGCTTCTTCGATGGGTGTGGTCATCTCTCCGACATCCTTCACTCTTCAGAACTCTCGCTCATTCTTTCGGCTTGCTAGCAAGCCTCGCAGCAAGCACTCCCGAGACAACACCTCCCATGACGCCGCCCATTACAGCAGGTTCACTGACTCCCAACGACTTGGAAATGATCACCGTCAACACCGACGAAACAATCGCGATCACCACCACAGCACCGTAGTACTTCAACATATTGATCTCCCCCTTCAAGTTTTTCAAACAGCCAGCAGGTCCATCGTGCTCTTCATTCTCCTGATTTATCGATCACCACTCGTAAGATACGCCCGGCAACGATCAGCAGTAGCCCTCCGGCCACGGTCGGAAAGCACCCCGTGGTCAGTATCTGCAGTACCAAAGTACCCCCCAGCTCACCGCTGTTCAGCACACTATTAAAGCCGGACACGACTCCCAGCACACAGAAGATCAGGCCGACAAACTCGGAGAACCCTGCCCACTTCCTGGCCGTCTCTTGAGTAGTTTCACTCATCGGAATACTCCTTCGACCATCAGTCCGATTTCTCCCTGGGCCTGGCGAGTTGCACTGCAACGACGCCCGCTACCGTACCTCCCACGGCACCACCGACGACCGCCGCCTTGTCAACTCCCAGCGACTTGGCGACGGTGACACCCAGCACCGATGCCAGAACCGCTGCGCCCACAACAATCCCCATGTTTTTCAACATATTGATCTCCTCTTCTGTTTTTTCTCTTCAGCCAGCAGGGCCAATCTGCTTCTCATGATGGAGGATGAATATCACTAGCACACCATCGATTCAAACGGCACGATGGGCTCAGGAGGCCTCTTGTTCCTGACCACGACGCTGATTCTCGCTCTCTCGCACCCGACCGTGGCAGATCCTGTCACCCTCGATGGACACGATCTCGATGCGTGGGCGCAGGCGGTGCTGCCGGGGGCCGAGGAGGCGTGGCTGACCATCCCGTGGCACGCCACTCTCCATGAAGGACTGCGTGCTGCCGGTCACGAACAGAAACCGCTGCTGCTGTGGCTGATGAACGGCCACCCCCTCGGCTGTACCTGAGGCAACGGTGTGGCGGGCCGGCGGTCCGTCTGGAATGACCCGAGGGTGATCGACAAGGCGAAGGCCTTCGTCCCCGCCACCGATGAGGTTTGGCGATTGCAAAGACATCAGGATCGAGAATGTCGCTTCTTCCGCCACAAGGTGCGAGGCAACCCGGCACCGATCGGCGGTTCGTGGCAGGGACTCTACATCTTCGCCCCCGACGGCACGCTGCTGACGAGGCGCAACACCCTGAATCCCGATGCGGCGATGAAGTTGATGGATGATGGTCTCGAGAAGTGGAGTTCTCTCGCAAAAGAAGAGAGAAAGGCTGCCGATCCCGCCGAGTACTTGCCCCAACACCGCTGGGAAAACTCACTGCCCACCGACGGCCTGGTACTGCGCAGTACCTTGCGCGATCTCCCTGAAAAGGGCATCGGTCCCGAGGGACGAGGGCGCTGGAATCGCGATCACGCCTGGTTCAACCGGGAAGAAGCACGAAGCTGGATGCCGGAAGAGATTTCCATCCGGCAAAAGCACACCTTGCCCGAGCCTCTGGCGCTGCGGCTGGCACGCTTCCATGTCGTCGACAACGTCTCGGGACAGGAAGGACCCTACGCCAAGGCCGACATCGAGCACGCCGAGATCGAGATCGAAGTCACTGCCGTCGACGGCAACGATGCCACCATCCACATCAGCGGTCTGTTCCGCTCCGAAAGTGATGGGGTCTACAAGCTCGGCGAAACCGACTGGCGTCACTTCCCCAGCCGTACCCGCGGCGTCGATGCAACACTACGCGGCGAAGCGACCTGGAACATCGAGCAGCGCCGCTTCAGCGCCTTTCGAGCCGCGGCCCATGGCCAGGCGTGGGGTGGCAGTGGTCTCAACGGCAGGCGTGGGGTGACCAAGGAGCAACCCGCCGCTATCGGTTGGTACTTCGAACTGGTCGACGACGATCCGCGCGATCGGCTCGCTCCCGCTTTCATCGACGTCTACAACGCTGACTGGGTCATCCAGCCCGACGCCTAGCGATCGCTGGTCGGTCCCGCTTCATGTGACGGAACTCCGGCGGCAATCTTCGGTCGCGGCGCACTTTCCAGCAGATGGGCACTCCACCCCTCGACGATGCGGCGCCAATCTTCGATGGAGCGGGTCGGATAGGTGGCGGGCCAGCCGCCGGCGCGCCAGGTCTCGTCGGGATCCTCATCGCCCACTCGCTTCGAGAACTGTCCGGTGGCACCCCGCATCGCCAGCAGCAGATCGGCGTGAGCTGGATCGGTGGCCAGGTTGTGCAACTCATGGGGATCGCTGCGCAGATCGTACAACTCTTCCGGGGGCTTCGTTGCGGCGACAAACTGCGCCTGCTCCGGGGTCAACTTCCCCTCCAGCGCCCGCAGTTGCAGCAGCGCCAGCGTCGGGTACTGCATCTCCTTGTAGTTGTTGAACTGACACCAGGGCCGCTCCGGCATCCGGTTGAGGATGTACTTGTGGGAGCGGGTTCGCATCATCGTCATGGCGTCGTGGGTGGCGTCCATCTTGCCCCTGGATGCGAACACCGCATTGCGAACTGGAGTCGTCGCATCGAGCAGCGATCGACCGTGCATTCCAGCGGGTACGGCAATGCCGGCGATCTCCAGGATGGTGGCGGTGATATCGATGGTCGAGGCCAGTTCGGCACGCACCGTGGCGGCGCCGATGGTGCCGGGCCAGCGGATGATCAGCGGTACGTGGACGCCACCGTCGTAGAGGAACTGCTTGCCGCGCGGATGGCAGCGGCCGTTGTCGCCGATGAAGACCACCACCGTGTCATCGGCGAGTCCCTCCTTGTCGAGTCGCTCGAGGATCTTACCGACCTTGCGATCCATCACCTGGATCTCGCCGAGGCCAAGTGCCCAGTCGGCACGCACCAGCGGCTCATCGGGGTAATAGGGAGGAATCTCCACCTCGGCGGGATCGACCGGGTTTTGCGGATCGCCCTTCCAGGAGCGATGAGTATTGCCGATGGTGATCTGGGCGAAGAAGGGCTGCCCCTCGGCGCGCCCCGACCAGTCCTTGCCATCGAAGAGGCCGGGACCCGTCTTGAAGTTGAAATCGGTCTTGGACGAGTAACCACAGCCGAGGGCACAGTACCAGCCGGCGTTTCTGAGCAATTGAGGTAAGGTCTCGACCCCATCCGGTAACGGATTACGCGGCCGGGTACGGTGCTGATGGGCTCCGATGGAACTCTGGTGGCGGCCGGTGATCATCGCCGAACGAGATGTGGAGCACACCGGCGAGGTGGTGAAGGCGCGGAGAAAACGAGACCCCTGTGCCGCGAACTGATCGAGATTCGGCGTCTCCACCGCCGGGCAGCCGTAGCAGGACAGATCGGGACCGATGTCCTCGGCGAGGATCCACACCACGTTGGGTCGTCGACCCGGAAGCAGATCACCCTTCTCCAGTTCCCTCACCTCGATCTGCTGCCACTCGACATGCATCTTCATGCTGCCGTGCAGTTGCAGGGCGATGGGACCCTCGAGGCGACCCTTGTCTCGCTTGAGGCGGGCGGTACGCACCCCGTTGATGCGCACCTCGATGAAGCGACCACGCGCCACCAGATGCAGCGTCGACCACTCTCCCGGTCGGTACACCTCCTGCATCCGGGTCGCATCCGGTTTCTTCACCCAGCCACGACCTCCCGTCTCGTACAGACCACCGGTCTCGGAACTGGAGTCGATCTCCACCTGGAACCCCTTGGCGGCCACGTTGTTGCCCTGCTCGATGGCGACCCGGAAGTAGAAGCCACTGTCGCCGGCGAGCACCCGGAAGCGCGCCCTCGCCTCGAAATCGCTGAAGGAGCGATCCGAGACGAGCAGGCCATGTCTCTTCTCGGAAGCAGCACTGCGGCCGACGATCTTGCCCTCCTCCACCTGCCAGCTACCGCCAGGGGTGGTGTGCCAGCCGGAGAGGGTGGTTCCATCGAAGATCGATTCAAAATCCGCTGCGGCCAGAGGAGGGCACAAGAGCAGCAGAAGCGTCAAGATGGAAAGGGACGGACGTGGCAATCTGGCGACCCTTTCGCTACTCATCTCGGCTTCACCTCGACCCCCACCACCACCGTGCGGATCACCCGGGTATCGTTGCGCAGGGCGCACACCACCTCGGTCTTGCCCGGCTCCATCGCCCACAGGCGGATCAGACCCCGGGTCCGGTACGTCTTCGACTGCAGGTAGGGACGATCCCCCGATTCCACCGCCCACCAGTTGTGACGGGGGGGGATCGGCAGATCGATGTCGATGTGGCTCCCCACCTGAACCTCCAGCATCTGGACCGGAGTCGAGGCGTTGGAGACCACCTGTCGATGGTCGGTAGGGCCGGCACAACTGGCCAGCAACAGGGAACAGCCCAATCCCAGCGACAGGATTCGGAGCAGGGGCAACGGTCGCAGCGACGGCACTCTCATGAGGATCCTCCTTACGGGGCGAGGAGGCACATCCTGACCAAAAAAAGAGCCGCCGGCTACCGGCCAGCGGCGAATCGGTGTTCCTGCAGGAGACCGCTGGCAGGGGCGAAGCTAGCCGCTGCCGGGGGAGAAAAGAGAAAGGGGCGCGGACGGGGGGAAAGTCCCGTCCACGCCCCGCTTCTCAAATGCCCGTCCGGGCTAGGTTCGTAATCCGCCGGTCACGAGCCAGGCGACTCCGAGCCACTCCCAGCCCTCGGGACCTGCGCCACCGACCATTCCGGCGACGATCAGCAACAGGATCGTCCCCTTGATATCCGCTCCGCTCAGTCCTCCATTGGAGTAGACCCCCATCGCCAGGCTCGCCACGGCCAGCGCCGTGATGGCGGTGGCCCAGGTACCTGCCGTACTGATGGATCCCATGGCGATGGCACCCCAGTCCGCTTCCGCTCCCGCAGCCAATCCGGTCATCAATGTTCCCACGACCAGGAACACGATGATTCCTATTGCCTTGTCCTGCATCTTCTCATCCCCCGTACATTTTTTGTCGCCCTCCCGGGCGCGACCAGGAACCCCCCTGGCCTTCGGCTCCGAAACTCCCCTGCTGGATCGCCGCGGCGACCACGACCCACAAGAGCTTTCCCGTTCCGGATCTGCCGTAATGGTGCGGAAAATGGGCATCTCCCTGCAAGGGTCGCTTGCCGGTGGCTGCCCCGGAGGTGCAAGCCCCCGGGCCAGAACCACCCGATGGAGCGGTTCTCACACCGCTGAAGGGAGAAACTCGTCAACGACGCAACGACCCGATTTCTTTTCCACGCCTCGATTATCGGCCTCCGGTCCTCCGGAAATTCGGTCTCCAGCCGCACCCATCTGAATTTTTCCGCGTCCCCTTCGACAATTCCGTACACCACCCACGCCAACAGCGGATTGATTTCCACCGTCACTTTGGGTATCCCCCGGGGAATCCTCGACGAAAGGGAACTCCATGACCGGACTCGCCAGCGGTTTCATCGCCTACCTGCTGTTATTGCTGGGAGTGGCACTGATCACTTCACGCAGGAACCACACCCTGCCTGATTTCCTGCTGGCGGGCAGGAAACTGGGACCGTGGGTGGTCGCCTTCTCGGAGCGCGCCTCCGGCGAGAGTGGCTGGCTGCTGCTGGGGTTGACGGGACTCGCCTACGCCAGCGGCCTCGGCGATCCTTCGGCAACGGAACTGGCACCGGCACTGTGGACCGCAGTCGGCTGTTTCTGTGGGTTGACACTGGCGTGGCTGCTCATCGCCAGGCCTCTTCGCATCGCCACCGAGAAGTACGGTGCCCTGACGCTGCCGCGTTATCTCGAGGTGAGACTCTCTGAATCGAGCGGCAGGAAACACGATCCGCTGCTGCGCATCGTCTCCACCGCCATCATCGCCTTCTGCTTCACCTTCTACGTGGCTGCCCAGTTCGATGCTTCCGGCAAGGCGCTGGCGGCAGCGTTCGGCTGGGAAAGATGGGTCGGAACCGTGCTGGGGATGGGAGTGATCGTCCTCTACACCCTGATGGGGGGCTTCCTGGCGGTGGCGTGGACCGATTTCATCCAGGGCTGGCTGATGCTGATCACGCTGGTGGCACTGCCACTGGCCGCCATCGGCGAGATGGGCGGATTTGGCGCCGTCTCGGAGCGGATCTCTGCCATCGACGCCGACCTGCTGAGTCTCTCCGGCGGCAGATCCCCGATGCTGCTGTGGTCGGGGATCATCAGTGGGTTCGCCATCGGCATCGGCTATCTCGGCCAGCCGCACCTGGCGGTGCGTTACATGAGCCTGAAATCGCCCGATGATGTCGCTGCCGCCCGGGGAATCGCCGTCAGTTACGGCCTTCTCACCTACGGCGGTGCGGTGCTGCTGGGCATCGCCGCCCTCGCCTGGTTTGGCGCCGGTCACTTCGAAGACCCCGAGATGGTGATGCCCGCCTTCGCCAAGGCGGTGTTTCCCGGCTGGCTGGCAGGCCTGCTGATCTGTGGCGCACTGGCGGCGATGATGTCGACCGCCGATTCCCAGCTGCTGGTCACCTCCTCCTCCTTCACCGAGGATCTCTATCACCAGCAGATCGATCCCGATGCGAGCCAGCAGAAGCTGGTCAAGATCGGCCGCCTGGTGACGGTGGTGGTCGGACTGCTCGCCTTCGCCCTCACCTTCTATTCGGGCAGTTCCATCTTCAAGAAGGTGCTCTTTGCCTGGGCCGGCCTCGGCGCCGCCTTCGGCCCGCCGATGGTGCTGTGTCTGTGGTGGCAGGGAGTGACGCGCAACGGTGTGCTCGCTGGCATGATCAGCGGCCTGGTCACGGTGCTGCTGTGGGACAACCTCGATGCCAACGGGTGGCTGTCGAGTCAAATCGAAGGCCTGCGCCTCTACAGCCTCGCTCCTGGATTCCTGGTTTCTCTGCTGCTCACCTGGGGAGTGAGTGTGTTGAGGCCTCGATAATCGTCGCATCGGCTGAATACCACGGTAACAATGGAGATGAAGGCGAACTGGAGCGTCCTTCACGCTCCACCGGGCCGCCTGGGTCCAGCCCACGGGAAGAAACCGGGGCAGGTTCTCGGGGTCAGCAATTCGGATTCCGGTGGCAGTTCCATCTCGATGGCCCCATCGATGACAACGAAAGCAGGTCAAAGATGCAAACCAGCGGCATATCCATCTTCCACGCCTCCTCCTTGCTGGCGGTCCTGCTCTCCGGTATCGCCATCTTCATCTCGCAGCAACCTGCCGGTACCTGCTGCGGTCGATTCCGCCCAGGTGGAACTTTTGCAAGACACCATCTCCAGCCTGCGGGATGAAGTGATCACCCTGCAGTTTCGCCTCGATGCGCTGGAGATCGCAAGCAAGGAGAAAGCCACCTCCCCCGACGGAGATGTGGTCGAAATCGCCGCCAGCGGCGAACTGGAGTCGCGCCTCATCGATGCCATCGATCGGAGGATGGAGACGAAGGGCCTCGAGTACGCCGAGGTCGCCCGCCAGCAAGCGGAAGAGCGGGCGACTCAAGACAAGATGAACAAGAACCGCGACGGTTTCGCCAGCTGGGTCGACGGTGGCCGTGCCAAGTTACCCAACCTCTACAGCCGCATCCGTAATGAACTGGAACTGGCACCACAGACCGCCATCGAGGTGGAAGAGATCCTCGAGAACGGATTCCAATCGATGGCATTCCTGACCGACCAGCTCTACGCCGATCCTCCGCCTGAAGGGGCGGAAGCCCGGACCATCATGGGTGAGGTGAAAGAGGAGGCTGGTTCGATCATCCAGGATCTCGACGAGCTCCTCACCCCCGAGGAGATGATCTCGCTGGGTCTGGCCTACAGCGAAGAGGTCGACCCTCGCCTCGCACAGGCCATCTTC
>CAYPPQ010000044.1:14452-23948 GCA_964412635.1 uncultured Planctomycetia bacterium | reverse complement strand
ACCCGGACCCAGGGCGTGTCCAGCGCCGTAGACGAGGGCGAGAAGGATCGCCAGCAACACCTCCCACAACGGTGCTTCTCCCAGCACCAGCGTCTCGACGATGTTGCCGATTTGCGCCTCTTCGCTCTCCTCTTCCGGGTCCCCTTCGGACCTGCCCGGGAGGGGTCTTGGAATCACAGGAGTATCCTGGCTGACGGAGGGGGGGGAGGGCTGTTCCTGCGACGGGTTGGAACCGCTCTGTCCCGCCAGTTGTGCAGAGGTGGGAGGGGTGTCGGTGAAGGGATCGAAACTGGTCGATTGGCGGTAGAAGTAGATGGTGCTGCTTCGCCCGGGGGTACGAAAGAACGCTCCTTGATCCTCGATCTGTTCTGGACCCGGGTCGAGGATGTAGAAGGAGAGATCGGCATCGTGATCTTCCAGCGGGATCCACGTGTACTGACTCGATGTCTGTTGCAGGAAGGTGTTGTCCTGCCAGTGGATCCACCAGCCGCCACCCCAGGCATCGTCATCGGCGAAGGCCGCTGGCAAGCGGCCGCGCAGGGTGTAGTAGGCATCGAAGGGGCGCGCTCGTACCGATCCCTGCAGTCCAGCCTGTTCGATCAGGGTCAACTCGAGAGCGATCGGCTCGCCGTTGATGCGAAGATCGAGGAGCGGCAGCAACGAGTCGATTCGTTGCTGAAGACCGGGTCTCCACTCCGATTCCTCGACCCTGTCATCGCCGTTGGTGTCGAGTTCTGCCAGTACAGGGAAACCGGCGGGGACACTCCACCCCAGGTTGAAGAGGACCGTTACCTGCCCGTTGCGGATGGTGAAGGTGGTCTGGGTGCCGACACCCTCTGCCAGTTCATGACCTGCGACCGGATCGGTCGAGGAAAGGAGTAGCATCCACAGCAGCAAAAACCTTCCCAGGCTACGGCTAACGGTGGTCGATCGGCTCATCAACATGGTTCCCATTCATCATCGGGTGGCGAGATCGGAGTGACTGGCGCATAGGCCACCACCAGCTGCTTCTCACCACACTGATCGAAACGCACCGAGATGCGCTTCGATGCGCCGTGGCCCTGAGCCCTGGTGATCTGACCTCTACCGAGGATCTCGTGCTGGACCCACGCTCCAGGATGGAGACCGTCGTCTTCATCTTCAACATAGTTTTCTTTTCCCTGATCGAGGGAGCCTGTCGACCACCCTCCGCTGGAAAACTGTGCTACCTGTTCACGCTCGAAGGCGATGGAGGTCCCCTCCAGTTCGGCGAAGAAGGAGGAAGGCAGTCTTGGCTCCCGTTCCTGAAAGCGACGGCGCCAAGATGTGTGGGTCATCAACAGCTCTTCCCGAGCCCGGGTGACGCCGACATAGAGGAGTCGTCTCTCCTCCTCAACATTTGCCGCTTCTCCCTGTCGAGAGTGGGGGATCAGGGTTTCCTCGACCCCTGCGATGATGACCTTGTCGAACTCGAGGCCCTTGGCTGCATGCAGGCTCATCAGGGAAACCTGTCCCTCCTCGTCCTCCTTCATCTCGGCATCCGATACCAGTGCGATGCGTTCGAGGAAGAGCGACATCGGATCGATCTCCTCGAACTCCGGGTCGGCAGCGGAAGCTGCGTTGACGGTGGCCAGGATTTCCGAAGTTTCCGCTGCGGCGGCCACCAGTTCCTCCAGGTTGCGTTCCCTCTCCTGCCACGATTCAGGTTCGGTTCGTTCGAGGTGAGCGAGATAGCCACTCTTCTCGATGGCGAGTTCCACCTGTTCCGGGAGGGTCGCCTGTGCCTTTTCTTCGAGGGCCTTGATCACCTCGCCGAGGTTCTCGAGACCCTTGCGTGCTTTTCCACGGACATCATCGAGCAGATCATCGGAGCGAAGGTGCTCGCCAAGGGATCGTCCCGCCAGACGGGCGGCGTCCTCGAAACGTTCGATGCTGACCTTGCCGATGCCACGCGCTGGAATGTTGATGATTCGTTGCAATGCAACATCGTCGCGGGGAGAACGAGCCACTCGCAGGTAGGCGAGGATGTCCTTCACCTCCTTGCGCTCGTAGAAGGACATCCCGCCGATGACGGAGTACATGATCCGTCTGCGCACGAACTCCTCTTCCAGAGTTCGGGACAGCGAGTTGACCCGATACAGGATCGCGATCTCCGAGGCGGAGCAGCCATCCGTCTGCCACGCCTCGACATGGTCCGCGATGGTTGCCGCTTCTTTCCGCTCGTCCCGGATCTGGTGCACCCGCACATCGGATCCATCTTCATTCTCGGTGAACAGTTTTCGTTCTCCGAACTCACTGCCAGCCAGCCGGCCAGCGACCTCGATGATCTGAGGAGTCGACCGGTAGTTCTGATCGAGGGTGATGACCTGATGCTCGGGAAAGTCCTCACGGAATCGCAGGAAGTTCTCGGGGTTTGCGCCCCGCCACGAATAGATCGACTGGTCGGGGTCACCTGTCACGCACAGGTTTCGATGTTGTGCTGCCAGTAGACTGGCGATCAGGTACTGGGGGCGATTGGTGTCCTGGAACTCATCGATCATGATGTATTGAAACCGGCTTCTCAGTCGCTCCAGCACATCGGGATGTTCTTGCATCAACCTGACGACGAGGATCAACAGGTCGTCGAAGTCGGTGGCATCCCGTTCTTCCAGTAACTCCTGGTAGCGGAGATAAATCCTCGCCAGCTCTTTCTCCCGGAAAGTACCCGACTCCTCGACCGCTTGTTCCGGTGAGGTCATGTGATTCTTCCAGTGACTGATGCGCGAGAGGGTGCCGCGAGCGGGGAAGGAAGTTCGATCGAGTTGCAACTCCTTGAGGATGGTGGTGATCAACTGCTTCTGATCGGCAGAATCGTAGATGGAAAAGCGTCCCGAGTACGGTTCGATGCGGTGAAGGTGTCGCCTCAGCACCCTTGCACAGAAGGAGTGAAATGTGCGCAGTACCGGGGTGTGTTCATCGAGCTCGAGAGAGGAGGGACCGAGGAAGCCGGAGGTGGGGAGGTGAGGGTGCTGGCCCTGCCCCAGCAACAGGTTGGTTCGGCGCAGCATCTCGTCTGCAGCCTTGTTGGTAAAGGTGATGGCGAGGATGCTGCCGGGGGAGGCCCCGGACGCAACCAGCTCGGCGATGCGGTGGGTCATCACCCTGGTCTTGCCACTGCCAGGGCCGGCGATGACAGCCAGGGGCCCCTGATGGGCAGCCACGGCTCGTTGCTGGGCGGGATTCAGGTCCTGGCTCAACCGCTTCTCATCTCGTCTGTTCCGGGGATTCCTGGGGAATTCGAGGATTCCTCCTCGATCCCGATCTTACACGCCATCGTCACGGAGCGTCGTGTTGGAAGCATGGTCTCCTCGATGAAGCGATTCTGCAAGAACAGCGATGATCTTCCAGGAATCCTGTTCGCATTGACGGAAACCGCACCAGTACTTATGATCCTGGACTCAATTCCGTGTATCCAGGGTGAGAGCGATCCCCCTGATGTCACGGACTCCAGCGCCAGACTTGTCACTAGGAGGCTATCGTGGAATCGATGATTGACAATTCATTGCGTGATCTGATCCTCACCGGGGAGACCTCGGTGGATTTTTATCACGAGGCTCGGCAGGCGGTCACGTCGCGTCGCAGTGCCATCGATGAACTCGAGGTGATGCTCGAAGAGATCGAGGACCCTTTCCGCAGGGCGGTGGTTCTGGATCTGCTCGGGGAGCGCTCCAGGGCTCGTGAAATGCTGGACTCCTGCATGGAGAGCATCCTGTGTGTTCACCTGCAGGGGAAATGGTTACTCGAGGAGGGAAACTCGAAGAGAGCACTCGAGGTGCTGACCGACGGCTGGAATCGTTGTAACAAGTCGGAGTCCAGAATCGGCATGTTGCTGTGCGAGGCAAACATCCTTCAGGACCAGATCGAGGTCGCCAATTCCTTGCTGGAAAATCTGCCGCAAAATCGCGACCATCCGAGAATCTGCTATCTCCAGGGATTGCTACATCAGCATGAGGGGGAGTACCAGAAGGCACTCGATTGCTACGCGACCGCAGCGGAGGGGGCACCGGAGGAGACTCGCTTCCAGTTCCGCCTCGGCTACATGCATTCCCTCTACGGAGATGAAGATCGTGCCATCGAAGCGTATCGGATGTGCCAGAGAAGTACGCCGTTGTACGCCCATGCCATGATCAATCTCGGCCTCCTCTACGAGGATGCCGAGCGCTTCGAGGAAGCGATCACCTGCTATCGAATGGTTCTTCTGTCCAACCCGCACCACGGTCGGGCAAGGCTCTACCTGAGGGATGCGGAGAATTCCCAGTCGATGTACTACGACCGCGACAAGGAGAAGGAGAATGTCCGCAAGTTGCAGGTTCTCCAGATTCCAGTCACGGAATTCGAACTGTCGGTTCGTAGTCGCAACTGTCTCCAGAAGATGGGAATCCACACGCTCGGAGATCTCGTCATCAAGACCGAGGCAGAGTTGCTCTCCTACAAGAATTTCGGAGAAACAAGCCTCCAGGAGATCCGCAAGATCCTCAATCAGAAAAAATTGCGTCTCGGTGAAAATACACGCGGCGATGATTCCTTCCTGTTGACGGTGGAGGGTGAGGGCGCCTCGCTGCTTGGAGAGCCGGTCAGCATCCTGGAACTTTCCAGCAGGAGTCAGCGGTGCATGGATCGTCTCGGTATCGAGTCGATTTCAGATCTTCTCCAGCGCAATGAACTGGAACTGGTTAGCCAGAAGAACTTCGGTGTCACCTCTCTCAACGAGGTGAAGAGAAAACTCTCCGATCGTGGGTTGAACCTGGCGAGCGGGTAGAGGGGTCCACTTGTACGAATACCTCACTGGTGAGGTGGTCCGGATCGCCGAGGACCACGCCGTTCTGGAGGTAGCCGGGGTTGGACACAGGCTGAGGTCCCCGGCCGGTACACTGCGCAAATTGCGCGAAGGATCCAGCGCCCGACTGTTCGTATCTCACCGGATCCGCGATGAACAACTGGTACTGTTCGGATTCGCTCAGCCGGAGGAACGAGATTTCTTCGAGCGAGTCTGTGGCGTCTCCGGTGTTGGACCCGCCAGCGCTCTTGCCATCCTTTCTCATGTCGACCCCGATGCACTCCGGTCCACGGTTCTCGATGGAGACACCACACCACTGGAAAAGGTGAAGGGGATCGGCAAGAAGACAGCGCAGCGTATCGTGCTCGATCTTCGAGGTGCTCTGGAAAAAGAGGAACTGATGACGAAGGCGGGTTCTGTCGCAACCGTCGGTGTTCCCGAAGGACCCGCAGCGGATGCGGTCAGGGCATTACAGGTGCTCGGTTTCCATCTGACCGATGCACAGGAGCGAGTTCGAAAGGTTCTGGTCGATCATCCGAACCCATCCAGTGCCGAGGATCTCGTACGACTGGCGAGTAGAGGTCGGTAGCCAGCGCTTCTCGCCGGAGAATTTCTCCGGTAACAAATTCTCATGGGATATAGATGAGAAAGGGGGTCCCGGAGAAGACCGGAACCCCCTGCATTTCAATGGGGTGAGTGAAGGGGTTCGAACCCTCGACCTCCAATACCACAAACTGGCGCTCTAACCAACTGAGCTACACCCACCACAGGAATCGAATCGAACCGGCGCCCGACGGGCACCGAGTTGAATTGATGTTGGCGAAGGTGTGAGGAGGTGTCAAGGAGTCCCGGGATTCCCCTGCCAGCAGATCTGAAAAAGTAGGCCGGTATCTCCTCCACGCTCGAAATTGGCGGTGACCTGGAAGGAGAGGCAACTGCAGTTCAGGGGCGAGATCGAATCGACTCCCAGGGTCGCCCGGATTCCTCCCAGGCTCGGGAAGTGGTCGCCTTCCTGTGACGAATCCCAGCGGGGCCAGGGCATGATTTCGAAGCGATTGCGGAGGATTTCGGGGGAATCGAGCCGTGCCTCCTCCAGCGCCGCAAGAATTATCGAGTAATCGGGCACCGAACTGTCGAGCAGCGGATTCTCGAATCCGAGGTCGAGGCCGCCGTAGGAGACGGGATTCAACTTCCACTGGTGCTCCTGCTGAGCCGGCCCATGTACGGAGATGCGGCCGAGATCGGTACCGTATCCACTGGTGGTGTACTCCGGGTCGTTGAGCAGGTGATCGCGCAGTACCCCGCGCACCGTCTCGGAGATGAAGCCGGGAGCCACAGGTGGCTTCCACTGCGGCGGCTGTTGCCGATCTCCCCTGCCGAACAGAACCGGATGGTCATCCCCGGCACTGGAGGGTTGCCGTTGTCTGTCGTGGAAGCCCGGCTCCGACCGGGAGAGGGTGGTGGTCCATTTTCCCGGCGCGCTCGTCTCCAGCATCGATCGACTCAGATCGATCTCGGGAGGTGAGGTCGGCATCCAGAGGGTGGTGAGCATCCACCAGATTCCGAGGGCAGGGTTCATCGATGCCTCACTTCCAGGTCGGGAGCGGTGGTCATCGAACACGAATTGACCAGACTCCCCCCAGTGGTCTTCATCGGCACGATGCGGAAAAAAATTGACCACCATCTGGCGGTCCAGGATCGAGTTCCGGAACTCCTTGCCGCAGGCTGGGTTACCGGTCTCTGGAAATGGAAATGGTGATCCGCTGGGGTGATTTCGGGGGAATCCAGCGGTCGTGAGGTCGTTCTCCGATGGTACCGCTCGATTCGGAATTGAGAACCCCGGCCGGGGTCAACTGTCGAGGTCGGGACGCCGGGAACGGTCGCGTTTCAGCTGCGACTTTTGCTTCTTCTGGGTGAGTCGGCGCTCCTTGCTCGCTCGTGTCGGACGGGTCGCCTTGCGTGGCGCCGCTCGTCGCATCGCCTCGCGGACGAGGTTCGCCAGGCGACTCAGTGCCAGCTCGCGATTGCGTGCTGCCGATCGTTCGTCGCTGGCGACCAGTCGCAGTCGCCCCTTTCCATCGAGTTTCGAAGAGAGTCTCTGGACGAGGTACTCCGATTCCTGCTCCGAAAAGGCTCGAGAGGATGCGGGGGACCAGCGCAAATCGATGGCGGTTGCGGAACGATTGGAGTGCTGTCCGCCAGGTCCGCCTCGAGTCTGCTGGGTGATGTCGATCTCGGACCAGGGGATCCACCGTCCCACTCGCCAGTTCAGTCCTCGGGTTCCATCGGGTGATTCCACCGGGTCGGTCCTCTTTTCTACAGGCAGGGTAATCGGCGACATCCCTCGCATCGAGGGATCGCTTGCCGCTGGGCGAAGTCGGGGTGATGCTGTGGCGACGGGAGATTCGATGAGTTCCACGCTGACCTTGCTGCTGCTGGCGTTCTCTTGCGGTGTTTCCGCAGGAACGGCTACCCGCGATGTCGATCCGCAGGATCTGCTGGCACTGGGGCAGCCGCTCGGTGCCATCTCCTTTGCTCCGGCGTTGCCGGTGGCGATCTGTAGCCCAGGGGAGGGTGAAGAGGGATTCCTGGTGGTCACCGAGCGTCCCGCAATGATTCGCAGGATCGGCGGCGACGGTGCCTTTCTCGGTGATCCTCAGCGATTGCCCGCGCTGTTTCCCCGTCCACGCGGGATCTTGCCTCTACTTCGAGGTCACTTCCTGGTGGTCGACCGCGACGGAGCCCTTGGTGAGATCGATGGCAAGGGACGTCTGGTTCGCACCTTGCCAGGTCCGCCTCCGCCGTGGCGTGCTGGTGCCCTCTGTCACGACTGGATGGGAACCGGCTACCTGGTGACCGATCTACTGCGGGGGGAAGTTCATCATCTCGATGCCGATGGCGGGGTGTTGAGGAGCTGGTCTGGATTCACCGAACCGGTCGGCATCGCAACCCTCGGCGACGAGATCTGGGTCAGCGATGCGGGAATCCACCGGCTGATTCGCTGGGATCAGCAGCGAACCACCCCTCAGGTGGAGAATGGAATCGGCGATCACGGCGCAGCACCGGGTCTGCTCGCCGCTCCGATGGGAATGTGTCGAGCAGGATCTCGATTCCTGCTGGTGGCGGACCGAGACAACCACAGGGTCCAGCTCTTCAGTTCGCGGGGGATCTCGATGCATCACTGGGGAATCCACTCGATGTTGCCGCGGGAGGCTCGCGGTCGTCTCCATTACCCGGTCGCCGTCGCCTACGATGAGAAGTCGAAGGTGTGTGCGCTGCTGGAACCGAGCGAACGCAGGTTACAACGCTTTGGATTGCGAGATCCGGAGGTGCCAGTCTCCGCAGCTGATCTGTGGCAGAGAGTCGATCTGGTCTCGCACTATGGAGCCTACTGGGCATTGCAGCCGCAGGGACCGCTGCTGGTGATCTCGGAACCGGACTCGGAGCGGATCTCCATCCTGGTGAGGGATCGAGAGGCACCTTTCGAGGTCGATGATGTCGGCGGTCCTGGTTTTCTTCCGGCCAGATTTCGAAACCCGGTGGGGATCGATTTCATGCCGGCAGCAGCGGGTCCAAGAGTGGTGGTGGCGGATCGCGGCAATCGACGACTTCAGATGTTCGAGGTGCGCTGGCAGGAGGTGGAGCCGCTGCGCCGTGAACCGGATCTGGCGAAGCTGGTTCGAACCGTCGACCTGGAACTGCTCGCCGCCACCGAAGCGGGGTGGTCCTCGCCGGTACCGCCACGGCTGTCGGCGCTGGCTTGCAACGATGATGGAATCATCGCGGTCTCCGATGACGCCAATGAACGGATCCTGCTGCTCGATGGTCGCTTTCAGCCGATGGGTGTGTTCCGTGCCGAGGGGCTCTTTCGAGCGGCCAGTGCCATCTCCGCCGACCGATCGGGTTTCCTGGTGGCGGATGCCACCACCGGGAATCTGCTCCGCTTCACCCCCGGCGATGACACGCCGCAACTGATCAGCACCGGATCACGGATGCCGGTAGGGGTCGATCGCCATCCAGATGGCTCGATCTGGTTCACCAACGCAGCGAACCATTCCCTGCTGAGAATTCCACCTGGTGGTGGCGAACCCCAGGAGATCCTCGCAGGAGCGGGCACCGGAAGCCAACAGCTGTTCCGTCCACGAGCGGTGCGCATCGATGAGAGCGGTGAGGTGTGGGTTCTCGACCACGGCAATCACCGAGGTGTGGTGATCTCACCGGATGGAGAAGTTCGCCACTTCGGCAGTGAGCCGTACTTACCTGGAGGAACCAAAGCTGCTGGGAGGCGGAAGGATTCACGATGAGTGAGAACGCCGACAAAGAAAAAGATTCGGGCTGCATCGTCATGATCCTGATCACCAGCTCCCTGGTCATCGGTCTGGTGATGTTGTTTTTGTTGCTGGGCTGTTCCGTCACTCCTTCTCCGCAGTATCCATCGGGAGAAGGTTGGCGAACCCTGAAGAGTGCCGACGGCACCTATCAGGTGGGTCTTCACATCCCCGAGCCGATTCCCCTCAACGAGGAGTTCACTGCCCGCGGTTGGGTACAGCGAGATGGTCGTCCGGTGGCGGATTCGGTCATCGTTCAATTCGACGGGGGGATGCCGCAGCATGGCCACGGTCTCGCCGTTCCCGTCGAGACGAACCGACAGGAGCAGGGATTTTTCTCCGCAGATGGAGTGCGCTTCCACATGGGAGGTCG
>CAYPPQ010000044.1:0-14442 GCA_964412635.1 uncultured Planctomycetia bacterium | reverse complement strand
CGCTGGCTACTGACGGTCGATGTGCAGGATGGCCCCCATCTGGAACGGGCGAGGGAGTGGGTAGAGATCCGATGAGCATCACCTTGCTGCTGCTGTTGCTGTCGTTGGAAACGGTTCAGGATCCTCCTGGTGCCGAGACCGCTAGCAGTGTCGAGGTGGCGCAACCGGGACCGCTCCTCGATGAGGCGTTGCGTAGACGAGCAGCAACGCTGCGTCGCCCTGATGAATTGCCTGAAGATGCGACCAATCGCTTCTCCGACGATGTTGCAGCGGCAAGGCTGGGAGAGAAGTTGTTCTTTGATCCGGGACTGTCCGGAGATGGCAACAGTTCCTGTGCCACCTGCCACGATCCCGAGAAGCACTTCACCGACGGCAAGACCCACCCGAGGGGCTTCAATCGAATTCCAAGAGATACCCCGACCCTCCTCGATGTCAGTCGGCATCGCTGGTGGGGCTGGGATGGACGATGGGATTCTCTGTGGATGCAGGCGCTCGCTCCCATCGAGGCGGAAGAGGAGATGAAGGGTGATCGGTTGCTGGTTCTGCGACACATCGCAGCCACCGAGCCACTTCGAGCAGAGTATCAGCAGTTGTTCGGCTCGCTTCCCGATCTCGCTGGGCTTCCCGAACGGGCGTATCGCGGTGGCTTCAGCACCGAGTCGTGGCAAGCGATCTCATCTTCCCGTCGACTCGAGGTCGATCGAGCCTTCGCAAATGTCGGCAAGGCGATCGCCTCCTTCGAGCGATCTCTTCCGGCACCCTCCACTCCCTTCGATCGATACCTCGATGCGCTGGCAAGAGAAGATCTCGAGGATGCCAAGAAGTATCCCATCTCGGCTCGAAGAGGATTTCACTGGTTCCTCAGCGAGGGAAACTGCATCTCGTGTCATGGCGGACCGCTTCTCAGTGACGGCGAGTTTCATGACACGGGGATCCTCAGTAGCGGAAGCACCGCCCGGGATGCCGGGCGATACGGCGGGGTCCAGGAGTTACGGGCGGGTCCTTTCCGCAGTTCAGGGCACTTCTCCGATGCGCCGAAGGGGGCCACTGCCCGTCGCACCGATTCGTTACGAAGGGATGCTTCATTGTGGGGGGCGTTTCGAACTCCCAGCTTGAGGTATCTGGTGGGAACCGAGCCCTATTTCCACGACGGTGGCATGAAGGATCTCCGTGCGGTGATTCGTTTCTACAGCTGGCGAGAGGGTGCCCGTCCCGTCGGGGCTGGACATTCTCACCAGGGAGAAACATTGCTGAAGGCGTTCACCCTGACCCGGCAAGAAGAGGACGATTTGATCCACTTTCTCGAAAGTCTCTCTCCTACACCCCTCTCCGGGACAGAATCGGAGGGTGTGACCGACGGGGTCAAGGGTCTATAATCGATGCATACCCCGTCATGACTTATTTGCCCCTCCGTTCGGCGGAGGAATTTTGGAGGCAAATTGAAGCATCGAATCTATCTCCGTGGATTGCTCCTGGTGAGCTTCGCTTTTCTTCTCCTCAGTCACTTCGATGTGATCGGTCACGAGAATGATCCGAAGGCGAGAGATCGTCAGCCTCCGTACACCGGCCCCGGGTATCGTAGTGCCTTGCCTGGACCTCAGCCGTTCGGGCCGGTCGGCGGATTCGACTCCGATGGAGTCAATCTCCAGTCCTGGATCACACTCCCCGAGATGGCTGCGGGCATCGCCAATGGCAACGATTGCTGGGGATACACATCTCCCTCGGGCCGGGAGTACGCCCTGATGGCTCACTCCAGCGGCACCACCGTGGTGGAGGTGACGAACCCGGGCAACCCGACGATCCTCGCGACCATCACCGGTCCCAACAGTCTGTGGCGTGATGTGAAGACGTACGGGACTTTCGCCTATTCCGTCTCGGAAGGTGGGGGCGGTATCCAGGTGATTGACCTGTCCGATGTGGACAATGGCAACGTCACCCTCTCCAACACCGTCACTACCGGCGGCGGACTCTCCTCTCACAATGTCGCCATCGATACCGACTCGGGGTACCTGTACCGCTGCGGAGGTGGAGGCAACGGGCTGAGATTTTACAACCTGATCAATCCGGGCAATCCCGTCTTCGAGGGCAGCTGGTCCGACCGTTACGTGCATGATGCGCAAATCGTTCAGATGCAGGCGGGACCCTTCGCCGGCAACCAGGTGGCATTCCTCTGCACCGGCAGTAATCCGGTGACCTTCGACATCCTCGACGTGACCAATAAGTCCAACATCGTCCTTCTGGGACAGCTGCAGTACCCCGGTGGGGCGTACTCTCATCAGGGCTGGTTATCTCCAGATCAGCAGTACTTCTACCTGGGAGATGAACTGGACGAGGGACCGGGGGTGCCGACAAAGACCTTCGTGATCGATGTCTCCGATCTGACCAGTCCGGTGCTGGTCGATGAATACACCAACGGCAACAGTGCCATCGGGCACAACATCTATACCGTAGACAACCTCGTGTTCGAGGCGAACTATCGCAGCGGCATGAGGATTCTCGATGCCACCGATCCGCTCAACATGACGGAAGTGGCCTACTTCGATACTTACCCCGAGAACGACAACTCCAACTTCAACGGGCTGTGGAGCCTGTACCCGTACTTCCCCAGCGGTACCGTCATCGGTAGCGATCTGGAGAGAGGGTTGTTCGTGTGGTCGCTGGGAGCGACTCCGCTGACCTTTTCCTACCCGGGCGGAATCCCCGACCAGCTCGATCCATTCGGAGACTCGATGCTGGTTCAGATCGTTCCCGGTGCCGGCTTCGCCATCGATAACCAGACCCCGACGCTGTGGTACAACGCTGGAACGGGGTGGATGTCGAGCCTGATGGCACAGACCGCTCCGGGCTCGGTCGATTACCTCGCGACCTTCCCTCCCTTCGACTGCGGCAGTGATGTGCAGTGGTACGTGGAAGCGAGTGTGATGGCCGGCGGAGCATCCACCGATCCTCCTTCTGCCCCCGTCTCCTTCTACTCGGCGACGGCGATGCAGGGGATCGATGAACTGGTCAGCGATGACATGGAGCAGGATCAGGGCTGGACTGCGGGAGTTGCTGGCGACAACGCCACCACCGGAGTGTGGACACGGGTTGCGCCGATCGGTACCGATGCTCAGCCCGCCACGGACCACTCCCCGGCGGGCACCAACTGCTGGGTTACCGGTCAGGGCACTGTCGGAGGCGGACTCGGAGAAAACGATGTCGATGGTGGAGTGACCACCTTGCTATCGCCGATCTACGACCTCTCCTCGGCGATCAGCCCGATCATCAGTTACTGGCGCTGGTTCTCCAACAATGCTGGAGCGGGTCCAGGAACCGATACCTTCCGTGTCGACATCAGTGCCAATGGAGGTACCAGCTGGACCTCTGTGGAGGTACTGGGACCGACAGGCAACTTCACTTCTGGCGGCTGGTTTCAGCACGAGTTTCTCGTCACTGATTTCATCCCGCTGACCGCCTCGGTGCGGTTACGTTTCATCGCAGAAGATGTCGGAGCAGCCTCCATCGTCGAGGCGGCCATCGATGACCTGGTGGTGGGAGAGATCTTCTGCAACGATTGCAACGGCAATGGAGTGGCAGACGATCAGGACATCGCGGCAGGTACCAGTCAAGATTCTGACGGAGACGGGATCCCGGATGAGTGCCAGTGTACTCCCTGGATTCGAGGAGAACTGAACAACGATGGAACCATCGATCTCTCCGACGCCGTGACCCTCTTGATCTACCTCTTCAACAATGGACCGACTCCCGACCCCATCGGTCGAGGTGATATCAACGATGATGGGGGAGTGGATGTGGCAGATGTGATCTATCTGGTGGAGTACCTCTTCGCTGCAGGTGGTCCGCCACCTGCTCCCTTCCCCAATCCAGGAGGTTGTCCGTAGGGTTACACTCCTGCTTCCATTACCGAATTGATCGAGGGGGACGGTGCCATGGCACCGTCCCCCTCGTTTTTTATCGCGGTGTTGGGTTGGCGGGCATCTCGCTGGATTTTCAGCTGCGAGGCGATTTCCTCAGCGCAGGAGGATGTCGTCGAGACCGATACGAACATCGGTTGAGGCACTGCCGTCGGTGGTGAACTGCCACTCCAGCATGGTGAGACGGGTCAGGTCGAGGGTGGGTTGCACCAGCAGGAACTCGGAGAGAGGGATCGTCACGTGCAGGAATCGCTGGTACTTGAGGGGCACGGAAAGGCCCTGAGGGTCGGTTTCGGGGTGATCGGTCATCTCGGGCAGGAACTGCAAGAGATCGACGGAGGCGATCAAACCGGTGGCATCTTCGAGGGACAGGGTCGCCTCGTATTGCCATCCGAAGAGATCGAGGGCGCCGTGAATGTCGTGGTTCTTGATCCGGAACTGAAGTTCCCTGCGCGCACCCACATCGAGGGGGAATTCGATAGTTCCCAGCGGCATCGACAGCAGGGAGGTGTCCTGGGTGGGGAGAATCGTCACCAGGTTGGTGATGGGAGCGATCGGTTGCGGTAGTGGAAAGGGCCAGTCGTAACAGGCTCCCTGGGTGAAGAGTGCCGTGTTGGAAGAGGAGATCAGGTGTCCCAGATTGTTGCGCGGGAACAGGTCGAAGTCGTCGATCATCATCGTTCCAGCGAGATCCTTGTGATGGGCGACGCTGTAGTAATTCGAGTATTGCGATTCCGCTCCATACAGAAGCCCTTCCACCGACAGGTCGTCGAAGGCGTGTCTTCGGAGAAAGGTCCAGGCCCACATCCGGGTCAACTGGAGCTGGAGTGACCTCGGAATGTAAGCACAGGAGTCGACCAGGGGAGCGATCGGTTCCCATGTACAGTTGTTGCAGCCGATACTCTGGTTGTCACTGGAGTAGCCGTGACAGCCTCCGTAGATGCAGACGGAGGTGGACGGCCCCGACATCCGTTCCAGCAATCGCTCTGCATAGGGGTAGATCACATCGGTGTCTTGCTCGGCAGTGATCGAGATCAACGGCACATCGGGAAGTCGATTCCAGCGATTGGTATTCCCGATCCACGAATCTTGCTTGGCATCGGTGGGCTGCAGCAGGATCAGACCTCTGACATCCGGGTCCAGTTCTGCGGCAACCACTGCCGAGCCACCACCTCGTGAGTGGCCCGAGTAGAAGACCCGTCGTGAATCGACCAATCCCTCGAGTACTCCGCCGGGAGTCATCGACATCTCGTCCAGTATGTCACGGGTGGCGCCCATCACCTTGGCAGCCGCGTCATGACCGCCCCAGCAGTACCAATCGGTGTAGATGTCGAAGGAGAAGGGATCGCTGACGGAGGCACAGATCACCCCCTGGGTTGCCAGGAAACCGAGGAACCCCTCGTAATCGTCCCAGTTGAAGCCGGTTCCGTGATGGAAGATGAGCAGGGGGGCTGGAGCCGTCAGTCCTTGCGGAAGGAAGATGCGTAACGCCTTCAGATCGGTCTGGGCAGGTAATGGTGGCGGCGTGATGGTGCATCCCCAGAGTGGATAGGGTGTCGGCATCGGCAATTCATGGAGGACGTCGAACAATCCCTCGACCATCTGAACCATGTGAGGACCAGGAGTGGCAGTGGTCTGTCCGGGAATCAATGCACTTTCCAGCTCATCGAAGGCGGCCAAGCGGCAGTTGAAGATGGTGATTTCGCCCTGGGTATCGACAGCCCACAAACGGGTTTGATGGATCCCGGCGCTGAAGGCGCTGGCGGAGAGCTGTCCTGTCGCAGGGTCGAGAGACAGGTCGCCGGGGAGAGATTCACCGGGAACGACTCCGTACTCGACGAATGAGATCTGTGGGCGATGAATGCCGGTGAGGTTTCCCGTCTGCCACGAGATCAGTTCCTGCGAGAACCGAGGTAACTGATCGTGGTAGGGGAGGGGCTGGCGAAAGGTCGCGAGGGTGAGTTCCCGTTCCCCGACGATGGTGCCGATGGAACAACTGGGAATCTGACATGGCAATGTCACCGCCTGCGGATCGAGTCCACAGTCGGGGTAGGGCTGCGGTAACTGCGCAGGATTCGCCAGGAACAGGTTGCCGAGGGAGAGAACGACGTCGTCGAGGAGAAGGACCCCGTCATCATTGATGTCCGCCGCCTCGATGCAGTCGAGGGGCTGGCCCGATCCAAACAGAGATTCGAGTAACTGGACCGGATCGCTGAGGTCGATCCCCTGATCGCCGTTGATATCCCCCCGGATGAAGCCGGGGAGCTCCTGGCCCTGCACAGCAGGGGGAGTCAGCAGAAGCCAGAGGATGGGACTCAGGCACAGCAGGGTGCGTATCCACGTATTACTCGCCAACGATGACACCTCTCCACGGTTCTTCAGCCGTTCAGGGTAACCTGTCCAAGGTCTCTCTCATTGTACTACTGCCACATGCCCATTGTGAATGCTATGTAAAACAAGACATTGGGGCGGGGATGGGACCTGTCTCTTGCGACAGGTGGCCGAGGGGGATTGTTCTAAGTTGTTGCATTTAGGTTACTTATGGATCAATTCGGTAAATTTTGCCGTAAGAAAGTCATGTTGTTTGTGTTGCCGTTTCTTGTACGATCGAAGGAGTTCGTAAGTCCATTACAAAGATGGCAAGGGGTGGTGCCTGGTGCGCAATCCCATGTCCTTGTGAATTTAGGGTTTACGCACATTTGGAAGAGTAACCCGGCCTTGCGGTCGGAATCGGCCTCACTCGAGAGGCTCCACCCGAAGATGGGGTTCAGGCTCCATCTTCTCGATTGCCCGATCCATTCCAGGACGGGTGGGAGGAGGTGTCCCGTGTCACATCGTCATACGGCGAAGGCGGGTCACGAATTTTCATCGACTAGTAGGATATCCTTCGTCAGAAGGATGGGTTTCGTCTGGGCGATCATCGCATTGCTCGGCACTTCAGATTGGTTGGCGGCACAGGCTCCGCCGGTTCCTCCTCCGACAGCACCCGTAGGGGTCACCTGTCAAGGTGCCGGTCAGTTCATCCAGAATGTCGCGCTCACCTGGACAAATACCGAGGTTTATGACCAGATCATTCTCCGCAGGGACGGCGTTGTTCTGCAGACCTTGCCAGGGAATACGTCTGCGTACCTCGATCCAGATTCTCCGGCAACCTTCCACGTCTACTCCGTCCATGGGATGAGGGTTGGACTGGATGGAGCCGTTGAGGGGCCGGGTGGCTCTTGCACCATCCAGTTGTTCCCTCCTCCGCTGGAGCCTCCGATGCTGCCCCCCAATCCGCTGCACATGATGCCGCTTCCGTTGCCGGGCAATCTGTTCGAATTTGTAGCGAACATGGATGCTGCGATTCTCCTTGGTAAGACCCTCTTCTGGGATATGCAGGCAGGATCTGACGGAGTTCAGTCCTGTGCGACCTGCCACTACCATGCAGGATCCGATCATAGAACTACCCAGTTGCTCAATGAGGGACCGAACGGGACTCTTGATGTGACGGGGCTCAACGGCACCATCACCTCGACTGATTTCCCCTTCCACCAGCTCTCGAATCCTGACGATCAACACTCGGCGGTGATCAGTTCCAAGGATGACATCCTGGGATCGATGGGAATCATGCAAACTGATTTCGTCTCGATCATCGAGGGTAGTTCGACGGAGATTGGTACTGCTCATGCCGATCCTGTGATGACCCAGACCAACTCGGATGGCTCTACAGCCCAGTTGAGGGCCACCACCAATCGAAATGCGCCTTCCGTGATCAACGCGATCCATTTCGTGGAAGCGTTCTGGGATGGTCGTGCATCGTTCTGGTTCAACGGGCGTGACAACTGGGGTGCCAGGAATACCGATGCACGGGTTCTCAAGGTGCAACCAGATGGTTCCGTTGCACAGGAGCAGATCCTTCTCGACTTCGCAGCCCTCGCCTCGCAGGCAGTCGGGCCCATCGAGAGTGGAGCGGAGATGAGTGCACATGGTCGTGATCTGTTCCAGATCGGCAAGAAATTGCTGGCACTGGAGCCGCTCGCCGGCCAGCAGGTTCACGTCAACGACAGCGTTCTCGGTCCCTACCGCGACAACGTAGATGGCATGGGCCTGTCGATCAGCTACGAACAGTTGGTCAGTCAGGCATTCATCACCGACTGGTATGCCAGTGATCAGCTGTTTGATGGCAGTGGACAGCCGTTGATCGACGGAAACACGGGACTCCCACGTACTGGGGTTCCTGCCAACATCAACGAGTACACCATGATGGAAGCGAACTTCTCCCTCTTCTGGGGACTCTCAATCATGCTGTACGAGGCGACTCTTCTTTCCGACGATTCGCCCTTCGATCGCTTCATGAGGCACGAACTCGATCCCCAGGATCCACTGGGAGATCCTGAAGCGATGACACCGTTGCAGCAAGCGGGAATGAGCGTATTGAACGTGGCGAACTGCATGTTCTGTCACACCACCTCGGTCTTCTCCAGTGCTGTCAGTTCCAAGATCAACACGGTACTGGAGCCAGAAGCTTCCGCCATCGAGGGACTCCTCGAACGGATGCCGATGAAGGACTTCCAGTTGTCGATCTATGATGGTGGTTTCTACAACATCGGAGTGACCCTCACCAATGACGACCTCGGAAGAGGTGCGAACGATCCATTCGGGCATGGTCTCTCGATGGCCAAGGGCTTCCAGGAAATCAATGCACTGGATCCAACCGATCCGAACTACAACAACTTCTTGCCCTTCCCTCCCTCGACGATCCTGTTGACACCAGGGCCTCAGCCGTGGGAAGACATCGGAACTGCAGGTGCCTTCAAGACTCCGACCTTGAGAAATACCGAGTTGACGGGGCCGTACTTCCATAACGGTAGTTACTCGACACTCGACCAGGTTGTCGACTTCTACTCCAGAGGTGGAAATTTCCACGATCAAAACTTCACGACGTTGGCTCCCGAGATGTTCCCGATGCCTTTCCTGATCGGACACCCCGATCGGAAATCGCAACTGGTCGCTTTCCTCGAGTCCCTCACCGATGAGCGGGTTCGCTGGGAGCGGGCGCCCTTCGATCATCCAGAACTTCACATTCCCATCGGTCCTGAGACCGCCGCAAATGGCGATGTCGTCCTCGATGGAGCGGGCAATCCGGTAGACCGGTTCAAGACGATTCCCGCCGTTGGATTCGAAGGTCGAATGGTCGAGACCGATGCTGCCGGCCGTGCACTGGAACCGCTCACCGCGTTCCTGCAGCCCACGGCAGTCACCGACTTGCAGTGCAATGTCACCTCTGACCAGGTGGATCTCAGCTGGACTCCGCCCGACGACCTGAACATCGCCAACTTCATCCGCATCTACAAGGATGGAGTTGAAATCGTCAACATGCCGGGTAGTCAGACTGCGTACTCCGATCCAGGTGTTCTTCCGGGAGAGCGTTTCTACGAGGTCTTCGGTGAAGACGCCCACCTGGGACTGGGGAATTCCTGTACCGTGTACATCTCACCACCTTCAGTAACCGGTGCGAGTTTCATCCAGAATGGTTCCCAGTTGACGATCGAATGGACCAACGGGTGGCTCTACGACGCAATCGATATGTACCGTGATGGTGCGTTGCTTGCGGAAAACCTGGCGGGCTTATCCCAGCTTTACGTGGACACCACCGCCGATGCGGGGACCCACACCTACGAGATCGTGGGTAAGCTGGAAACCTCTACCGGTGGTCTCTTCATCGAGAGCTTGCCGACCAGTCTCACCGCCGAGAGGACTCCACTTGCTCCCTCGATGATCGGCTGCACCACTCCAGGTGGAACCGAGGTTCGACTCGATTGGGCCAACGCAGAGACCTACTCCGATGTCGTCATCTCCCGTAACGGTTCCGCCATCGCGACGGTGCCTGGAGATAACACCAGTTACAGTGACCTTGGATCTCTGGCGGGAATCTCCAGTTACTCGATCCACGCAGTCGCCGGGGGGCTCGCCTCGGGCGAGGCTGAGTGCGGCGTCCAGCGCAATCCGCTGCCGGTTGCAGATATGATCTGCGATAGCACCAATGGAGATGGCAACATCAGCTGGACCAATGCCGAACCGTGGCAAGAAGCTCACGTGTTGAGGGATGGGCTCATCATCGCCCAGCTCACCGGCAACGAGGCTTCTCACACCGATACGCTGTTACCCAGCGCCGGTGCAGGAACCCACTCCTACTCGATCCGTACCTTCGTCGATGGTCTCAACAGCGATCTGGCATCCTGCTCGGTTCAGGTGGCTCCGACTCCGGTCGTGCTGTTCACCTGTATCGATACGGACCAGGGCGTACTGATGACCTGGACCAACATGAGTAACTACGAAACTCTCAGCATCTCGAGAGAGGGGTCGCCTCTGGCGACACTTCCAGGGGCTTCCATCTCGCATCTCGATACCACTGCTCCCAGCGGCCAGGTGAACTACGCCATCGTGGCCACCGTCGAGGGGACCGATTCGAGTGCAGATACATGTGATATCGAACTTTCACCGGCGCCGATCACGGGCTTCGCCTGTAGCACCGTTGCCGAGGGAGTTGCTCTGTCATGGACCAACGGAGAAGTGTACGACGAGGTCGATGTGCGCCGTGGTGGCGTGCTGATGGCCACGGTTGCCGGCACCGAGACGCAGTGGACAGATACCTCTGCCCTCGGCGGAGCTTCACAGTACACCCTCACGCCGCGCTTCGAGACGGTCAACGGTTCCGAGTCAGAGATCTGCCTCGGTTACTACCAGCCCACTGCAGTGATCGCACTGCAGGCGGATATTCTTGATCCGTGCAGCGGAGCCTCGAACATCTCGTGGCTCAACACCAGTCTTTACGACTGGATCCGCCTCGAAGTCAACGGGATCCCGGTGCTGACCATGCCTGGAATCATGAATGATGTGAATCTCACCCTGGGTGTCGGTTCGATCCACTCCATCGCAGTGATCGCCATCACGGATGACATGGAGAGTTCACCGGCAATCATGACCGTGAACGTACCCGCGGATGATGCAATGGCACCTTCGGATGTCACCTCCACCGTGGATCCGGACAGTTGCGAAGCGAGCATCTCGTGGACCAACAACGGTTCTTACTCCGAGGTCAGGGTTCTCATCGACGGGGTTCAGGCGGCCACCGCTACGGCACAGGACACCACCATCGTGGTGGCACTGCCCGGAGCTGGCACCTATACCGTCCAGGTCGATGCGACCAGTTCCTGCGGTCTCGTTCTTCCGGGAGCCTCGACGGAAGCCACCTGTGCTCCGCGCTTCCGCAGGGGAGACCACAATGGCGATGGTGCCCTCGATATCTCCGATCCGCTCGGAGTGCTGGGGTACATGTTCAGCAATGCACCCGTGACCTGCGAGGATGCTTCTGACGCCAACGACGACGGTGCCGTGGATGTATCCGACGCCGTACGGATGCTGTTGCACCTGTTCGGTGGAACTGGACCGCTTCCGGCACCGCATGGTGTCTGTGGCAGTGACCCGACAGCGGATACGCTCGGTTGTGATCAGGAGCAGGGTTGTCCCTGATTCCTGACGATCGGTAGTTCAATCCGGCACTTTGACTGCGGAGCCGCCCCGGGAAAATCCCGTGGCGGCTCCCTTCTTACGAAACTGTGGCCCCATGTGGGTTGATTTGCAGTGACGGGGGGGCACACCCTGTTTTGGCGCACAAGGAACCGTCCAGGAGCCTCCACAGCAGTTCCTGGAGGCGTCCAGCAGTGATCCCGGCCCGACAGCCGGTATCGTGTCACCGTCTATGGATGTCGTCGGGGGAAAGACCTATTATGGAGCAGACCCCTTTCGACGGAGGGCAAGGAATCGATGATGAATCTCAATAAACTGTGGCTGGTGGCGTCGCTGCTGGTCCTCTTCAACTTCTCCAGTTCGGCACTGTTTGCCCAGTGCTGAGGTGTTGGCCCGACAGTCCCCGGGGTTCCCGGGGGTTCCGGATCGACCAGTGGTGGAGGCGGTGGCGGACACGCCGGTGCCGCGCCCTACCTTCCAGGTGAGAGCACCCTCTTGCCATGGATGAAGGGCAAGGGATTTTACGACGCGATGCACCGCGAGCGCGGCTCGATGAAGCCGATGGTGGTGTTCCTGTACTCCCCGAAGATGGCGAAGAACTGCTGTTGCGCCAACTTCGAGCGGGTGCTCTTCCGCGACCGTGATTCGGTCAAGGAGTTCCAGGGGTGGTCCTGCTACAAGCAGACCATCGAGTCCCTCAAGGATGAAGAGAAGTCGATGCTCGCCGCATACGACCTGCGTGATGACAAGCCGGCTCTGCTGTTCCTCGATGCCGAGGGTGGATTGCTCCACAAGCAGCAACTGTGCGTCGATCCTCCCAAGTTCGTCAAGGTGATCAAGAGCACCAAGAAGCTCAGTGACCTGCGTCACAGGTTGCGCGATTCCCATCTGGCCCAGCGCAAGAAGGCGCGCGATCACATCGAGGCGGGACGATTCAGCAAGGCGATCCGGGTTCTCGATTCGATGGTGAAGAACCGCAAGGTGATGAGTGGCCACGTCTCGATGCTGGTCGAGCAGGACCTGAAGGAGATCGAGAGCACTGCCAGCGAGATGCTGGTACGGGCGTCCACTTTGAAGCAGGACAATCGCCTGCTCGACTCCTACCGTCTCTACCAGGAGATCGAGGAGGAGTTTGCAAAGCTGGAAGAGTTGAGCAAGGAGGCGAGCAAGCATCGCCGCGAGTTGCTGACCAAGTTGCGTGGTCTGGGAATCCAGCCGCGTCGCTGAGTGAACAGGAAAACCGAAATGCAGGCCGTGTCAGTTTCCCACCGGGGTGCTGACACGGCCTTTTTTCATCCGGTCGAAGTGGGCCGAAGGGAAGGGGTAGGGTCAATTCCATGCGAGATAAGGTACAGCAGGTCGGAGCGATCCTGTGTCTGGTAGGGGGGCTGGTGCTTCTCTACTGGCAGCACGACGTGCCCAACAAGGATCAGGCCCTCAGCATCGCCCTCGGACTCTAAATGGCGGGCAAGGGACTGTTCCTGCTCGGGATCGCCGGTAGCGCCGGCGATGGCAAGAATGTGGTGTAAAAGACGGTGATCGATCGGCATAAGAGGTGGAATTCGCCCGGCCTCGATGATCTATCACCTCGATGATCTATCACCTCGAGGACCTATCATCGGCAGTGCCACACCGATATTTTATCGATGCAGTAGCAAACTCAGTCCCGCCCTGGAATGGAATTGCCGATGCATCTTCGACTCCCTTTCAAGGCGGTGGTCTTGCCACCGATGACGTGGCTGGCGATGTGCCTGCTGGTGACTTCCTGCGACATGGCCCCGGATCCGGTGGTGCCGTCGCCGCCGCCATGGCCAACGGGCTTGATCACGGCGATTCAAGCCAACGATCTCCCCGCCGTGAAGGAATCCCTCGAAAGGGGCGCAGAGGTCAACGCCAGGGATCACCTCGGCTCGACCCCGCTGATGCAAGCCGCCCGCATCTCCCCGCCTCCGGATTACTTCACGCAATCCCTCGAAAGGGGCGCAGAGGTCAACGCCAGGGATGTAAGTGGTTCGACCCCGCTGATCATCGCCGCCGAGTACTCCCGCTACTCCTCGTCCCCGGAGAATCTCTCCGGGGCCATCATTACGCTGCTGCTGGAAAAGGGCGCAGAGATCGAGGCCAGGCATCACGGCGGCATGACCCCGCTGATGTCGGCCGCCCGCCACTCCTCCCCCCCGGCGATCGTCACGCTGCTGCTGGCAAGGGGCGCACAGATCGAGGCCAGGGATAAGCACGGCTGGACTCCTCTGATGCACGCCGCCCGCTTCTCCGATACCCCGGAGATGGTCACGCTGCTGCTGGAGAAGGGCGCCGATGCCCTGGCGAAGGACGAGGAAGGAATGAAGGCCATCGATCACGCCGAGGAGAACGACGACCTGGAGGGGACTCCTGCGTATCAGCAACTGCTGAAAGGTTCGAGGGAGTAGCGGTACGGAGGTGAGGGACGAGTGTGTGCCGGCGTACCGCCGGCTACTGCTTGCGGGTGGCGGGAAGATGTGGTGGCTGGGAAAGAGTCGGCGATCATTCCTCTGGTGGTGTGCGAGTGCCCCGCTTCTTGCGATCGTTCTCGATCGATCAGGTAGTTTTGCACTGCAAATGCTGGCTCTCTCTGGCTTCTTCATCTGCCTGGCCCTCTCCTGTGACAGGAAGCGATGACTCTCCTCTCCAGGAAGTTCGACAGGGAACTCACCCCCGACCGGGAACGGAAATTGCCGATGATGCGTCGACTCCTTTTCAAGACCGTAGTCTTGCCACCGATGACCTGGCTGGCGATGTGCCTGCTGGTGACTTCCTGTGGCCTGGCAGAGGAGTGGTAACTGATGTCTGACAAGCGCTTATTGAATGCAATTGAGGCGAACGATTACGCCAAGGTGAAGGATGTGCTCGAAAAGGGCGCAGAGATCGAGGCCTGGGATGAGGACGGCTTGACCCCGCTGATGATAGCCGCCGAGCACTCCACGACCCCGGAGATCTTCACGTTGCTGCTGGCAAAGGGAGCAGAGGTCAACGCCAC
>CAYPPQ010000043.1:0-24671 GCA_964412635.1 uncultured Planctomycetia bacterium | reverse complement strand
GCTCGTGGGAAGATTCACTTCACTCTCTCCCCCACACTGCTCGAGATGATTCGCTACAAATCCCGGAACGGCTGGATCAGAGGGATCGGAAACGGCGCGCTTGACGGAACGACTTCACCGTCGGAATCGTTGATGAAGAGTGGTTTCCGAGTTGTTGGCTACTGGGATGTGCGCTGAGAAATTGCGCGGGATCATGAGACTCCACGGAAGCCGTGGAACTATCGCACGGGGAAAGAGGACACAGAGTTGAAAATTGAACGCCGTTACACAGTCAAAGATCAGGGCCCTTACAGCAGTTTCGAGATGTCGAAGAGGGAATCGGAGATTCGAAATCCGGATGGAACCACGGTGTTCCAGCAGGACGACATCTCGGTCCCGAAGGAGTGGTCGCAGGTCGCCACCGATGTGCTGGCCCAGAAGTACTTCCGCAAGGCGGGAGTCCCTCAGGTCGACGATCAGGGTGAACCCTTACTCGACGAGTCGGGCGATCCGATCCTCGGCGGTGAAAACGATTGCCGTCAGACCTTTGGTCGCCTGGCAGGATGCTGGACTCACTGGGGATACGAGAATGGCTACTTCGATTCCTCCGAAGACGCCCGCGCATTCCATGATGAACTTTGCTACATGCTGGCAGCCCAGATGTGTGCTCCCAACTCTCCCCAGTGGTTCAACACCGGACTGCACTGGGCTTACGGAATCGATGGTCCACCACAAGGTCACCACTTTGTCGATCCCAGCAGTGGCGAGGTGACCCAGGCCACCAGTGCTTACCAGCGCCCGCAACCTCATGCCTGTTTCATCCAGAGTGTCCGCGACGACCTCGTCGGTGAAGGCGGGATCATGGACCTGTGGACCCGTGAAGCGAGGCTCTTCAAGTACGGCTCGGGAACCGGCTCCAACTTCTCCTCCCTGCGAGGAGAAGGTGAACCCCTATCCGGAGGAGGAAAGTCCTCGGGCCTGATGTCGTTCCTGAAGATCGGCGATGCCGCTGCCGGAGCGATCAAATCGGGAGGAACGACCCGCAGGGCTGCGAAGATGGTCTGCCTCGATCTCGACCACCCGGACATCGAGGAGTTCGTCACCTGGAAGATGAAAGAGGAACAGAAGGTCGCCGCGCTGGTCGCAGGTTCAAAGATCTGTGCCCGCTACCTGACCCAGCTCCTCGCCAGCTGCCATCAAGGCAGCGGAAAAGAACGCACCACTGACGTCAACCCGGCCAGTAATAACAGCCTGTCCGCCGCCATCCGCGAAGCACGCGCACACTCCGTACCGGAACCGTCGATCCAGCGCATCCTGCAGCTTGCCAAGCAAGGAATCGTCGCCATCGAGTTCGAGGAGTTCGATACGGGGTGGGAATCAAAAGCGTACCAGACGGTCAGCGGTCAAAATGCCAACAACAGCATCCGCGTACCCAACGCCTTCTTCGAAGCGTTGAAAAATGACAGCGACTGGGATCTCCTCAGACGCACCGATGGAGAAGTGTTCCGCTCGATTCCCGCTCGCAAGTTGTGGAATGACATCGCCAACTCGGCATGGTCCTGTGCTGATCCTGGAGTCCAGTACGACACCACCATCAACGAGTGGCACACCTGCCCTCAGGATGGTCGGATCAATGCATCCAATCCTTGCTCCGAGTACATGTTCCTCGACGACACCGCTTGCAACCTCGCCTCCTTGAACCTCGTCAAGTTCATCGGCGAGGATGACAACTTCGACATCGAATCGTTCCAGCACGCCACTCGGATCTGGACCATCGTTCTGGAGATCAGTGTCTTGATGGCTTCCTTCCCCAGTGAAGAGATCGCAAGACGCTCCTACGAGTACCGCACACTTGGCCTCGGATACGCCAATCTGGGCACCGTCCTGATGCGCATGGGGATCCCCTACGATAGCGACGAGGGTCGCAGCATCTGTGGAGCGATCACCGCCATCCTGACCGGTGAGTCCTATGCCGCCAGTGCGGAGATGGCGAAGGAACTCGGTCCATTCCCTGCATTCGAACGCAATCGCGAGGGGATGCTGAGGGTGATTCGTAATCACAAGAGTGCTGCCTTCGATGTTCCGGTGGAACAGTACGAGGGTCTGACAGTCTTCCCCAAAGCGCTCGACACGGCCCACTGCCCGACGCCCCTCACCGAGGCGGCTCGGGAATGCTGGACCCGCGCACTCGATATGGGCGAGCAGTACGGATTCCGTAACGCCCAGGCCACGGTGATCGCCCCTACCGGGACCATCGGATTGGTGATGGACTGCGACACCACCGGAATCGAGCCCGATTTCGCACTGGTCAAGTTCAAGAAACTCGCTGGTGGTGGCTACTTCAAGATCATCAACCAGAGTCTTCCTCCAGCACTGGAGATCCTCGGTTACACGACGGAGCAGATCGAAGACATCATCCACCATGCCATCGGCTACAGGAGTCTTCGAGGAGCAGCGGAGATCAATCACGATGCACTGCGAGCGCTTGGTTTCGACGAAGCCGCCATCGCAAAGATCGAGACCACACTCGAGAGCGCATTCGACCTGAGTTATGCCTTCAATGATTACCTCCTCGGAGAGGGATACGCCGAGAACACCCTGGGATTGACCGGCGACAAGCTGGCGATGTGGGCGGTGAATCCGCTTCAGGCCCTCGGCTTCACGAAGAAGCAGATCGACGCGGCGAACCTGTACGTGTGCGGAACAATGACCATCGAGGGTGCTCCACATCTTGCGGATCAACACCTGGCGATCTTCGATTGTGCGAACCGGTGCGGCCGTCTCGGCAAACGATTCATCCGCTCTGATGCACACATCTTGATGATGGCTGCGGCGCAGCCCTTCATCTCGGGAGCCATCTCGAAGACGATCAACATGCCAACGGAAGCCTCGGTGGAAGAGGTCGCCCAGTCCTACACCCTCGGCTGGGAATCGATGCTGAAAGCGGTGGCGCTGTACCGAGATGGCAGCAAGTTGTCGCAGCCGCTCTCCTCGTGGGGCGAGGAACTGGAAGAATCGGAACTCCCCGAGATCCCCTCCTCGATGCCAGCGAATGTCGAGAAGGTGGTCTACCGCTACCTTGCTCGCAGGAGACGCCTCCCCGATCGTCGCAGTGGTTACACCCAGAAGGCGATCGTCGGCGGGCACAAGGTTTACCTGAGGACCGGCGAATACGACGACGGCTCGCTCGGCGAGATCTTCCTCGATATGCACAAGGAAGGTGCCGCCTTCCGTAGCTTGATGAACAACTTTGCCATCTGCATCTCTCTGGGCTTACAGCACGGAGTTCCACTGGAGGAGTTCGTGGAGGCGTTTACCTTCACCCGATTCGAGCCGAACGGAGTTGTCGGCGGAAATCAGAAGATCAAGATGTCGACCAGCGTTCTCGACTACATCTTCCGGGAACTCGCCATCAACTACCTGGGCCGCAATGACCTCGCCCAGGTTCAGGAAGATGATCTTCGTTCCAGCGCCATCGGAACCTCGCCTCCACCGGAGTTCACCGATGAAGAAGAGGTCTCCGTCTCCAGCGACGATGTCAGCAGTGGATTCCACTCTGCTCCGTCGGCGTCTTACGAGGCGGGAAGAAATTTCGAAGCCGAGCCTGCGTCGGTAGCGACATTGTCTGACCGGCAAGAATCGCGAGCCAAGGGTTACACCGGAGACCCATGCCAGGAGTGTGGGGCATTGACGATGGTTCGTAATGGTACCTGTCTTCGCTGTGACACCTGTGGAGCGACCACCGGCTGCTCCTGAACAGGTCGCAGTCGGGTTACTTATTCAAGAAGAAGAGGAAAACAGAGGAGGTGTGTGATGTCAGTCAAGGCTGATCGCTGGATCCGGAGAATGGCTGTCGAGCACGGCATGATCGAACCGTTTTCTCCCACCCAGGTGCGAGAGAAAACCGATGAGAATGGTCAGTCTCAAAGGGTGATTTCATACGGAATCTCCTCCTACGGCTACGACCTCCGCGTCTCCAACGAGTTCAAGGTCTTCACCAATGTTCACGGCTCTGTGGTCGATCCGAAGTCGTTTGACGACCGCTCCTTTGTCGACATCACCACCGACTGCTGCATCATCCCTCCCAACTCCTTTGCACTGGCAAGGAGTGTCGAGTACTTCCGGATTCCAAGGAATGTCATCACCGTATGCCTCGGCAAGTCGACCTATGCGCGCTGCGGGATCATCGTGAATGTCACACCCTTCGAACCGGAATGGGAGGGACACGTGACCCTGGAGATTTCCAACACCACTCCCCTCCCGGCGAGGGTGTACGCCAAGGAGGGCCTGGCGCAGGTGCTCTTCTTCGAGAGCGATGAGGAGTGCGAGACCTCCTACGGTGATCGTGGAGGGAAGTACCAGGGCCAGACGGGGATCAATCCTCCGCGGATGTGATCGGGACCGGTGGCATGACACCGGAACGGACCTTACGATCCGGACAGGGAACCCCCCTGATAACCCGGAAAGAAGGGGATCACGGTGAGCGAAGAGCCGCATAATTCAGACGAGGCGAGGGTAATTCCCTCCTGCAGTTCTGCTGCGGAGTGCCAGCAGATTCTGGATCGAGCTTGCGACGGAATTCGTATCTCGACAGCAGATGCTCTTGCGCTTGCCCTCCACGCCGAGGAGGACGCCCTCTTCGACACTGCCAACACCATCCGCGCCAGGTTTCACCCCGACTCCTCGGTCACATACGTCGTCGACCGAAATATCAACTACAGCAACATCTGCACATCGGTCTGTTCCTTCTGTGCTTTTTACCGGAAACCGGGAGATCCCGAGGGCTACCTTCTGAGCCTCGAGGAGATCCACGATAAGGTCGAAGAGACGATCGCAAATGGTGGCAGCGGAACCCTGATGCAGGGAGGTCTGCACCCTGATCTACCACTCTCCTGGTACACCGATATGCTCAAGAGCATCAAGGATCGACATCCTGACTTCTACCTGCACTGTTTCTCTCCCACCGAGATTCATGCTCTCTCCGACATCACTGGAATCGACACCGAATCCCTTCTCAGCCAGTTGAAGGAAGCAGGTCTCGATTCGATCCCTGGCGGCGGTGGAGAAATCCTCGTCGACATCATCCGCAAGAGAAGACGCTCTTCCTGTGGTGCCGATGACTGGCTCAACATCAGCGCTACCGCTCACCGGCTAGGAATCCCGACAACCGCCACCATGATGATCGGGCTGGGCGAAGCGGATTGGATGAGAGCGGAGCACCTGCAGCGTGTCCGTGAGGTGCAGGATGAAACGGAGGGCTTCATCTCCTTCATCCCCTGGACCTTCCAGCCCGACAACACACCGCTGGGCCGGAAGATCAGCGAGCGAGTCTCCGCCAGGGAGTACGCACGGTGGCTTGCGGTTTCCCGCATCTACCTCGACAACATCAAGAATCTTCAGGTTTCGTGGCTGACGGTGGGTCTCGATGAAGGCCGAGAGGGTCTTCGACGTGGGGCCAATGATCTCGGTTCCGTGATGATGGAAGAGAATGTCATCTCCGTTGCCGGTGCCAATCATACCGCTACCGAAACCTTGCTCAGGAATACCATCGAGGAGGCTGGTTTCATTCCGGCTCTGCGCAACGCCGGATACCAGCGACTGGCGAGTCGCCCCGTTCCTTCCTCCTCCACTACATCCGCTGGAGAAACGATTTGACCGGCCCTCTGATCGACCCTACCCGTGACCGCGAGGAAGTAGCGCGAGCTACCGAAGCGCTCGTCTCTGGCTGGACGATTCCCGAAGTGATCCCCCAGGGGATCTGCACCGCGGTCGTGCCGGGAACCGAATGTCTCGATGGAGTGAGGCTGCTGGCCCGAACACTCCATACCGTGGTGCTGAGAGCTCGACCCAGGACCCTGGTCCTCGTCTGTAGTAGTTCCATCGAGGTACCGCGGATCCGAGCTGTCGGTGGTCTCTCGACCAGTCTCGGCGACTCCCCCATCGATGAACGCCTTGCCGCCAGGATCGCTTCCTTCTGGCCTGGCGATCTCGACATCATCCCGGAAGGGGAAGATGAGGATTCACTCCCCGAGTTACACCGAATCGCTCCGCTGATCGCCCACGTGTTGATTCCTGGGTGCCGGATCGTGCCGATAGAAATTCCTGACATGCATTCCACAACTTTCGATCCCATAGGTGTAGGACAGGAGCTGGGACGTCAGCTGAACACCGATGTGGGGTGCAGCCTCATCGCTTCCTGCACGCTGCTGCCACGAAAGGATCGATCGAGTCCAGCCTCCGATGAGATCAGTGGTGATGCCTCGATCCTCAAGTACCTGCTCGACCCTGCCGCTGCAGACCTGGCAAGTGCGGTATCGGAAAATCCCCGGATCAGCGGTGGAACTCCGATGGTTCTGGCGACCTCTCACGCAGTGGAACGTGGGCGTCAGCGGGGCTTCTTGCTGGAGCACTCGGTGGTCGAATCGAACGACCAACTCTTCGGCTCAGCCGCAGTGGTTCTCTAGGAAGGAATCGAGATGGACTCGATCTCGACCGGCAACGGTGATCAGGGAGATACCGGAATCCTCGGGGCTGCCCGTCTCGACAAGCATCATCCGAGGATTGAAGCCTACGGCAGCGTCGATGAACTGAACTCCGAACTGGGAGTGTGCCTGGCGACGCGATCGGCCACCGGTTCACCGGTTCCCGATTCGATCAGAACCCAGCTGGAACAGATGCAATCGATGCTCTTCTCCATCGGCGCCGATCTTGCCCAGCAGGATTGCGGCCTGGAGGGTGGAAGCAAGCCGAGGATCGAACAGGCCCATGTCGCTCTCATCACCGGCTGGATTCACACCTGGGAGGATGAACTCCCGCCCCTGAAACAATTCATTCTTCCGGGAGGCGACGCCATCAGTGCGCAGTTACACCGGGCGAGAACTACTTGCCGGCGTGCCGAAAGGCGAGTGGTGGAATTTTCGCGCTCTAGCGGAGAGGGTGGCGATGTCATCGTGGTACTCAATCGCTTCTCCGACCTGCTATTTCTCCAGGCACGAGCAGCAAATCAGGCGGTCGGTGTCGAGGATCGACCCTGGAAGCAAGAGAACGGCTCCTGAACCGTCTCAGCCGCGCAGGATCTGATCGAGGAACTGTGCCTTGGTGATGGTTTGATCGTGTAACTTCACCCCCGCATCGATGGCGGTCTCTTCCAGGTACTTTCGCACCGCCATCTCATCTTCACACTCCACCTCGACCTCCCAGCGGTAGACAGCACCGGGAAATTCCGTTTCATCGACCTCGATTCGCCAGTCCGGTCGCACCAGATAGACTCGACGGGTATTACGCACCCTTCCCCACTCCTGCAAATGCAGTAGAGGATTGCCGCACATCGACCTGGCCTGTACCAGTGGGATCGCATCGAGGGAGCCTACTTGGTGCCGGCCACCTTCGATGTCACGAGCCAGCGACTGCTCGATCTCTTGCTCGATCTCCTCCGAGTCGAAGATCCCCCGGTCACTGGATTTCTTGATCTTCAGGGTGAGAAGTGACCGGATCGATTCAAGACGGAGACGCAACATCATCCCTTGATCTGCCAGGATCCGCTGCTCATCGAAGTAGAGATTGGTCTGAACCACCTCTTCCTCGAAACCAACCAGCGCAGCACACAGTCGCGTATGGTCACCCTTCTCGGCAAGTACCAGCTTCAGTTCCCGCTCTCGGTGGTTCACTCTTCTTCTCCAGTGACCCCGAACTCGCGTAACCAGTGATCGATCTGTTTCTTGCTCCGCGGGGGAGCTGGCTTGTCAGAAGTTGATCCCTGTTGCTTCCGTCCGGAACCCACCTTCATCACCAGTTGCCTGAACTCGGCACAACTCATCCACTCGATACCGGCTCCTCCAAGACGACTGCCGATGTCAGAGTGGTCATCGGTCACCACCTGCACCTTGCCCTCGGTACTCTTACTTCGTGCCAGCGACAGGATGCGATCATCCGCCGAGGTCCCATGCTTTGCGATGGAGGTGTGAATGCCATGCCGATCTCCCGATGAGGACCCACCGTCGTACACGACATGAATTTGCTCGCCGGAACTCTTCACTCGACCAAGATCATGATCGAGCAGTTTTCGAGCGGATTCGAGGCCGCTCTCGTTCATCCTCTGACGTAATCGGGGGTCGGAGTGGATCAGATTATTACCGTCGATGATCCATATCGTCACGACAACCTACTAATCGAAATCAAAGATGGATGGGGGTTTCTTGTCGGGGTCCTCGTCTGCCTTCTTGAGGCCCTCCTCGAACATATCTTCGAGGCGTTCCTTCTTGCCCTCTTCAGAATCGAGTGCCTTCTTGAACTTCTCCTGGGCACGGTCCACCCCGCTGGTGGCGTCCTTGACCGCTTCCTCGAAGGACTTCTGCTCTCCGTCCTCCCCCTTGGTGACCACGTGAAAGATTCGCCGTGCCCGGGGGTCGATCGTCAACTTGGTATCACAACAGGGACAATCGACCTCGAAGAGTCCGTCGGGTCGCCCGCCCATCTACTTCATCCTTCCGTAGATGAGACCGAGGACCTCGTTACGAGTGGCCAGGTTTTCACGGATCACTCCGCGCATCGCCGAAGTTGTCATCAGGCTCCCCGGTTTCTTGACACCGCGCATCGTCATGCAGGTGTGACTCGCCTCGAGGACCACTGCCACGCCTTTGGGCTCGAGTGTCTGGCTGATCAGATCGGCGATCTGTGCGGTCAATCTCTCCTGGACCTGTGGCCTGCGAGCAAAATGCTCCACCGCTCGAGCCAGTTTGGACAGCCCCACGATCTTGCCACCTGGAAGGTATGCAACGTGTGCTTTGCCGGTGAATGGCATCAGGTGGTGTTCGCAAACGGAGTAGAACTCGATGTCCTTGAGGAGAACGATCTCGTCGTAATTTTCATGGAATACCGTATCGAGCACGCCAGAATTCGGCTGGTGCATGCCAGAGAAAATCTCTGCGTACATCCGTGCCACTCGATCGGGGGTGTTCAGTAATCCTTCGCGAAGAGGATCCTCACCGACTCCTTCGAGAATCAGTCGAACACCTTCACGAATTTTTTCTCCATCGAACTGCTCTGGAGATTCATCGCCATTGCCTTGCAAGAAATCACTCCCACCCTGGCTGAAGATCCACTCGACCGGAAAGTGAGTAGAAAGCTATCGGATTGTCCCACACGATCTTGCGAATCACATCCTCGGAGAAACCCTCCCTGCGCATCCTCCACACGGTGCGTGGGACGCTGAGAGGATCTGACGGCCCCCAGTCGCAGGACGAGTTCACCATCATCCTCTCTGGACCATGTCTCTCGAAGATCGCTGCTGCCCGTTCAGGAGAGAGTTTGGTGACGGGGTAAACTGTATGCCCGCACCAGAATCCATTATCGAGGCTGGCTTCGATCGTCTCCTCGGTGTTGTGATCGATGAGAATCCTCGTCGGATCGAGATCCATATCCTGGATCACCTTGATGGTCCTGAGGGTTCCTTCGAGCTTGTTTCGATGGGGAGTGTGGATCATCACCGGAAGTCCGGCACTGAAAGCCATTTCCAGCTGCTTGCGGAGAATCGTCTCTTCATCGTCGGTGATCAGATCAAATCCGAGCTCTCCCACCGCCACCACCGACGGACGCTCGAACCACTCTTCGATCCTGGTCAGGACTTCATTGGCGAGGGTCAGATCATTGGCTTCTCGGGGATTCACGCCGATGGTGCAGTAGTGCTTGATGCCATACTGGGCAGCACGCTCCGCCTCGAAATTCGTGATGTGGTCGAAGTAGTCATAGAATGTGCCTGCGTGCTTGCGCGGCTCGCCAAGCCAGAAGGATGGCTCGGTGATGGCCACGACACCTGCCACTGCCATCTTCTCGTAGTCATCGGTGATCCTGGAAATCATGTGGCTATGGGGATCAAAAATACGCATCGAAAACCTTTCCTCCGATTCGGACGTATCGAATCGGGTTGACTCAACATGGTACCGCATGAATTCAGGGCTTGGGAAGTGCTCCCGCCGATGCCCGGATCGATTCGGTGTCCGTCAACATCGGTGTGGAGAAGGACAGAATCGACGGTATATCGGTCCTTCAGGAGTGGTTATGCTCCAGCCAGCGCTCTGCATCGATTGCGGCCATGCAACCGCTCCCCGCCGCTGTGATCGCCTGGCGATAGGTGAAATCCTGCACGTCTCCACAGGCAAACACACCACCTACACTGGTCTGAGCCCCCTCCTGACAGCGGATGTATCCGTTGTCATGAAGGTCCACCTTCCCCTCGAACAGTTGCGTGTTGGGGGTGTGCCCGATGGCAACAAACAGGCCACTCAGGTCCACAATGCTCTTATCGCCCGACTTCAAATTCTCGACGACGACACCACTCACCTTGTCATCACTGTCGAGGACTTCGGTGACTGCTGAGTCGAACATGAACTCGATCTTGGGATTGTCGATCGCCTTCTGTTGCATGATCTTGGAAGCTCTCAGCGAGTCTCGGCGGTGGATCACCGTCACCTTGCTGGCAAACCTGGTCAGGAAGGTGGCCTCCTCCATGGCGGAATCCCCACCACCGACGATGGCGATCTCCTGATCCCTGAAGAAGAAACCGTCACAGGTAGCACAGGTGCTGACGCCGTGTCCCATCAATCGGCTTTCCGATTCAAGTCCGAGCATCTTGGCACTGGCTCCGGTCGAGATGATGACGGTTTTCGCCTCGATCTCCTGGGCGGTACTCTTGATCTTGAAGGGGTGACTGGAGAAATCGACCTCGATCACGTCTTCGTAGACCACCTCGGCACCGAAGCGCTCCGCTTGCTTCCTGAAGTTCTCCATAAGGTCCGGGCCCATCACGCCTTCTGGAAAACCGGGGTAGTTCTCCACATCGGTGGTGAGCATCAACTGACCACCACTGAGGGAGCCGGCAAAGACGAGAGGATTCAGTTGAGCCCTACCGGTGTAGATCGCCGCCGTGTATCCAGCAGGTCCGGATCCGATGATCACAACATCACGAGCCATCGAGTCACCTCATTCCGCGACATGGAAATGCCCGGACGCAACGGGCAGCAAAACCAGTTCAGGCCCACCTTGGTGCGCCACGAAGTTGCGGATTATCACCTGATTCCCGCCGTAATTCCCTGCATCCGGGACAATTTCAATCAACTAATTTTGATGATGGATCGATCCCTTCGAGGAGAAACGGGGTTTCCCATGCAGGAACTGCTGCATCGCGGGATCCAGATCACCCGTGGACTGGACGGTCGCTGCTTGACTATCCAGTTGCAGATCCAGAAAACTGACCTAAAATGTTTCCAGTAAATGATTTACAGGAATATCGAAGGCGAGAGGCGAGATATGAATTTTCCATTCGCGGGCAAGGTCCTGCTCTTCCTGATGTCGATCTGCGCCTGCCACCTCAGCGGATTCACCGACTCCGTCCAGGCACAGGTGGAGCCGGCTTCCGAAGAGGGCGAGAAGAAGGATTCCAGCATCGGACCGGTCCCCAAGGTGGATCTGGGCGATGACTCTCTCAATTCCGATTTCGAACGCTTTCATCGGGAACTGGAAGAACGCAACATTTCCAAGGCACTCGCCAGCATCAAGCGACTCAAGAGCAAGATGAGGAAAGCGCAGCCCCCCATCTCCGATGCCCTCGAGCGTTGCTTCAAGGAAGCTCAGGCTGGAGTGGTACTCGATAAGGCGACCCGATACTTCGACAAGGGGCGAATGAAGCAAGCACTCGCCATCATCGAAAAAGAGGACCCTACCGGAACTGCATTTGAAGGCTCCCTCATCGGCGAAGAAGTCGCGGAGATGCGTCAGACGGCATTCGAAGATGTCTATCTACTGCTGGCGGACTTCGAGAAATCGACTGCTTCCAGCGAGGATTCGGAAGAAGAGGAAGAAGAGGGTGAAGAAGAAGGTGCTGGTCGTCGAGACCGAGGCGGGCAGCAGGGTAGAAACTTCAAGATCATCGGAGGATCCCGGGAGGATGGAGATGTCCGCAACGGGAAGTTCGCCATGCACTGGCAAACCGGCGACAATCTCAGCTGGGTGACTATTGGCGAAGATGTATTTCGCAAGCTAGTCGATGAGGGAGTCAGCCTCACCGACTACCGCTATCTACGAATCTCCATCCGCTGCGAAGATCCCAAGGCGAGACCACAACTGCTGTTCCTCTTCGATGCAGAGGGAGGCCAGGTCAACCCTCCACGAGGAGGCGGTCGTCGCGGTGCCAGTCGAGCTTTTCAACGAAACGGGTACAACTCAGCCCTGGTCCCCAAAGGTCGGTGGCAGGATCTCCGGCTCGACCTGAAAAAATTCACCCGTAAGGGCGATGTGGACTGGGACATGGTCGAGGCATTTCGCATCGTCTTCACCGGCGGCCCCGATAGCCTCATCATGATCGACGACGTCCGTCTGGAGAAGCCCTAGGGATTCTCCTTGTTCAAAAGCGTCAGTTCTGGATGATCTCTCCAGGGGGAGAGATACCATTGCGAAACTGGATCGTTGAGCATCCAGACCTCTTCGGGGTCACTGATCGCTTCCTTCCCCACCGGATTGCTGGTGCCAGGGCAGGAACAGGACAATTGCGCCACGGAAGCACCCTGTTGCTGCTGATCACCTGCATCTTCACCTTCGGATTCTACTCGAGCGATGTCATCGGTGCTCAGGATCCCTTCGACGATCCCTTCGACGATCCCTTCGACGATCCCTTCAATGATGCCAGCTCACTGCTGGAGACGGGGGAGGATCTTCTCCCTGCTGTGGATTCCGATGCGTCCGCAACCATCGAGGTGGCCCACGGAGGCCGTATTCACATCAGTGGGCCCAACAACGTCCCCAACCTGAGCCTGGTCGCAACCCTCCGTGTCGAGGTCGACTTGCATTCAGAGACCGAGTCGTCGCCACAGCCGCCGCGGTTCAGGGGTGGTGACTTGCGAATGGAGGGGAGCGCCCTCGAGGACAACCACTACCGATTCCGTCTCAACCTGGACGGACTCGATTCCCCGGGACTCTTCTCGGAGGCGTGGTTGGACCGTCGGATCTCCGGACTCTTCCACCTGTCGGCGGGCAGGATTCCAAACTCCTTCGGTCTGAAGGCGGGCTTGCCCCGAGAAGACCGGATTACCTTCACTTCCGGAGTTCTCGACTGGCTCTCGGAGGGCTCCAGCTGGTCGCTGCGAACCGGCGGCCGCTGGGTCGAAGATGCGGTGATCTCCGATCTGCAGGCTCGCTTCGGTGGCGCGGCAGATCCCGGTGGTGACTATTTCGGGGGTTCCGGCATCTCGGGCAGACTGAGCATCGAGCCATTCAGTCCATTGCTGTTTGGAGGCCCTGGTGCCGTCGACACCCCAGGTAGTGGGTTCTCGATGTTCCTGGCGGGACGAATCGATCACGAAGCCGCAGGTCGCATCCAGGTTCGGTCTCCTGGAGACACTTCCCTGCTCAACACTCAACATCTGTCCGCCAGGAGTGTTCGGTGGGTTCAGGCAGGTTGGAGATGGCCAGTCCGTCACTGGCTGCACCTCGAGAATGAGTGGATGCGACAGGGACTCCACGGTGTCGAGAAGGGCAACGACCGGATCGACCTTCCCGGCGAGTTCACCGGCTGGAGATTTGGAATTCGCACGCTTCTGTCGGAGACTCCAGCACTGAAAAGCCGCTACGGTCCCGATCTGCCTCCGTCCAGTTTCGACACCCCAGGCCAGTACGACACGGAGGCGGTGGAGTTGTTGCTCGAATATGAACGGGCAAACCTGGCGGAGCAGTTGCAGGATGAGGGTATGCTGGCGCTGGGCTCCGCCTCCGGTACCGTCCAGATCCTCAAGGTGGGGCTGGGAATCCGCCCCAGATCGTGGTTCCGGTGCCTCCTCGAGGGAGCCTGGATCTCCACCGAGGAGGCGGCCGGTATCTATCCCACAGACGAAGCCCGCAGTATCCGCCTGATGCTGGAATTTGGCGGATAATCGCCGATCCGGACAATCCTCCCGGTATCCACGCCCTTCTCTTCCCAACCCTGGCCCTCATCCGGGGGTCGTGATTTGCCCGAGGAGACGATGTCGTCGTACTCTTCTCGGGACCCCGGACACTCTTCATCAATTCGATGAATACGGATCGGTGCCCAGGAATAGGAACTGAGATGTCATCGGCAACCGGTACAAGATCCTCACAGGCGGGATTGACCCTGCTCGAGGTGATGATCGCCATCGCTCTGCTATTGCTGGTCAGTCTCAGTGCAGCACTGGTACTGCTCCCCGTCCTCGACGAACAGAACTACACCCGCGAAGTGACCCGGGCCACCGGCCATACCAGGGCTGTCCTGGAGGAGATGTATTCCAGGACACTGGAAGACCTGACCAACGATCAGGATGGATATCTGCTCCCTTCCAACTGGCCCAAGAAAGGGCGGCAGGTCTTCGAAGAATCCCCGACCTTCGACGAACTCAACGACCTGACGATCCCGACCCTCGACGTCAGCGTCGCTGACATGGAGGCGGACCCGCTGGAAATTCTCGTCACCGTCACCTGGCAAAGCCGCGAGGGTGACGTCTCCGAACATCAATTCTGGGTCGTCAGAACCCGGTAGGAGTGAAGATGAAGAACACGATGTATGGAGGCCGGGAAGAAGGAGCAACCCTTCTTGAGATTCTCATCGCAACGATCGTCTTGATCGTGGTGCTGGGATTGAGCCTTGCCGCAGCAACCAGTTTCACCAGGTTCGGCCAGGAGGCCGATGCAGATTCTGCTGCACAGCTCGACGCTCACCTGACCTACAGCAGGGTCGAATCGGTGCTGCGTCAGGGCTGGAGCACACCGATCATCGCCGCGGATGGAGAATCGCTGTCGGTCGATGTTCTGGGGTACTCGTGGGATCCACTTGCAGACAACTGGGCACGGGTCGACCCAACCACCTGGCGACGTGAATACGATCTGGCAGCCGGCTCCTACTACTTCACCGACGCCGATGGTTTTTCCCTGCCGGTGGTGACATGCACCATCGATTGGGTACGTTCTTCCACCGACCCGTCAAGTGCGGACTACCACTTCGGTGACGTGATCTGCGAACTCGCCGACGACATCGGAAATCAGAGTGACTGGCTCATCGCAAGCCGGATCGGCACCCATCAACTCGACGATGACGGGATCACCCGGCTTCAGGGGCTCACCTTTCAGCTCCAGGGCATCTCGATCCAGGTCGAACTGAACCTGCAAAGAAAAGAAACCGATATCCCTTACAAAGTGCGTAGCCTCGTGAAGAGGAGAAACTACCTCGAGGACTCCCAGTGATTTCGACCCCCAATACACCTACCTGCACTGCTTCACTGGATCACTCCTCCGGAAAGAAGATGATGTTCATGCCCGATCAAAAGCCCGCTCCCTGCAACAAGACGATTCGAACCCACTCTCAGGCGGGAACCGCCATGCTGGTCGCCGTCTTCATGACCCTGGTGCTGGGGATGCTCTCCGCAGCGACCGTCGCCACGACGATGACCCGAAGCAAGGATTCTCGATTCCAGCTCGACCGGTTGAAGGCGAGATCTCTGGCTGAAGCGATCCTCGATGCCGCGCAGCGCGACATCCTCATCCGAACCGCCAATTTTGACGACCCCTTCGCGACCTCCGCAACCGCCACCGGATCGGTGGTGATCGGAGGATCCAGCTACGCATGGAATGCAGTGGACCTGACCCCCTCGGTTTATCCCGGCAGCATGGAGCCCAACGGCTGGAGAAAGATCAACGTTCTCTACGACTCCACTGATATCTCCGGGCCCACCCAGGAAATCTTCACCAGAGTTGTTCAACTCTATCCCGGAAGCAGTCCTGATTCGGGTGTCGTGCTGGACCTCGCCTCGAGCCATCTACGCCGGACCATCGAGGTACAGAGGAATCCCCTCTTCGACTTCGCGATCTTCTTTGACGACGATCTGGAACTTCTACCCGGACCAAGCATGACCTTTGCAGGCAAGGTTCACGCCAATGGCGACATCTATGTCGGCGTCGGCGGGTCCAGCACCCTCACCATCGATTCCGATTACTTCCGCTGCACCGGAGAGATCTACCGGGAACGAAAGAACAACGGCAGTACCACCTACGGAACTGTCAGCATCAAGGACTCCGAAGGGAACTTCCAGACACTCGGATCTGGTGAAGATTTCGAGGCCTTCTCCGATCCTCAGCAATGGATCGATTTCGCCGATGATCGCTGGGACGGCACTGTTCAGACGGGAAGCCACGGGGTGTTGAATCAGAATGCCCCCGACATCGGGTCCATCGCAAACGATGGCCACTACCGGAACACCGCAGATCTCGTCATCCGAAATGATCGGATCTATCACGTCCAGGATGGAGTGGAGGTCGATGTCACCTCGCAGATGCCAGGTGCCATCAGCGAGAGCAGTTCCAGCATGTACGATGCAAGGGAAGAGACCTACGTTCCCATGACCGAAATCGATCTGTCCGATACCAACTTCCAGAACTTCATCACAGGAATCAACTCGGACGCGGATCCAAGCAATGACATCCATCAGGTCTATGCCTACCGCTCTCCCGATCCTGAACCGGCTGACTGGGATCCAGGACTTCTGGGCGGATGGCTCGAGGGGATTCGCCTCAAGAATGGATCGTTACTACCTGACGACCTGCTCTTTGTCAGCGAGGACCCGATCTACGTGGAGGGGGATTTCAACAACAATGACAAGAAAACAGCTGCTGTGATCAGTGATGCCGTGAATCTCCTATCCAATAACTGGGACGATGATCGGGAGCCTGGTGACAGTTACTCCGACATCTCTTCCGCCGCAGAGACCACCTACAACATGGCGATCATCACGGGAAATGTGAGAACTCCCGATGGCGGTGGAAACTACTCCGGGGGACTGGAAAACCTACCTCGTTTTCACGAGAAGTGGTCCAACAAGAAGGCCAACATCAACGGTGCCTTCATCAACCTGTTCCAGAGTCGGGTTGCCACCGAGAGATGGGGAAAATCCGGGGTCTACAGGCCACCGATTCGTAACTGGCTCTTCGACGACGACCTTCTCGATTCCAGTGCCCTGCGCGATCTCTTCCCTCAGGCGGTCAGCATCGACCGGTTGGTATGGGATGAAGGCGAGCCACTGATGCCGGGAGTCCAGTAGGAGAGTGCCCTCCTGACCGTTATCCTGCCGGAGGTCGCCACCATGGCGACTCCGACGGGATGGAAACGGAATGACTGACGCACAATCCCCTTCCTCTTCGCCGCCTGGTCGGCCATCGATGAGGCTACCGGTACGTCGAACCCGTCCAGGTCGTCCCCCTCGAGGTCTCGACGAGATCGCCGTGGAAGAACCGCTGGAGGTGAGGGTTCGCTGGACTGACGGCGGCAACAGTCGTGATGAACAGATCACCAGCACCATGCGAACCCCCGGTAACGATTTCGATCTCGCCATCGGATTCCTGGTGGCGGAGGGAATCCTCGCTGCTGACGAGTCCCCCGCGGGCATCACTCATTGCACCGATGGAAGTGCAGAGGAGCCGATGAATGTGGTGACGGTGGTCCTCAAGGAAGGTGCCGTTGTCGACATCGATGCCTACTCCAGGAGTAGTTCCGGCACCAGTGCTTGTGGAATCTGCGGACGGACCCGCATCCAGGATGTGGTCGGGAAGATTCCCGAAACCCGCAGTGATCAGGAGCTCGATCCCGACTGGCTCAGTTCCCTCCCCGATCTACTTCGCGCCTCCCAGGGTCTCTTCGAAAGTACCGGTGGCGTCCACGCCGCTGGAGCGTGGCAACTGGATGGTGAATCGTTGCTGGTTCGGGAAGATGTGGGACGTCACAACGCTCTCGACAAGTTGATCGGAGGACTGTCCAGTCGCGCTCTTCTGCCCGCCAACGAACTGGTCTGTGCCGTGAGCGGACGCGCCAGTTTCGAACTGGTACAGAAGGCAGCGGTCGCCGGCTTCTGTGCTCTCGTCGCGGTGGGCGCACCCTCTTCACTGGCGATCGAGACCGCTCGCGCCACCGGCATGATTCTGTGCGGGTTTGCCGGAAGTAAGGGGCTCAATTGCTACAGCGGAGCATCGCGTCTCGGCCTCTGAGGAGGAGCGGGTGATTTCAGCTGTCTCGGGGTCCAATGCGACCGTTGACCTCTTCCACCTCGGCAAAGGCGAACTGGGGGTCGTGCTCCAGTACCAGCACAGCCTGCTCCTCCATTGCAGTCCGTAAGATGCGGTCCTTCTCCTCCACCACCGTCTGAGCGCAGATGTCGTACCCCATCGTCCAGGGGACTCTCAGGTGGTGCCGAGTAGGAGCCAGATCTGCGAGGTATCGCAGCACCTTGCCCCCTCCCTCGATACGCACGATCTGCATCCCGGCAGTATGACCGTCGACCCTCTCGACCGAGATGCCGGGGAGGATCTCGCAGTCTCCATCGACCCGTTCCAGGGCAGACGCCCCCTCCAGCGGTTCGATGTTGCTGCGCAGGTAGGACGCCTTCTCCCGTACCCCCGGAGAGAGGCCATTGAGCCAGTTTACATCCTGGACCCAATGCCTTGCCGCCGGCAGCACCGCCGTCGAGTCTCCTGCCGCGTCGAGCCGGGTGGCTCCGCCGACATGGTCGAAGTGAAGATGGGTCAAGATGAGATCGGTAACCTGCTCCGGATCGACTCCAGCCGCACGGATCGTGCGCCTCAGTGGCGCCTCGTCGCTTCCGGCAGGTAATCGGATATCGAAGCGTTCCCGGAAGCCTGCGTCTTCCTTGTCTCCCACTCCTGCATCGATGACGACGATGCGCTGCGACTCGGAGTCCTCGAGGAGCAGCAGCCGGGTCGCCAGGGGAATCCTGTGCCGGGAATCGGGGGCGATACAACGTTGCCAGACAACCCGTGGAACCGAGCCGAACATCGCTCCCCCATCGAGGTGAAGTTGGCCCCCATCGATGGTCCTGGCACGCCAACGACCCAGATCAACTGACCCGTCCATCCCCACTCCCTCCATGCAAGAAAATTCTCCCCATTCGAGGCCACCTTGAAATCAAGCTGGGGAACACGAAAAGTGCTCCCTTCGTTGCACCCCGGGGCTGGGATGTCTAGTATAGACCCAGGAAATGACACCGGAAGCGAGCTCTCGACGACCCTCGGGACCACCTCCGGAACAGGGAATACACCTCTCGGTGGGAGTAGAACTCCGCGGGAGGAGAAACCGATACGAATCCGATCCCGTTCGGAGAGATCGAGAAAGTTGCACCATGCCAGATTCAACCACAAACGCTCCGCCAATCTTCACCGTGCAAGAGGTCAACGACCGGATTCCACTTCTCGAGAAGATCGGAGCGGACCTCGTGCGACTCAATGATCGCAAGAAAGATCTGATCCAGATGCAGGGGACTCGGCGCGATGACTCCAGCGGAGAGATCGCCAGTCAACTGACGCTGCGAGAGGGCTTCCGAAAACTCAAGGAGGAATTAGACTCCCTGCAGGAAGAGATTCTCGAGGTGGGTGGCCATTTCAGGGATCTATCCACCGCAACCATCGAGTTTCTCTGTGAAGTCAACGATTGCATGGCATGGCTCTCGTGGCGACCTGGAGACCAGATCATCCGTGCCTGGAGACCATTACATGGTGACAAGAGCGAACGTCTCGCCTTGCCCGGTCACACCCTTCCCTCCCCCGCTGGCGGGAATCGAGACCGAGAGTTTTCTGAAGAGATCGACTGAAATTGAGCCTGCAAGGGTCTGGTAATGCGCCAGGCTCCTGGAACCAGAAGGAGATTGAGATGACCGGCAATTTATTGACCATCGACGACAGCAATTTTGAATCGGAGATCAGCAAGGGAGCCGCCATGCTCGATTTCTATGCCACCTGGTGTGGCCCCTGCAAGACGATCGCTCCGGTAGTAGAGCAACTGGCAGACGAATTCGCCGAAAAAGGGATCAAGGTTGGCAAGGTCGACATCGATCAGGCGCAGGGCCTGGCGGTAAAGTTTGGCATCCAGGGGGTACCCACGCTTCTCTTCTTCAAAGATGGCGAAGTGGTCGACAAGTTATCGGGTGCCCACCCCAAGCCATCCATCGAGGAAAAACTCTCTTCTCTGGAGGGTTGATCCCCCATGTATCACGGACAACGCAGGCCACTGAAGATCTCAACAGCCGGTGGAGTTTCCATCGGCTGTTCGAGGGATTTTTTGACCATCCTCCCCCTGCTCCTCATCTGTTGCTTCGGTCTCTGTTCCTGTGATGGAAGCAGTAAATCAGACGGAAGTTATGACGACGTCCGGATCATTCCCGAGGTTGTCCATCCGATTCTTCCAGGAGCCACCGACGCGCGTAGATTCGGTCGGGAACAGAAACCGGCACGTGATACAACTCAGGTAGCTCCTACCCTTGAGTATCAACTCCCCGATGGCTGGGTTGAAATAGCACCCACCTCGATGCGAGAAATCAACCTGCTGATCGCTGGCGATCGCTCCGCAGAGTGCTATCTCACCGTGATTCCCGGAGGCGGTTCGTTGCGGGACAACATCGATCGTTGGTGCAAGCAGATGGAAGCGACTCCACCGACCGATGAAGAGTTGATCGCCCTTCCCAGGGTTCCACTTCTGGGGGCACTCTCCTCTCGCTTCCAGGTCGACGGCACCTACACCGACTCCTTCACCGGCAGAAAAATCGAGGATGCTCGCATGGTGGTTCATCTGCTGCCGGTCGGAGAGAGTACCCTGTTCCTGAAAGCGATCGGTCCCCGATCGTTGCTGACGGAGCAGAGCGACGCACTCTCCAGCTTCACCGCTTCCATCCGGCTCGAAAGAAAAGCAGCGGAACCGGAGCAATCTCCAGCGCCATCCTCCTCCCTCTCCTGGCAGGTACCCGATGGCTGGACCATCGATGCTCCGAAGCCGATGCGTGAAGTGACCTTCATCGCCGGCGAGGAAACCCGTTGCTGGATCACGGTGCTGGGTGGAGATGGAGGCGGGGCACTGGCCAACGCCAACCGCTGGCGAAAGGAGTTGAGCCTCGATCCCCTCGAAGAGGAGCAACTCGTGCAACTCGCCACCGAACCGATGCTGGGCGACAATGCCCTGGTGATCGAAGGGGTCGGTCCGTACTCCAGCATGGGGAGTACACCGAAAGAGAACTGGAAGATGGTCGGTCTCATCCGCATCCTTCCCGACCGCGCTGTCTTCGTGAAGATGGTCGGTCCTATCGATGAGATGGAAATTGCACGACCGTTGATGACGCAGATGGCCAGTTCCCTGGAGGTGATCCGGTGAGCAAGGACAGCGACGATCTCACCCGACTGATCCAGAATTTCCTGAAGTTTCTCGGAAGCCAGAAGGTAGCCGCGGTCCTGATGGCCTTGCTGCTACTGCTGACCTTTCTCGGAACACTCGAGCAGGCACAACACGGCCTCTACAAGGTCCAGAAGACATACTTCGAATCGTGGGGATTGATCCACACCTTCAACGTCTTCTCCCTCCAGATTCCGGTCCCACTCCCCGGCGGTCTTCTTTGCATGATCTGCTTCACCATCAACCTTCTGGTCGGCGGTATCCTGCGGCTGAGGGTCAACCGTAGAACCATCGGCATCTTCATCATCCATGTTGGAATCGCCATCATGATGCTGGCAGGCCTGGTGAAGTTGAAGGCTTCCGATGAGGGTTACCTCAGGTTGTGGGAAACACAGCAGGCAGCGGAATATGTCAGTCACCACCACTGGGAACTCGCCGTCTTCAATACCAATCCCGATCAGACCGAGATTCACGAGCATCGTGTTCACCAGTCTCGCTGGTTGAATGGTGCTCCACTGACCATCGATTCCACCGCCGAGACCCCTTTCCAGTTGCAGGTGAGAACTCCCCTGATCAACTGCTCCCCCCAGCCTGTCGGACCTCGCTGGACTCCTTCTTCGGAAGAGGTGGATGGGTGGGCCCTGCTCGAATCGCAACTCAACCCGGAAAATGAGCAGAACCTCCCCGGCATGGTGGTAGAGGTCTCCAACGATGCTGGACTGCAAAAAACTGCACTTCTCTGGGGTGGGGAGAAGTTCCCGTGGACCTTTTCCCTCGGCGACGAGATCTATGCCGTCGCACTGAGGAAAGTTCGCTACTCGATGCCCTACTCGATCCGCCTCGACAACTTCGAAAAGGTCGATCACCCGGGAATCGCCATGGCCAAGGAGTTCCGCAGCGATGTGACCCAGGTCAAGGATGGGGACCAGCGCAAGATCCGCATCGAGATGAACGATCCGTTACGAGACCAGGGACTCATCCTGTTCCAGTCGAGCTGGGGACCATCCAATGCCGGCCCGGAGGATGAACTGTTCAGTGTCTTCTCGGTGGTTCGTAATCCGTCAGACCAGTGGCCACTCTATTCCTGCATCGTCATCGCTGTCGGTATGGCCATCACATTCATCCAGAAGTTTCTCGCCTACAGCAAGAAGCAAGCGAACAAGGTGAAGGAGATCGCACGATGAGGTGTCTTGTTTCCCTTCTCGCCATGCTGCTTGTGGTCATTCCTGCTCCTGTGGACGGTCAAGACGCGGCAGTCGAAGATAACGCTTCCAGGAGTCGAGCCTCCTGGGATACAGAGACACTCGACTGCATCGCTCGCTGGCCCCTTCAACACGGGGGCCGAGTGAAACCTTTCGGCACCTTCGCCGGCTTCACCATGCTGAAGATCAACGGCAAGCGTTCGGTGACCATCGACGGAGACAAGCTGGGGCCAACCGCGTGGGCCCTCGATTGCATGCTGTACCCCGAAATTGCCCGTACCTATCCGTGTATTCTGGTTTCCAACGCAGAGGTTCTCACCTCTGTCGGGCTCGATGTCTCGGGGCGAAAGAGAAGTTCTCGCTGGAGTTACGATCAACTGGCCCCGGTTCTCGATGAGATCTTCAGCAGTGCCAGTCGTATCAAGAACAGCAAGGATTCAAAGACCTGGAGTGTCGTCGAACGGCAGACGGTGCAACTCGCACAGAATCTCGGCAGTCTGGAGGAGTTGCTGTACGGGTTCGATTCTGCCCGAAATCAGCTTCCACTGTTCACGGCACCCGAGTTTCAGGAGGTGTTCGGGGTCGAACCCCGACCAGGATTCTCACCGTTGATCGCCGGAGTCGATCGTCTCGCAAACCTGACCGACCCCGAGAAGTTACGGGAGTTACCGGAAGAGCGCCAGACCGAGGTGATCGCCGTTCTCGATGACCTTCGCTCCCAGCTGGTGGTCCAGTTGCAGATCGCTCGCAGGGGACTCGCATGGTTCGCTCCCGAGCAGGTTCAGACGGGAAAGGACGCGCCTCCCCCCATCTGGAGCCGCACCGATGGGATTCTCGAATCTGCCCTGACGATGAATACCCAGCCACGTCAGTCGGAAGCACTGCAGACTATCGAAGAGATGGTCGCACTACGTGACGATCGACCCGCTTTCAAAGAAAAGGCGATCCAGGTTCAAACGAAGTTGATGGCACTGGCAAGCAGCCATGGCCAGGGACAGTACGTCTCGCTGGAAACCACCTTTTATCGGTGGGACTTCTTCTTCAAGGCACTGATCTGCTTCATGCTCGCCTTCGTGATCAGTTGTCTCGGCTGGATGAAACCCGATTCACCTCTCTCCAGCCGGGGAAGCTGGACCTTCAGCCTGCTGGGACTGATCCTGTTGGTGGTCGGAGTGACGATTCGCTGTGTCATCCAGGGACGTCCGCCGGTCACGACCCTCTACGAGACGATCCTCTTCATCACCGCCTGCTGTGTCCTGACCGCGCTCTTCATCGAGCGTCTCGATCGACGCCAGATCGCCCTGACGATGGCCACGGTACTCGGATCGATCGGCTGTTTCCTCTCCATCAAGTACGAGATGAAGGAGGCGGTCACCGCGGGAGACACCATGCCGAGCCTGATGGCGGCACTCGACACAAACTTCTGGCTCTCCACTCACGTCACCTCGGTAACCCTTGGATACTCGGCAGGGCTGCTGGCTGCGGCCATCTCGCACGTGTGGCTGCTGGGCAAGTTGACCGGATTCCGCAAAGGCGATGGTGATTTCTATCGGAGCATTACTCGCATGGTCTACGGAACCATCTGCTTCGGGCTCTTCTTCAGCATCGTCGGCACCATCCTGGGAGGGATCTGGGCCAACTACTCCTGGGGCAGATTCTGGGGGTGGGATCCAAAAGAGAATGGCGCACTGATGATCTGTCTCGCGGAACTGGTGATCCTTCACGCCCGTATGGGTGGGTTCATCCGCGATCAGGGTCTCCACATCCTGGTGCTCATCAATGCCATCATCGTGGCCTTTTCCTGGTGGGGTGTAAATCTTCTCGGCGTCGGTCTGCACAGTTACGGCTTCACCGATGGCATTCAGAGCATCCTTTACATCTTCTATGCGCTGGAGACGGTCATCATCGTCATGTCTCTTCTTCACCGTTACTTCAGCAAGGATTCGTACACACGACCCTCGGGGCAATCACCAACTGCCGCATGAACAATCCAACCCCCCTCCCGAGCGGCTGCATCGTATTTGATCTCGATGGAACGCTGATCGACTCCATCGGCGACATCGCCGAGGCGGTCAATCGGCTGCGGGAATCTCGATCCGCCACCCTACATTCCACGGATACGGTACGGGCTGCGGTCGGAGATGGTGCCAGGGTGCTGTGCCAGAGAATCCTCTCCGACATTCTCGAGGATGGAGAAAGTGTCGAGCATCAGTACCAGCAGTTCATGTCGATCTACTGTCAGATCGCAGAGGATTCCTCCAGGGGCATCCGCTGGC
>CAYPPQ010000042.1:0-25391 GCA_964412635.1 uncultured Planctomycetia bacterium | reverse complement strand
GGTCCGGGAGCACCAGCGGAGGCCGCACTGGCGGCCCGTGCCCTGCAGATGTACCGGGGGCGGATTCCCATCCTCGGAGTGTGCCTGGGGCATCAGGTCATCGCCGAACAGCTCGGAGCGCGGGTTTCAGCCACCGGACTCCCCTGCCAAGGCAAGCCGGAGCAGATCTTTCACGATGGTTGCGGCATCTTTGCGGCCCTACCCAACCCCTTCAAGGCAGCGAGATATCACTCGCTGGCAGTGGACAGGGTCAACTTGCCCGCCGATCTACAAGTCACCGCCTGGAATGAGCAGGGGATGGTGATGGGGTTGGGAATTCCCGGGGAGGCGACCTGGGGAGTGCAATTTCATCCGGAGTCCTTTCTCACACCGCACGGGGACCTCATCCTGGAGTCCTTCATCTCAGGTGCTCGCTGCCCGCAAGTGGGTGGCGAGGAGGAACCGGGGATTCAACCGGAAAGGGCGGGAAGTGCTCGCTGATACCCAGGGATCACTGGTGTGGAGAGTGGTCGAGCGATTCTACCGGTCGCGTCGAGCGTTCTTCTTGCTGCATGACCGCTACGAGGAGGTGGTGCAGGGGTACGTCGAGAAACTCGATCAGCCCCGTGGTGAGATCCGACTGTCTCCGAGGGAGCTGGTCGAGTTGCTCTCCAACCAGGACATGGAAGAACTTCGAGATGAATACCTGGTTCCTCTCAAGGAGGTGTGTCACCGCCTCTTCAGGACCGAGGATAGCACCGACTTCATCGATCGCCTCGTCAACGACATCTACCATGAGCTGAGCATCCTCAAGGAGGAGCACTACAACGTGCTGACCTACGGCACCGATTCTCTGGGCGGTTCGGTTCCTGGTAGAGATCTTCAACTGGAACAAAAAGCGGTACTCGATGAGGTGCACGACATGTTTCCTCAGAAGGTACACCGCATCGCTCACCTCTACGATGTCGCCACCACTGCTCTGGAAGCCTTGCTCCACCGGTGGAAGGAGGATCCGGTTCTGGTTCGCTCACTCTTCATGCATCGAAATCGATTCGTGGAACAGGTGAATGACGATGGAATCGAACACTTCTATCGACTGATGTACGGCGTCGATGAATCGTGGCTCGGCTATCTGGTGGTGGGAGATTCCTTCAGCGAAGCTGGCTTTCCGTCCCCTGCTCTCGAGGCGTACAGTGAGGGGCAGACGGTACTGGGGGGGCTGGAAAAGGTGGCTCCTGAAGTACGGGAGCGATTCGAGGAAGGTATGAAGCGGGCACGACTTGCACTGGAAGCTTCCGGGGTCGATGACGATGAGGATGGAGCGGACGAATGACGATGGATGGTAACTTTGCCGACAGGATCGCAACCAGGATCCATAGCATCGAGAGTCGACTGGTGGTCGGAATCGATCCTCGCCTCGATCGCTTGCCAGCATCCATCGACGGCGGAGATCCGGAAGACGCTCTCACCCGTCTCGGCTGTGGTGTGGTGGAAGCAGTTGCGGAGGTGGCCGCGGCGGTCAAACCACAGATCGCATTCTTCGAGCGGTGGGGTTGGCGTGGTTGGAGGGCACTGGAAGTGGTGTGTCGCTGCGCCTCCGAGCACGGGGTTCCCGTCATCCTCGATGCCAAGCGAGGTGACATCGGATCGACAGCTACCGCCTATGCCGAAGCATTACTCGGAGATGAACCGGGGACTCCTGGTCCCCATGTCGATGCGCTGACGGTCAATCCGTACCTGGGAAGCGATTCCCTGCAGCCATTCCTCGACAGGGTTCGAGACGGGGGGCGCGGAATCTTCGTGCTGGCGAGAACCTCCAATCCAGGGGGCGGTGAATTCCAGAAGCGTGACAACGATCCCGTTCCCATCTTCGAGCAGGTCGCGAGGTCTGCCGAGAAGTGGGGGGATCAATCGATGGGAGAGTGCGGCTTCCACGGGGTGGGCCTGGTGGTCGGGGCAACCTATCCCGAAGAGATCACCACGGTGCGGCAGGCTTCCCCCGGTTCCTTCCTGTTGATTCCGGGAATCGGTGCTCAGGGGGGCAGCGTCGAGGAACTGGCACCCGCCTTCGATGCGCAGGGGCTCGGCGCCCTCGTCAACTCGAGCAGGGGCATCGTCCAGGCGTTCGAGAAGCAGCCCCAGCGGCAGTGGCAAGAGGTGGTGCAGGAAGCGGCCCAGCAGTCACGAGAAGCACTTCAGGGGGTCCTCTCCCCGTAGAATTCCAGACGATGGTATCCTTCTCGGGGTGGACGGTGATCGTTGCCGTGGACCCCACTTCGATCTCGATACGATCGACGAGGAGGAAACGTGGACCGCCCGCACCACAAATTCCGGCCCTCCGATGGCGCCGGTCTTGCGCCGACAGATGATTCCAGTTGCACCGGTTCCGGTGCAGTTGAGATGACTCTTGAACCGGTTCCCCTCACCTCCTTCATCGATTCGGCAGCCTCTCCCGTGAATCTCTACCTGCGCCTCGATTCGCACACGGTAGTGTGCCGTAGAGAAGGGGAGATCATCGACCTGGAGTTGCGTCGACAGCTGCTGGAGGCGGGGACCGATCTGGTCTGGATGGAGTGTGCAGATCGTTGCAAATTTCAACGCTACCTGCAGGAGTCGGTGCTGGAGAGGTGGAATCAACCCCTCGATGAAGAATCTCCCGATCGTTTCCGTGAATTCTCGAGGGAGTTTCGTCGGGAGGATCCGATGCCAGCCAGCATCGACATCCTGGAACCGATTCGTATCGATCAGCCCGAGTTCCACGCACGCTGCTGGAGAGTCGCTCACTACGGGACGCAACTGGCGGAAGCGATGGGGAGGGTGGGGACTGCCGGAATCCACGACATCATCGCCGGGCTTCTGCTACACGAGGTGGTCGATGCTCGCGCGCAAGTTTCGTTGCCGACGACCCTGACAGGGGGAACTCGTCAAATCATCGAGGGATGGCGCGAGCGTATCGATGGAACCGGCCCTCTCGGCTGGGGTCCTGACAAGATGAAGTTGCCGTTGCGAATCGCCTGCGCCGCCATCGCCTACGATCATCGCACCTCGGGAGACGGTGGACGACCTCGACAACCTGCCTTCGACGTCCTGAGGGAATTCATCATCCGCGAGCACGGTGCCATCGATCCCACCGTCATCGCGGCGTTCATCCGTCTTCTCGATCGCTAGTGTTGAGGGTTACCTGCACCGGCGAGCCCACCTCGATTTCACCACCTCGCTCCACCTGGCAGTAGATGCCGCCTCGCCAGTTCGGTTCCAGTGCTGATTCCAGGCCGGCAACCTGCTCCTCCATCCGGTAGCAAGGCACCAGTTCTCCGTGGATCCGCAGGGTCGTGTCTCCGATCTTCAATCGGGCACCTTCCAGTTCGGAGGTGAACTCGAGGTCTTCCACCAGGATGTTGGCACGGCGTACCGTCCACGGCTGCTCGGCGCCGACCTGTGCGCACGCCTCAGCCCACTGGCTACTGGAGAGGATGGTGACCTGGCGTTGCTGCCGATTTCCGTGATCTCCGATGACACCCTGTTGCACATCGAGTTCGATCTGTGATCGAAGTTCGGGAACCTGCCGAGTTGCCGGTCGGATCGCAAGGGCCAGTACCCGTCCCGTTTGCTCGGTCATCGATCTCCATCCTGCCACGCCGGTCGGTCGATCATCCCAGTAACTCGTTGATGTCGAGGATTCCGATCTTCTGCGCCAGTACCACCAGTACCAGAGCCGGCGCCACGAACCGAATCAGCAGCAACCACCCCTTCACCAGTGCCGGTGCCATGTCAGAGACCTCGGCGTCGCGCAGTCGCCCGGGCATGATCCAGCCGGCGTAGATGGCGATGAGCAGTCCTCCCAGCGGCAGCAGCCAGTTGGAAGCGAGATGATCCATCGTGTCGAAGAAGTTCTTTCCGTAGCCACCCTCCCAGCTCTCCAGCAAGAACCCGGGATCCATGGCGAATGCAGAAGGAATACCGAAGGCAAGGCACGCGAGACCGACCACGGCCGCGGCTTTCTTGCGGGGCCATCCCTTCTCATCGATGAAGTAGGAGCAAACGACTTCCAGTAACGAGACCGACGAGGTAAGGGCGGCAAACACCAGCAACCCGAAGAAGATGATGGCGAGCAGCAGCCCCCCGGTACCGATCTCGGCAAAGGCCAGAGGCATGCTGATGAAGACGAGACCTGGACCTGCACTCGGTTCCTGTCCGTAAGAGAAGATGATGGGGAAGATCATCATGCAGGCGAGCAGGGCGATGACGGTATCGAAGAGGGCGATCATCAGGGAGGTGCGTCCGAGCCCTTCCTTCTTCTGCTGATAGGAACCGTAAGTGATCATCGCACCCATCCCCAGCGACAGCGTGAAGAAGGCGTGACCGAGCGCTTCGAGAACGCCACTGGCTCGTAACTTGGATGCATCTGGCTCGAAGACGAATCGAACCGCAGCTTCGAAGCCGGGCTGGAACATGCCGTACACCACCATCACCAGGATCAGGGAGATCAATATCGGCATCAAAACCTTGCAGGCTCGTTCGATCCCCTTCGAAATTCCTCCTGCGACGATCATCACCGTCAACGCCATGAACAGCGTCGCCCAGAAGCTACTGGTCCAGCCGTCCGTTGCCGTCGCCCCGAAGATGGCACCCACCTTGCTCGCGATGATCTCCCGTCGCTTGGTGGCTTCCGCCTCGGCGGAGACCTCCTCGATCGACATCGCCCCGAAGTGAGCCCGGGCATCCTTGAGCGCACGATCCCTGACTTCCTGCTTCTCGACCATCTTGATGGTGGCGATAGGGATCGCCTCGGCAAGTTCAGGGTCTTCGCTGTAACTTCGCCGCGGGTTCTTGAGTTTTACCTTTTCCCAGATCTCGTGAGCTTCCCACACGGAAGGTTTGACCGACCGGTGGATGGCATTGACCCCATCTCGAGCTTGTTGCTCTGCTCGGATCTCGGCGAGGTACTCCCGCAGTCCTTCGTCGGTCGACTGGGAACGGAACACCTTCGCCTCGACGGTGGCGACCCTCTCGACCGGTTCGGTGAAGTTGAGAACCGATTTCAGTGCAAAGTCCATCGACCAGCCGGCGACGACGATGTAGTAGGAAAGGATCACGAATCCAGCGACCAGGCCGAACCAGCCGACCACTGACCATGGCGAGTCCTTGCCCTGCAATTTCCTGAACGCTCCCACCGGTTGTTTCTGGGCAGCTCGACCGATCATGATCTCGGCCAGCATGATGGGGAGACCGACGAATGCGATGCAGGCGAGGTAGATCAGGACGAACAATCCACCACCATTTTCACCGGTGATGTAGGGGAACTTCCAGATGTTACCGAGACCGACTGCGCTTCCAGCTGCGGCCAGGATGAATCCCCAGCGACTTCCCCAGTGGCCTCTTTCCGGGTTGCTATCCGGCTGTTCATTCATCGGTTCGCCTCCTTCATGTCGTGCATGTTGTCGAGATCGGTACGATTGAATCGACAGATCCTACATCAACCCGCGATCCTCATCAGGATTCACTTTCTTCGCCGAGCCGTTGACGCAATTGATCCTCATCGATCACCTCGATGCCGAGATCTTCCGCCTTTTTCAACTTCGAGCCCGCTTTTTCCCCGGCCAGGAGCAGATCGGTGCTACGAGAGACCGATCCGGTGACCTTGCCTCCGGCGGCGCTGATCATCGCCTTCGCCTCGTCTCGGCTGAGAGCAGGTAAGGTGCCGGTGATCACCACCGTCAGGCCAGCGAAGATTCCCCCGCTACTGCTGCTGGGTGCGCCACCTTGCGATTTCATCGTCAGTCCGGCTGTGCGCAGTGATTCGATCTCCTGTCGCACAGGGTCCCTCGAGAAGAAGTCGGCCACCGATGCAGCGATGGCAGGACCGATCTCGTCGATCTCCTCCAGCACCTCACTGCTCGCCCCCATCAGGGAGTCGATATCGCCCTGCGATTCGACGATCAACTCGGCAACCCGCTCACCTACATGACGGATTCCAAGAGCGTGGAGCAGCCGTGCAAACGATCTCTGCTTCGCCGTCTCCAGCGAAGAGATCAGATTCTCCGCCGATTTCTGCGCCATGCGATCGAGTTCGGCCACCGCATCGACTTCCAGACGGAACAGATCGGAGGGTGTTTTCACCAGTCCTTCGGTGACCAGCTGGTCGATCAACTTCTCACCGAGCCCATCGATATCGAGTGCCCTGCGCGAGGCGAAGTGCTCGATACGTCCCCGGATCTGATCGGGGCACTGCAGGTTCTGGCAGTGGGGGATCACCTCTCCCTCGGGACACCACACCGATTCCTGGCAAGCGGGACAGCTGTCGGGAAAGCTGTAAGGAGTCTCGCTGCCATCGCGCAGCGATTCCACCGGCTTCACCACCTGTGGGATGACATCGCCTGCGCGCTGGATGACCACCGTGTCGCCGATCCGCAGCCCCTTGTGAGCAATTTCCTTCGGATTGTGCAGGCTCGCCCTCGACACCGTCACTCCACCGACCTGTACCGGTTCGAGATGGGCGACCGGGGTCAGCGCGCCGGTTCTTCCCACCTGCACCTGGATGTCGACGAGTCGCGTGGTTTCCTGTCGTGGAGGGAACTTGAGGGCTACCGCCCAGCGCGGCGATCTGGCGCGCATCCCCAGCTGTTCTCTACGATCGTCCCCCTCGACCTTGATGACGAGACCGTCGATGTCGAAGGGCAGATCTTCGCGCCCATCCAGAACCTCCTGATAGATCGACTGCAACTGCTGGAAGTCGTCGACCGAGCGCAGGAATGGACAGGGCAGAAATCCCCAGCCGGGTAGCTTATCGACCAGTTGTTGCTGGGTGTCGAGTTCACTGCCCTCCTGAAGACCGACTCCGTAGATGAAGACATCGAGAGGACGGGTGGCGGCGATACGCGGATCGAGCTGCCGTAGGGCACCCGCTGCTGCATTGCGAGGATTGGCGAAGAGACCCTCCTCTGTACTTCTGGATCGGTTGAGTTCCGCAAAGTCTGCATGGGTGATGATCGCCTCGCCACGCAGTTCGATTCGTGCCGGAGGCTGATCATCGACCAGTTGCTTCGGTACCGATCGGATCGTCTGGACATTGCCAGTGACCTCCTCACCGGTGAGGCCGTCACCCCTGGTTGCCCCTCGTATCAGCACGCCATCTTCGTAGAGCAGAGAGAGGGCGACCCCATCGAACTTGTACTCCACCGTCATCGGAGGATCGGCATCGTCCTCACCGAGGGACAGGCCCTTGCGGACCCGTTCCAGCCACTGCTTCGCCTCATCCGGTCCCATGGCATTTTCCAGCGACAGCATCGGAGATTCGTGATCTACAGGTGGTAACCGGTCGGCAACGAAATCTTCGGGGACCCAGGTGGCTCCCACCTTCTGACTGGGAGACTCCGGATCGATTCCGGCAGGGAATCTCTTCTCCACTACGAGCACTACCGTCATTAGAACATCGTACTCGGCATCGGAGATCTGCGGATCATCGAGGACGTAGTAGCGGAAGTTGTGCTGATGCAGTTGAGCACCGAGTGCCCGGATCCGCCTGAGATCGTCCTTCTCGCTGGTCATCGCACTCCCGTGATCAAGAGGGCAGATCTGGCCTAACCTTTCGGCACCCTGATCGCTCCTGGTCGGTTATCCTCTGAAGACCTCCCCGTCACCAGGGGAGCCCCAGGAGGAGAACGCACGACGATGACCGGATCAACCCCCAACGAAGGAGCCACCGACAAGTTGGCGATCCCCGAGCACGTATTGCGGGTCCATCGTCGTCTTGTCGAGGCTGGACATCGCTCGTTGCTGGCGGGGGGGGCGGTGAGGGATCACCTGCTGGGCAAGGAACCGAAAGACTTCGATCTCGCCACCTCCGCCCTGCCCGATGCAGTGGACGCTCTGTTCGACAAGACGGTGCTGGTCGGAGCCCAGTTCGGCGTGGTTCGCATCATCGAGGCAGAGGGAGAGATCGAGGTGGCGACCTTCCGTGCGGACATCGGAATCTCCGATGGTCGCCATCCTGCTTCGGTCCGATTCACCGACGAGAAAGAAGATGCTCTACGGCGCGATTTCACCATCAATGGTCTCTTCTGGGATATCGATGAGGAACAGGTGGTCGACCATGTCGGTGGAGTGGCTGACCTCGAGTCGGGAGTGATCCGTGCCATCGGAGAAGCTCGAGATCGATTCAAGGAAGATCGCCTGCGCATGATGAGAGCGGTTCGCTTCGCCACGATACTCGACTTCCCGATGGATGATGCGACATGGACTGCGCTGGTCGAAGAATCGAACTTCATCGACGATGTCAGCCCTGAACGAATTCGAGATGAACTGGAGCGGATTCTCGTCTCTCCCCACAGGCTGAAGGGGTACAACCTGCTCTCCGAGAGCGGATTGATGCGGCACATCATGCCAGAGATCGAGGAGATGCGTGATGTGCAGCAGCCACCTCAGTTCCATCCGGAAGGGGATGTCTTCGTTCACACCGGTCTGGTGCTCTCCCACCTCGAGGATCCATCCTTTGAACTTGCGATGGGCGCACTGCTACACGATGTGGGGAAACCGGGTACCTTCGAGGAGGCAGCGGATCGAATTCGTTTTCACGGTCACGATGAACTGGGAGCGACGATCACCGAGGGGATCTGTGACCGATTACATCTCTCCAACGCACAGTCGGAGCGAATCGTATACCTGGTCAGGAGACACCTGGTCTTCATGAACATCCCGCAGATGCGAGTGGCCCGTCGCTATCGGGTTTTCGAGGAACCCGGCTTCGAGGAATTGCTGGAGTTGTGTCGCGTCGACTGCCTGGGGAGTCATGCCGACATGGAACTGTACCGGACCTGCCACGATATGTGGACGGAGTGGAAGGCGCTGGGACCTCCCACCGAGCCGCTGCTTCACGGACGAGACCTGCTGGCACTGGGTATCGAACCAGGACCGGGGATGGGGCAGATGCTGGAAGCGGTGCAGGACGCCCAGCGTGAAGGAACGGTGACCGACCGCGACGAGGCCATCCGCTGGGTTCAGGCGCGCCTCGAGGGGCAGGATTGATTTGCTCAGGTACGGTTACATCACCAATGGCCTTGCAGATCATACGCTGGAGCAAGCGATCGACCTTCTCTCCTGTTCAGGTTACGAAGGAATCGGCATCACACTCGAGTCTCCACACCTCGATCCAATCGAGGCCGATGCCAAGAAACTGGCTGAGATCGGCAGCAGGCTTGCCGCTGCTGGACTGCAGCCAGCGGTCGAGACGGGGGCACGCTTCGCCCTCGATGCCCGGCGCAAGCACTGGCCCTCGATGGTCTCCGATGCCGCCGATGACCGTCACAGGCGGGTGCAGTACTACCAGCGGGCGGTGGAGATCGCAGCGGCCATCGGCGCACCGGTGGTCAGCCTGTGGAGCGGCGTTGCGGAAGTGGGTGTACCACGGGAGCGCTGTCTCGATCACCTGCTCGAGGCTCTCGTCCCGGTACTGGATGGTGCCGAAGCCGCAGGTGTCCGCATCGGATTCGAACCGGAGCCAGGGATGGTCGTGGAGAGCCTTGCAGACTGGAGATGGCTGCGGGGGCAGGTGAACAGTGAGGTGCTGGGGTTGACGGTGGATCTGGGACATCTGGCGGTCACCGAGGCGGCTCCGCTGGCGACAGCCCTCGATTCGGTGCGACAGGATGTCATCCACGTGCACGTCGACGACTGTCGGGGAGGAGTTCATGAACATCTTCCCTTCGGCACCGGAGAGATCGATTTCAAGCCGTTGTTGCAGATGCTGATCGATGATGGCTACAGTGGTCTCGCCCTGGTAGAGCTGTCGAGAGACTCTCATCGGGCGCCGGAACTGGTCGAGGCCTCGATCCGTTATCTGAGGGATCTGGAGCGATCGATCGATGGACGTGAGCAGAGATGACTGATTTCGGAAGGGGAGTAGTTGAGTAAGTCCGACAACCGCAGTCGACAGGCTTCTCCGGTAGATTCCAGCTGGCTGGATATGATCGCCATGGCGATCCGTACGCCGGTATTCGACCACCAGCGGGCCATCTACACCAACCGGACTCTACGCTTTGGCCAGGTTCATGCGGTCGGTTTCGACTTTGACCATACCCTGGCGGTCTACAACACCCCGGCGCTGGACGAACTGTCGGAAAAGCTGGTTGCAGACCGGATGGTGAAGCACGAAGGGATTTCGAGGGAGTGGCTCGATGCGGTTCCTGATCCTGGCTTTGCTCGCAAGGGATTGATCCTCGACCTGGATGAGGGAGTCCTGCTGAAGACCGATCGCTACGGTCATGTGCTGAGAGCCTTCCGGGGCCGTAGCAAACTGAGGGTTGCGGAGAAGAAGAAACTGTACGGTGATCGGGATATCATCCCTCATACCACCGACAACGATCGATTCATCCAGGTGGATCATGCCTTCAGCTGTCCGGAGATCTTGTTGTGGTCGGCACTCGTCGATCACACGGCAGCGGGTGAAAGACGAAAACTGTGGGAAAAGATTCGAAAGCATACCGATACCATTCATCGGGATGGCTCTCTCAAGAAGGTCATCACTGCAAACCCATCCCAGTACATCCTTCCCGATCCCCGAACAGAAGCTCTGCTGCTTCATCTGAGAGCGGTCGGAAAGAAGGTCTTCCTCCTCACCAACAGCGAGTGGGAATACACGAATGCGATGATGAACACCGTTCTCGGACGAGACGAGGATGGAGGAGACTCCTGGCTCGATCTCTTTGATCTGGTGGTCGTGGAGGGAAAAAAGCCCAGTTACTTCGACCCCGATCGAAGCAAGCCGTCAAAGCCCGGGATCAATGAAAAGGTCCTGCGAGGAGGGCATCTCGACGAGATCGAGGAGCGAATAGGGTGTGGCGGAAACGAGGTTCTCTATGTCGGGGACCACATCTATGCAGACCTCATCTCCTCGAAAAAGAACGTGTACTGGCGAACGATGCTGGTGATGCCGGAACTGGAGGAGGAACTGAATGTCCAGTCGGGATTACCGGGAATCGTACGTCAACTTCGAGAGGTGGATGAAAGACGAACCGGTACGGAGCGAGAGGTGATGCACTGGAAAGCTGTGGAAGCGTGTCTTCTCGGCATCGAAAGTGTCGTCGACACCGATAAGAAAGCTCTGAAAAAGATCCGTCATGATTGCGCCCAGGCTCGCAAGCAAGCGACCGATACTCTCAAGGATTTCATCCGCCAGAGAGAAGCGCTTCGCTCGCGGCTCAGCACCGCGACCAACTCCCACTGGGGAAGCCTGTTTCGGGCAGGAAGTGAGTTGACCTTTTTCGGGCGTCAACTGGAAGACTATGCCTGCACCTATACCAGCCGGGCGACCAATTTACTCTTCTATCCACCCAACCACTATTTCAGGTCGGCGATGGATTACCTCCCGCATGAGTTGGAGTCGATGGGATGATGGTCGATAAAAAATCGCACACGGACTGGTTGCCGAGGAAGTCGTTTTGCGACGCAATTCGGGTGTTCGCATTGCTGCTGATCGGGGTGAACTGCGGCTGCTCCGTGACGAGCGATGATATCGGAGTGATGGAACTGGGGGTCGGGAGAAAAACCAGTTCCATCAGTGCCTACAATTTTCCACGGGACAGGATCGGTTTCTTCGCTTCAATCGATCGTTCTGGATCGATGTGGGCGACCGATTACGGATCGTCGATTGGCCCCGGTGGGGTCGCCGGAGACACCTTTTATGATATCGAGCATGAATCGGACTCCTTCAGCATCGGGATTACCCATCTGATCAAGGAACGGATAGGAGTCTATGGTGGTTACGGATATGTCGATCGATCAGATTTCTGCACCTACTTCGATGACTCCTTTGGAATGTCCTCGAACGGGTATTACCACGTCGATTGTGGTTCCAGTTCCACCACCGGTTTCGTGGTGGGGGCTCAACTCTTTCTCAACGAGTCCTGGACACTGGGATACCGGAGCAATCTCGCCATCGATGAAGAGTTCATCACCCTCGGCGTGAATGTGGAAGACATCGATTCGACATTCCTCGGTGATCTCCTGATCAACTGGTGGTGGTGATCAACTCACCGTCACCGATTTTGCGAGGGCCCTCGGCTTGTCGACATCTCTCCCCAGAGCTCTTGCGGTGTAGTAGGCGAACAACTGTGCCTGCATCAACTGCAAGATCGGTGTCGTCCACTCCCCAGCCTCGGGAGACTCGATGATCGACTCCGGTCTCGGAACCGGCACTGCGCTCCCCTCCGGCTGGAAACAGATCAGTTTGCCACCACGGGCGGAGATCTCCGCCATCGCGCCCAGGGAGTGCTGGCGGAGATCGGGACTCTCCTGACCGGGCAGGAAGATCACCGTATGCATCGCATCGTCGATGAGGGAGATGGTGCCGTGCTTGAGGGCTCCAGCAGACATCCCCTCCGCATGGCAGTACGTGACCTCCTTGAACTTGAGCGCCGCCTCCAGCGCCAGGCCATGCTGGATGCCACGTCCGAGGAAGAACCAGTTTCTCATGACACTATGGTGCCGGGCGAGGTTTCGAATCTGACTGTGATCTCCGTCCCGGATGCCATCGAGGCGATCGGGTAGAGCCTGTAGGTCCTCCTGAATCCGGTCGATGGACTCGGACGGGATGACGCCTTTCACCTGTGCCAGTCGAAGAGCGATGCGAAGCAAGATGACCAGCTGGGAAACGGTCGACTTCGTCGACAGTACGCAGATCTCCGGTCCAGCGCCCTGGTCGATGTAATGGTCGACTTCACGCGCCATCGATGATGAGGAGACGTTGAGTATCGCCGACAGGGACGCACCCCGTCGCCGCGAAATTCTCAAGGCACGCAAGGTGTCGTAGGTCTCCCCTGACTGGCTGATGGAGAGGACATGATCGCCGCTTCGCAGCGAGACCATGTGAGGCATCTCATCGGAGGACATCGCCGGCAAGAACTCCTGGGCGAGTCCGCTCATCATGTACTGCCCCATCAGGGCCACGTAATAGCTGGTGCCGACACCGGAGAGTACCGTCCTGTCACTCGATCGGATCGTCTCGACAGCGGCATCGATGGACTGGTCGGGGACCTCCAGCGCTGTTCGTACCACATCTCCATTTTCCGAGATCTCCTTCGACATGAAGTCGGGATGCCCGTCCAGTTCCGCAGCTCGTCGGGAGATGGAGACCGTTTCCGGTTTTTTCTCTATCGGTTGACCGTCAGCAATCGACCGGATCTGACAGGAGTTCCTGTCGATCCGCACCATTTCACCGTCGTCGATCCACAGAAGTTGATCGGTGAGTCCGGCAAAGGCCAGCGGATCGGATGAGAAGCAATTGAAGTCAGACCCGATGCCGACGAGCAGGGGACTTTCTTGCCGCAGGGCGTACAGGACGTCCGGCTCCTTGCAACTGGTGACACCGATGGCAAAAGTACCTCGCAACTGCCTTGCACAGATGAGGATCGAATCCTCCAGGGAGTTTCCCTCGCGGATCCCTTTCTCGATGAGGTGAGCAATCACCTCGGAATCGGTTTCAGAAAGAAAGGTGTGACCCTCTGCGGTGAGTTGATCTCGCAGCGGCTGGTAATCCTGCAAGATACCATTGTGGACGATGGCGAGGTCGCCGTAGGAATCGGTCAGTGGATGAGCATTGAGTCGACTGACCCTGCCGTGGGTGGCCCACCGAACATGGCCGAGTCCTGATCTGCCAGAGATCTGGGAGAAGTTCTCCTGGGCCGCCACCTGCTTCACGGGGCCGACTCCCTTGAGTACCTGGAGAGCCCCGTCCTCATCGATGGCAGAGAGACCGCAGGAGTCGTATCCGCGATACTCCAGCAGTTCCAGAGCTCTCAGCAACTTGCCGGAGATCTCCTCCGATGAAGCGATTCCAAAGATTCCACACATCGTGTCAACTCCTGTTCGTAGCTACCCCTCGATATGTGCAACCGTTGTTACAGGTCTCGTCCACGGACACGGCAGTGAGCCCCGACAGGGTGGGGGAGAGACGATTCCAGATCCAGATGGCGATGTGCTCCGAGGTTGGATTCTCCAGCCCCTCGATGTCGTTGAGAAGGTGGTGATCCAGTGCCTCCAGCAGCGGCCGCACCGCCGCTTTCAGGTCGGAATAATCGAGGACCCACCCTGACTGCGCTCCGACAGGACCGGAAACGATGATCTCGGCGTGGAAGGAGTGACCGTGTAATCGCCGGCACTTGTGATCTTCCGGCACTGCGGGGAGGTGGTGTGCTGCTTCGAAGGAGAAGCGGTGCCGCAGTTCGACAATCTCCCCCTCGTAGTCACTGGCACTGTCACTCATGTTCTTCTCGCCTCCGGGTCCCAGATGTACTTGTGTTGCTGTAGCTGTAATCGAACGTTCAACCGGTCCTTGACGATCCAGGAGGCGAGTTGTTCCGGTTCCAGTTCACCAAAGACGGGGGAGAAGAGTACCGGAACCGCAGGAGAAAATTTTTCCACAATCTCTCTCGCCCACCGGTAATCGGTTTCATCGGCGATGACGATCTTCAACTCATCGCCGGATTTCAGGTGTGGAAGATTCTCCCACAGGTTGCGCTCTTCTTCACCGCTTCCCGGTGCCTTCAGGTCGAGGATGATGCCGATTCGAGGATCGAGATCTGCGATGGGAAAGGAACCGGATGTCTCGAGCAGGACCTCTTCGTAACGGTCGCACAGCAACTGGAGCAACGAGGGTGCTTCCGGCTGGGCGAGTGGTTCACCGCCGGTCAACTCGATCAGTCCGATTTGATGACGATCCACTTCTTCGATGATTTCTTCGAAGGTCATCCGTTCACCCCCCTTGAAGGAGTAAACGGTGTCGCACCAGCGGCATCGAAGGGGACACCCTGCAAGCCTGATGAAGGTACATGGCAAGCCGGCGCGGGTACTTTCCCCCTGTATCGATGGGTAGATCTCGATGACCCGTAGGGAACTCACTTTGGCCCTTCGATCTGTTTCAGGACCTCGACCACATCGGTGGGGATCTCTGTCGGTTGTAACCCCTCCAGCGAACAGCACACCTTCCACGCCTGCACCTGAAAGCAGGTTTGAAGTTCGCCTCGAGAATCGAGTTGCTGACCTTCGAATCGAAAACAGACTGACGACTTCCCAAGATCGGCGATGGAAATTTCAACCTGGATCGGATGGGAGTATCGAACAGGAACGGTGAATTCCGCCTCCAGTTTTCGGGTGGGAAATCCGAGCTTCAGTTGCCCGGTCCACTGGGGGTATGACATCGGTCCCCGCTGCTGAAACAACTCCTCGAACGCCTGGTGGCAGATGTGGAGGAGCCTCGGGTAGTAGACGATGCCGGCGGCGTCTACATCGGCGAATCGAACCGGAATCTGGACACGGAAGGGCATCATCCTTTCTTTCCACCGGGGCAGCCCCGGACCCGCAACAGGATAATGCCCTGGATGTCGTGTGGGACAGGATCGTTGCGGATTTCCCGGCGATCTTCCCCCAGGAGCCAATTTGATCGGATTGCCCGGGCCCTGCTGGATCTGTAAGATCGGGTGTGACGGTGCCTGATGTGGCCCGTGTCGGTGACACCGGGAAGACTGTTGCGGGCCCCCCGGGGGGGGGGCATGGGGTCGGGGAGATCTCCAGCGAAAGTTTCTGGTGAGTCGGACGTATTCGTCCATTGGTGGGTGTTTCTTACAGATCCGGGGGCAACGTGGAACCGATCGAAAGCGTCGACCAGCTGATCCAGGGCATCGATCACACCATCGAGACGGAGTCCCGGGAACGGACCCGTCTCAATGATGTGGTCAAGCTGGTGGAGCGATTTGCCGCTGGAATTCCCGATGAATTCCTCGCCCAGTTTGAACCTGGCACCCAGAAATACTCCAGGCACCTCCTTCATGTCGATCCCGAGGACCGATTCTCGCTTCTGTGCCTCGTCTGGAAACCTGGTCAGGGAACGCCGATTCACGACCATCCTTCCTGGGGAGTACTGGGGGTTCTGCGCGGCAGGATGCGCTTCACCAATTATGCCCCCGATGAACAGGACGGCCAGCACTGCCTGGTGCCCGTGGAGACCTTCATCGGTACCGCCGGGTCGGTGGGGACCGTCTACCCGCCAGCCATGGATCTACACCGCATGGACAACTGCTCCAGCGACGAGGTGGCAGTCACCCTTCACGTGTACGGATGCATGGTCAACGAGTTCTACATCTACAAGGCGGAGACGGGAGAGCGCCGGGTGGGGACCAGCGAGTTCGATACGATTCTCGAAGGAGCCTACCCCCGGGTCTGACCCTCCCTGACTTTTGCCAAACTGTAACGCGGTCCCTTGCGTCCAGACGGACATCCGTATCCCATCCGGCAGAAGCGGAAGGGGGATCAGGATGCGCATCGGGATCATCACATCGGATCCAGGCCTGGACTCTTGCAGGTTGCTGGGTGAGCAAGCCAGCAGCCGGGGACACCAGTGGATACCTCTCGAGTTGCTACGCGTCTCCGTGACCAGTTCCACTCCTCATCTACTCCTCGACGGGGAAGAAGTTCCCCCGCTCGATGCTGCCATCATCAGACTTGGAGCGGTATTGCCGGGACTGGTGGAAGCGGCGGGTAGGGCCCTCGAGCAACTTGGAGTGGTACTGCTCGATGAGATCGATGCCTTGCTGGCAGCCCAGAACAAGATGCACACCATCCAGATCCTCTCTGCCGCAGGCCTTCCGGTTCCTGTTACCGAACTGATCAGAGATCTCGATCAACTGGAAGATGCACTGAAACGCGTCGGTGGTGTTCCTGCGGTGATCAAACCACTGCACGGATCCCAGGGGCGTGGGGTGATCCTGGCGGAGAGTTGTGCAACTGCGGTCACCGTGCTGGAAAGCGTCCTGTTCCAGTCGAAAGAGTTCATCTTGCAGCAATACATCGAGTGTGGCGGCCGTGACTACAGGGTGCTCGTCATCGATGGCGAGGTCAGCGCAACGATGGAACGAACCGCTCCACCGGGTGACTTCAGATCGAATCTGCACAGCGGTGGTGAATCACGCAGTATCGATCCCCAAGATGATCTGAAAGCGTTGGCTCTCGAGGCGGCTCATCACATGAATCTACGCTGCGCAGGGGTCGACATCGTTGATGACGGAGATCAATTACGAATCCTCGAGGTGAACGGTTCACCGGGGCTGATGGGGATCGGTGAGACGACGGGAGTCGACGTCGCTCGCTGCTGGATCGAGGCACTGGAATCTGCCTTCGAGGCAGCAGGGCCTTCGGTCGGGGGGGAGAGATCTCGTGAACAAGCCTGAGATCTGCGGCATCCTGGCACAATGTGGAGATATCCTCGAGATCGCCGGGGTCAGTTCCTTCAAGGTTCGAGCTTTCCACTCCGGTGCGAGGGCACTCGATAGCTGGCAAGGAGATCTGGCTCAACTGGTCGAGGGTGGCGAAGTCACCACCATCCAGGGGATCGGCAAGGGGCTGGGTTCCATCATCGAGGACCTGGTGCGGGATGGGGCCAGCGAGGAACTGGAAGAGATCCGCAACCTGGTTCCGCAGTCGATTCTGGAAATCTTGCGGATCCCGGGACTGGGACCCAAGAAGGTCCGGGCGTTGTACGAGAAACTCGAGATCCGGACTCTTGCCCAGCTGAAAGAAGCCTGTACCGAGCAACGGGTTCGCCAGCTGACCGGCTTCGGAGAACGCACCGAGCACGTGATTCTCAAGGGGATCAAGAATCTGAAGAGGTACGCCGGTCGTAACCTGATCATGAGAGCGAGGAGAACCGCCCGTCGATTCCTCAACTCTCTCGAGGAGTGCGAATCTACAGTTGAGGTGACGGTCGCTGGAAGCCTGCGGCGCAATCGTGAAACGGTGGGAGATATCGACATCCTTGCTTCCTGTCGTGAACCTGAAGGGGTCCGAACTGCATTTCTGGAGACTACTGGAATCCGGGAGATCGAGGCACAGGGTGAGACCAAGGTGAGGATCATCTCGGAAGAGGGGATCGGCATCGATCTGCGCATCGTCGAACCTACCCAGTGGGCGACTGCACTGCATTACTTCACGGGGTCGCAAGATCACAACACCAGGATCCGACGTCGCGCCAGGGATCGGGGCTGGAAGTTGAACGAGTACGGCCTATGGAATGGAGAAGGCCAGGCCTTCGAAACTCCTGACGAGGAAACCCTCTTCGAGCATCTGGATCTGTGCTGGATTCCCCCCGAGCAACGTGAAGACCGGGGAGAGGTGGAGAAGGCGGAGCAGCTCTTCGAACAGGGGGAAGAGTGGCCCCAGTTGATCGAGTACGAGCAGATCCAGGGGACGCTCCATTGCCATTCCACCTGGTCAGACGGAGCCGCAACCCTCCGGGAGATGGTCAAGGCAGCTGCCGATCGAGGCTGGAAGTACTACGGAACAGCAGATCATTCAAGAACGGCTTCCTATGCGGGGGGGCTGTCGATCGATCAGCTTCGCCAGCAGCGCGTCGAGATCGACCAGCTTCGTGAGGAATTCCCTGACCTGACCATCTTGCATGGCATCGAGAGTGACATCCTGCCCGATGGAAGCCTCGATTATCCCGATGAAGTTCTTGCTGAGCTGGATTACGTGGTCGCCAGTGTTCACTCCTCCTTTTCACTGGCGAAGCAGCAACAAACTGACCGTATCGAGCGAGCATTGCGTAATCAGTACACGACAGTATGGGGCCATCCCACCGGCCGGTTGTTACTGCAGCGAGATGGATACGAACTGGACATGGCACACCTACTCAAGGTTGCCGCTGAGGAGGGAGTCATCGTCGAGTTGAACGCCAATCCGAACAGGCTCGATGTGGACTGGAGGTGGGGAGACCTCATCCAGGAGCTGGGGCTGGAAATCGGCATACATCCCGATGCGCACTCACTGGAAGGGCTCGATGACATCGAGTTCGGGGTGGGAATCGCTCGAAAGATGGGCATGACCACCCAGCAGGTGACAAATAGCTGGGACCGGGATCTCTTCATCGAGCGCGTGTCAGCGCGACGATAGAGATTCCAGGAAGAGGAAGATTAGTGAGGGAGTTCCACGATGAGTGAGAGAGCAAAGAAGACACCCACCGAGAGCGCAGTCGAGATGAGGGAACTGGTATTACCCAATGATACCAACAGTCACGGCAATGTACTCGGCGGCAAGGTTCTGCACCTGATGGACCTTGCCTGTGCCATGGTGGCGATGCGGCACTGCAGGCGGCCAGTGGTCACGGCGGCGATGGATAATGTCGAGTTCCTGGCTCCGATCCCGGGGGGCCACTTCATGATCCTCAAGGCGATGGTCAATCACACCGGCCGGACTTCGATGGAGATCGGTGTTCGTGTCGAGGGTGAGGATCCTCGCACCGGCGATATCACTCATACCTCCAGTGCCTATCTGACCTTCGTGGCTCTTGACGACCTGAAGAGCCCGGTCGAGGTACCAGAACTGGTGCCGGAAGGTGAGGATCAGATCCGGCGCTGTTCCGAAGCAAAGGAGCGGATTCAGTACCGCCGTGCAGGAAATGCAGCAGAAGAGGGGGAATAGTACTCCCGGGATCCGAAGGGGGGCACCTTCTATACATAACGGCCGGTGCAGTTGTAAGGCACCTTCAGGAGTAGTCTTAGAGGAGTTATCATTAGGTATACAATCGGTATTCCTGCTCAGGAATACAGGAATTTTATCGGTACTACATGAAATATGTATGACAGGAAAGTCACATCGACCCTTTGCTCGCTGATATCGAGGATAGCGATCTGTTGCGGTATAACGCAGGAATTGAGCTGTTTGGAACTATCCTGACATTCATCACCCTTATGTCTATACACCCAGTCTATACACCGTGTCGATTGTTATAACTGATAGAAGTGGCCAAATAGTTCGGTAAAGTCATGTCTGGAGTTTGGAGAGAAGTTACGAAGGCCTGTCACCCACTCGACCATTATTCAGGGCCCAGGCAATTTCACTCCGATCAAACCGTTTGTTTCGTGCAGATTTATTGTTCGACAGGCCTGCTTCGAATTGTCGCCACTCGATGTCGAGAGGTCTCGATTCAAGACGGTCTATTTCTTGAAAACCAAAGTCCTGCGCAGAGGGCAGGCATTATTCGTGAGGAGTGCATTGGTTATGCAGAAATCAGTTCAATGGTCACATGTGTGGATGATCTGTGCTGCCATTTGTATGGTGGTACCATTCGTAATTGGTGACCCTCCCCCAGGCGACCCGTCTCATCATGGTCCGCTGATCATCGGAGATCTTCCCGAGGGTCTTCCTCATGCCAATGAGGGAGCCTTCGAAGGTGCTCTGAATCATGATGTTGTTTATATCAACAACAGTATCCCCGAGGAAGATCTGCAAGGCGGAGGCGGATTTGATGTTCCGACGGGCGGCTTTCCGAGTCCGCTCTACGGAGCACAGCCGTGGTCGCAAAAGTTGCTGAGATTCGAAGAGTTCGGCCTTTCTCCTCTACAAGAGACATCCACTCTCGTTCAACTGGACCAAGATGGAAACCCGTTACTGGATGGAGACGGACTTCCGATTCCATTCCAGTTCACTGATATGCCAGGTGGTATCGACGATCAGTCCTGTCCAGAAGACATTGCACTCGTCGAGTTCATCAGTCAGCCACTCAATCCGATGCCAACGCGCCTTTCCAATGTTGAAGCTCGAAATCCGCTCCAGTCGCAGATCGAGGGCTTCATCGGACGTGAGTGCGAGCATATGCCCTGTGAAGGTCGTCCTCCTGGAGAAGGATGGGCACACCAGCGTTGGGATGAGTTCCCGCCCAAGTGGTACTTCCAGACCTCGATGACGGGAGCTCGCAATAATGGCGGAGTTCGTGATGAGTTGCAGGAGCACTGCTACGGACTGATGACGGATGAAGATGGAGACCCGATTCCGGCTCTCAATGGCCTCGGACAGCCGATCTTCGAACTGGATGCTGATGGTCTGCTAGTTCTGGATGACGACGGTCTTCCGATTCCGGTCTTCGCCACCAACGGAAGTGAATTTGGACCCGGCGGGCTCTACCACAACGTCACGGGACTCGCTGGATTCGAGGGGCAGGCCATCGGTACCGAGTGCCGTTTCCAGCCTCTTTTCCCGAGACAGTTTGAGAGTGCGCTCTGGACTTTCGATGGCACCTTCCCGCCCAAGTTGTTGAAGGCAAGGATTGGGGAGCCGCTCGTCATGCGCTTGCATAATGCGCTACCCATCGATCCCGCTGCAAATCGTGGGTTTGGTCTGCACACCATCTCGGTCCATGAGCACAACGGCCACAACCCGGCAGAGTCCGATGGCTACATGAACTCGTTCTTCTTCCCGGGTCAGTATTATGACTACCGCTGGCCAATGGTTGTCGCGGGACATGACACCATCAACACCGAAGCCAACGACCCTCGTTGTGGTTCGCCTGATGGCAACGGTGGAATCAACATGATTCCTGGTGATTACCGCGAGATCATGAGTACCCACTGGTTCCACGACCACATGATGGATTTCACCGCTCAGAATGTCTACAAGGGCAATGCAGCGATGATGAACTACTACAGTTCCCTCGACCGTGGAAATGAAGCCATCAATGACGGCGTCAACCTCAGAATGCCGAGTGGAGATGCCCTTGACTGGGGTAACCGCGACTTCGATGTGAATCTTGTTCTCGCTGATAAGGCCTGGGATCAGGAAGGCCAGCTGTGGTTCAACCCGTTCAACATGGACGGTTTCCTCGGTGATCAGATTCTTGTCAACTGGCAGTGGAAGCCATACCTGGATGTGCGTGCCAGGAAGTACCGCTTCAGAATTCTCAATGGTTCTGTTTCTCGCTACATGAAACTCGCCCTGGTCAACCAGGACGGGAATCCGGTGCCGTTCCACATGATCGCCAATGATGGAAACATCATGGAGCACTCCGTCGCTTTCGACGGAACTCTTGGTACCGAGGTTGGTGTTCTGCCGACCCAGTCGATTGCTGAGCGTTACGACATCATCATCGATTTCAGCAACTTCCAGCCGGGTGATGTACTTCACCTCGTGAACCTTCTCGAGCACAAGGGTGGACGTAGACCAGAGAGACCGATTCCTCTGCAGGAAGTCATGTCGGGTGAATACCAGGCCATCAATCAGGGTGATCGCTATGTAGGTGGCGACCCGTGCGTTGGAAAAATTCTGGAGTTCCATATCCATGAGTACGACGGAGTCGACCAGAGCATGGATCCGGCGGAGTTTGTCCGCGGGGCCAAGAAGATGATTCCTCTGCGTCAGCCGACGGAAGAGGAGATCGCCAACGCCATCCACAGAACATTCACCTTTGGACGCTCTTCTGGCACGGACAATGCGCCCTGGACCGTCAAGACCGATGGTGGCGCTGGTCTCACTGCGGATGCGCGCAGGCTTTCAGCTGCTCCGGTGACGGGGCAACTCGAAATCTGGCACATCGAAAACGGTGGAAATGGCTGGAGTCACCCGGTCCACATTCACTTCGAAGAGGGAATTATCCTCAGTCGAGGTGGAGAAGCCCCTCCTGAATGGGAGCGTTGGGCCAGAAAAGATGTTTACCGGATCGGACCGATGGAGGACAGCACTTCTAGTGTTGAAGTCGCAGTCCGCTTCCGTGAGTTCGGTGGCTCTTACATGGAGCATTGCCACAACACCCAGCACGAGGATCACGCCATGCTTGTTCGTTGGGACATCGAAAATCCCGGCCAACAGTTGCTGATGCCAGCTCCGCTTCCCACCTGGGAGGGAGTTGAGTACGTCAACACCGTCGCTCTGCCAACCTTCCGTTCGGGAGACGGCTTTGGGCCACAGGAAATGGGATTCACCGGAGTTGGAGAACTCAACCTCGGTAGCAGTGGTTCCGGAGACGTAAGTGGTCACCAGCCCGGAGATCTCAACGGAGGTGGCGGTGGAACCCTTCCAGGTCCCGGCACTGGTGATGATGACGACGACGACGACGACGATGACGATGACGACGATGATGACGACGACGACGATGATGATGAAAGTTAGGTGAATGATGAGAAAAACAGTGAAGAAAAGTCAGTCGAGGAAGAGTGGAGTGAGTGTGTCGTTGCAGCAGGGCCTCTGGGCCCTGCTGTGCGGCATGTTTATCGCGACAATGCTGTGTATGTCACCGGAGGTTCGTGCGGGAGTGGATGGTTCTGAAGATCCTCGCCTTGGCGGAAACCGATGGGGAGCACAGTACTTTCCAAATATCGAGTTGACGACTCATGAAAATGAAAAGGTGCGGTTTTTCGACGACCTCATCAAGGACAAGGTAGTGGTGATCAATTTCATCTACACCACCTGTCCCGATGCTTGTCCTCTGGAGACTGCTCGTATGAGCGAAGTATACGAGATCCTTGGTGGCCGAGTGGGGCAAGATGTCTTCTTCTACTCCATCACCATCGATCCAGATGTGGATACACCAGAGGTGCTTGCCGAGTACGCAAAGCGGTACCAGGTGGGTCCAGGATGGAAGTTTTTGACTGGTGATGAGCAGGAGATCATCTTGCTTCGGAAGAAGCTAGGTCTCTACATCGATGAGGTCAACAAGGATCCGAACGATCACAATCTGAACATGATCATCGGAAATCAGAAGACCGGTCGCTGGATGCGCAGATCGCCTTTCGAGAATCCATATATCCTGTCCAACGAGATCGGTTCCTGGTTACACAACTACAAGGACAAGAGTGACAATCCCAACAGTTACGAGGATATCCCTGATCTTAGAAATCTGACCAAGGGAGAGAGCCTGTTTCGTACGCGCTGTGCCGTCTGTCATAGCATCGGAATCGGAGATGGCCTTGCCAGGACTGGACCTAACCTCAAGGGTGTCACCGAGCGCCGTGAACCCGAGTGGTTGAGTCGGTGGATCTCCGAGCCGGATGTGATGCTGGCAGAGAAGGACTCCATCGCCATGGGGCTTTTTGTTGCATACAACGAGATTGCGATGCCGAACATGCAGTTGAACCCGTACGAGGTTGAAAGCCTCATCGATTTTATCGAGACAGAAAGTCGCCGTGTGGCAAAGGTCGAATCGGTTCAAGCTCTCACCGAGCAAGTCGATGCCGAGGTTCCAAGTTGCTGCCAAAAAGAAGAAATGGTTTCGCTTGATGAAAAGGACGAGGGGACCGAGGTTGCCGATCCGATGACCGTCGAGTTCTACGAAGAAATGGTTCTTGAGGATGCAGTTGTCGAGGAAGTTTCTCAAACGGTTACGTATCCCGTGATCGAAGCGGATGATTTCGGCGGAATGAAGACGATTTCATTCATTCTTGGCGGTGTATTTGGGTTGATGGGTCTTGCATTGCATGGCCGCAAATTGCGGTAGTATTCCCATCTATTCGAGGTTTAGTCGGCACCGGGTCGCCAGCAGGCGGTCCGGTGCCGCTCTTTTGGTGGTGTATTCCTGTCAGACGAGGTTCGGGTTATAAATCGATCTTTGAGAGATATCGCAGCATGGCAGCATCAATCGAGGAGGTTTGATGGGTTTCTGGCCTAATGCAGCGGGGGATACCCATCACCGCAGCGATGAATTTCATCGAACCTACCGTTCGGTTCAGGACATACTCCGAACTATTTTCGATCTCGACTCCCGGACCTGGGACATCTTGCTGATTCCCTTGAGCGGTTCTCTCACCATCGAGAGCGTGATCCGTACCTTCGGTGGAATTGCCGATGTGAGAACAAGCGGTGCCTTCAGCGATCGAGTCGGAGAGGTTCATCACTCCCCTTCTGCCCCCTGGACCTTCGGGGTGCAGTACGAGACCAATGATTCCAGAAGATGTGAAGTTGCTGATTGTGACATCGTAGATGCAGTCTCTTCATTGCCTTACTTTCCCTTTCCGCGTCATGCTCGTGCCGTGATCACCGTCTCTTCCAAGCAGTTGGGGGGCAGTACCGTGTGGTCGGTGGTGTTCCTGCGCCGTGAGTTCTGGCAGCAGGTCGATCCGCTGCCGGGGTACCTGGACCTGCGTCGATACCAGCAATTCGAGCGACTCGCCGAGACCCCCTGCACTCCTCCCATCGAGGGACTCTTCACGCTGCAGGAGAGACTCGAGCAGTTCGATCTGCCCTCCTTCCGCCAGAGAATCGATCAACGGCATCGACTGGCGACGCAGGTGATCACTTCCATCGGAGGTGAGGTCGATGGGAGTCCGCCGGTGCTGACCTTTCGCTTGCCTGCGGGGGTCGAGGTGGCAGAGGAGTCGCTGTGGGTGCCGCATGGCAGGAGCGGCTGGCTCCAGGCGTTTCTGTGGTCAGGCAGCGATGCCGAGTTCGATGTCTGGATCGAGTCGATTCAGGCCATCGATACCGATCGACTGCAGCAGATCTGCTGAGGGATCTATTTCAGGGGCACGTCAAGACGGCGACGCAGTCGAGAGGATCGGCGGTGGGATCGGTATCGCACTGGGGATAGGGACTGGCCGGAGCGGCGCTGCCACTGAACAGGAATCCGAGCACGTAGATGGGATCGGCGATGTTGAGCACCCCGT
>CAYPPQ010000041.1:0-25447 GCA_964412635.1 uncultured Planctomycetia bacterium | reverse complement strand
CCGCTCTTCAGCGGTTTCGTCAGCAAGTCGATGGTGATGGCGGCGGCGCTGCAGGAGGGACACACCTGGCTGTGGTTCCTGCTGCTCTTTGCCTCGGCGGGTGTGCTGGAACACGCCGGCATCAAGATCCCCTACTTCGCCTTCTTCGCCCACGACTCGAAGCTGGAGGCGAAGGAACCGCCCCGCAACATGCTGCTGGCGATGACGATCGGTGCTGGACTGTGCATCTTCATCGGCTGCCGTCCTGAAGTGCTCTACAACCTGCTGCCGGCCACCGTTGACTACCTGCCCTACACCACCACCCACGTGCTGACCCAGCTGCAACTGCTGCTCTTCGCGTCGTTGTCGGTGGTGGTGCTGATGAAGAGCGGCATCTATCCGCCAGAGCTGGTGCGCGAAAACCTCGACTTCGATGTGGTCTACCGCAAGGGCGGCCGCCTGCTCGGCTGGATCGTCAACAACCCCATCGCCGAGGCGATGACCGCGCTCTCCCGAACGGTCCTCGACCGCGCGCCGGCGCGGCTCCTTCAACTGGTACAGAAGATCCCCAACACCCCACCGGTGCAGTGGCAGATGGTGCTGCCGGGGCTGTTGCTACTGCTGGCGCTACTGGCGTTCCTCTTTGCCAATCTGTTCTCCAGGTAGTCACCCGGGATCGGCGACGCTCCGCCTCAGCGGGGACCCACCCCGTCGTAGGCGGCATTCGCCTGTGGCTGCAGGGCGTCCGGCGCCATCTCGACGATGGCCCGGGCCCAGCGTGGGTCTGCGTTGAGGCAGGGGATCATCTCGAACTGCTTGCCGCCGGCTTCGATGAAACTGTTTCGCACCTCCATGTCGATCTCCTCGATGGTCTCGAGGCAATCGGCGACGAAGGCGGGGCAGATGATCTTGAGGTGACCGACCCCCTGCCTGGCGAGTCGCTCGGTGGTCGGCTCGGTGGCGGGCTCGAGCCCCGGATCGTTGCCGAGGCGTGACTGGAAGGCGACTGACCACTGGTGATCGACAAGGTTCAGATCCACGGCCAGGAAGCGAGCGGTGCGAAGACACTGGGCGCGGTAGCACATCGGCGTCGCCGGGTGATCGGTGAAGCAGCAGTCTTCGGTTTTCAGGCAGTAGCAACCGCTCGGATCTCGCTTCTCGATGTGACGCACCGGCACGCCGTGGAAGGAGAAGAGCAGGTGATCCCATTGCCCCTCCAGATGAGGAGCACTCACCTCGGCGAGCACCTTGCGATAGACGGGGTGATCGTAGAAGGGTGACAGAAAACGCACCGCCATCGGCGCCTCCATCGACTGCACATCGGCGAGGACCTTCTCCACCACCGTCTCGTAGGAACTCATCGAGTAGTGGGGATAGAGCGGGACCACGATGGCTTCATCCGCCCCCGCCTGGCGTAGTTGAGCCAGCGCGCTGGCGATGGATGGATTGCCGTAACGCATTCCCAGCGCCACCGGTCCGTCCCACAGAGAATCCACCTGCTGCGCCAGCTTTTGCGAGGTGACGATCAGCGGTGAGCCTTCGTCGGTCCACACCTTGCGGTACGCCGCGGCGGATTTCTTCGGACGGGTGTTGAGGATGATTCCCTTGACCAGCATCGCACGCTGCAGGTAGGGCAGATCGATGACCCGCTCGTCCATCAGAAACTGATCGAGGTAGCGGCGAACCGCCGGCACGGTGGGTTCATCGGGTGAGCCGAGATTGACCAGGAGCAATCCCCGATTGGAAGTATCAGACATGTCGATTCCCGTCGAAGATCAGTAGGAGTATCCGAGTCCGACATGGATCGATTCTCCGTAGGAACCATACCCCACATCGAGGATCCAGTCGTCACCGAGATGGATCAGCGAACCGATCGTTGCATGAAGTCCACTCTCGGTTCCCCTGTCGTAGTGATAGTAGCCGGTCGGACTCACTTCCAGATCCGCATCGAATCGCTCTTCCCAGACGGAGATACTGCCGACCCCCAGTCCACCGTAGACCGACAGCTGGTCGTTGACCCGCCATGTCGGGCCCACTGCGAAGGACACACCGTGCACCTCCTGAGCGGTCACAGGATCCGCATCTCCTGCTGCCGGTAGACTGGCCACCCCGATCCCGGAAACAGCTCCGCTGAAGGATGACTGCAGGTGCAGGAAGACCCCGGGTTGCTGGTCCCGGAACCAGTATCCGGCAAAACCGACGCCGGTATCCTTCATCTTGGCTCCCGGCTCGAAGAGCTGGAAGACACCCGCCTGTTCCCCCCCCGCAACCGGAAGCACGGCGCAACCGTGCAGGAACAACATCCCCACCAGCAACGATGCGGTGAGTACGAGGGAACTGGCGATCTGACCGTGCCGTCTCATCTCGACATCCTTTCGAGGGCGGGCAGCTTCACCTTGCCGGCGACCGCACCCCTGTCGTGGATGGTGCCCCGACTCAGGCCTGGTCGCAATACATCAATCGCACAGACTCCAGCGGCAACCATCGGACTCACCGATCGGTCCCTGTTGAGGTGTCCCGTTCCAACTCCACCCACGTGCTGTATCCTCGGGCCGGGGAGGATGGTCCGATGACGAATTGCCAGAGTTCTGCGCACAAACGGTGGAGCCAGGGTCGCATCTCCCTGGGACTTCCCGAAACTGCCGAATCGCTGCTGGAAGATCTGCACCTTCCCTTCGTCGAAGCGCTCAACAGGTGGTCCCGAAAGAAGGGTTCCACCGTGGTGGTCGGACTGCAGGGCTGTCAGGGAGCGGGCAAGAGTACTCTCTGTGACCTGATTGTCCCCCTCGCCCTCGATCTGTTTCAGTTACGGATCGCCATCGTCGCCCTCGATGATGTCTACCTGCCTCTCGCGGCGAGACAGCAACTGGCACGGCAGCAACATCCACTATGGATCACCCGGGGAGTTCCCGGCACCCACGATGTGAAACTGGCCATCGAAATCGTCGAGAACCTGTCCCGGGGAGATTCCACTACCGTGACGATCCCCACCTTTGATAAAGGCACCGATGACCGCCTCCCCTCCTCCGCCAACCAGCAGTTACGGGGGCCCTTCGACGTGGTGATCTTCGAGGGCTGGTGTACCGGTCTCGGTCCCTGTCTCGATCGCGACTGGCAAACTCCCATCAACGATCTCGAGCGCGACGAAGATGACGAGATGCTCTGGCGAGATCGGATTCGTGACGAATTGCAGGGACCGTATCAGCAGTTGTTCCAGCTCTTCGACCACCTGGCACTGCTCAAGGTTCCGTCGTGGGAAACGGTTTCCCTCTGGCGTGGTCAGCAGGAGGCAAAACTGCGGGTCGACCGCGGTGATGACGCCACCCATTCGATGGACGACGCTGCTCTACAGAGATTTCTGGATCATTACGAACGGCTCACTCGCTGGGCCATCGATTCCCTTCCCCCGCGCGCAGATTTTATCGCCGACATCGCTGAAGACCGTTCGATTCAGCGGGTGATCGCCGATCCGCGGGTACAGAACAATGGCCCCGGACAGGAGATGGTATGAAGAACTCCCCGATCTTGATTCTTTCGGCTCTGATCACGTCACTGATCCTCGCCTCCCCGCTTCACGGTCAGGAAACGATCCCCGGAGAGGGATGGGTTTCCCTCTTCAACGGAGAGGACCTGCAAGGCTGGAGTGGCGCCGAGGAACTGTGGCGTGTCGAGGATGGCGTCATCATCGGGGAAGGCCCCGACGGCGGATCGGTCCCCACCAACGATTACCTGTGGCACGCCTCCCGCTGGAGCGACTTCGTGCTGGAGGCGAGTTTCCGCATCACCGGAGGCAACTCCGGGATCCAGTACCGCAGCCGCCGCGCCGCCGATGGAGAGGCGATCGGCTACCAGGCGGACCTCGATGCAGAGAATCGCTACAGCGGCATGCTCTACGAATCTCGAGGGCGGGGAATCGCCGTACCCCGTGGCGAACTGGCCACCCTGGCAGCGGATGGTTCCCGCACCACCCTGGGCGCACATCCCGATGCAGAGAAGGCGGTGAAGAACCTGTCCGACGGTGAGTTCCATCAGATGAGAGTCATCGCCCGCGGCAACTCGTCGCGTCACGAGATCGACGGGATTCCCGTGTGCGCTTTCACCGATATCGCCGAGCAGTTCGCCAGTACCGGGCAGATCGGCCTGCAGATCCATGCCGGCGGTCCGATGCGGGTGGAGTGGAGTTCGATTCGCATCCGTCCCTGGCATCCCATCGATGGCGATCCGCTGATCGATTGCGCCAGGGCCCCGCTCACCGACCCCAGCTCCACGCCGGCGCCGCAGTGGATCTGGGCGCAGGGAAATCCCCACGCCGACCAGCGCATCGAAATGATGCGAGAGTTCACCCTGGAGGAAGCGGTCGACGTCTCCTTTGTCTTCAGTGGCGACAACCACTTCGTCGCCCTCCTCGACGGCAAGGAGATCCTGCGCGGCGACGACTGGGCGCGACCGAGTCGCACGATGATTGATAAACTCGCCGCAGGAAAGCACCGGTTGCTGCTGCAATGTCTCAACGATGGAGGTCCGGCAGCCGCAGCAGGCATCGTCACCTGGACCGGAAGCGATGGAAGTACCGGTCACCTGATCACCGATGATCGCTGGAAGATCCTCGACGGCACCGAGCTGGTCGATGTGGTGGTCAAGGGTCCGGTGGGAGTGGCAACCTCACCGTGGGGAGACATCGGCCTCACCTCCGAGGGCTCATCCTCTCACTGGAGCCTGCCCGATGGGTTCTCAGCGGAGGTGATTCACCAGGTCGATCCGAAGGATGGCTCGTGGGTGTGCATCGCCGTCGAGGGACCGGGACGATTCATCACCTCCCCCCAGCGAGGACCCCTCAAGCGCGTCGTCATCGATGAGGACGAGGTCACCGTCACCGATTGTGCGAACTTCGGAGATGCCCAGGGCCTGCTGATGGTCGACGGCGATCTGTGGGTGCACGTCGCCGGTCACCGCAAAGATCGGGGCGGCTTGTGGATCCTCTCTGACCCGGATGGAGACGGCTTCTTCGACGAGGAGAAGCGACTGTCGGCGATGGGACCCGGTGGAGAACATGGCGTTCATGCCCTGGTTCGCGGCCCCGATGGACACGTATGGACGGTGGTCGGCAATCACATCCACGTCCCCCAGGAACTGCTGACCCGCGATCGCTACCGCAACTGGCAGGAGGATCTGATCCTGCCTCGCATCTGGGATCCCAACGGTCACGCGGTGGGATACAAGGCCCCCGCCGGACAGATCCTGCGCATCGATCCACGGACGCTGGAGTGGGAACGGGTCGCCGGCGGATTCCGCAACTCCTATGACCTGGCGTTTCATCATGATGGTTCCCTCTTCACCTACGACGCCGACATGGAATGGGATATCGGTACCCCGTGGTACCGCTCCCCCCGGGTGGTCGAGGTGGTCTCGGGAGGAGATGCGGGCTGGCGTGGCGGCGATGCCAAGTGGCCCGACGGAATCCCCGACGCGGTGATGCCCTCGGTGGAGACCGATCTCTCCTCTCCGACCGGAGTCTCCTCCGGACTCGACGGCAATTTCCCCGGTCGCTGGCGACACGCCATCTACATCGCCGACTGGGCCTACGGAAGAATCCTCGCCTACTTCCCCAGGGAGGAGGGGGCCGGCTGGCGCGGTCATGCGGAACCGTTCGCCGCCGCCAGTGCCTTCAACGTGGCGGACATCGTCTTCGCACCGGACGGGGCGATGTACGGGGTCACCGGCGGTCGCGGTACCCGCAGCACCATGTTCCGCATCGGTAGCGATCGCGATACCGATGTCATCGATGCCCCCACCACCGATGCGGGAACCCGGGCAAGGGCGCTGCGCCGAAAACTGGAGAGGGGTCATCTCGCCGCGGGCGACGACCAGATGCTGGGTCTCGCCTGGAGGAATCTGGGATCGAACGATGCGGCCATCTCCCATGCGGCACGTGTGGCCATCGAGGCGATCCCTGCCGAGTCGTGGAGGGAACTGGTCCTGGCAGAGACCACCCCGGGAACTCGCATCGGCCTGCTGGCTCTGGCCCGGGTCGGGAGCGAATCGGACCGGGATCCTGTGCTGGAGAGGATGTGTGATCTCCCCGCTGCTCCATCTCGAAAACATCTGCTGGAAGAGCTTCGCATCGCCACCGTCGCCATCGCTCGAAGTGGATCCCCCTCCGGCGCCACCCGGCAACGGTTGATCGCTCGATTCGACTCGACCTTTCCCGCCGACGATCTCGCCGTCGATCGGCTGTGTGGAGATCTTCTCGCCCGTCTCGGCACCCCCGCCCTCTCCCAGAAGGTCATCTCGTGGTTGCTGGAAAACCCGCAACGCAGCGAGGGGCTGGCGGCATTGAGGCTGTTGCGATTCGTTCCCCTGTCTGAAGATGATGAGAAACGCATCGCCGACGCCCTCACGGCGGTTCGCAATCGCAAGGGGGGAAATAGCCTGCGTGGCTTCGCAGATCACATCGTTCGGGAGTTGTCGGACGGTTCCGAGATCCTGTCGGTTCCCGAGGAGGACCCTCCGGTGCTTGCCGATCCGGTCACTCGCTGGACCGAGTCCGCCATGCTGAAGGCGCTGGGGAGCGGCGAAGGAGATGCCGAACGCGGTCGCCTCGCCTATGACCGGGCGCTGTGCAGCCGCTGTCACCGATTCGACCAGGTAGGAGGAGGAGCCGGTCCCGACCTGACCGGGATCCGCGCGCGATTCAGCGACACCGACCTGGTCCGGGCGATTCTGGACCCTTCGAGGGACATTTCCGATCAATACCAGTGGAGCGTCGTATCGACGGCGGATGATCTGGCAGTGGGCAGGATTTTACGGCTTGAAAAGGACTTCACCGTCCTCAACACCGATCCCTTCGGATACCAACCATTCACTCTCCATGGCCCCAGGGTGTCGACAGCAGCCTCGCCAGATTCTCCGATGCCCCCCGGATTGGCCGACACTCTGGATGAAGGACAGGTTCGAGACCTCTGGGCGTTCCTGACCGGCGCCGAGGGATCATCTGAGAAAAAAAGAAACTTGCGTGAAACCGGTGAGTTACGACAATAGAGGTGGCTCTCTTTCACACAGATGAACAATTTTTGTAGCAGCCCGCTACATGCAGTCGCCCCCTCAATACGAGGGGCTCGATAATTATCCTGAGGAGGATTGTGATGTTGTCTCGACATCTCTTTACTTTCATTGCCAGTTTGATGCTGGTTCTTCTGGCCTCGCCAACGGTTTCAGCGATGAACGACGTCTCCCTGAAGGAGGTTCCGGTCATCAATGTTCCATCTCTCGATCTCGAGACATTGGCACTGGAGGATCTCGATCGCGAGAGATCTGGCCTGGCACCACGATTCGCAGTTCCCCAGCCGGTCACCGTGACACCGTTGACCCATGGTCTCTGGACAAAGCTCGACGACCAGAACGCTGTGTGGAGACTCAGGACACACTGCAAGAATTCCATCAGCATGAACTTCGGCTTCAGCCGCTGGATGTTGCCGGTCGATGGTGAGATGCGGATTTACAACACCGACCTGACCCACCGCATCCGCACCTTCACCGTCGATGACATCCAGGACAGCGGTGAGTTGTGGACCCCTGCCGTGGCAGGAAATGAAGTGGTCATCGAGATCATCTGCGCGCTGCAAGATCGCTGGCTCGTCGAGGAAGAGGTAGAACTCTCCTCCATCAACCCCGGCTACCGTGGATTCCACGAGTTCTTCGGAGTCCCATCTTCCAGCAACAACGGTCCCTCGATGTCAGGGTCGTGCAATGTTGACGTGGCGTGCCCCGAGTCAGCCGGCTGGGAGAACGAGATCGACTGCGTCGGCGTGATCTCCTCAGGTGGTTTCCTCTTCTGCACCGGCTTCATGGTGAACAACACCGCACAGGATGGCACCCCCTACTTCATGACCGCAGATCACTGCGGAGTGACCGCAGGAAATGCTGGATCGCTGGTGGTGTACTGGAACTACGAGAACTCGACCTGTCGTCCTCCCGGATCCGCCTCCAGTGGAGGACCAGGAAACGGCGTCCTCAACCAGTTCAGCACCGGATCGATCTTCCGCGCAGGATCTGCCACCTCTGACTTCACGCTGGTGGAACTGGCGAGCCCTCCGAACCCCGCCTACGGCGTCTCCTTCTGCGGATGGAATGCCACCAGCGCATCCCCCAGCAGTGCCGTCGGCATTCACCACCCGAATACCGAGGAGAAGCGTATCTCCTTCGAGAACCAGCCTCCTAGCCTTTCGACCAACTTCGTGACCGTCAACGACTGGGACCTGGGAACCACCGAACCCGGTTCCTCGGGATCTCCCCTCTTCGACCAGGATCACAGGGTCATCGGTCAGTTGTGCTGCGGAAGTGCCGCATGCGGAAACAACTTCTCCGATGACTACGGTCGCTTCTCCCGTTCGTGGACGCTGGGCCTCGGTGCCTGGCTCGACTCTGCCAACACCGGTCAGTTGTTCGTCGATACCCTGCCCGCTGGAGGCGGTGGTAATGTCGAGTTGTGCTCCAATGGAGTCGACGATGACGGCGACGGGCTGGCAGACTGCGACGACCCCGATTGCTTCAGCAGCCCTGCCTGCCTGCCCCCGGCTGCAGGCGATGAGTGTGATTCCGCCATCGTCGTCGTCGAGGGAGCCAACCCCATCGACACCACGACGATGACCACCGGCACTGACCCCATCAGTGATGCTCAGTGTGCCGGTACCTTCCTGGGTGACTTCAACCAGGACGGCTGGTACTCCTTCACACCTGCCGCCGATGGCACCATGAGTGTCAGCACCTGCGGTAGCGTCAACTTCGATACTGACCTGGCGGTTTACAACGGCAGTTGCAATGCCCTCAATCAGATCGCATGTAACGGCGATGCCACCGGCTGTCCCGACTTCAGCTCCCAGATCCTTGGAATCGCCGTCACCGGCGGAACCGAGTACTGGATCCGCGTGGCGGGCTGGGATGGCACCGCCAGCGGCGCCGGCACCCTCAACATCACTCTCGGTGGTGGCGGTCCCGGTGCGGAGAACTGCACCAACGGCACCGACGATGACGGCGATGGCCTCATCGACTGTGCCGACCCCGACTGCTTCGCCAACCCCGTCTGCGGTGGCGGCGGCGGTGGTAATGACAACTGCATCGACGCGACACTGGTCGGCGAGGGTTCCTTCCCCTACGACCTGACCGGATCGACCCTCGATGGACCCAACACCTGTGACGCCGACATCCAGAATGATGTGTGGTTCCAGTACACTGCCACCGTCGACGGCACGGCGACCATCGCCACCTGCAGCCAGAGCGGTACCAACGATGACAGCGTCATCGCGGTCTACGACGGAACGCTGTGTCCAGGACCTGGAGCTGCTTGCATCGTCAGTAGCGATGATGCTTGCGGAGCCGGCGCATTCATGTCGACCGTCGACATTCCCGTTTTTGCCGGCAACAGTTACATGATTCAGGTTGCAGGCTGGCAAGGATCGGATGGAACCGGCACCCTCGACGTCTCGGTCGGTGGTGGTGGCCCCGGTGCGGAGGACTGCACCAACGGCACCGACGATGACGGCGATGGCCTCATCGACTGTGCCGATCCCGATTGCTTTGCCAACCCCGTCTGCGGTGGTGGCGGCGGTGGTAATGACAACTGCATCGACGCGACACTGGTCGGCGAGGGTTCCTTCCCCTACGACCTGACCGGATCGACCCTCGATGGACCCAACACCTGTGATCCCAACATTCTGAATGATGTGTGGTTCCAGTACACCGCCACAGCAGACGGAACGGCGACCATCGCCAACTGCAGCCAGAGCGGTACCAACGATGACAGCGTCATCGCGGTCTACGATGGAGCACTGTGTCCAGGACCTGGAGCTGCTTGCATCGTCAGTAGCGATGATGATTGCGGAGCTGGCGGATTCATGTCGACCGTCAACATTCCCGTCTGCGCAGGCAACAGTTACATGGTGCAGGTGTGCGGCTGGAATGCATCGGAAGGCACCGGCACCCTCGACATCACCCTCGGAGGTGGTGGCCCAGGTGGTGGAGGCAATGACAACTGCATCGACGCGACACTGGTCGGCGAGGGTTCCTTCCCCTACGACCTGACCGGATCGACCCTCGATGGACCCAACACCTGTGATCCCAACATTCTGAATGATGTGTGGTTCCAGTACACCGCCACAGCAGACGGAACGGCGACCATCGCCAACTGCAGCCAGAGCGGTACCAACGATGACAGCGTCATCGCGGTCTACGATGGAGCACTGTGTCCAGGACCTGGAGCCGCGTGCATCGCCAGTAGCGATGATGCGTGCGGAGCTGGCGGATTCATGTCGACCGTCGACATTCCCGTTTTTGCAGGGAACACCTACATGGTTCAGGTGTGCGGCTGGAACGGTTCTGAAGGAACTGGCACCCTCGACATCTCCGTCGGCGGTGGTGGCCCGGGTGCGGAGAACTGCACCAACGGCACCGACGACGACGGCGATGGCCTGATCGACTGTGCCGATCCCGATTGCTTTGCCAACCCCGTCTGCGGTGGTGGTGGAGGACCCGGTGACGAGTGTTCCGACCCTCTCACTGCGGTGGTCGGTTCAAACCCGGTCAACACCACTGCCATGACCACCAGTGCCGATCCGTACAGTGACGCACAGTGTGTCGGCAGTTTCCTCGGAGACATGGCTTCCGATGCCTGGTATCAGTTCACTGCTCCCACCTCCGGCACAGCCACCGTTTCAACGTGTGACCTCATCGATTTCGATAGTGATCTCGTGGTCTACGAGGGAGCCTGTGGCGCGCTGACCCAGATCGCCTGCAACGGCGATGCAACCGGCTGTGGCGGATTCACATCGACCCTCGATGTGGGAGTCACCGCAGGCAACAGCTACTACATCCGAATGGGTTCCTGGTCGATCGGTACCAGCGGTACCGGTACCCTCGACATCATCCTCGGTGGTGCACCCACCCCCGAGAACTGCACCAATGGTGTCGATGACGATGGCGACGGACTCATCGATTGCGAGGATTCCGATTGCGATCTCGATCCGGCATGTATCACTCCTCCGGAGAATTGCTCCAATGGCGTCGACGATGACGGCGACACCCTGGTCGACTGTGACGATCCGGACTGCACCGCAGATCCCAACTGCCAGGTTCCTGTCGACGGATTCACCTACAGCATTGCCGATACCAGCGGTTCCTACTCACCCGCCAACGGAGTCGGTAGTTTCACCGCCAGCTTGCTGGTGGAAGAGGATGCCACCGCACCGGGATTCCCCAATGACACCCAGGGATTCTCCTTCGGTGTCGCCAACGATGCTTCTCTTGCCACCGCCAGCACCTGGGCTGCCGGTGCAGTCCTCGAGAGCCTCAACAGCAATAGTGGACCCGACTTCATCGATATCAACTTCTACAGCGATGGGATGACGGTGGGCTGCGTGTACAGCTTCTCCAACCCCGCCACGCTGCAGTTCGCCGCCCCCACCGAGATGGGCACCGTTTCCTACGACACCGTGCCTTCAGGATTGATCGGCAATAACGCCGGAACCACGACAACTCTCGCCTGGAGCAGTTCCCTCGGAGCGCCTCCTGTGGTGAACATCATCGTGGTCGACGGTCAGGCAAACCCTGCCGCGCTGGTCAACGGTACCGTGACCCTGGTGCCGTCCACCGGTGGATTCCGCCGCGGAGATATCAATGACGATTCGATGGTCAACATCGCAGATGCGGTTTCGTTGCTTGCAGGCCTCTTCACCGGAGGAGCCATCAACTGCGACGATGCAGCGGATTGCAATGACGACGGATCGGTCAACATCGCAGATGCGGTCTACGAACTGGCCAACCTGTTCTCCGGAGGACCGGCGATGCCGGCTCCCACCGCACCGACATGTGGCCCCGATCCGACCACCGATTCCATCGACTGCGCCACTTACACATCCTGTCCCTGATTCATCGGAGACAGGTACATGTAAAGGGGCCGGGAAGATCACTTCTTCCCGGCCCCTTTTTCTTTTCGCTGCTGCTGTTTGATTGCTTCTGCTGTCGTCGCTTCCGCTACGACAACCGATCACTCCACGGGCAATGACGGCAGCCGCTCTGGCAGCATTCTCCCCGATCGAGGTGAGCGACCTCGGTCCACACCCACAACCCCAGTTCGGGATCGGTGTAGCCCGGCAGCCGCTGCTCCAGCGCCCTGCGATGCGGCTCGCGCCACGCCTCTCCGGTCGCTGGTTTGACGGTGTCATCCTGCACGATGTCATCCTGCAACGATCTACCTCCAGGCTGCGCCGAATCCGCTCTGATGGCGAGTCCACTTCAAGTGCCTGAAGGGTATCGATCTGCCCCCCTGGGACAAGCGATGTACTACCCCCTTGGCGCACGAACAGATGTTCGCTACCCTGCGACAGCCCATTCTCCGCGACGACCCATTCTCCGATCCGAGGTATTCGTGCCCGCTACCACTTCGCTGCTCCTTTCCCTCCGTTCGTGGGGCTCGCTGATGCGTGGGCTGGAACCGATCTCCGCACTCATCGAGGAAGCGGCGAGGAAGGGCTGGCGATCGGTTTGCGTGGCGGAGTACGGTGACCTGGGGACCGTCGTCGAGGCGGCGAGGGTTGCCGATCGCAGTGGGGTCCGGTTGCTGGCAGCCGCCGAGGTGGAAGATCAGCAAGGTCGCTCGGCCATCGCCATCGCCCGCACTCCTGCCGGCCGCGAGCAGTTGAATCAACTGGTCAGCAGCCGCAACCTCTCCGTCCCCGCCGAAGGATCGCAGGAGCAGCCGTTCCATCTGGTCGAGGCGCTGTGCAGTGGCTGCCACGGCTTGACGATCCTCCTCCGTGATCCGCTGCTGGCCCGACAACTGATCGAGCGACTCGGCCCCTCATGCCGACGCCGAATCCTGCTGGAGATCGACCGGCTACGCGATCCCATCGCCCGGGAGCATCGAACCCTCGACGCTGCCGATCAACTGGGACTGTCGGTGATCGCTTCCTCCCGGATCGGAGTCGTGAACTCGGTATCACAGCACCATCTCGATCTGCTGGAAGCGGTGCGGTGTACATCGACCACCGAACGGATCGCCCGTGATCGGAAGAAGCAGAACGACCGGGACAACTCTCCATTCCTGGCCCCGATTCCCTCCCTGCAACACTGGCAACGACTCCACCGAGATGTGCCGACAGCCCTCGACTCTTCTCGTTGCCTCGAGAAAGAGGCGCAGCCCATCGATTTCTCATCGACTCGCACCATCTTTCCACCCTTTCCCGTGGCCCCGGGGCAGACACCCTTTGGCCTCCTCTATGAACAGTGCCATCGGGGCCTGCTGCGCCGATACGGTTCCATCTCGCAGGCGACCCTTCAACGACTCACCACCGAGCTCCGCGTCATCGACTCGATGGGTTTCGTTCCCTACTTCCTGGTGGTCGGGGACATCGTCTCCGAAGCACGGCGACTCGGCATCGAGTGTGCCGGTCGCGGCTCCGGTGCCGCTTCCATCGTCTCCTACAGTCTAGGAATCACCCAGGTCGACCCCCTTGCCCACTCGCTCCGCTTCGAACGGTTCCTCTATCCGCAACGAAATGATCTGCCAGACATCGACATCGACCTGTGCTGGCAAGGTCGCGACCGCATCATCGATCATGTCTACCGGCGTTACGGAACCGATCGAACCGCCATGATCTGCACCCGCACCGCCCTCCAGCTACGTTCCGCCTTCAGGGAGGCAGCACGGGCCCATGGACTCTCTCCCTCCGAGGTCGACGCCATCTCCAGGCGGCTCCCTCATCGCAGCGACGAACCGATCCAGCACTGGTTGTCCAGCGATCCGGTACTCGCCTCCACGGCGATCTCCCCCACCGCCCGAAGGCAGTTACTGGATGATGCCCAGTGGTTACGGAACCGTCCTCATCATCGCTCCGTGCATCCGGGCGGAATCTGCATCGCCGACCGCCCCATCCAGCAGGTGACCTCGGTGGAAAGATCGGCGAGGGGTCTCATCGTCACACAACTCGACATGTACTCCGTCGAGGAAACGGGACTGATCAAGATCGACTTGCTCGGTAACCGCTGCGTCTCCGAACTGGGTGCGGTTCGAGATCTGGTCGAGGAGAGTTGTGGCACTCCCCTCGATCTCGATTCGATACCGGAGAGGTGTCAGAAAACTGCACGATTGTTGAAGGAGGGAAACACCCTCGGTTGTTTTCAGCTGGAGAGCCCGGCGATGCGATCACTGTTGATCCAGATGCAGGCCACCGATGCACGGCAAACGATGCAGGCGGTGGCCCTGATTCGACCGGGCCCCTCCGCCGGCGGCCTGAAGGAAGCATTCTGTCGCCGTTCTCGGGGGCTGGAACCCGCCACTCCACCCCACCCGGCACTGGCGACGCTACTGAAAGATCAACAGGGTTTGCTCCTCTACGAGGAAAACCTGATGGAACTGATCGCTCTCATCACCGGGCAGAGCCTCGCTGCCGGCGATCAACTGCGGCGGCAAGTGACACGGGCCATCCGCAGCGATTCCAGCGAGGATCTGAGACGGCTGGAAGATCAGTTCATCGCTTCCGCCATCGATCAAGGATTCGGAGCTGGCGAGACTCGTGACCTGTGGCAAGAACTGCTACGGCTGGGACGCTACACCTTCAACAAGGCCCATGCAGCTTCCTACGGCCTGCTCGCCTGGCGCAGTGCCTGGCTCAAGACTCACCACCCTGCCCAGTTCCTGTGTGCACTGTTTCGACATCACGCCGGCATGTACCCATTCCGTGCCTTCGTCTCCGAGGCGAGACGACTGGGGGTACCGCTACGACTCCCCTGCGTCGAACGATCGGCTCCCACCTTCATCCTGGAGCGAGATCGATCGATCCGCATGCCGCTGTCGATCATCCGGGGAGCACGACAGAACAGCATCGATTCGGTACTGGCCGGTCGCCCCTTCAAATCGCCGGAGGATCTGCTGCGACGAGCTCGCATCCCGATGTCGGAACTGGAAGACTGGATCCTCGTCGGAGCCCTCGACCACTTCGACATTCCCCGCCCCCGTCTGCTGTGGCGCACCCGAACTCGACATCGTCAGGAGGGAAGCACACGCGACCAGATCACCCCGGGAAACCTCGAGGGGATCGTCGATGAAGGGCCACCGCTGGCTGAACTGTCATCCCGAAAGGTCCTCGATCAGGAACTGCGTCTGCTCGGTGCCGGTCTCACTTTTCATCCGATGCAGTTTCATCGAGATCTACGTCAGCGCCTCGGGTGCATCTCTCTCGCTGAGGTTTCGAACAGGAGTGGCTCCAGGGTTCGGGTCTGTGGACTTCGCATCGCTTCCCGACACCACACTACCCGCGACGGGGCGATGGGATTCATCACACTAGAAGATGAACACGAAACCTGTGAGATCACCTGCTTTCGGTCCGTCTGGACCTCGGCCCGTCGGGTCCTTCTCGATGGAACCGGCCCCTTGTTGATCGATGGAAAGGTCGAGGAGAAGTACGGGGCCGTGACGATCATCGCTCACAGCGTCTCACGACTTCCCGAGGAGAAGGAGCAACACCAGATCAGTCAGTAGAGTAACGCCTGCTGGCGAAGTTCGATGAACTGCTGACGCTCCGACTCCCGCCCGGCGATGATCTCTCGGGGAGAGAGTCCCTCTTCCAGCCCCTCACGCAGATCTGAACCACCCCACAGCAGATCGATGGCAGGTCGATCGGAGACGAACTCGTAGCACTCGCTTCTCCAGCGAAACCGTTCGACATCGAACCGTCTCGCCTGCTCCAGGACGATCACCCCCAGCAGCAAGGATTCGATGGTGCCTCCGGCGGCGATCTCGATATCGATGCCGTGGCATCGGCGACCAGAGAACTTCTGAAAACGAGGTGTGAAACTGACCGGAGAGAAGGAAACCCCGTGTAGATCCATCTCGGAGCATCGCTTCTCGATTGCGGTGACCAGTTCCGTTGCATCGAACCAGGGTGCGCCGATCCAGTGAAAGGGGTGCTCGGTACCGCGCCCCTCTGACAGGTCGGTCCCCTCGATCAGGCACATCCCCGGATAGATCATCGCCGTGTCGACGGTGGGCATGTTGGGTGAGGGGGCGATCCACGGCAATCCGCACTCCTCGAAGCGCATCGATCGTTGCCACCCCTGGCAACCGATCACCTGCAGATCGGCCTCCAGCCCGAGGGGGCCCACCAGCAGGGTAGCGATCTCTCCCATCGTCATTGCGTGACGGATGGAGATGGGTGAAGCCCCGACGAAACTGTCGAAGCCACTTCGTACCGTCCCCCCTTCGATCACCTCTCCCCCCAGCGGGTTGGGGCGGTCGAGGACGATGACACGGGTATCGGTACTGGCTGCCACTTCCAGGATGTAGCGCAGCGTCGCGGCAAAGGTGTAGTAGCGAGTGCCGATATCCTGGATGTCAAAGAGCAGTAGATCGAGGTCCTCAAGATGTTGACGACGAGGATGCAACGAGTCCTCGTCGTTCCCGTACAGGCTCACCACAGCAGGCGATGGGGAATCGATCGGCTCCATATCCTGGGCCGTGGTATCGAGGCCATGCTCCGGTTCAAACCAGCGGGTCACCTCGATCCCCTCAGCCGCCAGCAGATCAGCGAGGTGGATCCCCTTCTCGTCGACTGCAGATCGATTGCAACAGACACCGATCCGTTGCTGGCGAATCTGCTGCCAGCCTCCATCTCGAATTTGATCGAGACCACTTCGCACCAGGGGAGTTTCACTCATTCCAGACCACTCTCCTCTTCCTTCCCGGAATCGACCAGAAGCAATCGGATCGCCGTCGCTGCCACCGCCAACGTGAAGATTCCCCCGACGATGGTGACATTCAGCAGAAGGTCCCAGTCGTAGTTTGCGGTCCACTTCCTCTCGGTGGCATCGAGAGGGATCTGGAAAAGGATACGAGTTGGAATCGCCAGGGTTTCGGGCAAAGGGTCTGCCGACCAGAAATTGAGGAAATTGTCGGAGAAATCCTGATGCATCAGGAACACGATCCCGCCCATCAAGAGGGCAGTAACCACAAGAATGAATCCTGTGAAGCGCTGCAACGACATCCTCAGAAACCAACTTTCATCGATTTCGCCCGACAACAGGTTTCATTTGCGGGGACCGGCATCCATCAGTAAACGAACTCCGTATCCCCCGACCAGGAGAGCCAGGAGAAGACTCCCCCCTATGACATAGGAGAAGCGGCTGGCGATTTGGCCAGGCGAAACAGAGGTCGCCGGATCGGAGGTATCCGAGACGAGCGCGAGGATCACTCCGGTCACCGTTGAAAGGTCTTCTTCCGCCACGGGACCGGCTGAGGTGGCCATCTTTCCCAGTTCGAAGTATGCGGACCCCATCAACAGCACGATCGACAGCGCGCACACGATCAGAACTACTCCGGTAATCTTGATGGACATCGATTTCCTCTCTGCACTTCGGTCGCCCCGAAGTGGCAATTACGACCCGGGATCTCCGTTGCTATTCTTTTGACCACTCCTCAGCAGCAGAAAGATGCCATATCCCGCCGACAACAGAGCCGCAACCAGGCAATACCTGCCAATCCCACTGGACGCGATCATCAACTGATCGATATCGACTTCATCGGTTGTCGCCATCGACTCGTCTTGAAACAAACGAAGAGCGATCCTGCTCGAGATCGAGAGGTCTTCCCGGAGTCCCTTTCCAGTTCCAAACATTCCATCGATGTCGACTACGATCATCACCATCGAACTGACAAGCAGTACGGCAAGAAGCAGGAACAACACGCCTGACATCGCCTTTAACATATTGGGCTCAATCTATCTCTCCCCCGCCGATTCGATCTGATCTTGCAACTGGTCGACGATCTCTCGTGTACACGCCTCGATCCCCTCCTTCGCGGTGAGCAAGGCTCCTCCCATCAACATCATCGTGTCGCAGCCAAAGTCCTCGATCATCTCCGGCAGTCGCTCGGGACGCATCCCCCCGGCAGGCACTGCCCACGCTGGCTTCAGCTTCGCCAGCGGCTGACGAAGGGCTGCTGCGATGCCCCTTCCATCGGACCTGGTCACGGGAAAGCGACCACCGCTGTTGACGAACACCGAACCGTCAAGGCCTGCCAGCCGAGCCAGAGATCCATGGACGATCGACCCATCGATCCCGCCCATCGACCCTACCGTGAGAAGACCACTCAGCGACGGATGCCCCAGATGGACACCGGGCCAGCGTGTGGTCAGTGCCCTGACCCGATCGAGACCGATCACCCACGGGGCGAGCAATGCCCCGTCCGCTCCCATCTCCATCGCCACTTCCAGACGCTGATCGAGTTGCTCCGAGCAGGCGATGAGATTGACCAGGAACAGCCGATGGCGACTCCCCTGCGTTTCCCGGATGGCAGCGACGCATCTCTCCACACGATCTCGAAATAGATCGAGATCTGCCTCCACCAGATTGTGATCGTCCTTGATCAGATCTCCCCCTGCTGCGGTGAACTGTCTGCACACCTCCACCAGGTCAGAGACGGGAGCACCTCGTGGCTTCAGTGCCGTCGCCACCAACGGTCTCCGTTTCACCTCGACGATACTCCTGACCCCATCGATTCCATGAGTCGGACCTCGGTACTCCTGCAGCAACGTGTCGGGGAGAGCCAGGTCGATCAGCCGAACTCCCGGCATCATCGAGCAGTTTCCCAGCATCAGGTTGAGAAGGGTATTGAGGTCCGATCCAGCCAAGGTCGCCTCGAAGGCGATCTTGACGTGGTGAACGCCACTTTCCACCTCCTCCAGCGACAGCACATCGGCGACGATCTGCTTCTCGATCTCGGGGTAGCGGCCGATCAGTACTTCCGGCACCTCCACCGTCAACTCCACCGCCATCGCTCGGGCCAGCGCCTGAGCCCGATCCCGCTCCACTTCGACCCGATATGTCGCCACCAGAGAATCCACCTGAACCCCGTCCCGGTCAGTCATTTGTGGCCATCATCCGCTACCCAGAACCGTTGCATCCGGGCTCACATGGCTTTTCCACCTCGCTCTTTTCCGAGGTGCCGTTATTCTGTCCGTGGATCGAGATCACCGCTACCGGCAAACCGGAGGGATCCTCGACGGATAGATCGCCGTGTCAAGAATCAGAAACGGAGTCACTCGATGAGTGTACGAGTCGGATTGATGGGCTTCGGCCGCATCGGTCGAAATGTATTCAGGGCAATCCACGGTCGTGACGACATCGAGATCGTCGCCATCAACGAGCTCGCAGACATCCGCGCGATGGAGTACCTGCTTCGCTTTGATTCCCTGCGAGGACGATTCGAGGAGCCGATCCGGGTTCTCGATGATGCCATCTACGCCGGCGGGAAGCAGATTCCGGTGCTCCATCACCGGGAACCTGGTGAACTTCCCTGGTTCGAGCACGGAGTCGATGTGGTGATCGAAGCCACCGGCAAGTACAGATCCCGGGAACGACTGCAGAAGCACCTCGATCAGGGTGCAGATCGGGTGATCCTGTCGACCCCCCCTACCGATGACATCGACCACCTACATATCCGCGGGGTCACCGATTCCGAGGATATCCGCTCGCACAGGATCATCTCGTGCGGCTCCTCCACGTCCAACGCCACTGCACTGCTGGTCAAGGTTCTCGATGATGCCTTCGGGATCACGGAGGGCTCCTTCACCTCGGTCCATGCCTACACCGCGGATCAGAGCCTCACCGATGTGCCTTCTCCCGGTGATCTTCGCCGATCCCGAGCAGCGATGCAGAACATCATCCCCCAGACCACATGGACCGATCACGCCATCGAGAAGTTGTTTCCTCACCTGGAAGGTCGATTCAAGGGGATGAAGTTGAACGTTCCAGTGCCCGGAGTTTCCTGCTGCGACCTGACGGTGGAGATGAAGCGAAGCCTCACCGCCCCCGAGGTCAACGAGGTGTTCCGCAGTGCCGCTGCCAGCATTCATTCCGGATACCTCAGCTACACCGACCAACCGATCGTCTCCAGTGACATCGGCGACCACCCGGCCTCATGCGTCTTCGATAGCATGGCCACTCTCGTCACCGATGGAGTGCTCCTCAAGGTACTTGGCTGGTACGAACAGGGTGGAGGCATCGCTCACCGTATCGTCGAACTGGCAGCACAGATGAGTTCCAGTGGATCCGATGCGGGAGAGAGGAAGCGCTCATGAGGATTGCCATCAACGGATTTGGGCGCATCGGAAGAAGCGTATTCCGGATCGCCGCTTCCCGCGACGATATCGACATCGTCGCCATCAATGACATCTCCGATCCGGCCTCCCTCGCCTATCTACTCCGATACGACTCGGTGATGGGCCCCTTCAAGGAGAAGGTGACCCTCGAGGACGGGACACTGGAAGCGGGACGTCAGAGTTGCACGATGCTGGCGGAAAGGGATCCTGCGTCGTTACCCTGGAAGAAGATGGGTGTCGACGTGGTCATCGAAGCGACCGGTCGCTTCCGCAGCAGGGAGGAGTGTCAGCAGCACCTCGATGCCGGGGCAGGGAAGGTGATCCTGACGGTTCCTCCCAAGGATTCCATCGATGCGTTGCTGGTTCTGGGAGTCAACGACGACATCTTGAAACCACAACACCGGATCATCTCCAACGCCTCATGCACCACCAACTGCCTCGCCCCCATCGCCAAGGTACTCGACGACAATTTCGTCCTCGAGAGAGGCGTGATGACCACCGTTCACGCCTACACCAATGACCAGAGCCTGGCAGATTGGTACCACCAGGATCTACGACGTAGTCGTGCTGCAGGTGAAAACACCATCCCGACATCGACCGGTGCCGCCCGAGCTGTCGGGAAGGTGCTCCCGAGTCTGGAGGGAAAACTCGATGGAATGGCGATGCGTGTGCCGGTGATCGACGGCTCCATCGTCGATCTGGTCGCCTCCTTCGAGAAACCGATCACCGTCGACGGCATCAACGACGCCATGAAGGAAGCAGCGGAGGGCCCGATGAAAGGAATCCTCCAGTACTGCACCGACTCCGTCGTCTCCTCCGACATCGTCGGCAATCCGCACTCCTCCATCTTCGATGCCCAGTTGACGACCACCATCGGAGACCGCTCTGCCAAGGTTCTCTCCTGGTATGACAATGAATGGGGTTACTCGAGCCGGGTCGTCGATCTGCTGTACCGTCTGTGCGATTGAAGATCACCATCGCATTTCGACTGAGATGAAAACAGGGGCCTCACCGAACCATCGGTGAGGCCCCTGTTTCAATTCACGATCGGTAACAGAAACGATCTACAGGTACTTCTGGATCTCCTGCAATCGGATCTCGGCTTCGCGCTGTGCTTCAGAACCGGCGAACTTCTTGCTCTTGGCCAGCACGACGTAGACCTTTGCGGCCTTCTCGTACTTACCACGCTTCACGAGGTCCTGAGCCTCCTCGAGCATCTGAGCACCTTCGATCTCCGCCTTGATCTTCTTGTCCTTCTTCCACGCCTTCAGCTCACGCTCGAACTCCTTCGAAGCATCCATTCCCTTGAACGCCACGGCTCCACGCTGAAGAGCATTGAGCCCCGCCTGGAACTTGCGCGCCTTCTTGAGATCTGCAACCCGGCTCAACTCGGTCGCTGCGTACTCCTCGATCACCTTCATGGCATCCTGTGCCGCACTGGCAACCGATCCGTCTTTAGACCGCTTCGCCTTCTTCGCCAGGTCCGCATGGGCCTTGCCAAACTGACCCACCTTGATGTACTTCTCCGCCGACTTCAGATCTCCGGAGAGCTTGATCTTCGGACCGACTCGTGCCCCATCGATGTGCTTCTCGATGATGGAATTGTTGAGCCCTCCGGGATGTCCTTTCCAGACGATCTTTCCGTCCGGGCCGACCAGCCACGAATGAGGGATTCCACGGGTCTTGTAATCTGTGGCACCGCCTCCGAAGGCGATGGGATAGACGATCTTGTTCCTGTCGATGTAAGGCTTGGCCTTCGCTTCCGATTCATCGGTGACCCCGATGACGACCAGTCCGCGATCCTTGAACTCAGCGTGAAGCTTGTTCAATTTCGGGATCTGGCCCTTGCAAGGTCCTCACCAGGTGGCCCACTTCTCGATCAAGATCAACTTGCCCGCCAGGGTGTCCCAGTTGGTGGTGGACTCGATATTGATCCAGCCCCCTGCCTTCAACTCCGGTGCGGCATCCCCCACCTCGGATCCAGCGAGTACTGGAATCGTGGCAAAGATCATCACGGACAGCACCAGGGCTACCGTACGGATCGAACTTCTCATCATCTTCTGATCTCCTTTCGGCATCGGATTGCGGGTCCTTCGCCTCGTCTCGAAAAGGATTCCTGCAACGGAATCCTGAGATCAACTCCCCTGCCATCTGCGAGAACAGATGTCAGGGCAAGGACTACAGCCTGACTGCCTGACTTCAGCCTATCGCTTGCCACATGGAGTTGCAACTCGTTGGAAACGCTGAATACCGCCGATTCGATCGATCTCAACCCTGAAAATCGACGAGGGTTGCGATCCTCCTGCAACCCTTCTAGCATCGGAGAGGAGAAGACCTCCTGGAGCGGGCTGGCCACCATTCAAGGACCATCCCGTCCAGTTTTTGGAACCCGCATGAACTCCTCCGAAACGGGAGAATCGAACAAGATGCCGATCCCTATCCACCGCAACATCTCGGGGTTGTTTCCACTGCCCCGGTGGGCACTGCCCTGTACCCTTTTTCTGATCCTGCTGGCGATGATGACGCCCTCTCTGTCACTGGCACAATCTCCCGAGGATCCACCACCACCATTACCGATCGGCCCCGCACCGGTGATCCACCTGGAGGAGATGGAACATGACTGGGGCTTGCTGCTCCAGGGTTCCCTGGCACGACACCGTTTCAAGATCGAAAACCACGGCAAGGCGCCGTTGAGGATTCTCAAGGTCTCTTCCACCTGCGGTTGCACCTCGACTCATCATGACGAGATGATCGAGGTGGGCGGCTCCGGCGTCATCGAGTTGCAGGTGGACACCAGCAATTTCGGTGCCGGCCGTCACCGCAAGAACGCCGTGGTGCGGACAAATGATCCCGAAAACTCCGAGGTTGAACTGTGGATGAGTGGTCAGGTCGATCCACTCTTCCAGTTGCAGAGCAGGGTCTTCAAACTGGAAGGCCTTGCCTTCGAGAGCAAGAAGTTCACCACCACCATTCTTCCCGCTACCGATGCGCCCTTTCAGATCACCGCTGCCCGATCGAAAAATGGCTCCTTCACCGTCGCCGAACTCGTCCCCCTCGAGAAGGGCTGGCGATTGACCCTGGAGTGTGGAACCTCCAGCACCATCGGCAGCCTCCGTGACGATGTCGAATTCGATGTGACGCTGCCAGATCGGGAGGGGGCCAAGGTGCCAGTTCCTGTGGTGGTTCAACATCTCGATCGCCTGCGAATCATCCCCAACGGAAACATCGTATTTTATCGCCGCCATACCGCTCCCCTCGACGGCCCGGTCAAGAGAGCGGTCACCAAGGAGGTACAGGTACGATCGGTGCGCGATGATCTGCCCATCGAGATCCTCTCCGCCGAGATCGTCGATGCGCCCGAGGGGTTGTTCGCAGTCAACGTCACCGAGATCCTTCCCGGGCACCACTACAAGATTCGCATCGAGGTGCTGCGCACCCATCCCACCTCTCAGGCGAGGGGGCTATTACGGATCCGCTTGAGTGAGGGAGAAAATCAGATCCGCGAGAAACCCGTCATCGCTCAATTTCGACTCCGACAGCCCGATTCTCCCTGATCCAGGGACGGTGGTAGACCGCATATCCTTGACCACTACCCCGTTTTGTCGCTATCTTTGAGTACGGTCGATGATGTGCGCCAGATGCGCTACTTGCGATGTGAAGAGCACCTCGAGAGCATCTCGACAGTCGACCTGACCCGCGAGAGAGGCGGAACGCTTGAAGAAGGCAACAACGACGATCCTGGTGGCATTCCTGACCGCCGTGCTGGGGACCCTTCCCCTGCCCGGCTTCCAGCTCGGGGATGACGACCTGGGACCACCACCTCCCCCTGCCGAGGCGGGACCGCGGATTTCATTCGACACCTTGACCCACGACTGGGGAACCGTCCTGCAAGGGACCAAGGTGGAACACAGTTACCGCTTCCGCAATACCGGCACCTCGGTGTTACGGATTACCCAGGTCAAACCTGGCTGAGGCTGTAGCCGCGGGACCTTTACCCGCGAAGTCCTCCCCGGTGGGGAGGGCGAGATCACCCTCAGCGTCGACACCTCGAAACTGCGTACGGAGACGGTACGAAAGTACGCCACCGTCAGTTGTAACGACCCGAGGCAACCGACCGTCCGGCTCAACATCAATGGCATCCTGAAGCAGGTGATCCACACCGCCCCCAATGCCATCGTCCTGAAGGGTCAGGCGGGCACCGAACTGGTCGGAAAGTTCACCGTCAGCAAGGGAACCGATCTGGGGATCACCGTCACCGGCGTCAAGGCCACCAAGAATCAGGCGGTTCTCAAGGAGATCGTCGAGATCGTCGAGGGCGAAAAGTACGAGGTCTTCGTGACCGGACCGCCGGCGCTGGTACCAGGCATGACTCGCGATATCATCGAGGTCGAGGTGGTGTGCTCCGATGGCGAGATCCGTACCACCACGGTACCGGTGACCCTCGATCACCAGGCTCCCATCACCGTCATCCCCCGTGGCAACGTGGTCTTTCAGCGACGCGATACCGATCGCCTCAAGGTGCCCGGATCCGCTCCGGTGAAGAAGGATATACAGATCTTTGCGACCTCCCCCGAGACCAGGTTCAAGATCACCGAAGTCTCCGTGGAGGGGATCCCGGAGGGGGTCTTCAAGCTGAGCCAGCGGGAGGTCCGTGAGTCGGAAAGATACGTCATCACCGTGGAGTTGATACAGAGTCGTCCGGAGCGGTCGCTGCGGGGAACCCTGCGCATCGCGACCGATCTTCCCGAGATGCCGGTACTGACGGCACGCCTCTACGCCCAGTTCGCAGTGCCGACAGCAGCGGGAGCGCATAATCCCGCCGCCAGGGCTGCCCAGCGGGGGAGGGTCCAGCCGAGATCAGGTCTGAAGCCGGGTCCCGGGGTCAAGCCGGCTCCCGTGGTCAAACCGGTCTCACCGGGCAAATCGGGCCTGAATCCACCACCCAAGGGGAAGCAGCCGTGAAATCGTAGTATTTTTCTACTTTTTCGAGGTGGATCCCTTGTTCAGAAGGCTATGAGTATACGGCACAGTTCCCCTGGGAGCTGTGCTTTTTTCGTATCTAGTTTTATTTCAACGACTTATGACTCCATATGACTCCATATGACTCCAGGAGTCGCCCGAATCGGCTGCCATCAGGCTCATCCCTTCGCTGATTCCCGTAGTTTGCCCACCGGAGGAGTAATTACGGCAATTCAGGGGAATTTTGCAAATTTGTGGCGCCCATCCCTTGTCTGGAAGGCATTCGATGTACGGCATCGCAAATTTGCGGTGCCTTTTTTCGTGCCCGCATTCATTTGCCCGCATTCATTTGCCCGCATTCATTT
>CAYPPQ010000040.1:5694-25488 GCA_964412635.1 uncultured Planctomycetia bacterium | reverse complement strand
CTCAACATGGCGGATTCGGTGAGCCTGCTCAACTACCTCTTCAAGTTCGGAACCGAGCCTCCTGCTCCAGGACCCATCGACGATGGTCCAGATCCAACTGAAGACGGATTACCGCAGTGCGATAGTGACGATACGAGTTGTATCTAGTTTCCACGAGTCGAAGATTCGTTCGAAACTGCAGTGAGATTTGTTGTTCGAGTGAGTATCGGTGCGAGGCAAGAGAGTTTGCCAGTGAGGTGTCGTGAGGAAGGTGTCGTGAGGAAACCGCAATAATAGGGAAAGTGAATTGGTGATGAGAAAACAAGTGATTCAGGGATTGGGTGTTTGTGCGCTTCTTTGCTGCTTTTCGCTGTCAGCATTCGCGGGTGGCGCGATGACGTACAGCATGAGCAGTGCTTCGACTGCTGCAGGAGGGACAGTGACCCTCTCTGCGACACTCGACAATCAAACTGGCGGAGATGTCAGTGGTTGGTCTTATGGAGTTTGCCATGATTCGACGATGGCTACCGTCACCGCAATCGGTGATGGCGGCGGAGCCGCAAACAGTACCTCCACCGTCAATGGTGGTGGACCGGCGAGCTTCGACGAGACTTCCATATACACCGATGGCTGGACCCAGGGAGTGGTGATCGATTTCATCGGTTGCTGTGTCGTGGCCTCGGGGACCACAGGATTCCTGATGGCGACCGCAGATTACGAGACGACTGCGGGAACCGCACCGGGTGACTATTCGGTCGACTATTGCGGCGGAGTACTTGGATCTCCTGCAGTGGCAAATGTCGTGGTGGTTGCGGGAGCTTCTCTCGCACTCGATGCCGAGAACTCGGGCACCATCACCATCGTCGACGTACCCGATCCGGAGTGGTCGTACATCGGTGGTAACTCGACGGGGAACAACTACCCCGCTGGCGGCGGCATCGGCGGATTCAGCGTGAACGTGGGATTCTCCATTGCGGAGATCGACCACAGTGGTTCGGGAGCTGCATTCCCCAACGATACCCAGGGATTTTCGATGGCTTGCGGAAGTGACGAGACTCTCGTCACTCCGACGACATTGACGATGTCCCTCGGGTTCGAGGCAGATTTTGCCGAGTCAAACTTCTTTTCAAACGCCTGGTCGCTGGGTGTCGTGTATTCCTTTACCGGGGGAACGACGCTGACCTTTGAAACCGCTACTGAAGTTCTGAGTGTCGATTACGACACCGTCGCTGGTGCTCTTGCGGGAGTCGAAGGAGCGACGACGACTCCACTGGCCTGGAACAACACCACCGGAGATCCTCCGGTTTCAAACGTGGTGGTTTTCGATGGTGGTAGTTTTGCCGCGGAGTTCGTGGACGGTTCCATAGAGTTCGTGGGAACGGTGACAAATCCGTTCCAGCGAGCGGATTCCAATGACGATGGTTCTGTAAACATTGCAGACGTCATCTGGTTCCTCTCGGAGATGTTCAACATGGGAACCATCACCGATTGCGCCCTGGCGGATGACAGCAATGATGATGGACTTGTTGATGCTGCCGACGCAGTGTACACGGCGACCTACATCTTCCTGGGTGGAGCTGCTCCGGCAGCACCGTTCGGAAGTTGTGGAACGGTTCCGGGACAGACCCCGGCAGATTGTGTGTCGTACAACAGCTGTCCCTGAATTTTGATGGTCCGCGACCGCATATCGGTCGCACTGAGATGAAACTGTTGGCTGTTTTAGGTGAGTTGAGAAACAAGATATCCTGAGTGTTGCAATCGTGAGGAGACTCGGAGGAAGCACTCGAATCGGCTATCATTCAAGACAACGAGGAGGTTGTGTGATGTTACAAGTTATGATGAGGAAAGGGATTAGCCTTGTCGTGGCGATATTCGTGGTTGGATTTTCCACCATGGGGGTCGCTGGATCGGGTGCAGATGCAACGTTGACTGTAGAGAGTGTTTCGGCGCCCTCGAATGGAGGAAGTGCAGCTCGAGTCCTGATGGACAGCATGGGAGATGTACAGGGCTTCGTGCTCTCCATCCAGCACGATCCTGCCATGATCACACTCTCTGGAGTGGATGTGACCGGGACAGCGACTGAGTTGGCCGGTGCAGAGTTCGTGGTTCCCAACATGTACGCAGACGGTGGAACCCTGGGAGTCGTTCTCGACTTCAACGCACCCTACGATGGACAGTCCATCGCTGCCGGTGGCGATATCCATATCGCGAACTACAACTACAGTTGTAACAATGAGGTCGTGTACTTCGAAGGGGATCCAGTCCCTCCCTCGGAGATGTCGGCGCTCAGTTTTACCGATGGAGCCTACGGCTCTCCAGCTCTTGATAATGTGCTCGTTGTCGCCGGCCTGGCTGTCTGGCCGATGATGACCGATGGATCCTTCTCCTGTGATCCGGTGGCGATTCCTACGGAAGACACCATTCTGTGGATGGAGACGGAGTTTGACGGAACGGTCGGTAACTATGCTTACCACGGCCAGACTGGATCGCTCTGCTTCTACTATGCAGATGAGGATGACAATCTTCAGGGTATGACGATGACTGCCTGCTACGACTGCGATCTGACCATCGGTTCCGACTGGGACTGGGCCGGATCCATCGTGGAAGAGGTCGGTGTCGAGTACCTCGCCGTTCAGGTCGATGATTCCGATACGGATGGAGATGGTTGCGAACTGGTAGTTGCCATCCTTCTCGACGCGCTTCCGCCCTTTGAGGGTCAATCGCTGCCGCAGACTGCTGACCTGAATGAAGGTCGCCTGTTGATCGGTTGCCTGTCTGTGACTGTTGACGATAGTGCTGAGTGTGATCAGGAGCAGGAGATCGTCTGGTGCAATGACATCAACGGAACCGGAACGGTGAACCTGTACAACAACGTGGTCATCGGCTACCAGTCGATTCAGACTTACGAGAGAAATGACACCTCGGTGTTCGTCGTGCCGGAGGAGATCTTCCAGCGTGGAGACTGCAACAGCGATGACAAGGTGGACCTCGCAGATGCGGCGTCGATGCTTGCCAATCAGTTCGGAACCTACGAGATTTCCTGTCCAGACGCCTGCGATTCCAACGACGACGGACTACTGAACATGGCGGATTCGGTGAATATCCTCAACTACCTCTTCAAGTTCGGTCCGGAGCCCACTGCTCCTGGTCCCTTTGATGATGGTCCTGATCCGACCGAGGACTCTTTGCCAGTGTGCGATAGTGACGATACTCTGTGCGGATAGATTTTTAGTTCGGAACATGGGGCCGTTTCGAGCAGTTTGCTGGAGCGGTCCATTTTTTTACTGTTGCCTTCATCCTTCCCGAGGGGTTCAGGAGTCGGCCTGACGATGGAAAGTCTTATTATGAGGTTATTGATTGTATCTTTGCTCTTGCTCTTCCCACTCGGTGTGTCGGGGCAAGAATACGTCCTGACCATGTCAGGTGGATCGATCCCCGAAGGCGGTAGCGGAGATCTGTCCGTTTCCTTCGACAACAACGGGGAACCCGTGGCAGGCTGGTCCTATGGAGCATGCAATGACATTGCCTCATTGGTCTGTACCGGCGTGGCCGACGGCTCGACAACCGCTACGGTCAAGAATGGTGGAGCCCCGGATTTCAACCAGTCCAGCGTCTTCGATGATGGATTTACCGTCGGTGTGGTGATCTGCTTCACCGGTTGTGCGACCCTCGATGCCGGCACCGGATACGAGCTGAACGTCGCCTCTTACGACGGAATTGCAGAAAGTTCCACCGAGGTCGGTTTCTGTAACACCCTCGGATCTCCTGCTGTGGATACGGTGGTCGTGGTCAACGGAGCCTCCATCGCTCCGACCCAGAACTCCGGGAGTGTCGATGTGGTCGGTGTGCCCGATCCAGAGTTCAATTACAGCGCCGGAAGTGCTTCTGCGGGTTACAACCCTGCAGATGGCAACGCCAGTGCCAGCGTCGATATCAGTATCTCCGAGACTGACAACAGCGGACTGGGAGCACCCTTTCCAAACGAAACCCAGGGATTCTCGATGGGCCTTGGCAACAGTGCTGAGGTGATCGCTACCCAGGTAACGCTCTCCTTGCCCTTCTCTGCGGATTTCGCAGAGAGCAATATCTACGATAACGGCTGGACCATCGGTGTGGTTTACAGTTTCACCGGAGGTAGTGTACTGGAGTTCCCATCGGAGACTGCCGTGATTTCTGCCGACTACGAGACGGGCGGTAGCATGGCAGGGGACGAAGATGGGGCGACAGCCGCTCTCACCTGGGACAACGGCCTCGGATCTCCGGCAGTCGCCAATGTGGTGGTGGTCGGCGGAGGTTCCCTCAACGCCAACTTTGCCGACGGCAGCATCGAATTGAATCCTGTGGTGACCATCGACTGGCTTCGCGGCGATGCCAACAGTGACGGCCAGGTGAACATCGCCGATGGAGTGTGGCTCATCAGTGAGCTCTTCTCCGGTGGAGGAGCGAGTTCCTGTGCCATCTCTCGCGATTGCAATTCCGATGGTGGTGTCGATCTTGCAGATCCGACCTTCATCATCAACTACCGCTTCCTGGGAGGGCCGCCACCGGCTGCCCCCTTCGACTCCTGCGGACAGGTAGATGGACAGACTCCAGAGGATTGCAACGCTTCCTCCTGTAGTTGATCCTTCTCCAGGTCGGGATCCCCGTGATCCTGACATGAGGCGGCGGCGCACGATCTGCGTCGCCGCCTTTTTTTGTGCCCCGTCCAGTCGTGACAGCGGTGGCCCGATCCCTCTCCAGTCGATCCCTCTCCAGTCGATCCCAGGAGGGTAACGCTGTCGTGGTACTGCTACGGATGACTCGAGAACTGAATCCTCTGCTGATTCGAGCGCAGTGACCTGTGCGGAGAAGTGGGGGAGAGTTCACCGATGGTGCAAGAATCGCTCTTTTCCAGCAGTTACGATCTCATCGTCGATGTTGGGGACGCGTGAGGTCTCCAGGGAGCGGCGCAACTGCACCGAGGTAGGTGGTTTATCGAACTGGGTTGAGGAGTCGGTGGCACTCCTCGAGCAGGGGTCCAGGGGAAGCTGCGAGGGTATACATTGCATTGTTAGTTTGCCCCGCAGTTCTGCAAGATCCGTCAATTTCTGGGCTGCACCACCCCCTTCTACCCCTTACGATGTGGACTCGGATCCGGAGGTGGATCCGATTCCTTACCTTGTGAGAGTGAATCACGGGGGGGAGTGGAGCCCGGGGGCGTCCCTTATCGGCCATATGGTGCCGTGACGGATACCTCTTGTACTTATCTAAAGATGGTCGGAGTCGCACTCCGGCAGTGGGATAGAAGGAATCTGCTGATGAACAAGTTGTACTCGATCTTGACGTTACTTCTCCTGTTGATGGTGTCTCCGGCATGGGCGCAGGATTATGTCCTCTCCATCGCGGGGCCGGCGACCGCCAATCTCGATGAGAACTTCGATCAGAATGCCATGCTCGATGTGAACGGGGACCCCGTTGCTGGCTGGTCCTTCGGAGTCTGCCACGATTCAACCCTGATCACCCTCAACGATGCGGTGGACGGGGCGACGACCCTGATCGTCAAGAATGGCAGCCCTCCCGATTTCAACCAGGTCAATGTCTTCCCGGAAGGATACTCGGTGGGTGTGGTGGTCTGTTTCACCGGCTGCGCCGTCCTGGAAGCGGGAACCGGTTTCGAACTGATCGTTGCCAGTTACACCGCGGATGCGGAAGGTGTTGCGGAGACGAACTACTGTAACACCATCGGATCTCCTCCGGTGGAGACGGTTGTGGTGGTCAACGGGGCTTCCGTTGAGCCCGCCCAGGTGGGCTCCTCTGTTGAGGTACTTGCAGCCCCTCCCGTCCCGGATCCTGAATACGTCTACTCCTGCGCCGATACCAGCGTCAATTACGATGGAAACACCGGGAATGCCTCATTCTCCGTGGGGATCTCGATCACCGAGATCGACAACAGTGCTCTCGGCGCTGATTTCCCCAATGAGACCCAGGGATTCTCGATGGGCTTGGGCAACGATTCAGCAGTGCTCGAGTGTACAGGAGTCAACGTGACCTTGCCGTTCGACGCAGATTTTGCCGAAGGAGGCCTTTTTGCTGAGGGCTGGACCCTTGGTGTGGTGTACAGCTTCGTCGGAGGAGTGACCCTGTCCTTCCCCGAAAGCGTCGAGGTGGCCGCTGCAGATTACTCGACGATGGCAGGTGCGCTCTCCGGTACCGATGCGACCGAAACGGCCTTGAACTGGACCAATGACCTTGGATCTCCTCCGGTCGAGGGGGTCGTCGTGGTCAACGGAGCCTCCCTTCCTCCGACCCTCGTCGACTGCACCGTGACCCTTCAGCCCATCTTTGATGTGCCTTTCCTGCGTGGTAACTGCAACGGAAACTCTGGAGTCAATATCGCTGACGGCATCTGGATGCTCCAGGAACTGCACCTTCAGGGCCCCAGTGGCACCTGTGCCGCTGCGTGTGACGCCAATGGAGACAGCAGCTACGACACTGCAGACGCCATCTATGTCATCTACTATCGCCTTCTGGACGGGCCGCCTCCTGCGGCACCCTTCCCCGATTGTGGTGCGGTGGCAGGAGCCGATTGTGAAGCGACAAACTACTGCCCCTAGGCCCTGAGCAGGTGGTCTTGTAGTAACGGGTCCGAAGCCAATCCGGCTTCGGACCCGTTTTTTTGTCGTCGATGGACTCCATTTGCTGGCGAGTCAACGACGCCACCAGTCAGTTCGGTACACTCCTCATCCAAGCCATCGGTGACAGTTCACTCCAGCCATCGGTGAAATCCATCGATTTTGCCGCAATCCCTGTGGAAGAAGATTCCGGATCACCAGCGGGTGACATCGACCTCATCCGAGGGAAATGATTCCGAGGTCCGGCACTAGTTGCCGGAAACTCACGTAGGTCCGGCTCTCTCCTAACGGCATGACCGGCTACCGCGACATGGAGGCACCTTTGTAAAGCCTGTTGTCTATAGACAGGATTGACAATGAGTGATACGGTCGAGACTCAATGACAGGAGTCCCGACACGACTCCCCAGCACCCACGGGCGATAAGTCCGTAATGTCCTTCCTCTTCCGCGCCGCTTGAATGGCAATTGTGGTCGGATCGATCACTTGGATCTGTCTCCCCTGGCAGGTTCCAGTGCTATCTGACTTGCTAACAAAGACATTTTGTTAATTACCCCCTTTCGTCGGAGTTCATCCGAGAAGGACAGGTCCGGGCATGAAAGGTCCCCCTGTCACGATCGGTGCTTCGAGGTGTCCCCAGGAGACGAGGAGAGATAGTGATGAACCCCAGTCTCGCGCGCTTTCGCAGCGCAATGCTTGCAGTACTGATGATCTTCATTGGTGCCCAGGGCTTCGCCCAGAATTCGCTGACCATATCGAATGGTCAGTCGGCAGGACTCGCTTCCGAAACATTGAGCGTTCTCATGGACGCAGATGATTCGGTTGAGGGATTTGTTCTTGCCATAGCCTATGACAGCTCGTTGCTGTCAGTGAGCGACATCGTCGCCGGATCCGCGACAGCTGACGCGCCATCCGAGTTAGTCGTGCCGGAAACTCTTCCCGGTGGATTCACTCTCGGTGTTGTTGTCGATGCAACGGCTCCATTCGACGGACAGGAGATTCCTGCTGGAACTGGTCAAGAGATCGCTCTCTTCACCATGACTCCACAGACGATCGTGAGTACCGATACGGTGACCGCTATCGCTTTCTCTGACGGTGTCCTCAACAATCCTCCCCTGGACAACTTGCTTGTCCAGAACGGTCAGAGCATCGATGCTTCCAACGGGTTGCTTCTCAACGATGGCTCGATGACTCTTCTTCCTCCCCCGCCCGACAGCATGAGGATCGAATCAACTTCCTTTGATTCCGATTCAAATGGCTCTGCTCGTGTGCTCCTGTCCAACTCCAGTGGACCGGTTCAGGGATTTGTTCTCGCGGTGGCTCATGATCCGAGCGTCGTGACCCTCCAGGGAATCACCCTCGGAGCAGACACTCTCGCCGCTGGCGCTGAGTTGATCGTTCCGGAGCTCGAGCCGAATGGCGGAACCCTGGGAGTCGTACTCGACTTCGAGAGTCCGTTCGAAGGACAGACGATTGCCACAGGAGATGACAATCACATCGCCAGCTTCAACTACTCCTCCAACGCAGTCATCGAAGATCCCGCTCCGGCGGTCGAAACTGCCCTGGAACTGGTAGACAACCAGCTCGGTAGTCCTGCGCTCGAGAATGTGATCGTCGTTGCTGGTCTTTCGATCAGTCCAGCCCTCGAGGGTGGAACCGTGACCCTGCTGCCGATCATCATTCCGGTCAATGACACTGCGTTCTACATCGGACAGCGTGATTTCCCGGAGACAGGCACCAGTGGTGGCCTCGGATTCCCCGGACAGGAGATCGAGTTCTGTTTCTTCTACAGTGACCCGAACGATAACCTTCAGGGTGTCCAGATGGCCGTCTGTTACGACGACCTGCTGTTGATCGACGGTACCTTCTCCATCGAAGGTTCCATCGCCGACGAGCTGGGCGCCGAGTTCGTCAACTATCAGATCGATAACGACGACAATGACGGCGACGGACGCGAGCTGATCGCAGGTATCCTCATGGATGCTCTTCCACCCTTCGAGAACCAGCAGCTGCCCACCACGGTGGAGCCGCTGATGATTGCCTGCGTGCAGGCAGAGGTTGACGGTGGAGCCATCTGTGGAGATTCGTTCAGCATCGATTTCTGCGACGGAATCAACGGTAACGGCATGGTCCCGATCAATAACCTCGCGGTTATCGAGTACCAGTCGATCCAGTCCTTCGAGCGTTTCGGTGCCACATACGAGATCATTCCGGTCCCCGCTTTCCAGCGTGGTGACTGCAACACCGATACCAAGGTCGACCTTGCCGACGCTGCCACGGTGATCGCCAGTCAGTTCCAGGGATACGAGGTCGGATGCCTCGACGCCTGTGACTCCAACGACGATGCCGTGATCAACCTCGCTGACTCGGTCTACCTCCTCAACTTCCTCTTCATGTTCGGACCGACGACTCCGGCACCGGGTCCATACACCCCGGGTGCTGATCCGACTGAAGATGATCTTGATTGTGCCTTGCCGGCGTCTTGTAACTAACTGAACCAGGAAACCATAGAAAAGGAACTTCCTTCTGGAAGTGAGTAACAAAATGAATACTACAAAGATTGCTCTCGCCCTTGCCTTTGCGCTCCTGATCGGAGCCCCGGCATTCGCACAGTACGACCTGTCGCTGTCAAGCGCCTCGGGAGCACCCGGCTCCAGCGCCGATCTTCAGGTCCTCCTCGACAACAGTGGAGACGACATCCAGGGCTGGTCCTTCGGTGTCTGCCACGACGGAACGGCTCTCAGCCTGACCGCAGTAGTTGACGGCGCCACCACCGCGACCGTGAAGAACGGATCTCCTCCTGACTTCAACCAGGTCAACGTGGATGCCGGTTCGGGATTCACCGTCGGTGTTGTGATCTGCTTCACCGGTTGTGCAACTCTTCCGACAGGTACCACGGGCAACGAGCTCAATGTCGCTTCTTACGACTTGACCGGTGCCGCAGGTTCCTCGACGTCTGTCGACTTCTGCTCGACTCTGGGTAGCCCGACGGTGGAAATCCTCGTCGTTGTCGGTGGACAGTCGATCTTGCCTGCCACCTCCGGAGGCACCATCGATCTGGTCGCCGGACCGCCGCCCTACAACTACCTTGCAGGTGACTACTCCCTCGATTACGACGGACTGACCGGTGAAGCCACCGTGCAGATCTCTCCTGCCATCGAAGAGGATCCGGCGAACCCCGGATTCCCCAGTGACACCCAGGGTTTCTCCATGGGCCTGTCTCATGATGACAGCATCATGACGCTGGATTCGATCGGCTGGAACAGTGCGCTTGGCTTCGAGCCGGACTTCGCGGGAATGAACACGGACATCGCTGGCGGATGGACCATTGGAGTGGTTTACAGTTTCACCGGTCAGAACACCCTGGCCTTCGAGACTGCTACGGAAGTACTCCTCGTCGACTACTCGACGGTGGCTTCTGCCCTCGTCGATCTCGAGAATGCTACGACCACTTCTCTGAACTGGTCCAACAGTCTCGGTTCCCCCCCGGTTGTCAACGTTGTCGTGGTCGGTGGAAACAGTCTTGAGCCGTCCCTCACTGACGGATCAGTGACCCTGAGCCCGACATACGCTCCGCCTGACACCCCGTTCGTCCGTGGCAACTGCAACGGCGACGATCTTGTCAACATTGCGGACGGAATCTGGATCCTCAACGAGATGTTCCAGGGTGGACCGGCTGGCACCTGTGCCGAAGCCTGCGACGCCAACTCCGACGACTCCGTTGACACTGCTGATGCGATCTTCGTGATCAGCTACAGGTTACTCAGCGGCCCGATGCCCACCGCTCCGTTCCCGGAGTGTGGTATCGAGGAGGGGGCAGACTGCGAATCTGCTTCCAACTGCCCCTGATAGAGCACCTCTCGCTCTTCTGGACACACGGGAAGGTCCGACGCGGTTCGCCGCGTCGGACCGTTTTTTTTGCCGGAAGTGTGAGAGCCTGTCGAGCCCTGCATTGACGATGAAGAAGAACTGGATACGATGGAGGTAGCCTCGGGGATCACGCAACCGCCGGGTCTTGCCAGACATTCCTTCCGGAAGCTCCATCGTCGACGACCCCGTCGAGACGATTCAAATCGTCGTGTCCACGTGGCCGTCAGAGAATCGGTTTCACTTTTGAAGCCGGGAAACCACCGGTTCAGCATTCGCTGCTGTTCCAGAATGACGACGGAGGCCGATCGATGAAGATCGCCCTGAATAACATCCCGATGACGATTGTCGTGGTCCTTACCCTGGGCCTCTTCGGTTGTACGAATCCACCCTCGGTTCCCTACACGAGTCCTGCCAACGGTGCATTCAATGTCCCGGTGAACACGACCGTCGAGGTGGCCTTCACGACTGCGATGGATCCCTCCTCAGCGACCGATCCCGGTAGCTGGAGCATCGTGGCTTCCCAATCGGGAACCCACAGTGCGGTGGGGGCACTCGATGCAGATCAACGGGTACTGACCCTGACGCTGGACGAACCATTCCAGCAAGGTGAATCGGTGACAGTCACCATCACCGAAGCAGTGAAGACCTCGGTCTTCATTCCCATCGATCCCATCGTCATCCAGTTCACGACCGAAGGAGCTGGAGCATCTTCCGATGATTTCAATCCTGCCGATGATGAGTTCAGTCTGTTCCAGATGTCTCCCGTCACGGAAACCCGGTCGATTCCACTTCGCCCATCACTGACGGCGAACTTTGACCTTCCCTATCAGGTCACCAGTGCTGCGTCGGCGGTATCTGCCCATGGAACGAGAACCGGATCACGGGAACTTCAGTTCTCGCACCCAGGACAGGTCGGAGACCTTGCTGATGCACTGCAGATCCTTCTCCAGGGGAACTCTCCAGAGTTACATCCAGGAGAGTGGCTGCAGGTCACCTTCACCAATTCGCTGCTGTCGGAAATCCAGGCGGAGGAGGATGAACCTCGCTTCCTGGTTCCTTACGTCGCTCGATTCAGGGCTCGCCTTGGACACGCCACTGGAGGCCTCGGGCCGAGAGAAGTGCTGTCGGCAGCGGGAACTTCACCGATCTTGATGGCGGAGGCAGGAGAGTTCCTGCCCTACGCCGGCCTCGAGATGCTGATCGTCCGTCCCACCGGGGAGATCGATCTACTCAGGCGTGGTGTTTCAGGTGAAGCGTCTTCCTGGGTGGTGCAGTCGCAGATGCAGCTCGATTCAACCCCGATTTGCGCCATCTTGCTCGACCTGGACGGGGATTCCCGCAGCGAGGCAGTGGTCGCCTGTGCAGATGGCACCCTTCGCACCATCGGTGTGCAGGGACAGGATCTGGCCGAGGAAGCAGATCCCGTCGATCTCCAGGGTGTGATTGCTGACACCATCGCATGGACCGAACTTGACGGCGATGGTCTCCCCGATCTACTGCTCGGTTCCGCCGATGGTCTGCGAGTGCTTCGATTGATCGTGACACTGGATCCGAGCACCTTTGAATTCGTCGAGGAATGGGTCGTGACCGGCCTGATGCCGCTGGGAGGTCCGGTGCAGTCGATCGAGGTCGCTGATTTCGACCGTGATGGTCGGATCGATGCTCTCGTTTCTGCTGGCGACGGATATCTGTTGCGCGGCGCAGGCAACGGAGGCTTCCTCGAATCTGCCATCCTTTCCCCTGCACCTCAGGGCGAAGTGGCTCTTGGAGATGTCAACGGGGATGGCTGGGTCGATGCGGTGGCGGTAGCAGCCACCGGGTTGTCGATTCATCTTCATCCTGGCTCGATGCCACAGGAACTGTGGGAGGGGATCCCATTCCTCACTGGCGGAGCGGTACAGGACCTCGCCGTGACCGAGGTGGACGGAGATCCGGTCGCCATCGATGACATCGTGGTGCTTCAGGATGGAAGTAGCGATGGCTTGACGTTGATCCGTAGACTATCCGCTGATCTGGGAGATTCGCAGATCGTCTCGCTGGAGGCGCCACAGAATCCATCCGCAGCTTCGTTGACCCTGGTCGATAGTGATGGAGATCACGGAACCGACATCCTGCTGACTCTCTCCGAGGCCAATGCAGCGGGGACCGCATCGTTGTGGCGATCTGCAGCGGTGGTCAGCGTCGATGATTCGACTCTGGTCTACACCATGCCTTCACAGGTTGCTGTGGGGCCCGGGGAGTCGCAGGTGTCGATTCCTCTGACCGCAGATTTCGAACAAAACGTTTCCCAGTTCAACATCGCCATCGAGTTCGATCAGTCCCTCCTGCAGATGGTACGGATCGAGGCGGATCCCGCAAACTTCCCCTACGGATCGGTGACCGTCAACGAGTACATCGACCAGGCGGAAGGGATCGCAGCTGCAGAACTGGAAATCAATGGTTACTTGCCGGCAGGGAATGATGTTCCCGTGGCTCGAATCGTCTTCCAACCACAACCCAGCATGCTCGGTGAGGCGTCCTATCAGCTCGCCGATGGCCTCCTCATCGATGGGGTTTCCTGGTCAAACCAGTCGATTCTCCACGGCGATGGAGCGCTGGTCAGCGCCGAAATTTCGGGAGCACAGGGGGTCGTGTCCATCGAGTCGACGACTCCCTCTCCGGAAGATCTCGTCTGTACTCCTTCCTCTTCAGGAGGTGTCGACGAGGTGTTGCTGGAGTGGACCAACCCTGCGACCTACGACAGTTCTGGAGGGATCGAGATCACCAGAGATGGATCGTTGATCGCAAGCCTGAGTGGAACCGATTCCAGCTTCACCGACCCGTTCCCCGGCTCCGGCAGCAGCGTCTACGCCGTCACGGGAATCTCCGCAGGCATCGCCTCGGTGCCGGTGAGCTGCGAAGTGGTCCTGATCCCCGCTCCAGTCCTGCAGTGCCAGCGCCTGGTGAGCCTCCCCTCGACGGTATTCCTGTCGTGGGGCTTCGTTTCGGGGACCAGCAGCTGGGAACTGAGAAGAGATGGAAACGTGGTGATTCAACTGGGAGCCTCGCAGCTCTCGTTCAACGATCCCACCGATCTGAATGCCCATGATTACGAACTTCGGTCAGTGCAAGTGGGGCAGCAGGCCTCTGCTCCGGCGCACTGCTCCGTCGACGATGCTGGAGGATCGGGAACGGTCGATCCGACCGATGTCACTTCAGCGCTGGTCGGCGACGATGATGTACGGATCACCTGGTTCAACGGTGAGTCCTACGACCACATCGATATCTTTGCCAATGGCCTGCTGGCTGCGAGCTTGCCAGGCAATTCGACGCAATACGTCGCCAACGATCTACTCCCTGGAGCGGTGCAATTCACCGTGCAGTGCTTCGGCGACGGAGGATCGAGCAATGCAGTGGCAGCTCCTGTTGTCGATGTACCCCTCGCTCCTCCCGCCAGCTTCGAGTGCCAATCACTGGGATCGGATGTCGAACTGAACTGGCAAAATGGCCCCACCAACTTCGATTATGACGAGGTCGTGGTGGAGAGATCGGGGCCTGGCGGCACCGACTTCTTCAGCCTTCCAGGTACATCTACCAGTTACGTGGATGCAGCAGGTGCAGGAGACTGGACCTATACCGTCGTCGGTTACTTCTTCAACGAAGGAGTGAACCATGCGGCTCCAGGCGCGGCTTGTGGCGTCTCTAACATCGAACGAGTCTTCTACGACAGCTCCACCGTGGTGTTGGGGAGGCCGTTCAGCATCGACCTGCAAGGTCAGTTGCTGGAACAGGTCTCCGGCTGGTCATTGGTTCTCGATTACGATTCCAGTCGCCTGCAAGACATCTCCGTCTTCGTTCCCGGTGTGACGCCTACCGGTGTCAGTACCACCGACGAACCGCTGGGTACCTTTGCCGGGCTGCGCCGTTTGACGGTGGCTGTCGAGGGTGCTTCCACGGGACCCAGTAGCGATGCGATCCTGGCGACCATCTCCGGATCGATACCGGCTGACTTCTCCCTGATCGGTTCTGCACTGTGCCACCTGGTGAGTGCCACCATCGAACCGGCTTCCGGCGGCTCGCCGAGTTCGCCGACCCTCTCCGACGGTGGGGTCATCGTCTCCGGCAATGCACTCTTCGTCGAGCCGGCGATCCTCAACCCTGGCGAGGAGATCGTGGTGTGGGCCCGCGGGGTCTGGCTGCAGCCGTTGACCGGGTATTCGGTGGTCCTGCAGTGGGATCCATCCATCTTGACCTGTCTCGAGGTCAGCAACATCGGAACCGTGGGGGAGGATCTCAGCGGTCCCTTCTCGGCGTTCTTCTCGGGAATCGATGCCTCTGCTGGTACCGCCTTCGGATCGGTGATCTCGGCGTTCTCCAGCATTACGCCGTCCCTCGACTCGGAACTGGGATACTTCCGCTTCATGGTGTCACCTTCCGCTCCGATGGGACTGACCACCGAGATGCTGTTTGGTGAACACCTCACGGCGAACTCCTCCATCACCAACATCTTCGTCGATGACCTGGCAACTTCCATCACGCCGACGACTGTCGGTGCCGAGTTCGTGGTCCTCTCCGATTCTCAGCCTCCGACCCTCCTCTCCATCTCCCCGACCTCCGGTCCGGCGACTGGTGGCACCGAGGTGCTCTTCAACGGAAACGGATTCACACCCGACACCGGCGTCTTCTTCGGAAGCGAGCCCGCCTCCTCGGTGGTGGTGGTCGATGTGGGTACCATCCTGGCGACTACTCCGGCAGGGGTGAGCGGAAGTGTCGATGTGTCGGTATTCACCGTCAATGGTTCGGCGACCCTGTCTCAGGCATTCGAGTACTACGAGACCAGTGTCAGCGGATACGATCCAGCTCAGTCAGCGCTGTGCGGAATGATCGAGATGACGGTAACCGGTTCCGGATTACCGCCGACCCTTGAAGTACTGTTCGGATCGGTCCCCTCGCCTTCGGTCGAGGTGGCAGCCGATGGAAACAGTGCCACCGTGGTGGTGCCATCCTCCTACGATGCAGGAGTGGTGGACCTGGTGTTTGTCGATGGATCGGGAACCACGATGCAGACCTTCGTCGGAGGCTTCACCTACATCGATGACGGCATCTTCCTGCGCGGTGATGCGACCTGTGACGGGTCCGTCAACATCGCAGATGTGGCTGCCATCGCCGGATATGTTGCTGGAGCCGGTGTCGCACCCATCATCCTCGACTCCGCCGATATCGACGATAACGGAGTGGTTCACATCGGAGATGCGGTACTGCTCGCCAGTTTCCTCTTCTCGGGAGGAGCTCCTCCGGCGTTGCCCTTCCCCGATGCAGGTACGGACCCGACAGCGGACGGTCTGTAGACACGCTTCGATCCGACCATAATCGGTCCTGTCGGGCCCGGCTCCCCTGTTCAGGGAAGCCGGGCCCTTCATCATCCTGGGCTGCATGGGAGGCCCTTGGATTCAATAACGCCGGAGCCCGATTCGTTCGAATCGGCAACGCGACCCGCTGTCGACCTTCGATCCCTCTCGGATGAGCAACTGCTGGCGACGATCGGCAGCCTCCGGGCCTGCACAGCGGTGCCGGATGAATCGGTCTCCTCCGCGACCTGCCAGCGCATCGTCGATCTCATCGAACTGCTGGCCAGAGCGGAACCGAATCGGTTCCGGATCTTCCGGGGAGTTGGCCGCCAGCGAGCAATACAACTGGCTGCGGCGGTCGAGTTGGGGCGCAGGGGGACACTTCCACGCTGGCGACAGGGAACCCCCTTTACCGGTGCCGCCCAGGTGTATCGGCACTGTGCCAGACGACTTCAATGGCAGGTGAGGGAGTGTTTCGTGGCCCTCATGCTCGATTCGAGAAATCGCCTCCGTCATGAGGAGATCGTCTCGGTGGGGTCCCTTGCCACCAGTATCGTCCACCCCCGAGAGGTCTTCGAGTGTGCCATTCGCACGGCAGCGGCGTCGATCCTGGTGGTACATAATCACCCCTCAGGAGACTCTCGACACAGTGAGGAAGATGTGGCGGTGACCCACCGCCTTCACCGCTGTGGTCGGTTACTCGGCATTGAATTGCTCGATCATGTGGTGATAGGGCGGGGAGAGTGGCTCTCCATGCGAGACGAGCAACTTGGCCCGTGGCACCGAGGAGGGGACAGGATGAGCCCAGTTTCCTGATCCGGCACATTCTTGCCATCGGTACGGGCTTCACTGGTAACATCCGGGCCAGCGGTTACCATCCGGACTTCCGCTTCGGTCGGCAGGTGTCAGATCCCAGCCGGTATAGAGGTGGAGTGGAAGGTGTCCAGGTCAGTGATCGGAGCGGACAGGGAAACGATGCGCACGGCCATCATCAGCGACATTCACGCCAACCTTCCCGCACTGGAAGCGGTCCTCGAGGACATCGATGCCTGCGGGGTCGATCGCATCTTCTGTCTTGGTGATGTGATCGGATATGGTCCCGAGCCGAGGCAATGCCTCGAGATGAGTACTCGCTTTCAGGTCAACCTTCTGGGGAATCACGAGGAAGCGGTCCTGTACGATCCCATCGGATTCAATCCGCGAGCGAAGGCTGCAGTGGAGTGGACCAAGCAACAGTTGATGAGTTCCGATGTTCCGAGAGAGGAAAACGCTGTCCTCTGGAAGCACCTCGATTCGATGACGGAAACTCATGAAGAGGGTTCGATTTTTCTCGCCCACGGAACTCCTCGTCAACCCACCAGAGAATACCTGTTCGTGCAAGATTGCGTCGATGACCCCGGAAAGGTGGAGGATCTTTTCGTCAGTTTCGACCCTGCCACTGCATTTGTCGGTCACACTCATGTCGCTGGTGTTTTCACCCCCGGTCCTCGATTCCAGTCACCTTCAGAGGTGGGTGGGAAGATGCAGATCGGCAAGGAAAACACCATCATCAATGTTGGCTCGGTGGGGCAACCACGCGATGGAGATCCTCGCAGTAGTTATGTCATCGTTGACGGGGATGAGGTCGAGTTCCGGCGGGTGGAATATCCGGTCGAGGACACGATCCGTCGATTCAAGAGAACTCCACTACCGGAGAACCTGGCGCTGCGTCTCATAGAGGGCCGCTGAGGAGACAGGATACTAATGGATAAGCGATTTCTTCAGACGATTCTGATCTGTTTTGCCATCTCCTTCATCTACATGGACTGGATCACTCCCGATCGGCAGCCGGGAGGTGGTGGCGAGTCGCAGCAGCCGATTCCATCGCCCACTCCACAGGAGATCCCTGCCGAGGACACCGAAACACAAGATGTCGTGGCAGCTGTTCCCGGCGTGGAGGCGGTAGAAGAGCAGAACTTCTTCATCTCCAACCCTCAACTGATGGTGGAGATCACCAACCGAGGAGCGTCGGTGGTGAGGGCAGCACTTCCCGACTATCACGAGGAGGTCGCGACCAACGAGCCGATCCGGTTGCTCGATCCCGAGTTCCATTCGGGGCCGGCGATGGTGGTGAAGATCCAGTCGCTCGGAGTCGATCTGTCACAGCGACTGTGGGAAGTGAAGTCATCCTCCGACAATCGTGTTTCCTTCAGAACATCGCTGGGATCGGGAAGAGCAGTGGTACGGGAGTACCATCTTCCCGAGGAGGGATACGAACTCGAGAACTCGATCGAGTTCGAGGGGGAGTGGTCCGCTGCCTCCGATACCCTCTACGAGATCCTCGGGGCAAAGAGGATTCGATACGATGTTTCGGGTCGAGCGGCATATCCAAACCAGTGGATCGCAGCTTCACGCAACAGAGATGGCACCATCGGGGAGGTGGAGCGGCGTGGAATCGAAGCGGTGGAACTGGGAGAGATTCGGAAAGATGAAATCGCCTGGGTTGGCCTCGAGAGTAACTACTTCGCCCAGGTTCTTCGACCGGTGCCGACAGCCGTGGATCCTGCGCCATCGCTGGGGTTGCTGGCATACGGAGCCAGACCCGGGGATCAGACGGAGTACTTCGAGTCACTGACGGAACAGGGGATACAGGGTTGGCCGCTGCAGGTCGGATTTCGGCGTAAAATCGATCCCGCGCAACGCCATGACTACACACTGTTCCTGGGGCCAAAAGCTCCGCTGGTGCTCGACGAACTCTCGTCGTGGAATGCCATCAGCCTCATCGATTACGGTTTCTTTGGCTGGTTGGTGCGCCCCTTCCTGTGGTTGCTGAGAACCTTCGATGGGGTCATCGGTTCCTGGGGACTATCGATCATCCTTTTGACCTTCTGCATCCGCGGAGTACTGCATCCCGTGAACAAGAAGAATCAGAGACAGATGCAGATCCAGCAGCAGGGAATGGCCCGTCTCAAACCCCAGATGGACGAGATCAAGGAGAAGTACAAGAATGATGCTCCTCTGCAGCAACGCAAGATTCAGGAACTGTTCCGCAAGGAAGGGGTGAATCCGGCAGCGATGTTCGGAGGTTGTCTCTTCATCTTCTTGCAACTGCCGATCTGGCTGGCGTTGATCCAGACCTTCACCATCGCCATCGAGTTACGACAGGCCAGCTTCCTGTGGGTGGACGATTTGACCAGGCCAGACATGCTGTTCCAGATGCCATTTTCCCTGCCATTCCTTGGCAACTGGTTCAACCTGCTTCCTCTCGTCTACGTGATCGTGACCCTGATCAATCAGAAGATGATGCCAAAGTCAGAGGATCCGCAGGTCGTCGCCCAGCAGAAGATGATGTCGTTCATGATGATCGGCTTCGGGTTCATCTTTTACTCCTTTGCCGCCGGACTGATGGTCTACTTCATCACCTCAGCACTGGTCGGAATCGTCGAGCAGAAGATGATTCGCAAGGATCTCAAGGCAGCGGGTGTGATACCTGCCAGCGGATCTGCCGCTCCGGAGGGTGCCAAGGGACCGAGTGGACCTGGAACGAATGGGCCCGCTCGGCCCGGCCAGGGGAAGGTGCACCATCGCTGAGAGGAGGGGCTTGGAAGATCTGATCTACGCCCTTTCCAGTCCGCCTCCACCTGCCAGGGTGGTTCTGGTCCGTCTCGACGGGGCTGAAGCGGTTCGTTGCATCCAGTCACTGTGTATCGATCAAAGCAGTGGTGAAAAGCCGATCCTGCTTCCCCGCGTCCCGCAACAACTGAACCTGTGCTGGCATCGATCGGCGCCGGCCACCCCTGCGGTGGCGGTGCAGTGGCAGCGGGGGGCATCGTGGACCGGCAACGAGGGTGTCGAACTGGTACTGCCCGGTGCCACTCCGGTGGTCGACCGATTCCTCGCTCGACTGGAGGAATCGGGAGCACGGATCGCCACCCCTGGAGAGTTCACACGACGTGCGTTTATCAACGGCCGCATCGATCTGAGTCGAGCGGAGTCGGTGGCAGCGCTGATCGAAGCGGAGGACCGAGCG
>CAYPPQ010000040.1:0-5684 GCA_964412635.1 uncultured Planctomycetia bacterium | reverse complement strand
CGGAGGTCGCCGCAGCGAGACGGGTTCTCGACGGCGAACTCGCCCGTCACATCCGTTCGACGGGGAGCACGCTGCTCGAGGTGCTTGCCGCCCTCGAGGCGGGGCTCGACTTTTCCGAGCAGGAGGTGGAGTCGCCGGGGAGTGAAGAGGCGCGTCAACTGCTGGAGCCGGTTCTGATCGATCTCGAACAGCTACTGTCGAGGCGACAGGGAGCAGAAGTGACCAGCGGCAATCCCCGCATACTTCTGTGGGGACGACCCAATGCTGGCAAGTCATCTCTTCTCAACGCACTCACGGGGGATTCGCTGGCCATCGTCGATTCCGGTGCCGGCACCACCACCGATGCCGTCATCGGTACCATCGAGGGCCCCACATCTTCGGTGGAGGTGGTCGACCTACCGGGAAATCGGCAGTCTGCCGGGGAAGAAGTGGTGGGGGAGGTGGAGTTGCGGGCTCTGGAACGGGCCCGCACGATGATCGGTGGCGACGACCCGGTGTTGTGGGTCATCGATGCCTCACGCCAGCGGCGGGAGATCGTCGAGGAACTGGAGAATATCCCGGTAGAGCGACAACAGCGTCTGAAACCGGTGCTGACCCAGTGTGATCGACCCGGCTGTGTCGAGGAGGTGGGGTTGCCCGCGGCGATGAGGGTCAGTGCGGTCACGGGAGACGGAATCGAACAGTTGCGACAGGAACTTCTCGAGTGGGGTCGCTGCTCACCTGCACAGCAGCGGGGGGATGAACTGCGCTTCAGCGAGCGGCAGTGGCAGCTGATCTCGCGCTGCCGGGAACGCCTGACGGTGGCCATCCAGCAGGCGGATGCGGGTCCCGAATTACTTGTGGAGGATCTGAAGGATGCTCTTACCTGTCTTGAAGAGGTGACAGGGGAGTCCACTCCTGAAGATGTCCTCGATCTGATATTTTCTCGCTTCTGTCTCGGGAAGTGATTTGTGGGCAGAATCGAGCCCCTGCGGTATTTCTGCCCTCGTTGAGCGACGCTCCTTCGTCGGATAAGATGACCTCGAGAGCCGGGGGAAGATCGACACCGAATCGACAGGATTCACCAGTTTGGTCCACTCCAGGATTCGATGGTTGCGCTGGGGATCGAGTCCCCGTCCGTGACCGATATGCCGCCAGGTCCACTCACCCCGGGAGAGGAGTTTTCAGATGAAGTGTCCCTACTGCAATCTGGATGACGACAAGGTGGTGGATTCCAGGACCATCTCCGAGGGGAGAGCGGTACGGCGTCGCAGGGAGTGCAACGGCTGTAACAAGCGAATCACCACCTACGAGCGGATCGAAGAGGTGCCGAGGCTGGTGGTCAAGAAAAACCAGAGCCGGCAGGCCTTCAGCCGTACCAAGGTGCTTCAGGGCCTGATCACAGCCTGCCAGAAACGGCCGATCTCGGTCGAGCGTATGGAATCCATCGTCGATCATGTCGAGAAGCAGATCCGCGAAGGATTCGATCACGAGGTGCCCTCCGGCTTCATCGGAGAGGCTGTCAGTGAACAGCTACGAGAACTCGACCCGGTGGCGTATGTGAGATTTGCATCGGTCTACCAGGAGTTCGCAGATGTCTCCCAGTTTCTACAGGAATTGACCAACTTGATGGATAAGAGGGAACTGGAAGATGCGCGCTGATTCTCAGGATAGCGCCGTCATTCTTGGACAGCGCATCCGCCATATCCTGGATACTATTCTCGAACCGGACGTCACGGGCTCCCGGAGTCCTGCCGAGGAGTTCGAGGACGCCATCGTCGAGGCTGTTCTCTCTGAACTGGGAGATCCGTCAACTCACTGGCAAAGTCACGAGTTGATCGAAAAGATCTACCTGGTGTGCAGACGACATGGTCATCAGCAACACCTGAGCGCCATCGATGATTTGATCTGCTGGCCCTCTCGGGATGTCGATCAACACGACACCGTGAAGTTGATCGCGGATCGGATGGCACAGTTCAGTGGACCGACGGAGTTCGAATTTGCCATCGCAAACTCGTACCTCTCGATGCTCTGGCCTGTTCATGATGGATTGAATCCCTCCGCTCCATTCCAGTTTCTCTCCAGGAGAATCGAGACCGAATCACTGTGCGGCAGGGATACCGCTTTCCAGCACATCGGGGACGCCGTCATCCGAGAGATCCCCTGGGTGTCCGACACGCTGGTGATCGGCGGTGCCCTGGATCGGTTGGCCGGGGTGTCCTGTGCCGACCTGGACCAGCGGTGGGATCTGCTTCAAGCGCGTCTCGGGGGGTATCTGGAGACGCTCGGTCAGGCTCCGAAATTACTGTGGGAGGTGCCGGCACTGCCGACCGCTGCGGCGGGGTGCCTTTTCGCAGAAGAGGCCGATCTGGAGCAGCATCGACGATTTCTCCTCAGATGCAGCGAGCAGTCAACCACCACCACCCTGCAAATCCGGGTACCGCTACCGGTGCCGGCCTCGACCCGGGCACTGCTTGGCCGCTGCCTGCAGGGTTCCCATCCTCCGGAGATCTGCTGGCAGGGTTCGAGGAGTAGTTCCATCGTGGCCGGCCACCTGTATTCAGATCCGAGTGGACTGAAAACGATGGTTCACCGGATGAGGGCATTCGATCACATCGCAGAGCATGGTGAGTTCATTCCCTGGGCCAGTGATTGGATCGCTGCCCGGGAACGATCGGAACCGCTGTGGCTCGCCAGCGAGAGAACCCAGTTGAACGAGGCGGTGGAATATCTGAAAAGGAGTTCCTCGTCGACTCTCAGTATCCCGGTCATCGGGATCGACAGTAGCGCCCGGGAAAAGGCGGCGAAGCTCCTGAAAAAGATGATCAGAAAGATAAGCAGGCGCCGTGGGGGCGGCTGGGATCGACTCGAAGAATTACTGCAAGATGTGGCGATCTCACCAAGACTGCTGGCTTCCACCGTGGATCGGGCCTAGGGTTTCCCGGGTCGAAAGGTAACAGTGTACCTCAAGCGAATCTTCCTCTCTGGTTTCAAGTCCTTCGCGGATCCCATCGAATTTGAGTTCGATGAGGGGACCAGTGGCGTGGTCGGTCCGAATGGCTGCGGAAAATCGAATGTGGTGGACGCTTTCCGCTGGGTGCTGGGGGAGAGATCAGCAAAGGGACTCCGCGGGGCGGAGATGCTCGATGTGATCTTCAAGGGCACTCGTAATCGACCCGCTCTATCGCGGGCTGAAGTACGACTTCTCTTTGCCAACGACGATCGAGTTCTACCGGTCGATGCCAGCGAGGTGGAGATCGGACGGATCTTGCTGCGGGACGGTACCAGCGAGTACCAGGTCAACCGCAAGAGATGCCGTCTCAAGGACGTTCTGGCCATCTTCGCCGATACCGGAGTCGGTTCTGACGGGTACTCGGTGATCGGCCAGGGAAAGGTCGATGCCTTCCTCAACTCCAACTCCAAGGAGCGCAGACGCATCTTCGAGGAGGCTGCAGGGATCTCCAGTTTCCGCAAGCGGAGGTCGGAGGCAGAGAGTCGCCTTGCCCGTGGAGAACGGGAACTGACCAGGGTTACCGATCAGTTATCGGAGATCGAAAGGCGGATTCGCAGCCTCAAGATGCAGGCGGGCAAGGCTCGCAAGTACATCGAGGATCGAGATCGAGTCCGCATGGTGAGCACGGTGATTGCCGCTCACGAAGTGGACGAACTGAGCGAGGAGGAGGCTCGAGTCTCCTTCAGACTTCAGTGGCGAAATACTCTGCGCGAGATGCTGGCGGATCTGGCGGGATCGATCGAGGTTGAAATCGATGAGATCGGAGCGAGACTCGAAGCCGCTCACAGAAAGCTGGACATCACGAGCCGTCGAGAGACGGAACGCCGCGTTGCCATCGAGGGAATCGATGCTCGTCGTGGTCAACTCGATGACCAGAAAAATCAAGCAAGCCAGAGAAACGAGAGTCGGGAACAGGAAATCCAGCGATTGCTCGAGGTGGAGCGCGAGTACCAGGAGCGAAGGGTTGAAGTCCGCGAGAGGCTGAGGAACACCATCGTCCTGCTCCGGAAGTGTCGGATCGACCTGGCCGATCAGGAAACTCTACAAGGTCGTCTTCTCGAGGAACGAGACCGGCTCGATTCCGGAATCCGGACCCACAAGGACCGTGATCTGGAACTGGTATTCGAGGAAACCCGGCTGAAGAACACGGTCGTGGGATTGGCCGGAGATCTGAGAGCGCAGGACACCATTCGCGAGCGGCGATTGCTGGAGGAGAGCGAGTTCTCCCATCAGCTGGTCGAACTTGGCGAGGCGACCGGTCGCCATGATGCCCACATCATCGAGACCCTGGAACTGGAGCGCTCCGCGAACTCCGCAGCAGATCGTCTGCGCGAGGAGGTGGAGAAGCGAGAAGCGGTTCTCGACAAGGCTCGAGGTCACCTGGCGGCACTCCGTTCCGACAACGAGAGCCGTGAGGGGCGTTTACGGTTCCTCGCAGAACTGGAAGACAATCTGGAAGGCCTCGGCAAGGGGACGCGCAAGTTACTCAACTCGACCGCACCTGCCGCCCGCGATATCCGCGGCCTGCTGGCGAGGTTGATCGAGGCCGATGCCGACTCTGCAAGGATGGTGGATGCGGTGCTGGGAAGGGTTCTCGAGACGGTGGTTCTTCAGGGAAGAACTCCTCTCGACAACCGGATCCGCGCCCTCACGGATATCCTCGATGGGGAGTCGATCTCGATCGTGTCGATGGAGAATCTGCTCGAGAACAGGGAGAAGCCGATATTGCCCGCCGGGGCGACGACTCTCGCTGCTCGGGTGCAATGCGAATCGATCTGTCGCCCCATCGTCGATGCTCTCCTGGGAGAAGTCCTGGTGGAAACCGATCTGGATTCTGCCCTCGAGTTGCACCGCAAGGCCCCGGGATATTGCATCGTCACTCACGATGGAACCGTCATCGAATCGTGGGGTGCGGTGAGGATCCCCGCTTCCACCAAGGTGGGTCTCGTCTCCAGACGCGTCGAGATGAACCGATTGCGCGATTCGATGGAGGAGATCCGATCTCGTCTCGAAGAAGTGACGGGTCAAGAACTGGCACTCGAGGAATCGATCTCGGCACGACGAGGTGAGATCCAGCGACTGGAGCAAGAAGCTGGTAGAGCCCGCATCGAGGCGGACCATGCTCGCCGGGAAAAGGACAAGGCGCTCGAATCTTCACGAAGGATCGAGGATCGACGTGCGATTCTTCGCAAGGATCTGCAGCAAGCTCATGATCACTACAACGAGATGGTCGTGCTCAAGAAATCAGCCGGTTCCGATCTCGATCGACTCTCCATCGAGCGGGAGGAACTGAGGAAAGAACTGGCAGGGGAGGAACTTCGAATCGCTCCTCTCGACGAGCAACTGGCGCAGCTCGATTCCGAACTCCAGGGTCTCAGATTGACGGCGACCCGGGAGCAGGAGCGAATCGCATCGGACTGGCGAGAGCAGCGCCGACTTGCCGATGAGGTCGAGCAGCGGCGACTGCAGCGTGAGCGGATCTCCAGGGAGATCGTGGCGGACGAGAAGCGTTGCGAGGGTTACCGGTCTCAGGTCGAGGATCTCGGGGTAGAAGAGAAAACCCTCAGGCAGGAACTGGAAGAGATCGCCAGATCCAGGGTCGATCATGATCGGCAGCTGGAAGTTTGTCGCCAGGAGAAGATCGCTGCCGAGAAACGTCGCAAGGAATGTCGCACCCAGGGGGAAACGATCG
>CAYPPQ010000039.1:17446-25534 GCA_964412635.1 uncultured Planctomycetia bacterium | reverse complement strand
TCTACACGGGCCCTGGGCAGATGTGGTCTCTCCCGAGGACGTCGGGATACCAAAACCGGATCCGAGCGGATTGCTCGGGATCCTCGAGCGATTACGATGTGCCCCACGGGATGCTGCCATGGTGGGTGATTCTGCCGTCGATTTTTCGACGGGAATCGCTGCGGGAGTTCGCACCATCGGACGACGCGGTGGCTACGGCACTGCATCTCCACCGGAACCTGACCTGTGGGTCGACCAGCTCGATCAATTGATCGCTGACTGAAGGAAACGAGGAGCACGATGAGTCCCGCTGCACCGGGGAAGCGAATTGTTCGCAAGACCTTCGAAGACGAAGCCGATCGCCTGTGCCTGGGTAGCCACCTGTCCGTCTCCGGTGGCAGCTGGAAGGCGGTTGCGGAAGCGATGCAGTTGAAGCTTCGCTCGCTGCAAATCTTCACCAAGAATGCCAGCCGCTGGATCCAGAGACCGATCGAGGAGAAGGAAGCTGTTCGCTTTCGTGAAGCGGTGGCGGAGTGGGGATCTCATCCGGTTACCAGTCACGATTCCTACCTGATCAACCTCGCATCTCCCAAGGAAGAACTGTTTCAGAAGTCCATCGATGCTTTCACCGATGAACTTCAGCGTGCCGAGATGCTCGGGCTCGACTTCCTGGTGATGCATCCCGGAGCTCATGTGGGGAGCGGAGTCGACGCCGCCATAGAGCGAATCGCTTCTGGAATGCAGGAGTGCTTCCGCAGGGTCCCACAGGTCAAGACGCGAGTGCTGCTCGAGAATACCGCCGGTGGTGGAACGACGATGGGTCGATCCTTCGAGGAACTCCGTGACCTGTTGGCTGCCATCGATGAGCCCGATCGAACCGGAACCTGCCTCGATAGCTGTCACATGTTTGCCGCCGGGTACGAACTTCGAGATGCGGACGGATACCAGCACACGATGAAGCAACTCGACAGGACCATCGGCGCAGCAAGAGTCTTCGCACTGCATCTCAATGACAGCAAGGGAGACCTCGGCAGCCACCTCGACCGCCACATGCACATCGGAGATGGCCTGATCGGCAAGCTGGGATTCGAGCTGCTGATCAACGACGATCGCTTCGGTGGAATTCCCAAGATGCTGGAAACCGCCAAGGAAGATGACATGGACAGCAAGAACCTCGCCGTGCTGCGCAAACTGGGCAAGAAGAAGAAGGTACTCTCCTGATGGACGACGATAACGACGACAACTGGGTCACACTCCTCCAGGCACCTCTCGACGGCATCAAGGAAGCGGCCCGATTGCTGGAATCTACCGGGGTCTCTCCCCGGGTCACTCCGGTACCGGGTGGCTGAGGAACCAAGTTGATCCTCGCGGTCGCGAAGGAAGATGCACCGGCTGCAATGGCATTATTGCAGGAGAAGGCGGCACGGGAGTGGGAATCGACGACAGACGCATCGGACGACAACACCTCCGAAGATGCCTGTCCCGCCTGCGGAACCATCGCGGGTGAATCGGAGACCTGCAGCGACTGTGGACTTCGACTGAAATAACCCCTCGGAGGAAGGGAACCCGATGAACTCGATCCTACTTGCGCTGACGTTGCTCTGTGCGTCTCCAGAGATGGGAGTCGCAGCCAGTGCTGCGTCGGAACCACTGTCCGGGGTCCAGGATCCAGAATCGGAAGCGCAACTACGCAAGCGGCAGTTGCGAGGTGAGTACGGACGCTATCGCGCCAACAACGATCTCACCTATTACCACCTCGATATCCGCGTGTCGCCCGAGACCAAGACGATTGGTGGCAAGGTCACCATCGGTTTTCGAATGCTGTCCGACGACAACCGTATCCAGCTCGACCTGAACAGTGAACTCAGCGTCGACAAGATCGTGCTCGATTCCAGGGAACTTCCCTTCGAGCGCGAGTTCAACGCGGTCTTCGTCGACAATCCCGATGGATTCAAAGCGGGAGAACAATACAGTCTCGACTTCCATTACTCGGGTGCCCCGAAGAGCAGCAGTCGTTTCGGCGGCATCAGTTTCGATGAGGATCCGGCCGGTCGCCCGTGGATTTATACGGCATGCGAAGGACCCGGCTCCAGTTACTGGTGGCCCTGTAAGGACCAGTGGCGTGACGAGGTCGAGAGTATGGACATCAGCGTGGCAGTCCCCAACGGATTGACCGATGTTTCCAATGGTCGGTTCATCGGCAAGGAAGATCTGGGGGACGGATTCACGCGCTGGAAGTGGCGCGTCCATTATCCGATCAACTCCTACAACGTTTCCATCAACGTTGCCGCCTACGAGCACTTTTCTGATCAACTCGGCGAGTTGACCCTCGACTACTACGCCTTGCCGGAAGACCTCGAGAAAGCCAGGAAGCAATTCGCCCAGGCAAAGCCGATGATGGAGGCGTTCCTGCACTACTTCGGCGAGTACCCCTTCATCAAGGATGGCTACAAGCTGATACAGGTCCCCTATTCGGGGATGGAACACCAGTCCGCCGTGACCTACGGCAACCGTTTCACCAATGGATACCTCGGCAACGACTGGACCGGCGTCGGCGTCAGTTTGAAGTTCGACTTCATCATCATTCACGAAAGTGGTCACGAGTGGTTCGGCAACGCGGTTACCGCTGCCGACGTGTGCGACATGTGGATTCACGAGGGGTGGACCACATACCTCGAGTGCATGTACGTCGAGAAGCTGTTCGGGTACTCCGACGCCCTGAAGTACACCAACGGGTATCAGGGAAAGGTTTCCAACAAGCGACCGATCATCACGCAAAAGGGCACCCATCGAGAACCTCCGGGGGATCAGTACTTCAAGGGTGCGTTGTTTCTCCACACCCTGCGCAACGTACTGAGAGACGATGACAGGTGGTGGGCGCTGGTGCGCGAGGTCTACGACACCTTCAAGTACCAGAGCATCGAGACCGAAGACATCCTGAAACTGTTCAACAAGCGATTCGGGATCGACCTCCAACCGGTGTTCGATCAGTACCTGCGCCATGCGAATCTGCCGCTTCTCGAGCTGGTTTTCGATGACGCCAAGAAAAGTGTTTCCTACCGCTGGAAGACGGACGTAGCCGGTTTCGACATGCCGATCCGAGTCGGAGATAAAGATGCCTGGCAGCAGATCTCCCCCACCACCGAGTGGCAGACGCTGGCGACGGAGCTGGGTCAGGAGCGCTTCGCGGTGGCGACCGACCTCTACTACGTGAATGTGACCAAGAGGCCGCGCGAAAGCGAATGACCGGTGACCGGCAGTTCCAGCGAGAGATCTCAGCAGCTTGATTGGTCCTACTCTCAGTCACCGTGACTCCAACCCGTCGATCCCCGCGCATCGAGGATTGATGCTGCGATCTGTGCGCTACGCAGGTCGACATCACTGCGCTGGATCAGGTTTTCAAACTGCACCTCATCGTCCACCGGCCAGCTGAGGGCACAGACTCGCAGGGCGTGCGCCCGCACCGACCGGGCAGGGTCGGAAACTGCGATCCATTCCAGCGCACCTCTCCACCGCCGAGGAAAGGTGTCGTCGACACCGAGCGCACCCCGACTGGCGTCGATGACGAGATTTCGAAACGCCTCCGAATCCGCCTCATCTCCACGGGAGTAGATCAGATCCTGCAGGTCGAGCTGAGGAACCCGGGAGAATCCACCGAGCAGTGCGGTTCCCCTGTACTCCTGCGCCAGCATCAGATCCGCCGAGAGATCGAGCCACTCGACGAAGCGTTGCGAGTCGATCTGTTCCCACACCGATTCCACCATCGCCATCCGATGCTGCTGTGGTGCCTGCCCGATCCGATCCCATGCCACATGGGGCCGATCTGCCATGGAAGCGACCGTGGTCTGCAAGGCGATCTCTCTCAGGGGAGGAAATGGAGAGTCGGTCCAGGCCGCTGCCACCGCCACTGCCTCGGCACTGGTCTCATCGAGGCACAGTTCCAGCAGTTGTAACCAGCGCTGTCGTTGCACCGGGACCAGTGGCTCGCGGAAATAGCCCGGCTCCATCAATGCGGCCAGGTCGATGGCGTGCCACGGCGTGAGAATCCCCTCCCCTGCCAGCAAGCGGGGAAAGTAACGGGCGCGCTCCTCACCGACGATGTACAACTCCGCCATCAGCATCAGCGTGCCGTCTCGATCGACCCACAGCGACTGCAACTGCGCAGGTAACGCCACGTCGGTGCCGGAGGCCGCCGACAATCGCGGGTTCAATGCACTGGCCAGAGCCACGGTCAGTGCATCCTGCTCATCCTGAGCCGCTGTCGATTCGAGGAGCAGCGTCAGAAGAAGATCGCCCATCCCCGGCTGCGCCGTGAGTAGCTCGATGATGGCCTTCGATGGGTCGTGACCGCTGTAGCCCGCCGCCACCAGAGCATCGAGGGGCGGTCGCCACGGTTCGATCACCGCTTCCCCGTCGCCGGATGGAGTCGGCGCCACCACCGGAGACGGGTCGGGAGGGAAGAGCAGCGCTGCGGCCATCGGCCTCGCGGTCGCGGATCGGTCGGTCGCCCCTTCGCCGTGCTCAGCGGTGGTCGAACCACCCTCAGTCAACACCTCCGGGGAAGATGACCATCGCTTCAACAGCAGCCCACTCAGCAGTAGACCACTCAGCAGCATCGCCACCAGGAACAGTGGCAGCAGCCACCTCCAGCGCACGATGGAGCGCCACGACACTCTCTCACGATGTACCTTTTCCATCGTCATGTTACCTCCCCCGATTGCAGGGCAGGTTGCCCTGACCGCCGGCGCAGGGGGAAGCGACCCAGCTGGCCACCGACGTCAACTGCACCGCTTCTCCATCGGGGAGGCAATCCTGATCCCAGCAGACGAGGAAACGACGGGTGCAGCGACACCTCATCTTTTGCTGAAACACCGGGAGATCCTCCCGGGAGATCAGACAGCAACCATCAATCTGTGTCGGTAATCGCCGCTCCGGCTCGATGACAACCCAGGCGGGACACGAATCCGCTGGCAGTTCCACCTCGATGTCGAGTTGATCGAGCAACAGTTGCAGCGCCGTTCCTTCACAGGAATTCGACACCGGAGAGAGAGTCTGGCGCATCCCTCTCACATCGGTTCCGACCCCGGGACACTCTGCCTCGCAACCGAGATTCGCCGGGACTCCGCCGCCACCTGCCTGGCCATGCACCATCTCCCGCGTCGAGACACCGACCAGCAGTGCCCCTCCCAGGAGCAGTAGCGTCGTCATCCGTCGCCACGGCCACCTTCTGTTTCGTGGATGTCGCTCGCTCCCCCGACAACCCTCTCCATCGGTCTCCAACTCTCGCATCTGCACTCCTCTCGGTACGTCTCGCCGCCGTTAGTGTCGGCAGCTGGAGAGGGATTTCCATCGAGCGGACGCTCACGGCGACCGACTACGGACAGGATGTGAGGACGATGCGAGACGATGCGAGACGATGCGAGACGATGCGGGTCGATGCGAGACGATGCGGGTCGATGCGAATCTACCCCGATCGATCGGCACCCCGAAGTCCAGCGATCAGATCTCCGGTGGTGCCTCGACCTGCAGTTTCAGCTTGAGGGGGAGGGAGAAGGTTCGAATCCGCTCGTCTCCCCGGTACAGGCCGCCGACGAAACGGAGACGGATGAAGTACTCCCCCGCCTCCAGTTCCTCACCGACGCGGAAGGTGGTAGAGGCCTGGAAGGTCGAACCGAGTTCCTTCACCTCATCCTCGCGGTAGCGGCCATCGATCTGGCCACCGAAGGACCACGGTTTGATCCGGGACAGAACCTCCACCTCATCGCCCGCTTCCTCGAAGGTGAGCCCATCGAGCTGGATACGACTCTCGAAGGCGGGGCGATCGAGGAGTCCTTCCTTCAGGAAGTCGGCGAACTCCGTGGAACTGTTGGTGAACGATCCCCTCGCCACTTCCAGATGGTCAGCGCTGTCCAGCACGATGTAGGTGGGGTTGGCATAATAGCCAGAGTACTCGATCTGGTGCGCACGGTACTTCTCCTCCACCTCACTGGTGGCATCGTCACTGTAGATCTCGAGTAGTTCGAACTGGCCGAGCAACTGCTCGACTTCCGGCTCCAGGAAAATTCCATTTTCCATCAGCCTGCAGTTCTGTCAGGTGTGGCCGGTGAAGTTGAGGAAGATCGGCCTCGCAGTAGCGCTATCCTCCGCCGCTTTTTCTTTCAGCGAAGCGAGTTGCTCGCGGAAGTCCAGAGGATGATCCCGATCCAGAATCGTCCACGGAAGGTGTTGTTTTGCATGAATACTCGGGACCAGCAGCTGCGCCTCCAGGTTCTCGTTGAGACGCCAGCCGGTGGTGGCATAGAAACAACTGAATGCGCTGGTGACCGTCAGTGCCAGCAGAAATCCACGGCCGAAGGAGATCGACTTGACCGGGGAATCGTGTGGGAATCGTAATTTACCGATGAGGTTCAGGGCCAGCGCGACCAGCGTCAGACCCCAGATCGCCATGATCACCTCGCGGTTGACCACTTCTCCGAACTTCCAGTAGGTGGCCACAGCACTGAAGAACTTCCACGCCGCCAGCAGTTCGATGAATCCGAGGATCACCTTCACCGTCGACAGCCAACCACCGGAGCGTGGCAACCCGGTCAACGCCTTGGGGAAGAGAGCCAGCAACACGAAGGGAATCGCCAGGGTGGTGCTGAATGCCAGCATTCCCACAGCAGCAAAGCCGGGGCCCTCCCCCGCTGCCAGTGCCAGCAGGAAGGCGACGATGGGACCGACACAGGTGAAGGTGGTGACGCTGAAGACGAGTCCCATCACCAGCACGCTGGCGGCTCCGCCACCTCCGCCACCACCGACCCGGTTGCGCAGCCACGCCGGCAACTGGATGTCGTAGTAGCCGAAGAGGCTGAAACCGAAGATGACGAAGAGCAGTCCGATGGCCAGATTCACGTATCCGTTGGTGGCCATGAAGTTGGCCCCCTCTTCCCCCAGCAAGGCGGACAGGAGGAAGCCCAGTGCCGTGAACGATGCGACGATCCCTCCGCCGAACAATCCCGCCAACCACAGCACCCGTGAACGACTCTCGTGGGCCTGCTTGGTGAAGACGCTGACGGTGATGGGGATCATCGGATAGACACAGGGGGTCAGCAGTGCCACCAGTGCGCCGCCGAAGGAGAGTACGATGATCCCGAGCAGTCCCGCTTGCTCGGCGGCACCACGGGTATCTTTGCGGATGGCGGGGATTCTCATCCCCTCCTGCACCGATCCCTCCAGCGAGAAGCCGATCGGATCCCCTGCCCGCACCTTGAGGGCGGTGAATCCCGCCTCGATGCGGAGGTCCCCATCGTCCACCACCTGCATCGGCGAGACCTCGACCGCTTCCTGTTGCACCGTGGGGACGGAAACCGACAGCGATTCCTGTAGCAGGGGAATCTCCAGCGTCACCCGCTCCGGGGGAAGACAGATCTGCGCATCACACACGTTGTACGCCACCGTCACCGGGAGACGATCGACCCCTTCGGGGATCGTCGCCGGGATCGTCACGGGCAGGCGGAACACCGCCTTGCGAATGTGCTCGACGATCAGGCCCCCGGCGACAGGGTCATTCCTCGGCCTGGCGGGAGTCACTTCCACGACCTTGCCGATGGAGAAGGGGTGCTCCTGCGGTACCGAGAAGGTGGTGGGATCCCCCGACACTTGCGGATCGAGATCGACGCCATAGATGTGCCAGCCACGTTCGATGGCAGCCACGATCTCCACCTCGACAGTCTGCCCCGCCTCGATCTCCGACACTCCGGTTGCCGTCCACTTCACCGGAGAGCCTGCCGCAGCAGTGGCAACCACCAGCGTCTTCACCGCAGGTTGTTGTGGCTCCTCCACTGTCGCTCCGACGGTGACGGTGGTTTCCACCGTGGCGACGGTGGGCGCGAGGCATTGCTTGGCGTCACACGCCTGGTAGGTGATGTCGATGAGGATCTTCCTCGGACCCTCTTTCGCATCGGCGGGAACCTTGAGAGGAATCTCGAACTGGGCACGACCGACATGTTCGAGGATGGAACCACCGGCGAGAGGATCCTCACGCTCGTGGGGTTTCGGCTCGCGAATCGGCTCGAGAGCCTGGAGATCTCCTGCGCCGACCAGCACCACCGATGTGGGAATCCCCAG
>CAYPPQ010000039.1:0-17346 GCA_964412635.1 uncultured Planctomycetia bacterium | reverse complement strand
CGAGAGCCTGGAGATCTCCTGCGCCGACCAGCACCACCGATGTGGGAATCCCCAGTTCCGGATCGCTGTCGAAGGAGAAGATGTGCCACCCTCGTTCGATGGTGGCGACCAGTTTGACCACCACATCGGAACCTGCGGTTGCTCCCTTCACCTCCTCGGCGGAAAAAGTAACGGGAGCATCGTCATCGAAGCCGATCGCATCAAAATCGAAGGGATCCTGACTGAACAGCGTCGAGGTGCCGGTCACGATCGGCAACGCGCTGAGCAACAGAATCAGCGAGAAGAGGGCGAACAACCTGTGCATCGACGGGCTCCTCATCGGCTCAGTTCTCCTGGTAGGAGCGAACCGCTTCTAGAATTTCATCGGCGGGGAAGGGACCCCCACCTGGGGTGTACGCTCGAACCCACTGATCCCCCGCCACCAGGAACGGGATCCCCCGCTTGCCCGTCTTCTCCTCGAGAAGTTGGGCTGCCTGCGGATCCTCGGAGATATCGACCTTCTGGAACGAGATGGAGTGCTCCTCGAGGAAACGAATCGCCCTGGTGCAATCGGGGCACCAGGTGGCGCTGTACAGCAATATCGACGGCTTTTCGGACATCTGGCCCTCCTGCGGCAAAATCTTATCATGACAGAATCGGGGGTGCGACACGCCTTGCTTGGATGCAGGCTCCCCTGACGGATATCCTACGATCTGACGACCTGAGAAGTTCCTCAGGTCAGACCACGGAAGGGTGGTAGTCGTGCAACTTCTCCGGGATCACTTCTCCGTGGCAGAAGGTACCGTCGATGCACCGGTCTGGATCCTCGGACCGGATGTGATCGAGGATGCTGGATTCGCCATGGAGGTCGCCCAGACCATCGCCAGCGTCGCCGATGCCCGCAACCTGTCAGTGATCTACAAGGCCAGCTACGAGAAGGCGAATCGATCGAGCTCCTCCTCCTTTCGTGGTCCCGGGATCGAAAAGGGACTCGAGACCCTGGCCAGAATCGCTCAGGAGACCGGTCTCCCCCTGACCACCGATGTTCACAGCGAGGAACAGGCGCGAATCGCTGGCGAGGTGGTGGATGTGATCCAGATCCCGGCGTTCCTGTGCCGTCAGAACTCGCTGCTGGAGGTCGCTGCCGCCACCGGCAAGGTGATCAATCTGAAGAAGGGACAGTTCCTGTCGCCGTGGGACATCGCCGCACGCGTCAAGGTTCTGCAAGATGCAGGTGCCTCCGATGTATGGGTCACCGAGCGAGGATCCTCCTTCGGATATCACCGTCTCGTCAACGACTTCAGGGCCATCCCCCAGAGCCAGGCAACCGGCGCTGCATTGATCTTCGATGCCACCCACAGCGTGCAGACCCCCGGCGGACCGGAAGGAGTTTCCGGTGGTGAGCGACACTTCATTCCGGTTCTGGCCAGGGCAGCAGCCGCTGCCGGAGCGGACGGTTTCTTCCTGGAAGTTCACCCCGATCCGGATAACGCACTCTGCGATGGGCCCAACGCCCTGCCCCTGCAGCGCCTCGAGGATTTCATCGAGCACCTGCTACCGCTGATTCGCTGCGTCCGGGAGATTCCGGAACTCGATCTTTGAGCCCCCAGGAGGTTCCCTCCTGGAAGGTGCGGGTGGTGATCCCTGCCCTCGATGAGGAGCAGGCCATCGGTACCGTTCTCGATTCGATTCCATCCCGCTGGGTCGATTCGATTCATGTTGGCGACAACGGCTCCGTCGACCGCACCGCACAGATCGCCCGACTGCATGGAGCTCGGGTCGTCGATGCCCCCCGGCGAGGATACGGCTCCGCATGCCTCGCTGCCCTGGCAGACATCGATGCACTCGATGGTGAGGAACCGTTCGATTCCTCTGATGATCGACAGATCATCGTCTTTCTCGATGGGGATGCCTCCGACGATCCATCTCAACTGCCACGACTGATCGATCCCATCGTGCGAGGGGAGACGCCTCTGGTGCTGGGGAGCCGCGTCGATGGGGATCGAGAACGGGGAGCGTTGACCGTGCAGCAACGGATCGGAAACGCCATCGCCACCACCCTGATCCGCTGGCTCTTCGGGGTCCGCTACCGTGACCTGGGCCCCTTCCGAGCGATCCGGCGCGACCAGCTGAGTGCGCTGCAGATGCAGGATCCCGATTTCGGCTGGACGGTGGAGATGCAGATCAAGGCAGCACGGCGGGGCTGGCCGGTCCACGAGATCCCGGTACCCTACCGGCGGCGCATCGGACGATCGAAGATCTCTGGCACCCTCATCGGTTCGATTCGGGCGGGCTACAAGATCGTGTCGCTCATCCTTTTCGAAGGATTGCTCGGATCTCGACGCGCTACCAAACATCCGTCATGCTGCCAGCACGAAAAGGGGTAGATCGGTGGATGGAATCTCGTGCGATCGCTGCAGCAAGAGTCTTCTCATCGACGAGGAGGTCCGCTACACCGTCAAGATCGTCGTCCAGGCGGCCTACGATCCGATGGAAATCTCTCGGGAGGATCTGAAACGGTCGGGGGAGGGAGAGTGGGCCGATCTTCTCAAAAAGGTCGAACATCTCTCTGAAAAAGAGGCTCAGGATCAGGTCCACCGCGAGTTCAATTTTGACCTGTGCCCACCGTGTCAGAAGTTGTACCTCGAAACACCACTCCCCGGTCGTTCCCGCGAGATGTAGTCCTGTGACACGATCACCGGCTCGGGAACCTCGACGCGGATCTTGCCAACAATTCTTCCGGCGACATTTCTCACCAGCGCAGGCTGATCTGAATTCCACTGCTCGAGTGTCGCCTCGTCGATCCAGTGTAGCTGGTGAAGCAACTTCGGGATGGTGTGAATCAGACCACGATCATCTCCATCGATGGCTTTGACGACGAGCGATCCCTGGGCACCCCAGATCGACATGACACCTTCCGCGCCCTCCTTGGCACGCATCCTGCCGCGGAAGAATCGACTCCACCTCAGTGGCAGACGCCCCTCACCACTGAACGCTTTCGGATGACTGTCGATGGCATCGTGAATCTGGGTAACTCGTTCACCGAGTCCACAACTTTGCAAGAACTCCGCATCGTGAAGGCGTTGAAAGGCACGAGCGATCGATGCCAGCGGCATGAAGTAGGTCGGCGCACCGCAGCCATCGATTCCGACGCGCGTTTCATCCAGCGACTCCCCCGAGAACAGTTCCAGTACCGCCCGGATCGATTTCTGTAGCGGATGAGCCGGGTCGAGGTACCCCTCGACCGGATAGCCGCGGGCGACACAGGTCAGAAGCATTGCCGAGTGCTTTCCTGAACAGTTGCTACAGGTCTCATCGGGCAGTTCACCGCTGGCGAGCATCCGATGTCGTGCAGTGCGAGAGAAAGGAGGGTGGATTCCGCAGTCGAGATGGGATCGAGAGAGGCCTCCCCTGGAGAGGATGCCGCGGACCAGATGGCGGTGGCTCTCTTCTCCTGCATGGCTGGAGCAGATCACTGCCAGTTCTCTCGGGGTCAACGAGAAGGTCTCTGCGATCCCCTCACGGAGCATCGCCAGCGCCTGGAACGGCTTCGCCACCGATCTCATGTAGGTTCCAGGATCCTCATGACCGAACTGGATCCTCGGGCCCTCCTGCGGGGCAGCGATCGCCACCGCCAGATGCTGAGATTCCTCGTGGGATCCCCTACCGATAGAGGTTTTCAGTGATTCGATAAATGACCCGCTCAAGGCGGCCTCCGGTCAAGGGCTAGCCCCTGCCGTCAGCCTCCTCCGGGGAATCGGAAGGGGGTGGAGCCGGGGATCGTTCCTTTTCTGGTACATCCACTCGTGCCTCGAGTCGATCGAGGCGTTCTCTTACATCGTCCCGTGTAAAGCGGCCCTCCGCTAGTGTTCTCATCGCACGAACCAGATCCAGATCACCGGGCCGGGCAGGCCTCCCCTCGAGAAGGCCCAGAAGCCAGTTCCAGGGGTTTATCGAGAAGATGCGAAGATCCCCCGAGTCATCTCCGGAGAACCTGGCAATCTGATCGAGGTGCTCGGTGAAGGTCTGGATGACCTCATCCGTATCCTCATCCAGGGCGAGTTCCACGGCAGAGATGCCCTGGATCTCCGCCTCCACCCCACGGATCTGTCGACCGATCCCCTCGATGGAGACCGGCATCGGTTGGTCGCCGAAGAGCAGGATCGTCCTCTGTACCTCGGTCAGTAGCTGTTCCCTGCGAGTTCCAGGCTCGAGCACTCCGCCCTTTTCCAGCGTCTCAACCTGCACCTGAAAGCGTAACCGCTGCAATCGAATCCACTGCTCGAATCGACCAGGGATCCTGGTCCGTAGATCGGTGGGCTGAAGTTCCGCCTTGAGCATCCCCACCACCTCATCCATGGCGATCAATCGGTGGAACCAGGGGCGTTGCTGCTGCTCATCGTCGAGCAGCAATTTCGAGAGGAAACCGAGGGAGGCATCGGAGGAAGCGACCTGTTGCGCTTCGGTAAGGCACGCCTGGTACAGGCCATCCGATCCCGGCATCTGGCCGAGGATCTCGATCATGCCATCGAGAGCACCGATGCCACCGATGGTGCGGATCATCTGCAAGGCAGAGCGGCGCTCCATTTCGGCTCCACTCTCCCCCTTGAGGACCAGTGGAATCAGTAGCGGAATCGCCTCCTCCACACCGAGACGCCCGATCCCGTTGATGGCAAGGGCTCGGATGTTTGCATCGGAAGAGGAGTCGAGAAGATCTCCGTAGTAATCCAGTACCAGCGGAACCCCGGCGGCGGGGACTTCTCCGAACACCATCGCTTCCAGGATATCCTCCTGTAGTTCCGGCACCGTCAAGGAGAGGGACTTCAACAACTCTACCGTTCGAATGGTGCTTCCCACCGCGCGCGATGCGGCGATCAATCGCTTCAGTTCCGGAACATCCGCTTCCGATCCCAGCACCGGCATGAATCTGTCGATGGCACCGTCGATGGAGATGGCGACGGGGGCACGAAGTGCAGTGGCCATCTTCAGCGACTCCCGGGCCACTCGACGATCTCCATTGGAAAGGCCCGGCACGAGGGTGCTGATCCTTCGCTGCAGCAATCTCACCAGCGATTCATCCTCACGGAAGATGATCATCTGTGAGAGAACCCCCAACGCTCCGATGGCCAGTTCTTGCCTCTCGCTACGGGACCCGCTTCCCGAACTGTCATCGAGGACGGAAACCAGTTCGACGCAACGGATTCGTAACGGTGCGAGCAGATCGTCTTGCTCCTGCATCGTCAACTCCACCCCTTCCGCCTGCATCTCCCTGGCGAATCTACTGCTCTCCTCGAGGGTCGCCCGTCGCAAGGTGAACGGTTCCGAATCTGCGAGGGATTCGAGGAGCCATGCCCGGAAGCGCAGCGGCGGAATCTCTCGGAGCAGGCGATTGGCTCGCTCCCAGATCCGCAGTTGCTGGGTGAGGGAGGAGATCTCCTTGCGCTCCAGGATGCCGGTCAGGATCGGTTTGTCTCGATTCTCACCCCACCAGCGGATCCATTGCGGACGGGTCAGTTGCTGTTCCAGGAATCCGGACAGTGCCTCCATCAGCGCATCGGAAGCGACCTCCTGCTCGGAAGAGAGGCGTCCCACCGCCACATCGATGGTGCCCCGTGGATCGCGCTCCGCCAGGATCGGAAGCAGCCTGGAGATCAGTAGCGGATCCTTCTCGGCGGACAGATCGGTGAGCAGGCGCGCGCGGATCTCGTCGTCGGAGGACCAGGTACGGAAGTTCTCCTCCACCTCGGCGAGGAAGGGCCAGTTGCGATCGAGGCGCAGCAGCACCAGCAGGACCGGGATCCCGGTCACGCTGCGTCGCATCAGTCGGTCCTGCAAGATGATGCGGGTCCGCTGCGGGAACTGCTCCGCTCTCTCGGTGAGAAGATCGAGAAGCAGAGGACCGCTCCACTGCGGAGGGGCACCCGTATCGATACGTGCCCCGAGCAGTGTCAAAGCACGGACCCAGTCGGCGGAATCACTGGAGTTGAAGTAGCGATTGACGTCCAACCGCAACTGTTCATCAGGGTGTGGCTTCGCCGGCGGATCATCCGGATCCTGCTGGGGATCGACATCCTGTGAAAGGGTGTTCCCATCCCCCTCACCAACCAGGGCAGCTTCGGGGGTAGCCTCCTGCGCCACCGCGGTGGATGGGACCAGCAGGAACAGGCTCACCAGCACCGAACAGATGTGGATGATGGCAGATCTCCGAGGAGCACGATTCTGAAGCAGACCTGACATCGAGTTGGAATTACAGACGGACTGGAGTGGAGGATGATCTTCGACAAGATCCATCTCGCTCGCTGACGCTAGCCTCTGAACTGAACGACCCCGCATATTCTGTTTTCCCCGACCAAATCCCCGGAGCCCTCGATGTAAGTGGAGGCTCGATGTATGTCCGTGAAGTTCTCAGTACCCCTAGAAGAGACCCGAACTGAAATTGTCATCGGGAGGTGGCATGTCCACCGATTCTTCCTCTTCTTCCTCAAATGCTCCGTCATCCGGATCAGCCTGGTTCTTGCCCAGAAAATCCGCTTCCGCGGAATCTGTTCCCGTCGCTTCCGCTTCTTCCGCTGCTGGGATCGACGAGACCTCGTCTGGCTCCTCTGCCGGCCCACGCGCCCTGTACTGGTTCGAAGGTGGAGATTCCTCTTCCTCCTCCGCTCCCACGGGAACCGCTTCCCTGCGCGAAGATCTGTGCTCACTCGCCTCGTCATGATGCTCTTCATAGGCATCGAGAACCCGATCCTGAATCTCTTCACGGAAGGAAGTGAGGATGGGATGGGCGATGTCGGCATGGAGCTTGGTCCGACCTTGCTCGACGTCATCGGAAAGGGCACGGGGGATCGAATTTCCACACTCATTGCAGTACTGGCTTCGGACGGCGTTCTTGAAATGGCAGCGGGGACAGCGAATCGTCAACTTGCGGCTCGGCATTGCGATGAAGAGACCCTTGTTCCCCTCGATGAGACGGATGTCCCTGACGACGAAGCAGTCGTCAAAGGTCACGCTACAAAATGCACGTAACTTGTCGTCCCGGCCTCCAACTGGACTGATCCGAACTTCAGTGATGTCCATCGCAACGCTCCACTTCCGTCGCACCATTCTGTTCGATAGAAGAACTCTTCTCTCGCCTGCCGCCGTGGCCTACTCGCTGTCGGCCCTGTTCAGCCCTCGATACGTAACACTCGAGGAGATGAACTACTCACCTGATCCATCTGCGGGGCCGTTCCACAGAGGGACTTCCAGGATTTCCAGCGGACAGAGTCCTGAGGAACCCTTCCCCAACTCATCCAAATTTGCTCGCAGAAGAGCCGCATCCCGTCTCGCCATCGACTGATCGGGTGCGGCCACGACGAAGCAAGACCCACTGCCTGTCATCGTCCAGCGACCAGGGAATACCCGGTTCAGAAGAATGGCGATCTCATCGAGAGAGGGCTCGATCTGCCGAACCCCATCGAGAAGCCGATTGTACATCGATCCAGTCCAAGCAGACTTCTCGATGAAATCGCACACCTGGAAATTGCGATGGGAATCGGCGGAAGTCAAGTAGTCACTCAGAGATGCGTAAGCAGTGGCGGTGTCGACACCGATGTCGGGGAGAAGCAGATTGAAATGGGCCCGATCTCCTCCCAGAAGTGGTTCCGGTGCGGGGCTCAAACGCTCTCCCCGCCCCCTCGCCAGTGCCGCTCCCGAGCCCAGAAAAAAGGGCACATCGGAGCCGAGATTCGCAGCCTGGGCGACCACTTCAGAGCCCCCGCCCGGGGCACTGAACAGCGTATCGAGAAGCACCAGCATCGCCGCGCCATCGCTGCTCCCTCCGCCCAGCCCTGCCCGCGATGGGATCACCTTTTCCAGGATGATCTCGAGGGGTGGGATCGACCTGGTGGTACGAGCCTGATCGAGCGCTTTCATCACCAGGTTGTCACGGTTGCTGGGAGCATCTCCTCCCACCACTTGCAGGTGATCGAGATCCCCGCGGACCCTGATCTCGAGACGATCGAAGAGGCCGACGGGAACCATCAGTGTCTCGATCTCATGGAATGCATCGGGCCGACGATGAAGGACTTCTAGCCACAGGTTGAGCTTGGCAGGCGCGCTGGCCACCGCTCCGTCGGTCGTGATACTTCGCTGGATGAGGGGATATCGTGTCAACGGGACTCCAGCTGGATGTTATCGATCAGTCGCACTCCATCGACGGTCGCTGCCATGCACATCACGGCACCGCTCGCCGCGCTGACGGTCGACAGTGGCGAGAGATCCGATCGGTCGACCACTTCCAGGTAATCCACCTCGACATCGTCAGCGATCCACCTGCTCGCCTCATTCTTCAACTTCTCGACCGAGACCTCTCCTGCCGTCCAGGCATCTCTCGCCCTGAACAGTGCTGCCGACAGAGAAAGTGCCTTCCCTCGAGCAGCATCGTCGAGTCGAACATTTCGACTGGAGAGAGCCAGACCATCCGCCTCGCGGATCAGTGGGCAGGGCACCACCTCAAGATCGAGATCCAGGTCCGCAACCATGCGACGGATGATGGTCAGTTGCTGGTAGTCCTTCTCCCCGAAATAGGAGCGATGTGGGGTGAAGATGTGAAACAGTTTGAGAACGATGAGACAGACTCCACCGAAAAACTGCGGGCGTGACATCCCACACAGACGCTGAGCCAGCGACGGCAGTTCGATCTGCGTCGCAAAACCCTCCGGGTACAGTTCCTGCGTGTCTCCGATCGAGACCAGATCGACCCCCTCCTCCCTCGCTACATCGAGGTCCTGCTGGAGGGTTCTCGGATAGGTGTCGAGATCTTCACCCTCGGCAAACTGCGTCGGGTTGACGAAGATGGTCAGAACCACCTGCTGACACTGGTGCCGAGCGATACGAATCAGACTGCGGTGTCCCTCGTGAAGAGCACCCATCGTCGGAACCAGACCCACCGTCTCATCGGGAGAGAGGGCACGACGCCAGCGGCGTACCTCCTCGATGGAGTCAATTCCCTTCTGCTCGGCACTGGAACTGGAGATGATCCTCATAGAATTCCCCCATGACGAGAATGGGATCGAAGTTCTTCCAGCAGTTGCTGCACGGTGGCGGTGCCGGGAGCAATCATGTATCCCGCTTCCAGTTGCGCCCACGGCGCAAGTACAAACTCTCTCTCGCCAATCCGTGGATGAGGAACGACCAGGCCCTCCTCCTCGATCACCTCTTCGGCGAAGGTGAGCAGATCGATGTCGATGGTTCTCGGTCCCCATCTTTCTCCTCGAACCCTACCCAGTTCCGTCTCGATGGCGAGGCATCGTTCCAGCAGACTCCGTGCATCCGCGAAGCGGCTCGAGCCACGCACCACCTGATTCAGGTAAGGCCCCTGGACAGGGCCAACCGCTTCCGTCTCGAGGATCGGAGAAACTTCCATATCTCGCAGACAGTGGCTCATCAGCGACTCCCGGGCACGAGCGAGGTGATCGTGTCGGTCTCCCAGATTCGAACCGAGTGCCAGTCTGACCTCCGGTTGCATCGTCACTCCTGTTCGATCTCCGATTTCGGCTCATCTCGTGAACCACGAAACGGCTTCAGTAACAGACGGATGGCGGGCCACAGGCCATACGTGAAGAAGACGATGCACAGCATCGGCTCCTTGAAAAAGACCACCAGGGTGCAACCGAAGACGAGGCTGGCAAATCGGTCGAAGTGCATCCCATCGGAAAACATCTGCGAAGCAACATGGGGATATACGATACGGTTTGAAACCATCAGGTATCCGAGGATGAAGCAACACACCGGAAGAAACTCCGGGATGATACCGATGATCTGCTCGACCCCCTCCGGTCGCGTCTTCGAGAAGTACTCCAGATACCAGACGTTCCAGTCTCCCAGTGTGAAGTAGATCAGCACCAAGCTGGCGACCACTCCCGCCGCACCCGGGGTCGGTAACCCATCAAAGGCGAGGTGTTCATCCGATTCGTGGCCATCCCTTACCGAGTTGAAGCGGGCCAATCTGAGCAACGCGCCGAGGAAGTATGCGAGGCAGAAGACCCACATCAGGTGGCGCAGGGGATGCTCTCCCTCCGCTCCATGATGGTAGAGGGCCAGGGTCAGGCCAGCCGGAGCCAGGCCAAAGGTCACCAGATCGGCGAGGGAATCGAGTTGCGCCCCCAGTGTCGTGCCACCGCCAGTGGCCCTGGCGACCTTTCCATCGAAGACATCGAAGAGCATCCCAGCCAGGATGAACCAGGCCGCTTGATGCAGCCTGTCCAGCAGCTGGGTATCGCCCCCCTCCAGACTGCCTGCGATGAGGGTCAGGGCCACGAAGCCACAGACCGCATTACAGAGCGTGATGATGTTGGGGATCACTGCGATGTGTCTCGGCATGTGTTACTTCCAGTCTCCCAGGATCGTCTTGCCACCCTGGACCTTTTGGCCGACCGCCACTGAAACCTGAAATGGAACTCCATCTCGGGGTGGGATGACGATCTCGGTCTGTGAACCGAATCGAATCATCCCGAAGTCAAATCCTCGCTCTACCTCTTCTCCGACCTGCAGGGGACAGACGATTCGCCGTGCAATCAGCCCTGCAATCTGTCGGATCAGCAGGGGAACGCCCTGGGGAGTTCGAATACCGATCTCCTGGCGCTCGTTGACCTCCCTGGAACTGGCACCGATGGCATTCCTGTACTCCCCATCGATGTGCCTTAGATGCTCGACGACACCCTCCGCCGGAATCCGATTTACATGAACGTTGAATACCGACAGGAAGATCTGGATCCGAACTGCAGGGCCATCGATGTAGACCTCATCCGAGACCTCTTCGACGGCGATCACCTTGCCATCCGCGGGGGAGATCAGCATCTCGCCTGCGGGGGGGATCCGCTGGGGGTTCCTGAAGAAGGAGAGGACGAAGAACCACAGCAACAGGGGCACGTGCATCAGCCCCCACCTCAGGATCGGATTCTCGATCCCGTAACCGATGCCCATGGCGCAGACCACTGCCAGCACCGTCGACCACACGATCACCGGGGTTCCATGTCGAGTCAGGAGATTCCACATCAATCCGGAATCTGCAGATGGGGTCGTGGAAGTCGTCATCTGGGTCAGTCATCCTCTCGATCGGTTGACAGATGCTATCGCTGCGCCGGACAATCGGCACATGGCCACATCGTGATCGATCAGGCAGCAAGAGGCAATGTCTCCCGGGAGCAATGTGCCCCGAAAGTAAGGTCTCCCGAAGGAGTTCCGATGACAGCAATCCGACAGATTCAGGGACGTATGGTGCTGGATTCCCGTGGATTTCCCACCATCGAGGGGCAATGCGTGCTCGAGGACGGCAGTATCGGCACTGCGATGGTCCCCTCGGGGGCATCCACCGGCGAGGCAGAAGCACTCGAGATGAGGGATGGCGACTCCGACTGGGGGGGTAAGGGGGTCGATCGGGCCATCGAAAACCTCAACGGTGAGATCGCCGATCTGATGGCGGGTTGCGATGCACGAGATCAGGAAGAGATCGATCGTCGTCTGTGCGAAGCCGACGGCACCCCCAACAAGTCGCGACTGGGGGCCAATGCGATCCTGGCGGTTTCGATGGCGGTGTGCCGCGCGGCTGCTCAATCGTGTGGCCTGCCCCTCTACCGATACATCGGAGGACCGGACTCGATGCGTCTGCCGATCCCTCTGATGAACGTGATCAATGGCGGGGCTCATGCCGACAACGATGTGGATGTTCAGGAGTTCATGCTGGCACCGATCGGTTTCGCTGACTTCCCCACTGCGCTCAGGGCAGGGGTCGAGGTTTATCATCATCTCAAGAAACGATTGAAGTCGAAAGGCCTGGTCACAGCCGTCGGTGATGAAGGTGGATTTGCACCGAACTTCGCCAGTGATGATCTCGTCTTGAAGGAACTGGTCGAGGCGGTCGAGCAATCTGGATACACCGTCGGTCACGACCAGCAGTTCAGTTTTGCGCTCGATGTTGCTGCCAGTGAACTGTTCCGAGATGGCAGTTACCATCTCGGTTCCCATCCGGAGCCTCTCAGTTCCGATCAGATGATCGACCACTGGGAACAGCTGGGAAGTCGCTATCCCTTCACCAGCATCGAGGACGGTCTCGACGAAGAGGACTGGGCCGGCTGGAAGAAGATGACCGCTCGGCTCGCCGGCATGAGACTCGTCGGCGATGACCTGTTCGCTACCAATCCCGAGCGGATCTCCCGGGGTGTCGAGGAAGCATCGGCCAATGCTCTGCTGGTGAAGCTGAACCAGATCGGCACCGTCTCCGAGACCCTCCAGGCGATTCGCGTCGCCTCGGAAGCGGGCTTCAGGATCATCATCTCTCACCGCTCCGGGGAGACGGAAGACGACTTCATCGCCGACCTCGCGGTGGCCACCGGGGCCGGCTGGATCAAAACCGGGGCTCCGTGCAGATCGGAGCGAAACGCCAAGTACAATCGTCTCCTGCGTATTCACGCCGAGTTGGGTGAGAACGCTCGCATCGGACCCTTGCAGTTCTGAGCCAAAATTGTTTCAATCGTGCCACCCGTTCGCTGCGGGTACCGATCCACACCCCGCCGCGTGGCTCATCTCCTCCTCTCGGAATGGAGTGACGACCTGGCTCTGCAACTTCTGACCTCTTCTTCTCCCCTGGGGAGAACCGTGATGCGTGTCACCTCGACCGTCACCGAGTTCTGTCGGCTCAGTACGCCACAGTTCCTGGTGCTACTGCTGGGGGTGTCTCTTTGCATCGTTTCACGGGTGCATCTGTCGAGGAGGGCTGAAATCGCCGATCTACGCTCTTCCCTCGGCACCCTGCACTCTCAGGGTCAGTTGTTGAAGGAACGCATCAGCGAGGTGCAGGTGCAGCGAGATGCCCTCGAGAAGGACCCCTTCTACCGCAAGGAGTCGCTGATCAAGATCACCGGCCAGAGATTGCGTGGCGAGATTCCCCTGGGAGAGCTGTTGCAGGACTCCAGCGGCGGCGCCCCCACTCCCTGATCTCACCGCTGGCTGATCTCACCGCTGGCTGATCACACCGCTGGATGATCACACGCTGGATCTCAATTGTGGAGTTCACCTGCGCATCTCGGAGATGAGCGATGATCGGGGAACCGATCCATCGCACACGATGGAGAGATCCAGGGGTTTGCGAATCAGCGTGCTGCTAGCGAGGAAGCCAGATCTTTTTACCCACTGGCAAAGCACTTTCATCGAGTCCCGCATTCAACTGCTTGATCTCTTGCCAGCGGCCCCCGTTACCCAGTTCATCCCTGGCGATGTTGTAGAGGGTGTCTCCCTCGCGAACCGTCACCTGGCGTCTACCACCGGATGGAACCGCAACTGGATCGGGGCGACTGACACTGCTGCTGGCAACCACCCTGGCGGAATCGCCTGGAATCTTGATCTTGCGTCCCACCGACAGGGTCGATCCCTCCGTCAGGCCCGGGTTGACCTCGAGAAGACGCGGCCACTCCAGTCCCGATCCCAGTTCACGTCTGGCGATCACCCACAAACTATCGCCGCTGGCGACGGTGATCTCGCGGATCTTCGGCTCGGGCAGGACGGGGGCGACCGGTTCCGGTTCGGGCTTGACGGGAACCGACACCGGCTCGATGCCACTTCCTGATCGAATCACCCCGGCTGCCGTGGTCACCTGCGCCTCGTCGACCTTGGCGACGGCGTTACGGGTCGCGACCTGATCGATCTGGGGTGCATTTCTGGGACCGACAAGTGGAGACTGCGAGCCGACCGCCGGGAGTTTTCTGTCGGGATCGGGAGTCTGTACAACGGCCGGTCGGCGGATCGGAGCAGACCTCTGTCCCCCGCCGTTGGTGGATCTGATCTCTCCAGTTCGGTTGCCATCGGAACTGGACCCGGACACACCGGTCACCTGCTCCGCAGCGGTGGGACCGCTCTGAACCTCGCTATCGAGTAACTTGGCGATGACTACAACGACCAGCACCAAGATGAGGATGATGCCGATTTTCGTTCCCGTACCCATGGAGACCCCCAATCCCTCGCGAGATCCAGTGCGGTTCTCGCTTCCCCGAGGTGGGATGATGTATGTCCGCAGGGATCAACTCCCCGCCGTCGGGGGCGAAGATAACCTGAACTGACAGCAGGATCTAGCGACCTTCCGTCGGTTCTCTCCTGGATGCAGAGAGGGGGGGCGGTTGCTGGCAACCGCCCCCCCACACCCCAACCCCCACGGAGATCCCAACACTTCATGATCGCCCCCTCGGCGATCACCTGTTCCCTGCGAATTCGCGCCTTCTCCTGCAAGTGGATCAGGGTCGGGCTCGCCACGAAGATCGACGAATAGGTTCCTACCAGCACCCCGATGCAGAGGGCGAAGGCGAAGGCGTGAAGCCCTTCCCCGCCGTATGTGAGCAGGATGGCGACCACCAGGAAGGTGGTCATCGAGGTCAGCAGGGTCCGTGCAAGGGTCTGATTGATCGATCGGTTGACAATATCGGGATAGTTAACATCTCGTCGCGCATCCACCAGATTTTCACGGATCCGGTCGAAGATCACGATGGTGTCGTTGAGGGAGTATCCCACCACGGTCAGCAGTGCCGCCACCACCGGCAAGTTGATCTTCAGGCTCAACATGTCCCCGAGGAGGAAATCTCCCACCGCCAGGGCACCGAGGGTGAAGAGGATGTCGTGCAAGAGCGCGACGATCGCCGCCAGACCAAAGATCAGTTCGAAGCGGATACTGATGTAGAAGACGATGGCGAAGAAACTGATCATCAGGGCCACGAAGGTCTTGCCCTGCATATCCTGAGCGACCTTGCCGCCGATGCTGCTGAACTCGGGGAATGGCTCGGAAAAATCGATCTCCTCGAAGGTGCTCAATTTGCGGGTCAACTCTCCCTGCAGCGCCAGGGCACTGGTGCTATCGGCCTGTGCCTCACTGCGCAGTTCAAAGCTGACGATGCCGGCACTCTCACTCACCTCGGTGACTCCTGCCACCGGGAATCCACTGGCGAGAATATCCTGCTCCACCTTGCTGGCAGTGAGACCGGCCTGTGCCGCATCCCCCACTCCCCGCACTGCGTTGAGGGTCGCCACCATCTGATGGGTGTCCGCTGCGCCGTCGACCCCTGCGATCTTCTCGATGCGAACCTCGCTGATGCCGTTGGGCGCCAGCAGGCCTTCCGATCGGAGCAGTTCCTCCACGGCATTCTTGAACGCCTCGGTCTCCTCGGTTCCAGAACCGAGGGTCTTCGTCTTCAACGAGTAGCGAGTGGCCCCGGACTCATCGGCGGTACCGAGAACCTGGATCTGTAAATCCTCGAATCGCAGCGAACTCGATTCGTTGGCGAGGATGTCCATCTTCTCGCGAAGCAGCGCCTCGGAGGTCGGCTGTGACAGGTTCACTGCCAGCTTGGTTCCACCGGTGAAGTCGATTCCCATCGCCTGTCCACCACGCCAGATCAGGAAGGTCAGCCCCCCCAGTACCAGCACGATGGAGGCGGTTCGAGCGATCCCTCTCCTCGACATGAAATCGATGCGGGTCTTGGAGACCAATCGTGTCATCGACAGTTCCTTGACCGCACCGGAGTGGATCAACGCCGAGATCAGCAGACGACTGACAAAGATGGAGCAGAAGAAGGAGGTGAAGATTCCGATGGAGAGGACGATGGCGAAGCCCTTGACCGCACCGGTACCGAACTGGAACAGCATGAATGCCGTGATCAGTGTGGTCAGGTTGGCATCGAAGATGGTCCAGAAAGCTCTCTGGAAGCCGGCCTTGAACGCCGCTGGCAATTCCTTGCCTCGATCTCGTTCCTCACGAATTCGCTCGAAGATGAGGATGTTGGCATCGACCGCCATACCCACCGTCAACAGCAATCCTGCCATTCCGGGGAAGGTCAGGGTGTTGCGGAAGATCACCAGCAAGGTGAGGACCAGCAGCAGGTTCAGCATCAGCGACATGTTCGCTACCAGGCCTGCGGCACGGTAGAAGATCAACATGAACACGACCACCAGCAAGAAACCGACCACCATCGACTGCGTTCCTCGATCGATCGATTCCTTACCGAGGACCGATCCCACCGTCTGCTGGCTCTTGAGTATCGGCTTCGTCGGCAACGATCCGGCACGCAGCATGGTGACGATGTCAGCGACTTCATCGTTGGTGAAACTACCGCTGATGATTCCCGTGCTGTAGATGGCGTCATTGATGGTCGCCACGCTCACGGCGAGTCCATCGAGTACGATGGCGAGGCTGCTGTTGATGTTCTCACCGGTCAGGTTCCCGAACAGGGTGCTGCCGGCTCCGCCAAAGGTGAAGCCCACTGCCGGGCCACCCTGCTGATCGAAGGTGCTCTGAGCCGACTGGATGAACGAACCGGAGACCTTCAGTCCCTTGCCATTCTCCACCACCACCGGCTGACCTCGAACCCCGTCGTCACCGGCTGGCCTGTAGACGACGAGTCGATCGAGTTCCTTCGGGAATGCCAGGGGATCCTGCTGATCGGCGGGTAGCGAGTTGTAGGCAACGACCGCCTGCTGGCGGGTAACCATGGCAGCCTCGATCTCGGTGATCACCGTCTGCGTGGAGTACTCCGCCGCCGAGACGAGGTGGATGTTGAGCTCTCCCGCCTTCTCGATCTGCCCCTTCAGTCGCTCCAGTTCCTCGTTGTCGAAACCGGGCAACTGGATCTGCAGCCGATTGGATCCGGCGATGGCGACGCTGATCTCCTTGAGACCGTAGCTATCAAATCGACGGGCGATCACGTCCTTCACATCGGCAGCGACGCTCGATCTCTGAGCCGATGGAACATCTTCCAGGGGAATCTCGTAGAGGAGTTCTGTTCCCCCCTCCAGATCGATGCCCTTCTTGATGTCGGACTGGTAATCTCGCAACGAGAAGAGACAGCCTGCCACCAGCAGCGCCAGAAGCGTGAATCTTGTAAAAAAGTACATCCTCATTTGATCCGGTCCTCTTCCTTCATCGTGGAAAAGCTCTCTTCTTTGGTGAGTACCGCTGCGATCGACTGTATCGCCACTCGCATCCGTACATTTTTCGAATCATCGATGGTCAACACCACGATCTGCTTGTCGGTGTCGACCTGGGCAACCTTGCCGATGATGCCTCCTGCGGTTCTGACCTGATCGTGCTTGCTGATCCCCGCCAGCATCTGCTCTTGTTCCTTCGCCTGACGCTTCTGAGGGCGGATCAACATGAAGTAGAAGACCAGGCCCATCATCAGAAACATCGGCAACATATCCAGGAGTCCCGGAGCTGTGCCCGACGACTCGCCTGCCACTGCCGGGACTTCCCCCGCCTGCAGGAGCATCAACAACGCTGCCTTCATTTCGATCCCTTTCCGATGCGGTTCCGTTCGATGCGGTTCCGTTCGATGCAGTTCAGTTCGATGCGCC
>CAYPPQ010000038.1:0-25652 GCA_964412635.1 uncultured Planctomycetia bacterium | reverse complement strand
GCCCCCCATCAGTCGCTCGATACGAACCGACGCGCCCCCTTCTCGTGCCACCATCTGACGATAGGCCACCCGCGGCTTTCCGATGTTTGCGTTGACCTTGAAATCTCTCTCCAGGCGATTGCGAATCACCTCGAGATGCAACTCACCCATACCGGACATGACGAACTGGCCGGTGTCACGATTCACCTCCAGATGAAATGTCGGATCTTCACGTTCGATTCGGTGCAACACTTCTTGCAGCTTCTCTCGATCCTGACTCGACTTCGGTTCGACAGCCATCGAGATGACGGTCTCCGGAAAGACCGGTTCTTCCAGCAACACCTGATGCTTCGCATCGCACAGGGTATCACCGGTTCCGCTGAACCTCGGACCGGTCACCGCGACGATGTCACCTGCCACTGTTTTCTCCAGTGCCTCTCTCGAGTTGGCGTGCATCCGGTGCATCGAGTTGATGCGCTCGCGCTTTCCAGTTCTCGGGTTCATCGCTGTCTTCCCCTTGTGCAGCGATCCGGAGTAAACCCTCATGTAGATCAACTCTCCATGGGGATCGATCTGCACCTTGAAGAGCAACGCACTGAAAGGCGCATCTTCGGCGCACTTGACGGTGACGGGATTCCCATCGGTGGGTTTCCTGCCCTCCACCGTTGGCACGTCCAGTGGCGACGGAAGGTAATCGACCACCGCATCGAGAAGCGGCTGGATTCCCTTGTTCCCCAGGGCGCTACCGGCGAATACGGGAACCCATTTACGGGCGATGGTTCCCGCCCTTACGGCGCTCCTGAGCAGGTCTTCCGGCACTTCCTCCCCTTCGATGATCTTTTCCATCACCGCCTCATCTTCGTCAGCCACCTGTTCCAGCAGTTCCGATCGGTACAGTTCAGCAGTTTCGAACATCTCTTCATCGATGTCGGATTCCACCACCTCCGCACCGAGACTCTCTTCATCAAAGGAGTACTGACGCATGCTGACGAGATCGATGACCGCTTTGAATCCGGACTCGATTCCCACCGGGATGTTGAGGACCAGAGCATTACAGTCGAGACCCTGGGAGATGTTATCGACGACCCGGAAGAAGTCGGCGCCGATCCTGTCGAGTTTGTTGACCAGTGCAATCCTTGGAACGTTGTAGTGGTTCGCCTGCCGCCAGACCGTTTCCGACTGGGCCTGAACTCCAGCCACCCCGCAGAAGATGCCAACCGCTCCATCGAGAACTCGTAGCGACCGTTCTACCTCCGCGGTGAAATCGACATGACCTGGAGTATCGATCAGGTTCAGTACGCAATCTTTCCACTCGAAGGTGGTTGCAGCACTGGTGATGGTGATTCCTCGTTCTTGCTCCTCGACCAGCCAGTCCATGTGGGCACTTCCATCATGAACTTCGCCCATCCGATACTCCTTGCCGGAGTAAAAGAGAAACCGTTCCGAGACGGTGGTCTTGCCCGCATCGATGTGGGCAATGATTCCGATGTTCCTTATCGATTGCGTCATCTTCTCCACTTTGCTGTAGATCCAGTAGTCGTCGCCGATCGACAACCTGGCCGATCGACAACCTGGCCGATCGACAACCTGGAGGTGCCGTGGTTGCGATTCTCCGTCAACGGGGCACTTCTCTCAAGTCAAGGAGACAGATTGACTCCCGCGACCACGACAGAACTGAGAGATCTCCCCGATGAAAATCACCCCCCCGCTTCGGCTGGAAGCGAGGGGGTGAAGTTCTACGGTATCCGGCGCAGAGTGCGCCAGAACCACACCAGAGTCTGATTTACCAGGCGTAGTGGGCAAACAGCTTGTTTGCCTCGGCCATCTTGTGGGTATTCTCCCGCCAGGTCACCGATGCGCCTTCTCGACGGTAGGCCTGCGCCAGTTCATCGGCGACTCGCTCCGCCATCGGCTTTCCGCTACGCCCACGACAGGTATCGATGATGGTGCGGATCGCCAGCGCCTGAGCGCGACGTCTGCTGACCTCGATCGGCACCTGATAGGTCGCACCCCCGACTCGGCGTGAACGAACCTCAACCTGCGGCATCACATTCTGAAGTGCTGCAAGGAAGGTATCGAGTGGCTCACTATCGGAGATCTTCTTGGCCAGGATATCCATGGCATCGTAGAAGATGGTGTGTGCGACGGCTTTCTTGCCATCCCACATCATCCGATTGATGAACTTGGTGACGACCATGCTGTTGAAACGGGGATCAGGCTTCTGGAACCGCTGCGTCGAGCGGAACTTCTGCTTTACGACCTTATTCTTACGCTTTGCCAAGGGAAGGCTCCTGCTTTACTTCTGTTTCTTACCGTACTTAGAACGGCCTTGCTTACGATCATCGACACCAGAGCAATCGAGAGTTCCTCGCACGATGTGATAACGCACACCGGGAAGGTCTCTCACTCGTCCACCACGAACCAGGACGATGGAGTGTTCCTGCAAGTTATGACCCTCACCACCGATGTAAGCGGTGATCTCCTTGCCGTTGGAAAGTCGCACACGTGCGACCTTCCGCAGCGCCGAGTTCGGCTTCTTCGGGGTCTGGGTTTTTACCTGCAAGCAAACACCTCTACGCTGAGGACAGGAGTCCAGAACGGGGGATTTGCTCTTATTCTGTCGCTTCTTACGGCCCTTGCGGACCAGTTGATTGATCGTCGGCATGCCTTCTCGATTTCTCCTCGATGCGAAGCTGCTCGCGGCACACCCCGAGCAAGGCCAAGCATTCAACCCTTACTAAACTTCTTCATCTCCTGATTTTGGAGGTTCTTCCCCCTCGTTCTCAGGATTTTCTTCCGCCACCGCCTCATCGGCCACCTGCGGGGCGACCGGATCCTCCACAACAATCTCCTCAGCGACCTCCGTAGAAGCCTCCGGGGCGTCTTCTGCTGCTTCCGAGACTTCGACCGGGGCTTCAGCCTCCTGTTCAGCCTCCTGGGGGGCCTCCGTACCTCTCCCCATCAGGAACTCTCGCAACGGATCACTCGGCTCCTCAGGCTTCGGCGTTTCCGGAGCCGGGGTCGGTGCTTCTCCGATCAGCACCGGCTCGCGAACATCCTTGGCCACCACCGGTGGATCGGCGAGCTTGCGAACACCCTTGTCGAAGTACCTCCGATACCCGGTGCCCGCTGGAATCATGTGACCCATGATCACATTTTCCTTGAGACCAACCAGTCTGTCCTTCTTGCCACTGAGGGCTGCCTCGGTCAGAACCTTGGTCGTCTCCTGGAAACTCGCTGCAGAGATGAAACTGTCGGACTGCACTGCAGCCTTGGTAATTCCTTGCAGCATCGGCTCGGCGGTTGGAGGCATCTTTCCCTCGTCGACAAGTACGGCACAGTTCTTCTTGAATCTGTGACGGTCGATGACGGTATCCGGAAGCAACTCACTATCACCAGGCTCAACCACCTTCACGTTGCGCATCATCTGGGCAACGATCGTTTCGATGTGCTTGTCATTGATGGTCACGTTCTGTGACAGGTAAACACCCTGGACCTCTTCGATGAGATAGTCCTGCACTTTTGCAGCACCCTCAATCCGAAGGATGTCGAGAGGCACCTTGTCGCCATCGGTCAACGGTTGACCGTGGACAACGATATCACCCTTGGTGACCCTGAAGTGTTTTCCAGGCGGAATCACGTGCTCGTAGATCTCACCCTCGGGGGTGACGACATTGATGATCGCCTTACCCCGCTTCTTCTCACCCATCTCGATGGTTCCATCGACCTCGGCGATCACCGCCGGGTTCTTGGGCTTGCGCACCTCGAAGATCTCTGTGACTCGGGGCAGTCCCCCGGTGATGTCCTGGGTTCCGGTGATCTCCCTGGGAGATTTTGCCAGCAGGTCACCTGGGGCCACCTCATCGCCGTCAGCGACCTGAATGAAGGCACGCTCGGGCACGGGATACGCAGCCAGGATCTGACTGTCTGACTCGCTACGAATGACGATCTGGGGATGCAACTCCCCCTTGTGCTCGAGGATGACTCTTCGGTCCTGATTGGAGACCGGGTCCTTCTCCACCTTGAGGGTGGCCCCCAGCACGATGTCCTCGTAGGTCACGATTCCTTTTACGTCGGCAAGAATCGACTGGGAGTGTGGATCCCAGTCATACAGGACCGTGCCCTTCTTGACAGCACCCTTGTCTTCAACGTGTAGCACTGCTCCCAGTTGAAGCTCGTGGGTATCGAGGGTCTTCCCATCTTTGTTGAGGAGGGCAAGAGTACCTCGGCGACTGAGAACCACGGTGTCGCCACTCTTGTTGACGACATGGGTGGTATCGCGAAGTTCAACGGTACCTGCACGGCTCGCCTTGATGGTCGCTTCCTGAACCGATTTCGATGCCACACCACCGATGTGGAATGTCCGCATCGTGAGCTGGGTACCGGGTTCACCGATCGATTGTGCTGCAACGATTCCAACCGCAAGTCCCTGTTCCACCTGATTGCCGGTGGAAAGGTCCATGCCGTAACACTTGGCACAGGAGCCAAGGCTCGCATTGCAGGTCAGAGGGCTCCGCACCAGGATGATGTCGTGTCCAAGATCCTGGATGCGCTGTGCAGTCTCGAAGTTGATCAGTCCATTTGCCTCGATGATCACCTCTCCAGAGACGGGATCCTTGATCTCCGCCACGGAGGTTCGACCGCGGATACGTGAGGCGAGCGGAATCGCTTCCTTGTCACCCCTCTTCATCGCCTTCTTGGCGAGTCCGTTGGTGGTTCCACAGTCGGCCCCGGTGATGACCACATTCTGGGCCACATCCGCCAGCTTCCTGGTGAGGTACCCGGAGTCAGCGGTCTTGAGCGCAGTATCCGCCAGACCCTTTCTCGCTCCGTGAGTGGAGGAGAAGTACTCCAGAACTCGCAGTCCCTCGCGGAACGACGCCTTGATGGGGGTCTCGATGATTTCACCTGAAGGCTTGGCCATCAGCCCTCGCATCCCTGCGAGCTGTCGAATCTGCGTCACACTACCCCTCGCTCCCGAATCCACCATGACGTGGATCGGATTGACGTAGGGATCGGCCGGCGTACTGTCCTCGGCCAGTCGTTGCATCAGCATGTCACCAACAGCGTTCGTCGTGTTGGTCCAGCGGTCGATGATCTGACTGCGACGCTCGTCATTGGTGATGACACCGTCCTGGTGCCGCTTCTGGATCGCCTCGACTTGCGCCTGCGTACTGGCGATGGAGTCGACCTTGCCTTTCGGCATCCTCAGGTCATCGGTACTGAACGACAGGCCCGATCGTGTCGCAGCCTTGAATCCAAGATCCTTCATCTCGTCGAGGAACTTGAGCGTGACTCTGCGACCGAGGATCCGGAAGCAATCGGCAATCACAGCCTTGAGATCCCGCTTGGCCAGAGCAAAGTTGTAGAAGGGCATATCGGGATGATTCAGCAGATCATTGAAGATGATCCGACCCGGAGAGGTGGTATAGAAACCGTGCTCATCCGGGGGCTGAACCTTTCCATGAGGACTGAAAACGACCTTGTTCTCGGGAAGCCTGACGCGAACACTCGCATGCCCGTGCACCTTGTTGGCGCCGAGAGCAGTATGCACCTCGTCAGTACTGGAGAAGCAGATCTCGTGACCCGGCATCTCCTCCTTGGCAATGGTGAGGTAGTAGCAACCCATCACGATGTCCTGAGAAGGAGCGATGATCGGATTACCATGTGCGGGTGAGAAGATGTTGTTTGTCGACAGCATCAAGTTCTGGGCCTCGAGTTGAGCCTCGACCGAGAGAGGCAGGTGAACTGCCATCTGGTCCCCGTCGAAGTCCGCATTGAAGCCCTCGCACACGAGGGGGTGTACCAGGATGGCATTTCCCTCGATCAGTACCGGCTCGAATGCCTGGATACCCATCCTGTGAAGAGTTGGTGCCCTGTTCAGCAACACCGGGTGACCCTGAGTCACCTCCTCGAGGATGTCCCACACCTCGTCATCTTTTCTCTCCAGCATCTTCTTGGCACTCTTGATGGTATCGGCGTAGCCGAGTTCCTTCAGTCGCCGGATGATGAAGGGCTGGAACAGTTCCAGGGCGATCTTCTTTGGAAGTCCGCACTGGTGAAGTTTGAGCTCCGGTCCGACAGCGATGACGGAACGGGCCGAGTAGTCGACTCGCTTACCGAGCAGGTTCTCGCGGAAACGGCCCTGCTTTCCCTTGATCATGTCGGTCAAGGATTTCAGCGGACGGTTGTTGGAACCGAGGACTGGACGACGACAGCGATTGTTATCGAAGAGAGCATCTACCGAATGCTGAAGCATACGCTTCTCGTTCCGGATGATCACCTCTGGAGCATTCAGATCGAGTAGCTTCTTCAGACGGTTGTTCCGGTTGATCAGTCGACGGTAGAGATCGTTCAGGTCACTGGTGGCGAAGTTTCCACTTTCCAGCAGGACCAGAGGTCTGAGGTCGGGCGGAATCACCGGGACCGCTTCGAGGATCATCCACTCGGGCTTGTTCCCCGAGTTGAGAACGGTCCTCACGATCTTGAGACGGCGAATGAGTGCCACCTTCTTCTGCTTCGACCGTGTGTTCTCGTACTCGTCCTTCAACTCATCGAAGAGCGAGTTCAGGTCGAGACGGTTGATCATGGTGCGAATTGCTTCCGCTCCCATGTCCGCCTCGAACTCGTCGCCATACTTCTCCCGTGCAAAGCGGTACTCTTCCTCGCTCAGCAGGGACTTCTCTTTGAGTGGAGTGTCACCTGGATCGATGATCACGTAGTCCTGGTAGTAGATCACCCGCTCGAGATGGGTGGTCTTCATGTCCAGAAGATTTCCCAACCTCGAAGGCATCGCCTTGAAGAACCAGATGTGGACCACTGGCGCTGCCAGGTTGATGTGCCCCATCCTCTCGCGACGAACTCGCGAGTGAGCCACCTTCACTCCGCAGCGATCACAGATGATCCCCTTGTGTTTGATACCCTTGTACTTACCGCAAGCACATTCCCAGTCCCTCTCGGGTCCAAAGATACGCTCGCAGAAGAGTCCATCTTTCTCCGGACGGTAGGTCCGGTAGTTGATGGTCTCGGGCTTTCGGACCTCTCCCTGCGACCAGGAAAGGATGTCTGTAGGTGAAGCCAAGCGGATGTTAACCGCGCCAAAGTCGTTCACCTTGTCGTAAACAGGCTCGACCATTTTATTGCTTCTTTTCCAGTTCGAGGTTCAACCCCAGGCCCTTGATCTCATTGGTCAGAACGTCGAACGAGACCGGAGTTCCGGCCTGAAGACTGTTCTCACCCTTCACCATCGACTCGTAAATCTTGGCCCGCCCGTCGACATCGTCAGATTTTGCGGTGAGCAACTCCTGCAGGATGTGAGCGGCGCCGTAGGCCTCGAGAGCCCACACTTCCATCTCTCCAAATCGCTGACCACCGAACCTCGCCTTACCACCGAGCGGCTGCTGGGTGATGAGGGAGTACGGACCGGTCGCACGTGCATGGATCTTGTCATCGACGAGGTGGTGTAACTTGAGAAGATACATCCGCCCCACAGTGACCTTTTGTTCGAAGCGATCTCCGGTACGTCCGTCGTAGAGAACGGATTTTCCGTCGGCTGGGATTCCAGCCTTCTTCATCTCCTCCTGGATCTCTTCCTCTTTGGCCCCGTCGAAGACGGGAGTCACCGCGCGATATCCCAGTTTCTCCGCAGCCCCGCCCAGCTGGGTCTCGAGGATCTGACCGAGGTTCATTCGCGATGGCACACCGAGCGGATTGAGGATCACCTCGACGTGAGAACCGTCCTCGAGGAATGGTAGATCCTGACGAGGCAAGATGCGGGAGATCACTCCCTTGTTTCCGTGGCGCCCCGCCATCTTGTCTCCCACCGAGAGATTGCGCCTGGTGGCGACGTAGACCTTCACCATCTCGATGACTCCAGGTGGCAACTCGTCACCCCGGGTCATACGATTCACCTCACGGTTGCGGATGTCCTCGACCTCCTCCATCCGCTGCAGGTGCTTCAACAACGCAGCTTTGACCTGACGATTCTTCTTCTCGGAAGAACCGAGGAACAGGTCTGGATTGAGTGCGATCTTCACGGAGTGGACGCTACGCGTTGCGTAAAGTTCTTCCGTCTTGAAGACGCGGGAGGTATTAGGATTTCTCGGTGTCGAGCCGAGGATCGTTTTCAACTCTGCAAGCAGGGTATCGATCTCCAGGACGATCTCGTTGTATGCCCAGGACTCCTTCTCTTCCACTTCGCCCTTGATCTTCCTCCGGTCATCCTGAGTAAGATCGCTGCGTCGTGAGAACTTCTTGGAGTCGATCACCACACCTTCGATCCCCGAAGAGACGGTGAGTGATTCATTCTTCACATCTTCTCCAGCTCGACCGAAGATTGCGTGAAGGAGCTTCTCTTCCGGCGACAACTCGCTCTTCGACTTGGGAACCACTTTTCCGACCAGGATGTCACCCTGAGTGACACGGGTTCCGGTCTTGATGATTCCAGTCTCGTCCAGCTTGGCGAGTACCCGTTCGGAAACGTTTGGAATGTCGCGGGTGAATTCTTCTCGACCCAGCTTGGTCTCGCGAACCTCGATCTCGAACTCGTCGATGTGGATCGAGGTGTAGATGTCATCCCTGACGAGCTGCTCGCTGACGATGATGGCATCCTCGAAGTTGTATCCATCCCACGACATGAAGGCGACGAGCACGTTACGCCCCAGCGAAAGCACTCCACCGTGGGTGGCCGCGCCGTCGGCGATGACATCGCCCTCCTCGACCGTATCTCCCAGCTTCACGCAGGGACGCTGATTCTGGCAGGTTCTCTCGTTGAGCCCGCGGTACTTGCGCAGCTGGTAGTGCTCTCCATCCACCTCGATGTGATTCGCATCGACGGAGGTGATCGTCCCCGACTTCGGTGCTCTCAACACCATGCCGGAGTACTTGGAGACATGATCTTCCATACCGGTGCCCACCAGGGGAGGGTCGGTGCGCAGCAGCGGAACTGCCTGACGCATCATGTTCGACCCCATCAACGCCCTGTTGGCGTCGTCATGCTCCAGGAACGGGATCAGCGCCGCGGAGACTCCGATCAGCTGCTTGGAGGAGACGTCCATCAGTTGAATCTTCGACGGCTCAACCATGATGAATTCACCGTTGAGACGTGCCAGCACCAGGTCGCCGAGCAACTTTCCATGCTCGTCCACTGGAGTGTCGGCAGGTGTGAGGTACTGGTTTTCCTCCTGGTCTGCCCGCAGGAACTCGATGGCGGACGGATCGATCTTCGCTTTACCGTTCTTGACCGGGAAGTAAGGCGTGATGAGGAATCCATATTCATCGATGGTGGCAAAAACACCGAGGCTTGAAATCAGCCCGATGTTGGTACCTTCCGGCGTCTCGATGGGACAGATCCTGCCGTAGTGCGAGATGTGAACATCTCGCACCTCGAAACCGGCTCGCTTCCGGTTCAATCCGCCAGGACCGAGAGCACTGAGACGTCTCTCATGGGTCAACTGGGACAGCGGATTGGTCTGGTCCACCACCTGCGACAGTTCTCCCCTGCCGAAGAAGAACTCCACCGAGGAGGAGATCGTCTTCGAGTTGATCACGGAGCGGGGAGTGAGATTCTCCGCCTCCATCATGCTCATACGCTCCTGCACGGTGCGCTTGAGCTTCAGGAAACCTTTTCTCAACTCTTCACCGGCGAGTTCTTCGATGGTCCTGACGCGACGGTTACCGAGGTGGTCGATATCGTCGAGTTTTCCCATGTTCTCGCGCAACTTGAAGATGTAGGAGATCGACTCGAGGATGTCTTCCTTCTGAATTGTCTGCTCCGACTCCGGAATCGAAAGACCGAACTTACGATTGATGCGGAAGCGTCCAACTCGCCCGAGGCGATACTTGTTCTCGTTGTAGAACTTGTCGAAGAAGAGCTCTCTTGCCTTCGCTGCCTGAGGCGGGTTTCCGGGACGAAGCCGCTGATAGATCTTGATCAGCGCATCTTCGTAATCGACGGAGCTATCTTCCTTGAGAGTCTTCAGGATCAGGTCGTCATACTGCTCCGGCAGAACCTTGAAGGAGTTCTTTCCATCACGCTTGGCGGACATCTCATCGGAGAAGAAGGAGTTCAGGAACGTTTCCGTGAACACGTCTCCGGTCGGCAACAGGACCTCGCCTGTTTCCGCATCGATGACGTCCTCTGCGCTCACACGACCACTTCGTACTCCCTCGATTTCTTCTCCGAGCAGGTTATCGATGGTCTTGAGGCTGGTAACCTTCACCGTCTCGACCTGATAGAAGAGCTCGAGGATGGCAGTGGAGCTGCCGTATTCTTCATTCATCGCCCGGATCAGCATCGTCGCAGGGAACTTGCCGCTCTGGTCGATCCGGACCGTCAAAGCACCCTTCTTGGTGACATTGAATTCGACCCAGGAGCCGCGCTCGGGGATGATCCTGCAGGAGTGCAACTTGAGATCACCGGTGTGAATCTCTTCACTGAAGTCAACGCCCGGAGACCGGTGCAACTGACTCACGATGACACGCTCGGAGCCGTTGACGATGAACTCTCCGCCACCGATCATCCTTGGAAGTTCGCCGAGGAAGACCTCCTCTTCCACCGACTCCCCTTCCTTTTCCATCCGGAGACGAATACGGAACGGCGTTCCGTAGGTCAACTTCAGTTGACGACATTCGTCGATGGAGTATCGGGGACTACCCAGGTCATAACCCAGGTAGGAGAGCGAGATGGTCCCATCGTAACTTTCGATGGGAAAGATCTCTCTCAGAATCGATTCCAGACCGAGATTATCGCGGTCTGTCCAGTGAACATCAGCCTGAAGAAACTGCGAATAGGCATTCATCTGCAGTTCCATCAGATTCGGAATGGGTACCGTACGAATACCCCCGCCGAAGACCTTGGTCTCCATGCTGCATCCTCTCTCAAATATGAACTTCATCCGTACCTGATCGGTACGAATTCGTCCGTCCCTCAAGACGTCTCGATCGTGACCCACGATTGAGGCGCCAGAACCATCGATACGGAGATCTCTCTCCGAGCGAGGGTCAATATTGCGACAGCCCGTTGACAGCTGTCCGGGACAGGTCCGGGAATCTTCCAGGCGTAGGCTCCACCTACGCCGTACCACTGATTCCCTGAGTCCCGGAGGCGCACCCCTCGCAAGGGTGCTCCCCCGCACTCTACATCGGTACCAGATACACCCATCGAGGCGAGAAGTCGCAGAAGTCGGATCCGGCCCTCACCGACACTGTCGGTAGGCGCGGGATCATCCCTGCAAACTTCTCGCTTCGACATCGAACAAGCAGGCGAACCTACTTGAGCTCGACGGTGGCTCCAGCTTCTTCAAGATCTGCTTTGATCTTCTCGGCGTCCTCCTTGGAGGCACCTTCCTTGACCGCTTTAGGCGCACCCTCGACGAGTTCCTTGGCCTCCTTGAGACCAAGACCGGTGATGGAACGAACCGCCTTGATGACCGGGATCTTCTTGTCGCCAGCTTTGGCGAGGATCACGTCAAACTCGGTCTTCTCTTCGGCCTCTTCTTCTCCACCACCACCACCTGCCATCATGGGCATTCCCATCGGCATGGCAGCAGCAGTTACACCAAACTCGTCCTCGAGGACATCCTTGAGCTCAACCAGCTCCATCACATTGAGAGTCTTGATGCTCTCCATGATGGAACCAACTTTTTCACTCACTGGAGCCTTTTCGGTCTCGGTGGCAGCTTCATCCGACATGGTAGCTACTCTCCTTCTTTACTTTGCTTGTCTGCGATCGCCTGCAACACACCGGGAACTCCGGTGAGCAGGTTCTGGGTAATAGCGACCAGGCTCGTCAGCGGTCCGGCAATCGCAGAAACGACAGCTGCGCGAGTCTCCTGTACGCTGGGCATCTTCACTAATTTTTCGGCATCGGATGGTCCAAGGACCTCACCCTCGAGCATGCCGCCCTTGAGCGCCATGGTCTTGCCGTTCTTTTTACGCCAGTCTGCGATGCACTTGCTCGCAGTGATGGCATCGGCGTCTCCGATCACCAGGGCCACTGGCCCACTGAAGGACTCCTGGGGGAATTCTGCCCCCTTCTCGTCCAGCACTCGACGGAGAATCGAGTTCTTGACCACGCCGACGGAAAGCCCCTCTGAACGGAGCTCATTCCTGGCGGAGTAATCCTCGTCCGAATTCAGTCCGGAGAAATCGACAAGGAGCAAATCTCCGGCATCGTCGAGACGCTGACGCAACTGGTCAGCAATCATGACTTTCAGCCTACGGGCCATCAGGCCCTCCTCTCTTGCTCTCTTGCCCTACTGCCCGCAATGAACGGAAACGGAAGGGGACATGGTGGATTTGATGTGAACTTTTTTCATGTAAATGCCCTTGGTGGAACTGGGCTTCAACTTCTCGACATGACCGATGAAGGCCTGGATGTTCTCGGCGAGCTTCGTTTCCTCGAAACTCCGTCTCCCGATGGGGGCGTGAATGATTCCCCCCGCGTCGTTGCGGAACTCGATCTTTCCTGCAACGAATTCGGAGACTGCCTTGGCGACATCCGCCGTCACGGTTCCCGATTTCGGGGTCGGCATCTTTCCCTGAGGACCGAGTACCTTTCCCAGTTTTCCGACGAATCTCATCATCGAGGGGTGGGCGATGGCCACGTCGAAGTCGAACCATCCGCCTTCCACCTTCTCGGCAAGTTCCGACGATCCCACCTCGATGGCACCTGCAGCCTTTGCTTCGTCGGCTGCGGGACCCTCCGCAAAGGCGATGACGCGAACCTTCTTTCCGATGCCATGAGGCAACGAGAAAGCTCCCCGTACATTTTGACTTCCTTGACGTGGATCGATTCCGAGGCGGATTGCGATCTCCACCGTCTCGTCAAACTTCGCCTGCTGGAAACCACTGAGAATCTTGACCGCTTCCGTAACGGAGACGGGAGCCTGGTCGGAGACCCTGGCCCGATTTCCACCGTGTCTCTTGCTGAGTCTGCTCATCAGTCCTCCACCTTCACACCCATGCTGCGAGCGGTGCCTTCGATGATTCTCATGGCAGCTTCAATCGAGGCTGCATTCAAATCAGCGATCTTCGTCTCGGCGATTTCCTTCACCTGTGCAGGTGTGATGGTGCCGACCGTCTCGTGCCCGGGGTTATTTGCAGCCTTGTCCTTACCCATAGCTTTCAGGATGAGAACTGCTGCCGGTGGTGACTTCAGTACGAAGTCGAAGGAGCGGTCCGAAAATACGCTGATCTCAACGGGAATCACCAGGCCTTGCTGGCTCGATGTCTCCGCATTGAAGCGCTGGACGAACTCTCCGATGTTGACACCGTGTTGACCGAGTGCAGGACCGACCGGTGGTGCAGGCGTTGCCTGCCCTCCCGGAACCTGCAATTTGATCAACCCGGTCACTTCCTTGGCTTTTTTTGCCATGACCTGCCTATTCCTGCGGTCTGCGAAATGGCGACCGGATCAAACCGGCGATTTCTCCCGCATGGATTTCGAGTTCCCTCGAAATCAAGTCTGTTCTACTTGCCAGTACTCCAGGTCGACTGGAGTATCCCGGCCAAAGATGGTCACCATGACGCGCAACTTGCCCGTCTTCGGGTGAACCTCTTCGACGATCCCCTCGAAGTTCTCGAAAGGACCCTCTTTTACCTTCACGGTATCGTTCTTCTTCACATCGATTTTCAGTTCGGGCGGCGCTTCACTCTCGCGCTGCTCGATCATGTCTCTCAACTTGCGCACCTCATCCGGCGTCATCGGCATCGGCTTGTTATTGACCCCACCGACGAAGGATCCCACACCCTGGATATCCCTCAGCAAGTACCAGATCTCCTCGACCAGTTGACACTCCATGAAGAAGTAACCCTGGTAGAGTTTGACCTCTCTGATCTTTTTCTTCCCCTCCTTGATCTCGGTGACCTTTTGCTTGGGAACAACGATGTTCCGTACATGGCCATCGAGCTTTCGGAGCGAAAGCGTCTTTTCAACCTTGCGTGAGAGGGTGTCCTCTCTTCCGTTGGCGACCTTGATGACATACCACTCGTAGGGCAGTTCATCTGGGGACTCGTCGCGGATTCTCTTGCGTACCGGCTCCACCGGAACATCCGCCTCGCCGGCGACCTCTTCGGTGCCTGCGTCATCCTCCGGTGCCTCTTCAATCTCCACCTCTTCAGCGGAGAGATCGTCGACTTCCTCGGCAGAACCCAACTCCCCGGTGCCATCTCCCGATAGCTCACCCATCAGCGACTCTCCCGCAACTCCCAGGAGTGCATCGGACCCACCGAGTTCCGAGGTAGTGGTCAAACCGTCTTCAATTTTCATCCGTGATACACCAGTTGCTGGATCTTCTGGAAGGCTCCATTGGCCAGAGCCACCCACCCCATGATCAGGAGACAGGTCACCACCACCACGACGGAGTTCTTTGCCGTCTCGGGCCAGGTGGGCCACGTCACCTTGTTTTGAAGTTCCGATTCAGTCTCGATGAGGAAGTCACTGGTTCGCGGATTGTTGTAGTACTTGTATCCGGCGAGGAGGAACGGCATGAAAACCAGTACCGAGAGAACATCCTGGGTCTTGAGAGCCCAACTCACCACCGGAATGGTAAACAGTACTCCACTTCCCCAGTCATTCCCCTCAAGCCAGCCGGATACGGAGACGGTTGCGTACAAACCGACACCGGCCAGGATGACCGCCAGAGAGCCACGAGCCCACTTGCCCTGTCCCTCCTTGTACATCTGTCGTCCCTTCCTGATCCACAGCCCTCCGGGCCAGGATCATCCTCTTGTTCACGACGTCACTTCTCGATCCTTCAACTCTCACGACCGGATCCACCGGTAGCAAGCCTCTCGAGGTTGGCAGGGCAGGAGGGACTCGAACCCCCAACCCGCGGATTTGGAATCCGCTGCTCTACCAATTGGAGCTACTGCCCTCCTGACGACACGGCTCGCTAGTCAAACGCAACTGTCACTCTCACTGATCCCGAAAAAGCCGGGAACAGGGACGCCGCACAACCTCTGGTAACCCTGAGGAGGTACGGCGTCCGTTCACGGCCCCGGAGGTCCCGAAGGACCTACTTCAAGATCTTGCTCACCACTCCAGCACCGACGGTCTTACCGCCTTCACGAATTGCGAAACGCAACTGCTCGTGCATCGCGATGGGGGTGATCAGTTCAACTTTGATCTTGGCGTTATCGCCAGGCATGCACATGTCCGCACCGACCACGTCGGTACTTCCGGTCACATCAGTGGTCCGGAAGTAGAACTGAGGACGGTAACCGTTGAAGAAGGGCGAGTGACGACCTCCCTCATCCTTGGAGAGGATGTAGACCTCTGCCTCGAAGTCGGTGTGGGGCGTGATGCTTCCGGGCTTGGCAAGCACCTGTCCACGCTTCACATCATCCTTCTTGGTACCACGGAGCAGTGCACCAACATTGTCGCCTGCCTGACCTTCATCGAGAGTCTTCTGGAACATCTCGACTCCGGTGCAGGTGGTCGTGGTGGTGTCACTGATTCCGACGATCTCCACCTCGTCTCCGGTGCGAAGGATTCCGGTTTCGATCCTTCCGGTCACCACGGTTCCACGACCCTCGATGGAGAACACGTCCTCCACCGGCATCAGGAAGTCCTTGGCGTTATCCCGCTCCGGCACTTCGATGTACTCATCGACCGCTGCCATCAACTCCTGAATCGGACCTGCGGCATCGCTACTCGGCCCCTCGAGGGCCTTGAGTGCACTACCCTTGATGATCGGAATGTCATCTCCGGGGAACTCGTAATCACTGAGCAGTTCCCGGATCTCCATCTCGACCAGTTCGAGCAGTTCCTCGTCGTCGACCATGTCTGCTTTGTTCATGAAAACAACGATCTTCGGCACACCAACCTGACGGGCGAGCAGGATGTGCTCACGAGTCTGGGGCATCGGTCCATCGGCAGCGGAAACGACGAGGATCGCTCCGTCCATCTGGGCCGCACCGGTGATCATGTTCTTGACGTAGTCAGCGTGACCCGGGCAGTCGACGTGAGCGTAGTGACGGTTTTCCGTCTGGTACTCAACGTGAGCGGTTGCGATGGTGATACCACGCTCCCGTTCTTCGGGCGCATTATCAATCTGATCAAACGCCTTCTTCTCCGCTCCCCCCGTTTCGGCGAGCACTGCTGTGATCGCTGCGGTGAGAGTTGTCTTGCCGTGGTCCACGTGACCGATGGTCCCCACATTTGCGTGAGGTTTGTCACGTACGAAGGTTTCCTTCGCCATCTTGGAAATCTCCTCGCCCGTTGTCCGAACCGTTCAATACGGCCGCTGCCCGGGTCTCATCCATGGCCTCCCCCTGTCGTGCACACGACTCAGGTTCGGCGAACTTGTAATTTCATCCCACGCCAGTGCGTGGGCCCGTTTGCCTGGAGCTGCTGACGGGACTTGAACCCGTGACCTCGTCCTTACCAAGGACGTGCTCTACCACTGAGCTACAGCAGCCCATCTAATCTTTTTCTTCGACACAACGTGTCGATCTGATTCCTGGAGCGGGTGATGGGAATCGAACCCACATGACCAGCTTGGAAGGCTGGGGCTTTACCACTAAGCTACACCCGCAAGAACACACACTCTGCGTAACCATCTCTTTGAAGTCGCGTGCCTGAAACTTTCGATTCGAACACACCGACCGAAGTCGGTGGCAGATGCTTACAAACCGAAAACGGCTCGACGACATCCCCGGACAGTTTCTCCTGGCACCTCTTCACCGAGGTCACACCGTCAAATTCCCCACCTGCACCGACCCACACCACACTCGATGTGGTCTGCTCGGCGATGGAAGGTAAGGTAGGAAACAGGTTTGTGGGTCACCTTTCAAGCGATTCCGGACATCTTCCGTGGAACAGGAGGAAGAGTGGGGGCGGTAGGATTCGAACCTACGTAGCTTACGCACTTGGTTTACAGCCAAGTCCCTTTAACCACTCGGGCACACCCCCACCTCAGATCCTGTTCAGTCTCGATCCGGCTCTCCCGGAATTCCCACAACCCCTTACCATGCAAAAAGTTGCAAAAGCTAGCGGTGGGAGTCGAACCCACGACCACCCGCTTACAAGGCGGGAGCTCTACCGCTGAGCTACGCTAGCACAGGAGAGAGCAAGGCGGGAAGGATAGCGACCCGGAAGCCACTCTGCAAGCCCACCTGTCAATCGACTCAAATCCCCCCTCAGGCGCCTTCCAGCTCGCTTCCGTGGCAAATGAGCCTCGAGGGCCGATTTGCAACGGCTCCCTCGCCGAGGCGGGTCAGCGGATGCGGCTCCAGGTGGTCCCTGCCGGGCCATCCTCGATGGCGATCCCCTCCGCCAGCAACTGATCTCGAAGTTCATCGGCGAGATTCCAGTCTCGTGCGCCTCTCGCCTCTTCTCGACGGGTGATCCAATCCTGCTGCTGAGGGCTCAGCGCGTCCGATTGGGTCTGCTCCTCCTCGACGAAGATGACCCCCAGGATCTGGTCACAATGCTCCAGAAACTGCAGGGCGAGAGTTGCCTGACCGCCACGGGGATCGACCCGACCGAGAGTTCGCACCGTCTCGTGAAGGACTCCCAGCGCGCCGGAAACATTGATGTCATCGTCGATACGGGCATCGAAGGCTCGCCTCGCCTCCTCCAGATCGGGCATCTCGACCTCGCTGGATGCTTCCCCTCCCTGCTCCTCGAGTCGCTGACGCAGCGATCGAATCCGCTGGATCGCCTTGGTGTCTCCTTCGAGACCATCGACGGTGAAGTTCATCGGCTGACGGTAGTGGCTGGCGATGAGACTGTAGCGAATCTCGTAGCCACGATATCCCTTCTCGACGAGATCGTTGATGGTGTAGAAGTTCCCCTTGCTCTTCGACATCTTCTCTCCATCGACGAGCAAGTGGCGTGCGTGAACCCAGATCCTTGCGAACTCTCCCACACCGGAACCCACCGACTGCGCAATCTCGCATTCATGATGGGGGAAGATGTTGTCTTCCCCTCCTGTGTGGATATCAAAGGTGCCGCCAAGAAATTTGTGGCTCATCGCCGAACACTCGATGTGCCAGCCGGGGAATCCTCTTCCCCACGGACTGTCCCACTGCATCAGGTGCTTTTCATCGATCTTCCACAGGGCAAAGTCGTGGGGAGATTCCTTGCGATCGTCGACGGCGATGCGCGATCCGGAGTCCAGGTTCTCAACGGTGTTTCCCGACAGGCAGCCATACTGCTGGAAGGAATCGACTCGGAAGTAAACGCCGACTCCTTCGACCTGGTAGGCGTGTCCTCTGCTGATCAACTGTTCGATCATCTCGATCATCTCGGGGATGTGATCGGTAGCACGGGGATAGGCGTGGGCCTCCCGCACGTTCAACAGAGCAGCGTTGTCGTGGAAGATATCCTCGTAGTTACGGGCGATCTGGAACGGATCGACCCCCTCTTCTCTCGCCTTCTTCTCCAGCTTGTCTTCACCGGATGCATCTGCCACATCATCGGTGGTGAGGTGTCCGACATCAGTGATGTTCATGATCTGTGTCGTCTTGAATCCCCGTTGATCACAGATGCGGCGCAAGAGATCTGCCATCAGAAATGAACGAAAGTTACCGATGTGGGGATCGCTGTAGACGGTGGGACCGCAGTTGTACATCCGAACCTCGCCCGCCTCGATGGGTTCCAGTTCGACCAGGGCATTGGCCATGGTGTTCCACAGTTTGAGGGTCATCGATCTCCTGCTCTCTCCAGTTGCACGACGGCGAAGGTATCGATGGCGAGCCCCTCACCCACGGGGCCCAGCCCTTCGCCAGTCTTCGCCTTCACTCCTATCGACTCCCCGGGAATCTCCAGGAGGTTGGATAGACTCTCCCTCATCGCCGGTCGGTATTCCTGCAGGCGAGGACGCTCCAGGTGCACCACCACATCGACCTGGCACGGTTGCCAGCCCTTCTCTCGAGCGAAGCGAATCGCCTCCGCCACGATCTCCCGGGAATCGACATCTTTCCAGCGAGCATCGTCATCGGGAAACAGGGTGCCGATGTCATCACCACCGGTGGCGCCGAGAATCGCATCGGCGATGGCGTGAAGAACGGCATCCCCATCGGAATGAGCGATGGCGCGGACCCTGGCAGGAATCGTGACACCGGCAAGGACCAGTTGGTTCCCCGCTTCGAGTCGATGTCGATCGGTTCCGATGCCGATCCGGACCGATCGGTTCTCCGCTGATTGTCCGGTAGATTGCACCACGGCCACTTCTTTCTGATTCCTGGCAGTGATCGTAGCGTCTCTTCCTCCCCGGATCGAGTTATGCCGTAAAAGCCACCCGACTGCCCCGTCGACGACTCACCAGTGACGGGGGATCAACTTGCTACCAGCAGTGAAGGTGAAGTGGCGACTCGGGGCAAAAAAGAACGGGTTCCCGGCGCTTGGCGCCGGGAACCCGTCTTCACTCCACCGATCGAATCGATCCTAGAATCGCACTTCCGAGGTAAAGGTGATCACCTCGACACCCGATCCCACTCCCAGTGCCTTGGCATTCTGGAGGGAACCCGCGTTGATGTAGAAGGTGAGATAATCGGTCGCACGGTAGGTCGCACGAACATCGAACTCGTCACCGAGTTTGTTGCTGGAGTTACCATTGGAGGCAGCACCGTTGCGATTCTTGTTGAGAGTCGCATAGGCGTACATCCCCTGGACCGACCACTCCGGGGACATATTCATGCCGCCCTTGATCTTGATCGCACGATAGTTGCTATCGAGGTCGAGTCCGTAGTAGGCGTCTTCCAGTACCAGCGTGTCGTTATTGAACTCGTAGGACACGAAGTTGGAGTTCCTGTTATCGGTGGCGTCATCGTCGCCCGACATGTCCCACAGGGAGATGTCGATCCACGGCGCCTCGTCTTCATCTGCTTCCGGGATGTCGTAGTGAACCCCCGCCACCAGGCCGTAGGCACTCTCCTGACTGATGGTCCCAGCCGCGGATCTCCCGTAGTCGCCAAACTGCCAGTAGATCTCACCGTAGTACTTCATGCCGTCGGCGCCGGAGAGGTGTCCACCACCACCGAGAGTCAACAGGTCACTGCCTCCGTCATTCTTGGAGTTCAGCAGCACCAGACCCATGTCCCCCTGGTAATCACCCGTGTCGAGGGGCATTCCGTAGACGAGGCCGAAGAGCGATTCGTTATCCGCAGGAGAAAGATCGAACAGCATCACATCGAGTGTGTTCTCGCCGAGATCGTAATGTCCCACCGCTCCCGCTGCTTGTAACGATTCCACACGTCCAGCGGATGCGGACTGAGGTGACCCGTTATCGCCGCCCTGACCATTATCAAAGGCAGATTCGGCGTTGCCCAGGTCGAGGAGGAACGGTTGATTGTTGCCGGCGAAGTCGATCCTGTAATCGACCACTCCAAACTCCAGATCGAGGGCGGCGTCCATGGCACCTTCCCACGACACCATCGCTTCACCGAGGTTCAGCCCCTGATTTCCGTCGCGCTGGTTGCCCCCCACGTCGAACGGTGTCTCGAGGGTAACCCTGGCGTTGACCGCTTCGGAGATGGATGCATCGATGCCGATGTGAACGATCGGATCGAAGAAAGAACCACCTGCCAGCGATCCCCAGCTGCCGCCGAGTTCCATCGGACCCTCTCCTGATCCAGCATCTCCCAGAGCCGCATCGCCATAGGTGGCACTGCGGTCGACAAATGTCAGCATCAAGTCTCCTGTGATGGTGAGCCGAAGCGCTCGACCTGGCTTCACGTCGCCACCCAGAGATGTTTGAGAAAGCGCAGACCCTGTGATCGAAATCGCCAGTAGTCCTGCGAAGATGAGGCTGCTAAGCCTGAGTTTTCCGTGCATGGGGTAATCCCCCTTCCCCGCTGGTTGATCACAATCCTGAATGGATTGCGAGTTCTGCCGACACTCATCGGATCCCGTACCGGTGATCCGACCATTCCATGTGTCGGTAGGTCGGTGGAGTCTGCGCAATCAAAGGTCCGGGGTCAAGGGAGCCACTGCAGGGATCTCGCAGTTATCCGGATGATGGACAGCACCCTCATCAGCAGTTGAGGGAGCCCGATCCGCTGTCAGATCGCAGAAAAACCTCCACCTGCTGGAGATCGCTGGCGGTAGTGACCTTCGGATTGGGGTGTTTCGAGGCGACCATCTGCACCTTGGTGCCGCCACCGGCCACCGCCTCCACTTCATCGGTGGACCGCTCCCCGGCGCCGGTCAGTGCCTCCCGCAACAGTCCGACCTCGAAGATCTGGGGTGTCTGTGCTCTCCAAAGACCTTCTCGATCGACCCTCTCCAGCCACCGATCGGTGGAATCGGTGCGGTGAAGGGTGTCGGTGACGGGGCTGGCCAGAGTCGCCGCACCGCAGATGGCGGCCTGCTCGAGAACCGCATCGAGGTCTTCCCGGTGCAGTACAGGACGGGCACCGTCGTGGATCGCCACCAGCGTTCCGGGAACTGCTCCCGTCGCCTCCACGCCAGCGACAACGCTCTGTCGCCGGGTCTTACCACCGGCCACAACTCGCGCCGAGAGGTCCCCGAGAGAAGCCTCCAGCAGCCAATCTGCTGCCACCTGGACATCATCGGGATGGACCACAAGCACCGCTCCCCGGCAGTGACGATGTGCCGTCGCCCGACGCAGTGCGTGGACCACCAGCGGACTCCCTGCCACCGGGACCGCTGCCTTGCGCAGTTCGGATCCGAGCCGGGTTCCATCGCCCGCAGCCACCAGAACCAGGTGATAGTCGACCATCAACCCGATCCCATCTTCAAGTGAGTCGCCCCGGATCGTTGCGGTGCGGACTGAAGAGACGCTCGTACTCCTGCACCGCATAGCGATCGGTCATCCCCGCGATGTAGTCGCAAACCGCTCGCTCACGACCGATCTCTCCGCACCGTTGGAGGTAATCTCTCGGCAACTGGGCCGGTTCACGGACAAACTCCTGGAAGAGAGCAGCAAGCATCCGGCGGCCCTTCTGGGAGACCCTCACGCAGTGGGGATCCCGGTACAACTGGTCGTGAAGGAACGATTGCAACTGCGACTTCTCGGCACTCATCCCATCGGAAAATCCGAGCAGGTCATCGGGGGCCCCTCGCACATCATCGATACTCGCGATGTTTCTGTCGAGAATCCGCTCTCGACTGGTGACCACCAGGTCGTTGATCTGGTCGGCGATGACTCCGGAGATGGTGCGTGCGATGGTGACCCGCATTGCCAGTGCGTCACCATACTTCTCGCGCACGCGTCGTTCCGATCGGGCAAAGATCTCCACCTCCCGCAACGCATCGAGTCCCAGGACTCCGGAACGGATCCCGTCATCGAGGTCGTGACTGTCGTAGGCGAGGGAGTCGCCGATGTCGGCCAGTTGAGCTTCCAGTGTCGGTGGCACTCCAGGTTCGAATTCTGCCAGTCCTGGTTCATCGAAGCGTCCATAGTGCTTGACGATCGATTCGCGCACCTCCCAGGAGAGGTTGAGCCCGGTGAATCCGGGATACCGATGTTCCAGCAGATCGACCACCCTCAGGGCGTGCCTGTTGTGATTGAATCCGCCGTGGGAAGCCATGCAGATGTCGAGTTCGCGCTCGCCGGCGTGGCCGAAGGGTGGATGTCCCAGGTCGTGGGAGAGGGCGATGGTTTCCACCAGATCCTCGTTGAGTCCCAGTCTCCTGGCGACCGCCCTCGACACCTGCGCCACCTCCAGGGTGTGGGTCAAGCGGGTGCGGTAGTGATCTCCCTGATGATTCGCGAACACCTGCGTCTTGTACTCGAGACGACGGAATGCGGTGCAGTGGATGACGCGCTCCCGGTCGATCTGGTAGGCGGTGCGGTGAACGGTGGAGTCCTCCGCATGAACCCGACCGCGGCTCGCTGCGCTGGTCATGGCGTAAGGTGCCAGCAGCAGTTGCTCCCGGGCATGGGGCTCGAGCCACGGCTGAGCCGGGTGGTTCGAAGCACCGGTCACTTCTGCAGGTTCGTCATTCATCGATTCTCCTCAACAGGCATCCGCATCAGCGAGTTCCGTTCGATCGCGAGTTGACCCGGCGAATCCGCGGCTTGCCGACAGGCAACTGGATCTCTTCCCCCGACCGGATCTCGACACCTTGCCAGCGCGGATTCAGCGCTTCCAGTTCCTGCAGGGTGTATCCCAGATCGGCGGCGATCCAGCGCAGCGTCTGACCGTGACCGGCCACATGAACCGCACCCCGGGCACGCAGTACCTTCACCGGCGTCTGGCTCCCCTGCCGACCGGTCGATCGGCAGCCGACGACCAGGGTCGGAACCGTGGCCAGCAGCACCACCACCACCAGCAACGCCCGGCGTCTACCTGAATACACGTCGCTGCCCCACCTTCGTCGGGTCGAAATGTCGAGAAACCCCAACCAACCCTCGCAACCACGGACTGACCACGGCAGCATAGCAGAGTCGATCGACGAGCGGGATGGAAGGACCAAGGAGCCGGGAGAGAACGATGCGCATCGCTGCCAGGGCCATCTGGGACGGAACCTCTCCCCCTCGGGAGGGTTGCGTCTCCATCGTCGATGGAAGGATCGAGCGGATCCTGCCGCCGGGACCGGCGGATCTGGACCTGGGTGATTCACTCCTGTGCAGCGGATTTGTCAACGCACACCTGCACCTCGATCTGTCGATGACCCGTCCCTCCGAGACGATGGAGGGCGATTTCGATGACTGGCTGAAATCGGTGGTGGTCGCTCGCAACGCCCACGGCGACGACGGCCTGACCAGCTGGGCTGCCGCAGGAGTTGCCGAATCCCTCGCCACCGGGACCACCGCCATCTTCGACATCGATCCGTCGGGACACTCCATCGCCGCACTGGCAGGGAGTCCGATGCGCCGCTGGATCGCCCGCGAGGTGATCTCCCTCGACACGCAACCCGCCATCGACCTCGAAGCCTTGCAGCAATTCCTGACCGGGTCTGCCGATGAGAGTCGTGAGTTGCGTGGCATCTCTCCCCACTCCTCCTACACGGTGCACCCGGAGGTGCTGGCGAAATTGCTGCCGTGGTGCCGCCAGCAAGATGTCCCGTGGGCGATGCACATCGCCGAACCGACATGGGAACGGCAACTGCTCGTCGATGGCACCGGCGAGGGTGCCAGTTTTCTGGAAGGATTTGGTGCCGATCCGCCATCGTTTCGCCGCGGCCAGACGATGATCGAAGCGCTGGTTGATTCGGACGACCTGACCCGACACGGTCTCGTCATCCATGGCAACCAGTGCAGCGATGATGAACTGGCCGCCATCGGTGACTCGGGAGCGGCACTGGTGTGGTGCCCCCGCTCTCACGCCTTCTTCGGCAGAGCGCCGCACCCGGCGCCGGACGCCGTGAAAGCAGGAGTTCCTGTGATGCTCGGCACCGATGGCAAGGTCTCCGCGGGCACCCTGTCGATGCTCGATGAGATGGCCGCCGCTCGTGCGGCGGCCGCCGATCTCGCCATCGAAACCATCTGGCAGATGGCGACCGTCAACCCGCGCCAGTGGCTGGCGCGAGCGGGCCATCCGGACCTGCTCGGTAGCGGCACCCTGAAAGAGGGCGATCCCGCCGACCTGGTGGCGGTGTCGATCCCCGACGGGGATGGTCCATTACTGGAGCGGGCCCTCTCCGGCGAGGTGCTCGGCACGTGGATCGACGGGCGAGCGTTACAGCCGGAGAAGTGACCGGAGATCGAGTTCAGCTGAGGACATCGCCGAGGTCGATGTACTTGCCGAACAGTGCGCCGAGTCCAGCACCGACCAGACCACCGACCACTGCCAGCAACATCGACGAGGCGTAGGTGCCGAGCAGGATCGCACCGATGGCCGCCCCCACCACGGCACAGAAAGATCTCCAGATCAGTTTCCACATCGAGATGCCTTTCCGGCTGTAGTACGACTTCGAGTGACTGCTGGACTGAAGATAATCAGTACCCTTGCCAGTGCCAATCGCTTCGTACCGTCATCGACGACGACGTGAGCCACCGGTCTGCTACTGAGGTTTCGCCAGTGACTCGACGACTCGCAACTCCATCAGCACCGCCCCGTGATCGGAGGGGAACTGGCGCTCGGACACCGGGATGGTGTGGTCCTCCCAGGCGACGGGATAGACGTGCCCCGCCACCGCCTCCAGTTTCCAACGAGTCTTGTCCCCCGCTTCCCCATCGCCGTCCCCATCGCCTTCCCCATCGCCTTCCCCATCGTTCGCCGCTTCGGGCCGATGGTTGTAGAGGCGGTCGATGCGATCGAATCCCTGATCCTCGCCGCCGCTGGTGCGGTACATGGGTGACCAGGTGATCCCTGGCCGCTGCACCGGATTGGGGTGGACCGTTCGAAAGCTATCGACGAAGCCCGCATCCGCCATGGCGAGACTGACCGGCAGATCGAGGGCACGGCGTCGCTTGTAGACGCGCGATGTGTCGAGGGTCCAGTCCAGATGCGACGGCGTGTTCCAGTCGCCGCCGACCAGCAGCGGAATCGACAGGTCGAGATGGCCGAGGGTCTCCAGCTGGGCGATGATGCGTTGCGCCTGGGGCAGTCGCTGCGATCGCACGAACTCCGACTCCAGTAGATCGCCATCGGTGATGTCGGGGGTGTCGCGCAGTTTTGTCGTGATGTAGTCGCGGTAGTCGATCCAGATGCTCCAGGCGAGAAAATCGCGACCCCGGTCGTCGACCAGTCTGGCCCCGACCGCGTGCCACGGTTCGTGGGTGAAGCGCTCGGCGATTTCGAAGCGGGTCAGGATG
>CAYPPQ010000037.1:7333-25674 GCA_964412635.1 uncultured Planctomycetia bacterium | reverse complement strand
TGGAGTCACAATCGAGGGCTGCATCCCCTCCGTACTCGGTGGAGTACTCGCAGAGATCGAGGGTTCCATCGACATCGCAGTCCTTTGTCGGATCTGCAGTGATTTCGCACTCGTCGATGGTTCCATTACCATCACAGTCCGTATCACAATCATCGGGAATCAGGTTGTTGTTGCAGTCGGGAGCTCCCAGAAGCAGAACTTCACAGGAGTCGATGAGGTTGTTGCCATTGCAGTCACTACCTCCTGCAATGATCTCGCAGGTATCAGGGATTCCATTGCCATTGCAGTCCTTGGCAGTCCCCGCACTGACGTCGCAGGAGTCCGGAATACCGTTGCTGTTGCAATCGAGGGCAGTACCTGAGGAGATATCACACTCGTCCGGTACGCCGTTGGTGTCACAATCCTGGCTGGTACCGTTTGCGATATCGTCGGTATCCTCCACCCCGTTGGTGTTGCAATCGACGAGTGGAAAGTTGGGGATCAGTGGCAGCATCGTCGCAGCATTGGCGACGGAACCTGAACCGATACAGATGAAGACACAGATGATGAGTGGCCCGAGATTGCGGGCGACTCCCTGGAGAATACGGGACGGTCCGTTTCTCATAGTTTCCTCCTACTGGACGCCGGCCTGTTCGGGCCGGTGACCCCTTTTAATCCAAGCTTCCAATCCGATAAGTGCAGATTGGTCACTGGCGGCTCCCATTCCCGATCGGGATGGAACTCCACAAGATTGAAATTTCTTACGTACTTACAAAAGCCCAAAAACACCAAAAACGGCCTCAATGAGGCAATTCACGGCAATTTATGCATACTAACAAAGTCGATTCTCTCGACTCCGGTCATGACCGTCAACTTTTTTGTGAAGCCATGCGAATCAGTCATGAAAGTCACCCGAAATTACGCGGGGAATCCTCACTCCACATCGACATCGGGAAATATGTCACACCTCTCCCGATAATACCGATAATGACCAGATAGCACTGAGTTGCCAGGATAATCTCGCCCTAGTATCCCCTATCGAAGTAAATCCCTGACCCGGTAGAGGAGATCCTGAGCCTCCCTGGGGGAGATTTCGTCAGGATTGACTCCCTTCAGCAAGTCTCGCAAGGGGTCCGAATCCTCCTGAAAGAGGGATGGTTGCTGAATGGGGTGCCCGGAAGTGGAGGAGGCAGCCAGCCCCGTCGGCGTGATGGACCTCACCCCGTCCATCTCCAGTTCTTCGAGAATTCCACGAGCTCTCTCGATCACCGGATCGGGAATCCCGGCCAGCCTGGCGACATGAATTCCGTAAGACTTGTCAGCGCTTCCCGGAACGATGCGATGCAGGAAGACGATCTCATCTTGCCACTCCTTGACCTCCACATTGAGATTGTGAACCCGATCAGGAAGTTCTCCGGCAAGAGCCACGAGTTCGTGATAGTGAGTTGCGAATAGAGTTCGCGATCTCACTCGCCTGGCAAGATCTTCTGCGATGTCCCATGCGATGGATATACAGTCATGGGTGATGGTCACCCTCCCCACTTCATCCAGGATCACCAGCGATCTCGAAGTTGCGTTATGTAAGATGCGAGCGGTTTCAATCATCTCGACCATGAAGGTGGATTGGCCACGCAACAGATCATCCGCCGCTCCGACCCTGGTAAAGATACGATCTGCGATTCCGATCCGTGCCTTACTCGCAGGAACGAACGAACCCATCTGAGCGAGTATCGAGATCAACGCAGCCTGACGGATGTAAGTCGACTTTCCCGCCATGTTCGGACCGGTGATCACAGCCAGGGTTCCATGATCTCCACCGAGCCTCAGATCATTGGGAGTAAAATCGGTTCGAGCCGTTCCACCACCGACAACAGGATGGATGGCTGCTTCAATCTCCAGAACGGGTTCTTCCAGCAGCTCCGGAGCTACCCACTGTTCCTGGCGGGCGACCTCAGCAAGAGCGAAGAACACATCAATCTCGGCGATTGCATCTGCAACTGCCTGCAACAATGGAATCTGGCCGGTCAGCTCCTCCCTCAGCGACTTGAAGATCGATTCCTCCAGTGCATCCGCTCGCTCCTTCGAGCCCAGCACCTTCTGTTCCATCTCCTTCAGATCGGGTGTGATGTACCTCTCTGCATTCTTGAGGGTTTGCTTTCGGGTGTACTCGGGAGGGATACGGTCCTTGTGAGAATGGGTGATCTCGATGTAATAGCCAAAGACGCGGTTGAAGCCGACCTTCAGGTTGCTGATTCCTGTTCTTTCCTGCTCTCTCCCCTGGAAATCGGCTATCCAGGAGACTCCGTCCCTGGAGACCAGGCGGATCTCATCGAGGCCAGGATCGAATCCGTCGCGGATCAACCCTCCCTCTGAAACCGTCAGGGGAGGTTCGTCGACGATCGTTTCCTCGATTCGCTCAACGATCGACTGCAAGGCACTCCATTGCAGATCCTCATTCAACTCTCGCATCCGGCGAGGCTCGAGATCTTCGAGGAGTTCCTTCAGCCTCGGAACCACTGCCAGCGAGGTCGAGAGCGCTCGAAGGTCGCGTCCGTTGACCTTTCCCATCGGCAACCGCGAGGCCAGCCGCTCGATATCCCGGACACGCTTCAGCGTCTCGCCAAGATTCCCACGCAACTCATCGTCTCTCACCAGCGAGGCTACCGCTGCCTGACGAGCTCGGATCGGCTCCAGTTCTAGCAGAGGAGCCTGTAGCCACTCCCGCATCCACCGAGCTCCCATGGCGGTACGGGTCCTGTCGAGAAGCCCCAGTAATGAGCCCTTCCGATCGCCTGTCCGAGCCACCTCCACCAGGTCCAGTGCCCGATGACTGGCAGCGTCGAGGCCGAGTCGATTGCCGAGGCTACCCGCTCGCAATGCTGTGATGTGCGGAAGAGCCAGTCGCTGGGTCTGTCCCAGGTACTCGATCAGTGCGCCCGCCGACGCAACACCATTACGCAGATGCTCGACACCAAACCCGTCGAGAGATCTCAGGGAAAAATGTGCCAGTAATTTCTCTCGTGCCGGTTCAGGTTCGAAGTGCCACTCGGGCCAGCGCGTCAGGGAACAGGACGGAAAGTGATTCTGGATCCACTGCAGGTGTGGATCGCTCTCGACATCGAATCCCTCGGGAATCAACATCTCGCGCGGGGCAACCGCAAGCAGTGTCTCGGTTCCCTCCCCCGGATCCAGTTCCTCGCAATGGAACCGACCGGTCGAAAGGTCTACCCATGCAAGCCCGACCTTTCCGGAGGTGGTTGGTCGGAGAGCTGCAAGGTGAAGGGGCGTGTGTTCGTCGAGGGAATCCTCATCGATGAAGGTTCCGGGTGTGACCACCCTGACTACCTCTCTGTCGACGATCCCCTTGGAGGCTCGAGGATCCTCAACCTGTTCGCAGATGGCGACGCGGTGTCCTGCAGCGATCAACCTGCGGATGTAGCCGTCGACACTCTTGACCGGAACTCCAGCCATGGGGATCCGCTCGCCATTTCGATCCTTCGATCGGGAGGTAAGCGTGATCCCGAGCAATTCGGAGACGAGTCGCGCATCGTCGAAAAACATCTCGTAGAAATCCCCCATCCGGAAGAACAAGATCTCCTCCGGATGTTGCGACTTGGCAGCATGAAATTGCTTCATCATCGGTGTTTCTCGAGAACCTCCACCTCGCCCTGGCGGCTGCTCTTCCGATATCAGCGTGTCACCCTGGGTCACCCTTACGACTCCTCTTCCTCGAACCTACTCACGGCCGATGGGGCATTCTAGCCAATCTGGGGGCCACTGCGAGTCGCCTTGGAGCAGAATACACTCGGGCAGATTTACTGGGTCGATCCGTTCCCATGGGGCCAGTCTCACCGGTATCATGGAGATGGTGAGCGAACCCGAAGTGATTTGAATGACCTGGCGATGGAACACCGTCTCCAAGGACGACCGCCAGCCACTCGAAGACAATATCGGGCCTCTGGCGAAGATACTCTCCGAAAGGACTGACTCTCGATGCGAAGAGCGAATTTGACCCTTGAGCGCTGCCTGGCCTACACAGGAGCGATCCTGATGTCCCTCGGACTGCTGGCAACATCTCCAGTTCACGGAGACATCATCTCCTGTAGCACGCTCACGGCACCGGTCCCCATCTCGGAAGATGCCGCAAATCCGACCATCGATACCGTCACCGTCACCACCGACGAAGCGGTAGTCGACATCGATGTCTTCGTAGACATCACCCATGACTACATCGACGACGTCACCGTCGAGATCACCTCACCCTCTGGAACCACCGTCAGGATCCATGACGCCGGTGGAGGATCGAACGATTTCATTTTCGTCATCTTTGATGACCAGGGTGCTCCGAATGGTTCCATTCCCTGGGACTCCGGCTGCAGGATGCAGCCTTCGGGACCAGGAAGTCTATCTGACCTGAGCGGAGCAAGCTCCGTCGGAGACTGGTCATTGACGTGTCTCGATAGTTACAGCGGAGGTGCCACCGGCTCACTCAACACCTGGTGCCTCAACACCTACAACGGGGGAGTCTCGAATGCGGTACTCTCTGTCGATGATCTGCTGTGTCTCGACATCGGCGGCACCGGAAATGCCGCAGTCACCTGGAGCAATCCGATGGCATACGATGAGATCCAGGTCTACATCGGCGGTGCTCTTGTCGATACGCTTGCGGGAGATGCTACCGACTACACTGCAGTATCCAGTGCTCTCGGAACTACCATGGAGATCTGCTTGCTCCCCACGATCAACGGAGCAACCCCTTGCGCGCTGGAGTGCTGTTCCATCACCACACAGCCGATGGCTCCCGCCATTCAGCAGTGCAACACCCCCGGATCGGTCGTGGGTAACACCGTGCCACAGACGGTGGATGTGATCACCATCACCGATGACATCAGTATCGGAGATCTTCAGGTCCAGGTGGATCTGAACCATCCATTCATCGGCGACCTGACCGTCGACCTTCTCCACGGTGGAACCACGGTGAGGCTACACAATGAAAACGGTGGAGCCGCGACCACCATCGAAGCGATCTTCTGGGATCTCGGTGCAGCACCTGGAACCCTTCCCATCAACTGTGGATGCCCCCTTCAACCGACCGGGCCGGGAGCGCTGATCGACTATGCCGGGACCTCGACTCTGGGGGACTGGACCATCACCGTCGACGACGTATTCGCCGGCGGTGGCCCACGCATCGGTTCGCTCGACTCCTGGTGCATCCGTGCTTTCGAACAGGGTAGCGTCACCAACCTGGCTTGCGACGCCGCTTCTGGATCGCTGACTGCCGAGATGACCTGGACCAACCCACAGGACTATGACTCCTTCGAGATCTACGCCGACGGAGTACTGGAAGCCCTCATCGCTGACGGAACCACGACCAGCTACACCACCGCTCCCCAGACGATCCCTTCGAGTGTTCTGTACTGCATCGTTCCCCTGCTGACAGGAGAGGTGATCCCCTCCAACTGTTGCTCCATCGATTTCCTGGTCGAACCCATCACCGACCTGGTCGCCAGTTCGACCGCCGGAACAGGAGAACTGGAAGTTGCATGGACAAATCCCTCCGTCTACGACGAGGTGAGAATCTATGTCGATGGAGGACTTGAAGGCACCGTCACCGGAAACGTCAACAGTTGGTCTGGCGGACCACGCCCGGTCCCGGGAACGGCGGTCGTCTGCATCGAGGCGTTCCAGAACGGAAACGTCTCGGAACTGGTATGCAAGAATATTGCCCTGGTGATCGACCGTGACCTGGTCGTCTGTCGTGAACCGGCAACACCCATCAACCAGGCTGTAAGCCCCGTCACCGATTTCATCCTGGTAACATCGAATAACCTCATCGGTGACATCGAGGTACAGCTCGACGTGCGGCATCCCTTCGTTGGAGATCTGATCGTCGACCTGAGTTCGCCAAGCGGTGTGCAGGTCCGTCTCCATGATCTACTCGGTGGTGCCGATACCGACATGAGCGTCGTATACAGCATCGGAGCCGCAGCCAACGCTGCTCCTTACGACTGCGGGTGCTCGATGGAGCCGAGTGGGCCGGGAACGATGGAGGACTTCGTCAATACCCCGACGCAGGGTCCCTGGCTGATGAGTATCGAGGACATCTACCCTGGAAATGTCGCTACCTTTGATCGCTGGTGCCTTCTGATCGATGCTGGATGTCAGGTGCTTCCACCGCAGGATGTCACCGCTACAACCAACGGAACCGATGTCACGCTGGCCTGGACCAACCCGACTACCTACGACGAGATCCAGGTGTTGAGAAACGGTGTCTTGATCGCAACGGGAGTTCCGGGAACCTCCACCTCATTCGTCGACACTCCCACTGCGGGAGCACACGAGTACCGACTGGTAGGTTTCGACTTTGGTCTCGGATGCAGTAATACCAGCCTGCCTGCCACCGCAGGTGTCTCCATCACCGACGTGGTATGGATCGGTGAGACTGGCGGAGACATTCTCAGCGGAATCACCCTGGCAGACACACTGACACAGCTGGGCAGATCCGTGATGATCATCGATTCCTTCGATGCCGATCTACTGCAGAGCACCGGTGTCCCCGATGTTCTCTGGTGCTGCCTGGGAACCTACCCAGAGCGCTACGAGTTGACCGCGGCAGATGGGATCTTGCTCTCCGAGATTCACACCGGAGACGACGGTCTGAATGGCTCTCAGGAGCGGCCTCCCGTCGCCATCTACATCGAGAGCAACGATGCGTGGGCGTACGACACTCCAACGGTTTTCGAGCAGTACGACGGTGTCGAGGACCAGGGATATGGCAACGTGGCCAATGGAGATGATTCACTGCTGCAACTGGTAGGGGTCGATTCCACCATGGGACTCGACATGACCGGTCTCGATGCTCCCTATCCACAGGACTCTCCCGGAAACGACTACACCGATCGACTGGTCCCCTGCGATGTGAACCCCGATCTCGGCGGCAATCAGGCCGGATTGATCTGGATGGGATCCGATGCATTCGTCGATTACGGCGTCGGAGTTTACTACGACAGTACCATCGCGCCGGTCATCAGCCAGTCGTGGGAACTGGGAGGATATTCCTCCGATCTGTTCCTGGTTCTGCCCCTCTACCTCAACGCACTGGAGGGCTCAGGTCCTCCTCCTGGTTCCGGATTCTTGCGTGGGGATGCCAACGGTGACGGTGGACAGAATGTCGCCGATGCCGTCTTCCTCCTCGCCAGTCTCTTCGTGCCAGGATCTTCACCGATCACCTGTGACGATGCCGGGGACTGCAATGACGATGGCGGGGTAAATGTGGCAGATGCGGTGTTCCTGTTGTCGAACCTGTTCATTCCAGGATCCACACCGATTCCTGCTCCGAGTGGGCCCGACTGCGGTGCCGATCCGTCCGCCGATGGTCTCGATTGCCAGCAATCAGGTGGTTGTCCCTAACGGGGAAGAACTCGCTTGAGAATCTCGACCACGCCCAGGCAGGCCAATGCGCCCAGGATCCCACCCAGGATCAGGAGGCGGGTTTGCTCTCCATCATCTTCCTCGGCCGAATCATCGGCGGAAGTGGAGCCGGTCTGATCGGTTTCGACGCTCTTTAGCGGCTTCGGGGCCGATCGATCGCTGGTCTCTCCTTGTTCGGAGTTCACCTCGCCAGCAGTTGCAACTTCTCGGGTCGCTGGCTTCCGCAGCGGCTCATCGTCCCTGCTGGATGTCGATCTCGGCAGTTCCGGTTGGAGGATGCTGCTGGTTGGAACGAGCCCCCTCGAATCATCGCTGGAGGTTGCTCGACTGGGACGAGAATCTCTCGCCTCCGTCTCTACTTCCGCCACGACAACCACTGGATCACCCAGATCCAGAATGCCATCGGAACACGCCAACAACTGGGCTTCGATGGAATCGACCTTTTGCTCGCACTGAAGCAATCTGCGGCGGATGCGGTCCGCCACCTCTGCCACATCTCGGCTGCGAAGGGATCCGTCATCGACTCCCTTGAGGGAACGATCGATCTCCTTCACCCGCGATTCGATCCTCTTGGTGACCGTCTCTCCCTCGTCTGCGAGGTGAAAGGTCTCTTCGCGTAGTCTGGAGGAGAGAATCGACCCCTGCTGGCTGGCCCGATTCCAGCTCTTGATCTTGAGCTGGCATTCGGAGTTGATCGTCCCCAACCGGCCGGCCCTGAGAAGAAGTTCTTCCGCGACCTGTCGATACCCTTTGAGAATTTCGACCCCTTGCCTGGCATCGCTCTTGGCGGGAATCGGCCTGGAGAGAGATGAAGAACCGTGCTGCGTGCTGGAAGTATCCGTCGACGTCCGTCTTCCGCCGGAGAGAGTCCCCTCACCTGACGGACTCGTCGAATTTCTTCTGGCGATACGGGCGCGCCTTCTCTCGGCACGCACCACCTCTCTTGCAGCGACCAGATCCGCTCTCCTCTTGAGGATCTCTGCAGTCCTGGAGGCGGGTAGTGGATTCGATTCGAGGAGATCTTGCCTGGGAATCCTCACCGAGTACCGAGCAGCGAGATTATCGTTGAAGAGATGAATTTCGAATTCTTCCCCCTTCAACTCCACTTCGGCAACCTCCTGGCGTTCTCGCCCGTAGAGGAGAAAGCGAACCTGCTCGAGTACCGGGTCTTCAGCGGTAACGCCGACCGAAGACGGGGATGAAGATGGAGATGAGGATGTGGGAGATGCTGCGAGCAGCCCCAGCCCATCGCTGCTGCAAAGCAACATGGCGATGAAGGCAAAGCACCCGACTTCCCGTGCAGATAATCCACACGGGTTGAATCCCCGTTTTCGACGTATACAACTCAAGGGAGCAGTTCCTTCCGAGGATCCAGTCTACCTGATCTGGCAGAATGAATCCCCTTCTAATCTCGAACCTGGATGGCAGCGATCTGCTCGGCCACTTCGGTGGCGGTGGGTCGGAGTCCGGGATCGAGGCTGAGCATTTTCGCAAGCATCTGTTCCCAACGAGACCCAAGATCGTTCGAATCCAGCTCGTCGAGATCTCCGCGGGAAATCTTGCGAATTGCATCGGCACTCCGCGAAGAACCAAGCGGATGCTTTCCCTCGGTAATCTCTCTCGCCATCAATCCCAGCGAATAGACATCGCTGGCGGGAGTCAGGGATTGCTTGCGTGCTTGCTCTGGCGACATGTAGCGAGGAGTTCCCCACGGCAATCCATCGGGAGTGCTGGTCTCACCTGAGTACCGCGCGATTCCGAAGTCGGCGATCTTGGCACATACATCGATGGGCAGCTTTCTGAGTCTTTCGATGGCCACCAACCCACGCGGCACTCCTCCGAGGATCTCTTTCTCCGCCTCCTCGATGGCACGCCTTTCTCCTGCAGTGGCAGCTTCTCTGACGGTTGAGCGAGCCTCATCGAGTGACTCGATGAAGGAGGCCCGGTCGTAGCGTGATCGTGCAGAGAGTGCTGCGATGAGGAATGCCTCGATGGCAGGCTGGTAGCGACTGCCCAGCCGAAGAAGTCGACCCCTCTTGACCCACTGGCCAGGATTCCGGCGGTGGGCAGGTGGTGAGTCTTCGATGAGATCTGCAGCTGCCCCGATCAGTTCTTTTCTCAGTGACTTCGGTACCCTACCGGCCAGTGCCTTGGCGAGTCCTTCGCTGACGGGAGACACGGTTCCATCGGTATCCTTGATCAGTAACTCGAGATCCAGCGCCTCCGTCACCAGCGAGTGGAGGATCGCCCGATCTTGCTCGATCACCGCTGCGATCTGCCGCTCGGTGAGGCTTCCCTCGAAGAGCGAGATCTTCTCCAGCAACTGACGAAGTAGCGGTGTGCTTCCCTCCAGCACTGCCCCGAGCCGGATCGCCTCATCGCGACTGCTTTCTCGCAATCGGAGTGGATACAGGGTGGCACCTCCCTCGTCAGGTCTCCACGCCTTGCGGGACAGACTCTTCTCGATGCTCTGAAGCAGTCTCTTCGGGTGACCATCGGCCCCTTCTGCGATCCCCAGATGCGACAGGAACTGGCCGCCCTCCCCGCTTCTCGCTTCCAGCAGCATCTCGATCCAGCGCCCTGCAGGACCGGGGAGTAATCCGCGCAGGTGGATCTCCGTGAGGATTCCAGCCTCCCTCGCTGCATCGAGGCGAGCGATCCAGTTTCTCTCGTCGGGCCACTGCTGCGGCATGGTGGTGAGCCAGACCTTTTGAAAATCCACGGGGGGCATCGTGAATTCTTCGCCGACATGAACAGCGTCGCCGAATTGCTGCTTCGCTTCCCTCGCCAGGCGGGTCCTTCCGACACCTCTCTCACCGAAGATGAGCACCCAGCTGCGTTGTTGCGACCGAACAACCTCCTCGATGAGGGCCAGTTCGCCACTTCGAGAAACGAATGGCGGATCTTCCAGGTTGGACTCGACCTGTTTGATGTATGCCTCGCTGCGTTCCCTCTCCTCGGCGGGATCGGTGAACTCATCCGGCTCCGATTCGAGGAGTTCCGCCTGGTACTTACCCGAGGAATCCTGCTCGACCTGCAGCACGTTGGCCGGTTTCAGATCCGCGTGTACCACCTCGTTTTCATGCGCTGCAACAAGGCCCAGCGCAACCTGACGAATCACTTCCAGGCCCTCGACAGGATTCTTCGATAGGCGCTGGATGCTCGTGGAGAGATCTCCTCCCCCCACCCATTCCATCACCTGCACCGACGAACCATCGAAGATCCCTTCATCGAGAACCCTGACCACATTGGGGTGATCGATTCCACGACCGATGGCTGCCTCCCGCGCGTGCAATCTTTGCAACAACTGGGCGCGATCGCCCTCCTCGGTGAGGATTTTTTTGACAGCAACGGTACAACCAAGATCACGATCGAGCGCCCTCAACACCTGCCCCATCCCGCCCGATCCGATCTTCTCGACCTGACTCCAGCGGCCTCCTGCCAGCAGTTCCGTTTGCGGCTGACAAAAGCACAGTTCAACGGTCCCGATGCGAATCCGATCGCCCGCCCGTAACGAGGTCTCGTCGATCACCTTTCTGGGTGGTTGTCCCGACACCAGCAGCCAGGTGCCATTGCTCGAGTTCAGATCTCGAATCCACACGGCTCCTTCATGATGTCGGATGCTGGCGTGGGATCTTGAGACTCCCGGCTCCGCAATTCGAAGGGAACTTGTAGGCGCCCGCCCGATGATGAAATCTCCCGATTCCGGGATCCGATGGCGAGTTCTCTCATCGCCTATTTCTTCAAGCCAGTTCATGGCACGGATGCTGCCCTCCACACCGATTTGCTGCAACCGTTGATGGAATTCCTCGTCAAACCTCGACCAGTCCCCACCACCGACACGGCATGATACGATCTTGACGACCCACACGGCCCACATCCGATCCCCCGGAGCGGGGGAATCGATACAGAAAGGCCCCTCTTGCAGTTGATCCTGGTATCGCACCCCCCGGTCGGAGCCGACAAACTGGCACGGAGCCTGGTCGATGATGGTCTCGCCGCGTGCGTCAATATCGTACCTGGAGCCCGATCGATCTATCGCTGGGAGGACGAGACCCATGACGAACAGGAAGTACTTCTCCTGGTCAAATCAGCACGAGAGCCGCTGGAGGAACTGGTCGAAATCATCTCGGAACGCCACCCCTACCGCTGCCCCGAGGTCATCGTGATTCCCGTCACCGGTGGATTACAGCGCTACATTCAATGGGTGGAAGAGACCAGTTCGAGAGGGGATTCAGGGTGATCCAGCTAGACGAAGTGAGAGAGCAGATTCTACAGCGCATCCAACCTCTGGAGTCGGAGATGGTGCCGCTGATGGATGCCTTTGACAGGACGCTGGCTGCACCTATTCCATCACAGGATGCGATCCCTCCCTTTGACAACACTGCCATGGATGGATTCGTGGTACGGGCGGCGGACACCGTCAACGCAACCCAACAGCAACCGGTAAGCCTTCCAGTAGTGGCGACCATCGAGGCGGGAAATCGTGGCGATGAACCGCTTGAGGCGGGTCGAGCCATGCGAATTTACACGGGAGCGGTGATCCCTCCCGGTGGAGACGCCATCGTCCCCTTCGAACGATGCCAGCAGCCGGACCGGTCAACCGTGGTCATCGAGTACCATGTTACCGACGGCGCACACATTCGCCGCTGCGGCGAAGACGTGGCTGCAGGGGAATCGGTTCTCGACCGAGGAACCAGGCTGACTCCGGCAGCAATTGGACTCCTGGCCAGTGTCGGCGCACAAGATGTCCCCGTATTCCGTCGCCCGAGGGTGGCGATTCACTCCAGCGGTAACGAACTGGTACCGATCGAGTCGACCCTTCAACCGGGGCAGATTCGCAATTCGAATCAATACTCACTCGCGGCTCGTATCGCCCGCTGGGGAGCGATTCCGATTCTTCGCCCGGTCCTCCGTGACGACAGGGAACAGATCCGAGAAGGTCTGCAGGACACCCTCGATCTGAAGCCGGATGCCATCGTCACCACCGGTGGCATCAGTGCCGGAGATCTCGACCACATCCGAGACATCGCACGAGAGATGGGAGATGAGATCGAGATCAGAAAGGTGTCGATGAAGCCGGGCAAACCGCTTGTCGACGGCATCATCGACGGGGTGCCATTCTTCGGGCTTCCGGGCAACCCCGCCGCAGCCCTGGTCTCCTTCGAGGTCTTTGTACGGCCAGCACTGGCGAAACTGGAATCGCGAAACGATGGGATCCTCCCGCAGCGTTGCGGGGTTCTGATGGCAGAACGTGATTTGCTGGCAGGAGATCGGCTGAGGCTACTGCGCGGACGGGCAATTCCCGACCCGGAGGGTGGACCCGATCACATCGAGATTGCCACCGGTCAGGGCTCTCACCTGCTGGCGGGATTTGCACGGGCAAATTGCTTGATCCAGATCCCCGCCAGTACAGAGGTGCTGCACCCAGGAGATCGTGTAAACTACTGGTCCTTAACCGATGAAGAGGCGTGATCCGATGCCGAACGACTCCTCCATGACACTTCGCATCACTGACGCTCATGGAAAGTGTTCGGTGACCCTTTCCGGAGATGGTCCCTGGATCATCGGCCGCGATCCTGCATGTGAGATCATCATCTCGGATGAACGAGCATCTCGGCGCCACGCCAGGATTTCTCGCGGTGATCGAGGTTGGATCGTCGAGGATCTTGGAAGTTCCAATGGAACCGGTCTCGACGGCCGATCGATCCGGGGAGAGGCTCCCTTTCCCCGCGGATCATCGATCCAGATCGGGGACGCAAAGATCCGGCGCAAATCCACGGGGAAGATCGCTGCCGACGATCGATCGGGAGCCTCGCGCACCACCAGTACACAGAAGAAGGAGACATCCAAGAGAGAGGCAACGACAGAAACGAGCCAGGGGAGGAGGACCGCTGTACCCAGATCTGCAGCGCCAAGGTCGACCCGGGTGCGCAAGCAGGAATCCACTCAGGCTGGTTCCTTGTTTCTTCTTCTGCTGGCCCTCGGAGCCATCGGCTACAGCGTCAACACCCTGTTTACACCGGTGGATCCTTCAGAATCGAACTCCACCGAGATCGCTGCAATCAAACCTGAGCGAAGCGTTCCGGCAGGCAATGATACGGTCGAAGTTCCTCTTCCCGAGAATGATGCGACGAAGCCTGTATCTCCAGAGGAGTCAGTAGAGAAGACCACGACGATTGCCCGGAGCGAAAAGGACGGTTTTCAACCGGACGCTCGATTCGAGATCCGGTTCGATGAAAACGACCCCGAAGAGACCCAGGTGATCGGTGACGACACGATTCCCGATGTGGTGGTCGTCACCCGTGAGGAACGAAAAGGCCTCAGCCTGACCCTCATCGATGATGGATGGCCCCCCTCGGAGCGGATCATCGCCTACGAGTATCACCAGAAGGACCACCATGGTGGCCCGACATTCATCGACCGCCGTGGCAAGGAACTGGAACGTCGCGGAGCAGCAAATCGGAAGAACTACCGTGTGATCGCTGTCGAGGTCAAGAACTCCACCGACAGAAGTTCTCTCGTACAGATCAAGACTCCTCTGCGCAACGATCTGGAACTTCGTTTCACGGTCGAAGCAGGTCGCACTCTGAGAAGGTTCATCGCCATAGAAAATCCAGGAAGTGATCCGATAGTGATCGAGATGCTCGATGCAGAAGGAGAGCCCCTCGATCGGATCGAACGCATCCTGGGTCCGGGACGCATCACCGAGAATGGTCCCGAGGCGGTCGCCATCGCCAGGGAGCGCGAAAGAGAAGAATGGGTCCGCGATCAGTTCCAGTTGCGCCCCATCGAAATCCAGGTTGTCGATGAAAATGGACAGCCGATCGAAGCTGCCAACCTGATGCTGCTTTCAAGCGACACCCTTGGAGTTCTGGAAGGTCGCACCGACGCCGACGGCCGCTGGAAAACAATGGCGATTCCCGGAGGATGGACCGTGGTGGCCCAGGGCGAGATCGAAGACGAGGTCGACCCCGACGCTCCGACCCAGGTGTCTCGCCTCCAGCGATACTATCTGCTGCAGGGCACCATCGCCGATGGAGAGAACTCGCTGATACTGGCCCCACAGAAGAACACCGTCATCTCGGTTCAAGATGTCAACGGCAAGGGCCTGCAGGTGAACCAGATGTGGATCACCCCCGAATCGGTAGCCCAGGCCTTTACCACCGAAAGAGTTGCACGAGAGGTCGCTGGTCGAGGCAGACTGGAATCACAACGAACCCTCTCCAGTGGCCGCTTCCGTTTGCTGCTATCGGGTGATCCCGTCGATATCTGTGTACAAGGCCAGACCGCTTCCGCGGAACCGTTTCTCATGAGAAATCGAACGGGCGGTGACAGGGATCTGGTATTGATCACCGTCGTACCCGAGAAGATGGGAAGACTTCAGTACACGGCGGAATCCGCCTTCGGAGGAGCCAGTGATGGCACCGTCGAGGTCGTCTCCATCGATGGTTTCCGTGAACGGTTCACTCTCGACACGAAGGATGCTCGCACCGCGTGGGTTATTCCTGGCACCTACCGACTGGATGTTCGTAGCAAGTTGCCGGGGAGGGAGACCAGCCGTTTTCTCCCCTACCGCACCGAACTGAAGACGGGGCAGCGACACGACCTCGAGCCACGAGCACCGTGGACACAGATTCTGCACTATGAACGCAAGGGCAAGAACATCCAGATGAGGCTCTCCCTTTCCGATGGTGGTGGTCGAGTTCTCGAAAAATCACCGGGAAAGAAAGGGTCTCTCGCAGCAGTGGACCAACGGGGCCAGGTGTTGATCGAGAGAAAGATCGGACCGATGCGCTGGCAGGAGCCCGAGACGTTGCGGCGAGTTGACCTCGACAAGATCCAGATCCAGATCGATGTCCCCTACGGAAACTCGGCCATCCGCGGTCTCGCAACTCCCGAAACTCCAGTCACCATCAATGATTCGGGTTCCAGCGCAACCGGCCCCAGCGTCTTCTCCGCGCGGATGAAGGCGATGATGCCCGAGGTCGCACGAAGTCTCAGGGGATGCAAAGAGCACCTCGGTTGTGCCGATGGAGTTCTGCGCTTGTTGATGGATTTCGACATCTTCCTGCCCCCAGGAGTCGGGGGACTCGGTGGTGGTGGTGTCATCGTCCTCGACGCCGCAGTGCTACATGAATACACCGGAATCGGCGACATCTTACCCGGGGCGTACACCCATGAACTCGGCCACAACATCGGTTTTGGTCACGACCCGTACATGCTTCTCGCCGACTGCGGAGTCGATGAGGGAATCTACGGAGAGCTCGGATATCGCCTCCTCAACGCCAGCGCATTCCAGAACACCCTGAACTGGCTACTCAATCACGAGAGCGACAGAAGAACACCCTGGCAGCCGAACCCCTCCGTCTTTGCAGCGCTGCGCTTCTTTCATGGCACTGGAGTCCACCACAAGATGTTCACCGAACGTCGGTCTTCAGAGCAGACGTTACGACTTCACGGCTTATCGAGCATCGAGAGGATCGCAGCGTTGTACTCCCTCGCACTGGGAAAGAACATCGCGTGGATCTTCCGAGCCAATGGATGGCCGGTGTTTGACGATCGAGTGGATCTGGGTGGATCGTCGGTGAAGTTTGCCAAATCACACCCCAAGCAACTCAATTACAACCGTCTCGACGGATCGATCATCAACGGTTGGTGGGTCCGAGGGCCGGTCGAGGGCAACGACAAGAACAAGGACTTGGCCCCGTGGAGGCGCATCGTCTGGCCCACGCCATTCACCGATCTCAGTTCTGGCGAGATTCCAATATCCAAGAATCGACGCTGGTTACTGTTCAGGAGAATCGCTGTTCGAGAGGACCTCGATGCAAGGCTCGCCATCGCCACAGATATCAAGATGCAGGTGAAGATAAACGGTGCCGATGTGGGATTCATCGACGCAAGTGCCCAGATGAGTCAACCGATGCATGACGAGTTGATGCTCAACAACAAGAAGCCATTCCCGATCAAACTACTGGCAGGTGAAAACATCATCGAGGTGGCAGCAACACAGCTCGTGGGCACCCGTGGATTCAGGATCGAGGTGATGACTCCCGATGGAACTCCCGTACCGCTGGGCGTGCTCGATGAGGGACCTCAGGGAGAGAACCTGACCGAGATCATCGATCGTCCTGACTCCCATCAGCCGCTGATCAATGGCTCTTTTGATGCGGCAGGGTACCTCGACGGCTGGATTGCCGGCGAAGTTGACCCGGGTGGTTCGATTCGTTTCTCCGAAGAAACGGAAGGATTGCCCATCGAAGGATCCGCCCTCAAGGGTGAGGTCGTCGATCCTGGAGCCGGAGGAATCATCCAGAGGATCGTCGTCACCCCTGGAAAGCGCTATCGAGTTACCGCCCTGGTCAAGGCCGAGAACTTCCAGGGTGAAGCCCTTCTCGGATTCTTCACCGGCCGTCTCGGTTCCTGGACTTCTCGCTCCAAACCGATCCGACGTGACACCGACTGGACACGTATCAGTTTCGAGTGGAGTCCCGGTCTCAGCAGAACCACCTACATCGCCTGTTACCTGAAAGGGCTTTCCGGTACGGTGTGGTTCGATCATATCGAGTTCGAGGAGATCCGATGAATCAACCCAGGAATCAATTCGAGGACCGTTGGCCTGCCTTGCAGGAAATGTACTCGACGCAGGGTGTTGCTGAACTGCTCCGCTTCATCGATGGGCATGATGACCTGCTGGAGCGCCGGAGTATGTTCCTGATGGCCAGTCAAAGGATTTCAAGTGGCCAGGGAGTCTCTCGCACACTCGATGACATGATCCAGGTCTCACGAGCGGCCATCGACGAGTTCGCCTCCCAATCGGAAGCGCAATCGGACCCGGATGAAAAGGAGCGGCGTCTCGATGGCGCAAACATGCTCTCCTACAACCTCGCTGCTGATCTTGCCCCTTGCTGGCCGGAGGATGAGGAACCTCGTCTGGAGAGACACTTCAGGGAAGGGATCCGCTGTGCCACCGATTGCCTGCGATGGCGAGAGGAACTGAGCAAGGGGCCGGTACCGTTCAGCATCGCCTGGTGGGCACTGGGTGCACACCGGTGTGGACTCTCCGACTGGGCCGGTGCCTGTGAGGCATTCCAGAGTTCTCTCGACGCTGCGAAGGATCACGCCAGCGAGATGAATGAAGTCACCGAAGCAGGTCCAGGTGCTTCCTTCTCCATCAACATCGCGACCGGCTGGCTGGAATTTGCGCGCTGGAGAAACGGAGACGAAAGCTCCTATGACCGATTCCTGAAGGTGGTCAGCGCATTTTCTCAGGTTGCCAGTCAGCAGGGAGATCTACAAGATGACGCTCTCCAGGGAATCCAGCAACTCGAGACTGCAGCGACTCGCCTGAAGGCTCGCTAGAGCCGTATTTCTTGAACTCTCCCCGAATCAAACCTCTCGAGATCTTGTACGACAGTCCCGAGTTCTGTGCGGTATCGAAGCCAGCAGGCTTCAGCACCGTCAGCGAGAGATGGGATCACGAACGGGTTTGCCTCATCGATCTCCTGTGGGATGAGTGGAAACGAACGCAACCTGATGCGCCAAAACCTCACGTAGTACATCGCCTCGATAAGGAAACCTCCGGCGTGATTCTGTTCGCTCGAAATGGCGATGCACAATCCCACCTCCGCAAGCAGTTCATGGATCGAGAGGTCCACAAGGTCTACGGCGCACTGGTGACCGATCTTCCATCGCCCGTAGAAGGGGAAATGGTCTTCCACGTCGAGGAGAACGGGGCAAGACCCGGTTCGATGAGATTCTGCTCACGGGGAAAGGAATGCATCACCAGCTACAGGGTGGAAGAGGCGTTTGAATTCCACACCTGGGTAGAGGTGCAACCGCGGACAGGGCGTACCCATCAGGTACGGATGGCGATGTCGCAGCTGGGGACTCCCTGTATCAAGGATCCCCTCTACGGCGATGGGAACGGA
>CAYPPQ010000037.1:0-7323 GCA_964412635.1 uncultured Planctomycetia bacterium | reverse complement strand
CTCTCCAGCTTCAAGCGCAACTATCGCAAGGGAAGAGATGCCCACGAGCGACCGTTGCTGGGCAGATTGGGTCTCCATGCTCTCTCCATCTCGCTCCGCAATCCGGCAACGGATGAACGGATGACAATTCGAGCAGAGCCACCGAAGGACCTGTCCGCATCCCTCCGACAACTGCGAAGGTGGTCGAGAAGAAGATGACACCTGTTATTGTTGACCGCGAGGTCCTGAACAGGTATCCCACGACCAGGAGGAGGCGAGACTTTGGACCCAGCTGATCAGCACCAGGTGCAAGATTGCGTGATCCTGGCTGGAGGACAGGGAACCCGCATGCGCGGACCGAAGGCGCTGCTGAAGGTCGGCAACTCAACATTGCTTCATCGACAGCACCAGATGCTATCGAAGATCTTTCCCAGGGTTTCGATCGCTCTCAAGGACGAATCGATTCTATCCAGAACCGATCCACTGCCGTGGCACGAGGTTCTCCTCGACCCCGATCCCAAGCGTTGCCTTCTGGATGTACTGGGGTCCATCATCTCCACCTGCTCAGTTCCCGTCTTCATCGCAGCAGTCGATCTTCCGTTGTTGACCCCGGAAGTCGTGACTCACCTGTGCCAGCAGCACCGACAAGGCGTGTCAGTGCTGGCCGTGACCGATCAGAGACCGCAACCACTGGCAGCAGTCTGGGATCCATCGGCGATCCAATCACTTGAACCGGAGGATGGCGACCTCGCCCTGCTGGCGTGGGTACGGAGAATCCCGACTCAGCTGCTCAACTGGCCACAGGACTTTCCCGATGAGATCTCCTCGTCTCAGAAAGATCCTTTCAAGAACCTGAATACTCCCCAGGACCTCAACGATCTGGGACAACCGGAGTGAGTTCTTCTCCTCTCACTGCCCGTGCCCGTCTGATTGAGCTGCAGAGGAACCTGTCCGAGCAGATCCGTAGCGAGATCGATGCCTCGATCATCGACCCCGCTGGTTCCTTGCCCACGTGGCGAGAAAAATACGACCAGGGTACCAAGGGGCCGCTGACGCCGATTTCCCTCGATGAACTGGCGCACAAGACCGAGAAGCAGCAAATCGTTTACTTCGGGGACTACCACACCTTGAGAGAATCGCAGAAGGGCCCGCTCAGAATCATCGAACGGTGGATCAAGAGCGAGCGAAAGGTCGTCCTCGCCACCGAGGCCTTCCATATCGATTCGCAGCACATCCTCGACCGCTGGAGTGCAGGCGAAATTGATGAAGCAACCCTGTTACGTGAATCGCAGTGGGAATCTCGCTGGGGTTTCCCATGGCGTAATTATTCACTACAGCTGGAGTTTTTCCGTAAACGAGGACTACCTATCCTCGCCCTCAATTCCGAACCGACCATCGTCGGCGACACCTTCGCTGCACGGGAGCAGATCACTGCCATGAGGTTGATGGAATCAACGAAGGAATATCCGGACGCCATCCATGCGGTGATCTTTGGTGATCTCCACGTTGCTCCCGATCACCTTCCTCTGAAGGTATCTTCCCTGGCACTCGATCTGAAAACTGCTGCCCCACGGCAGGTTACAATTTTCCAGAATCTGGATCGCGTGTACTGGGAGCTTGCTCAGCAGGAAATGGAACAGGACGTCAAGGCAGTACAGATCGGAAGCGATCGCTATTGTCTGGTAAACACGACCCCGCTGGTCAAGCACCAGTCGTATCTGAACTGGCAGTTGAACGAGGTCGAACTGGAAGAGTCGATCGGCCTCGAGCAATGGCCTTCAATCTCCTCCTCGGTGATGTCCGATCAGGTGTGGATGCTGATCGAATCGATCTGCGATTTCCTCGGTATCGCTACCAGGGGACTCGACGGGTTCACCGTCTACACCGGAAGAAACCTCGATCTTCTCGACAGGCTCAATCGTGATCATCGGCTCGACCAGGAGCAGATGGACCTGATCAGTTCACAACTGGAGAGAGAAGAGTCCTGCTACATCCCCGGATACCAGATCATCGTCCTCGGCAATCTGTCCACCAGACACGCAACTGAAGAAGCGACCCATCACATCAATTTCATCTGCTGCAAGGACGATGGCGATGCCGTCAATCAGCACGAGCACTTCTACGAGATCTCCATCCGGGAAGCGATCGGCTACCTCGGGACAAAGATCATCGACCACAAGCGTGCTTGCCTGCACAAAAATGACCTTGAAACCCTTGCCAGCGAACTGAAGGGCCACCGCCTCGATCCAGTTCTCACCTCAACACGTCAGACGGTGAGAGACGCACTTCAATACATCAATTCAGAAACGAGATGGCTGAAGTCGGGAGGCAGAAGACCAACCGTGCAGGCTCTTTCCACCCGGCCTCCTGATGCCGTCATCGGCACGGCGCACATCATCGGCTATCGCCTCGGCGAAAGTATCTATCGAGCTCTGATGGATGGAAGATTGAAACGAGAGCAGGTCCGGGAACTGATCTCAAGCCCGTTGCGGGGAGTGGAGAAGTTGAGCGAGAACACCTGGTTCGAATGGACCAGGTCATGTCACTCCGACTCTTCCTCCGAGAGTTCCAGTCGAGGATAGAGAATCCCCGGGCTCACCAGTTCTGAACCGGGAGCAAGTAGCATCTCGGTTCCGATTCTCGTGACGCTTTCCGAGGCCACCGGTGCTGCGGAGCGGAAGGCGGCAGTCAGTTTCCCTGCGCTGTTCGGCAAGAAGGGTAACAGCAGCACCGAAACGGCATGGACCAGTTCCAGCAGTGCTGCCAGATCAGCTCCGCATCGATCGGGATCGGTCTTTCGACTCTTCCACGGCTGCGCCCCGTCAAAGATGCGATTGCCATGCCTGGCGAGTGATACCACCTGATCCAGAGCTTCCCTGAACTTCTGATTCTCCAGGGCGCGACACCAGGATCCGCGCGCCTGATCGATCACCTTCAGGACTTCAGCATTACACTCGGAGTTCTCGACTCCGTGAGGCACGCGAGATTCGAAGTTCTTGGCAGTGAAGGTAAACACTCGATGAGCGAGGTTTCCGATCACATCGGAGAGTTCATCATTGTTCCTCTGGATGAAGTCTTCCCAGGTGAAGGAAGAGTCCTTCCCCTCCGGAGCAATTGCGGTCAGATAGTACCGTACTCGATCAGCCTCGAAGTCCTCGAGAATCTGGTCGGCAGTCACTCCTACACCTTTTGATTTGGAGAACTTCTCGCCCTTGAAGTTGAGGTATTCGTTGGCCGGAATTGATGTGGGCAATTGATAGTCTCCATGCCCCATCAACATCGAGGGCCAGATCACCGCATGGAAGATGATGTTGTCCTTGCCGAGGAAGTGCACGATCTCGACATCGTCATCTGTCCACCAGGATTTCCACCCATCCTCCTGCCCCTTGGCCCTGAACATCTCCCGTGTAAATGAGATGTACCCGACGGGAGCGTCGAACCAGACGTACAGGACCTTGTCGCTCGCTTCCTCCAGGGGAACCGGAACTCCCCATTCCAGATCACGAGTGATGCTCCTGGCAGGAAGCCCCTCTCTCACGATGCCGCGAGAAAAGTTGCGGACATTGTCACGCCAGCCGGTGCGACTCTCGAGCCACTCCTCGAGGCGTTCCTCGTATCGATCGAGACGGAAGAACCAGTGCCTGGTTCCGATCAGTTCAGGTGTTGCCCCACAGTTTGCGCAATGTGGATCGATCAGGCGGTCCTGCTCGAAGGCACCTCCGCACGAATCGCACTGATCTCCCCTCGCGTCCTTTGCACCGCAGAGTGGGCAGTCCCCTTCCACGTAACGATCGGGCAGAAACATCTCACAGCCATCGCAGCGAAACTGATCCGTTACCTTCTCCTCGATATCTCCTCGCTCGAGGATCTTCGTGAAAAACTCCTGGGCAAGTTCAGAGTGCCCTTCACAGGTAGAGGTTCCGCTGTAGTGATCGAAGTCGATATCGAGGGAAGAGAAGACCTGCTCCTGTATCGCACGGTAACGCTTCACCACATCGGCTGGAGTGCTCTCCTCCTTCTGGGCGGAGATGGTGATCGGGACCCCATGGTCATCGCTACCGCAGATGAAGACCGTTTCGACTCCCATCAGTTGCAGGAATCGATTGTAGGTATCGGCAGGAAGGTAGACCCCGGCAACGTGTCCCAGATGAGGGTGGTTGTTGGCATAAGGCAACGCCGCAGTGATGAGAACCCTGCGAGATTTCATCTATTCCCCCTCCAGACCCCGTCACTCGGCAGAGTCACCGGAGGCCTGGTCTGTCGCTGCTTGCTGAGCCGCCTGGGCAGTCTGAGAGTATGCCATCTGCAAATCCCTCAGAAGATCACGGATCATCTTATCTTCCTCTGGATCACGATTCCCGACCGTCTACTTCTCAAGAACCGACAGCAAGTTGATGCTCTCCTTTGCGAGGTTGAGATCGAGCATCCTCTCGCCGCTGCGCGGGTCGGGGATCTGGCCCAGGGCCATCAATGCGGGGTAGGCAATCTGCTGCACCAGTGCTGGAAAGAGGGGATCCCCCTCGGGAGCATCTCCCGATCCGGCTTCCACCGGTGCATCTCCCTGCAATTCCTGGGCGATCTTGGCCTTCTCGTCCTGAGCTCGCTTCTTCCAGTCATCGTCGATGCGCTTGTCAGAATCATCCACGGCTCGATTTCCTCTCCATTGCCGCACCGATCAGTCCCCGGAAGAGCGGGTGAGCAGCGAAGGGTTTCGACTGGAACTCCGGGTGATACTGGCATGCCACGAACCATGGGTGATCAACGACCTCGACCACCTCGACAAGGTTGCCGTCCGGTGATTCACCAGCGATACGCAGCCCTGCTTCCGAAAGCCTGTCGCGGTAGAGATTGTTGAACTCGTAGCGATGGCGATGGCGTTCTCCCACCTCCGACTTGCCGTACTCGGAGTGACAGATCGAATCGGAGGAGAAGCGACAGGGCCACGATCCGAGGCGCATCGTTCCACCCTTTTCCGACACGTCCTCCTGCTCCTCGAGCAAGGTGATGACCGGTTCATTGGTATCCTTGTGGATCTCCGTGGAAGAGGCTTCCTCGATACCCAGTACATTTCGGCTGTACTCGATGACAGCTGCGTGCATTCCGTAGCAGATGCCGAGGAAGGGGATCTTGTTCTCCCTGGCGTACTGAATCGAGCGGACCTTTCCTTCCAGGCCACGCTCTCCGAACCCGCCGGGAACCAGGATTCCATCCACGCCTCCCAGGACAGCTGCCGGATCTCCTTCTGCCAGATCCTCTGCCTGGACACGACGGAATCTCACTCGAGATTTGTGGTGTATTCCTCCGTGAGTCAGTGCTTCGTAGATCGACTTGTAGGAATCGGTCAGTTCGATGTACTTGCCGACGACGGCAATCTCTACCTCCGATTGGGGAGAGCGCAGGGCTTCCACCACCTCGATCCAGCGATCCATGTTGCCGGGTCCAGGCTTGCGCCCGAAGTGCTCGAGGATTCGCAGATCCATCTGCTGCTGCCTCAGAACCAGAGGCAACTCGTAGATGGAGGTCTCCACATCTTTCTCGATGAAGACCGCATCGGTCGGCACGTTGCAGAAGAGTGCGATCTTGTCGCAGGCTTCCTGCTCGACATCGACCTCGGTTCGACAGACGAGGATGTCAGGCAAGATTCCGATCTCCCGCAGACGACCTACGGAGTGCTGTGTCGGCTTCGTCTTGATCTCGCCGCTGGCACGAAGGAAGGGGAGCAGTGTCAGATGGATGAACAGGGTATTCTCTCGACCATGCTCGTGGCCGAACTGACGCAATGCCTCGAGGAAGGGAAGGCTTTCGATGTCACCTACCGTTCCCCCCACTTCGGTGATCACCACATCGACATCGGTCGATCCGATCCTGGCGACACTCTCCTTGATCTCATCCGTGATGTGAGGAATTACCTGAACCGTCTTGCCCAGATAATCACCTCGACGTTCACGCTGGATCACCGTCGAGTAGATCTTGCCCGTGGTGTAGTTCGAGTTGGCACTGATCTCGCATGAGGTGAATCTCTCGTAGTGACCGAGATCGAGGTCGGTCTCCGCTCCATCGGGAGTGACGTAAACCTCTCCATGCTGAAACGGGCTCATCGTGCCTGGATCCACATTGATGTATGGATCGAACTTCTGAAGAGCGACCTTCAAACCATGACTCTCGAGCAAGGAGCCAATGGCTGCACTCGTGAGTCCCTTACCGAGGCTTGAAACCACTCCACCAGTGACGAAAATGTATTGAGTCATGACTTGTCGTCCGTTCCCCCTCGATCCGGTTGATCCACGGGAATCTTCCCGCTCTCTCTCGGACCGCTTTGACCTTTTCGTGCCTTGCGATTCTTCTCCACGAACCGTCGATAATCTGCTTCGGTGTCGATGCCACTCGCTGCGGAATCAACCAATCCAACCCTGATCTCACACCCTGCCTCGAGCAAACGCAACTGTTCCAGTCGTTCTCGTTGCTCGAGATCTCCTCTCGGCAACCCCGGAAACTGCATCAAGGCCGCCGATCGGAATCCATAGATTCCAATATGTTGCAGCCAGCCCCCCTCTGGGACGCCAATCTCGACATCTGCGGGAACCGGGCTGCGGGTGAACCCGAGCGCTCTCCCCGACTCATCGGCGATCACCTTGACCCGGTTCCGATTGCGAAAATCGGCCTCCGACTGCTCCCCTGACCGCTTCACCGCCAGTGTTGCCACGGAACTGTCGGGGTGCTCTTCCAGCAAGCGGAACAGGAATTCAACATGTTGCGGGTCCATCTCTGGCTCATCCCCCTGCACGTTGACCACCAGATCGGTCGGGGAAAGTCCGAGTTGCTGGCAGGCGTGAGCGACCCGATCGGTTCCGGTGGGGAGGTCCTCCGGTGTCAGCACCACCTCACCCCCGAATTTGACCACCGCTTCTGCGAGAGTATTTCCATCGGTAGCGACGACCACCCCATCCACGTCTGGAACCTGAAGACAGCGTTCGTGAACGTGACGTATGAGAGGCCAGCCGGTCTCGTCAAGCAGCAGTTTTCCAGGAAGACGCTGCGAGGCCAGACGCGCAGGGATGACGATCAACTTCGCCATGGCAGCAGGATAAGGGTGAGATGCGCTGCTGTCCACCGAGACGCCGGGGCTCATCGAGGAGAATCTCCCCGGCAGCGACGATCAGATGGCCGGCACCCGGGTGAGGGTCTCGTGCAACTCCTCCACCCTGTCGAGCATCGCCCTCATGGGAAAGTGGGACCTGACATGCTCCACACCCAGAGTCACCTGCTTGCGAGCCCGCAGTGGATCCGCCAGTAACCGTGCACCCTCCTGGGCGAGCGCTTCCGGGTCTCCCGGAGGGACCAGGG
>CAYPPQ010000036.1:0-25708 GCA_964412635.1 uncultured Planctomycetia bacterium | reverse complement strand
GGCTCGAGGTGATCACCTGCGGTCGTGCCCATCCAGCGAGTTCCTCGATCAATTGCGACAGGGTGTCGGCGCTGACACCGCAGCGCAGCGCCCCTCTCAGGTGCGAGTGCAACGGTGTCATCCGCCCCTGACCGATGAGGGAAGCCACAGCCAGCAGTTCGACATCGCCCGCCTCCATCGACGACGAATCCATGACAGTGCCGTAAGCGAATTCCTCGATCCATCGTTGCAGTTGCGGATGGCGCCGTTGCAACTCCGCTTCGATTCGAGATGCGGCGGGACCGTAGATCCGCTGGAAGAAGGGAACGTGGTCTTCCGTCGGGGAGGTTGGGGGGCGATCGGCGACCGTGGGATGGTGATCTCGCAGCCAACCGAACGCCTCGACCGCCGCAGGAAATCCACTGTAAGGGATCGATTGCAGGATCGTCTCCTCGACCATCGGCGTGGCGCACTTCTCGAGGGCGCACTGCAATGCGTCTTTCACCGACAATCTCTCGGGAGCCGCCAGTGCGAAGGAGAGGTGACCACAGCGTAGAATTTCCATACCTGCAGGGTAGAGAGTTCCATGAGCGGAATCCAGGAAACCCTGTTACCGCTGGACCTGGCAATCCCACTGCGGCACCATCGGCTGTGCAGTAGTCCGCCGAGGAGGTGAGAAGTGCACAGATCCATCGTCTTGTTGCTGGTCTTGCTGCTGGTTTCATGCCAGCACGGGGAGACCCGGTCGGAGGGGCAACTTGCCGACGGGCAACTGGATCGAACTCGCTCACTCCTGTCATCGTACGAGGTGAACCATTGGCTCTTCTTCGCCGTCATCGAGGGGCTGTATCGGGATGGGGTGTCTACCGAGGTGGCTCGCTCCATCGCAACCATCGATGAAGAAAGTGGCTTCCCTGTCAACTTCGTCTACGGCTGTCCCATCTGTATCCCCGTACTGGATGCGGTGCGTGTCTATCTCCATCGTCCCGGCTTCTATCGGGACAAGCGGGATCGTGATACCTTCGGACCCGGTCTGGATGCTGCCGCCCGGGAGTCGCTGCTGTCGATCGATGCGGTGGAACGGCGGCGAGTATTGCAGCAGTTGATCGACCGCTGGGTGGCGGAGCATCTGACACGCTCCTCCTTCGATGAAGCGGATCTGTCGGCTCTGCAACAGCTACTGCGGGAGATGCGAAAGAAGGGGATGGCAATGCTGACGCAATTCCAGTCGGAGGAGGAGACGGGGATCGACCTCGACTTCTACAAGGGCTGGCAATCGTGTCCCAGTTGTGAGGGTGCCAACGGTGGGCAATGATCGGTTCCTGGCGACCGTTCAAGCGGAGGGGGCGCGATGAGTGACTCAAGGAGCGATCGACGGATCGCCTTCATCAATCAGAAGGGTGGAGTGGGTAAGACCACCCTCGCCCTCAACTGTGCGGCGGGCTGGGCACGTCTCGGCTTCCGGGTGCTCATCATCGATCTCGATCCCCAGGCGCACCTGACGCTATCTCTCACCTCGACCCTCACCGATGCGAGTCTGGAGCGGATCGAGGACTGCACCATCGAGGCGGCTCTGAGGAGAGAGAAGCCGCTCGCCGATTGTATCTTCGAGGTTCCCACCGAGGGGATTTCGCTGGTCCCATCCCACATCGATCTGTCAGGGGCAGAGGGGGAACTGGCCCAGGAACTGGGAAGGGAACTGCTGTTGAGGGACGCCCTCGACTCCATCGCAGACCGCTTCGATCTGATCCTCCTCGACTGCCCTCCATCTCTTGGATTGCTCTCTCTCAATGCTCTCGCCGCGGCGGACGAGGTGGTGGTGCCGGTGCAAGCGGAGTACCTGGCTCTTCAGGGGATGGCCCAGCTGATGAAGATCATCACGCTGGTGCAGGAGCGTTTGCATCCCGATCTGCACTGGAACGCAGTGGTTCCGACGATGGTCGATCCCCGCACCCGGCTGTCGAAAGAGGTGGTAGAAGATCTTCGAGAGCATTTCCCGCAGCAGGTGACCCGGACGCTGATTCCATCGCGAGTCCGTGTTGCCGAGGCACCGTCTCATGGAGTCTCCATCTTCGGGCACGATCCCCACGGGCCTGCCGCCGGGGAGATCGAGGATCTGTGCGAGGAACTGGTCGAGCGTCTGTCGCTGACGCTGCCCCAGACCGATTCCGCCACCTGACCCTTCAGGTTTCCTGACAATCTGTCGATGAGGGGGGTAGAGACAATAAATCCCGAATCGAATCAGACAGGAGGCCTCATGGCCAAGTCGCTCAATCAGGAAGAACTCGAATTTGTTCGCGCCATCGAGGAGTACAAGAAGGACAACGACAAACTGTTCCTGTCCTGGACAGAAGTGCTGGGAATCGTCAAGAAACTGGGCTACAGCCGTCCCGTGCAGGCCCGCACCGGTTCCGCACGCTCTACCTCGAGTAGCAAGAAGAAGGTCACCCGCAAGGTCGCCAAGAAGGTGAACCAGGAGTCCGCTTCCCTTTCCTGATCTTCCACTGATCCGTGTCCCCTCTCGTGTCCCCTTCTTTCCCCCCTCGATCGTTCTGGTACCCCCGCCAGAGACGATCGAGGGGGGTCTTTTATGGCGAATTCAGGCGTATTTCGGTAAGTCCTTGTCTCCTAAGGGGAAAGGGAAATCATGTCGTTGCGGGTGCTGTCGCTGCGTGCTAGCCTCGAATGTCACAAACCCGTTGCCCACCGTGATCTACAGGAAGATCGACGGATCAGGGCAGTTCCACCGTATCGGTGTGAACCACGGGGGGCTATTTCGGGAAGGAGCGCGCTCCATGGACACCATTACCAAGCGCGATCTGGTACAGCGGATCTCCGAGAATACCAAGGTGCAACAGCAGAAGGCAAAGGAAGTCATCCAGGGCTTTCTCGACGAGATCATCGCTGAACTCGCCGAGGGAAACCGCCTCGAGTTCCGCGACTTCGGAGTCTTTGAACCGAAGTCAAAGGCACCTCGTACCGCACGCAATCCCCGCACAGGAGATCGCATCCAGGTGCCCGAGAAGGTGACCGTCAAGTTCAAGGCGGGGAGACTGATGAAGGAAAAGATGCAACCTTCCAGTGCACCCGATGACAGGACTGATGGCGACGGTGGAGCCTCTTCTGGAGGTCAGTTTCCACCCCCGGTGAATCGCTAGGCTGTGCGACCCATCGAGGAGATCCCCTCGATTGCCAGCGGCGACGATGCTGATCCTCATCGATCGGTCGACTGCACTTCACCGACCTGGAGAATCCCTCTCTCACGACCCGACATCGATCCTCGAGATCGAGCTGCCGTCGACGATGTGCTGCGCAGTGGCCGCCTCGCCGGGGGGCCCGCCACGAAACAGCTGGAGCGACTCGCCTCCGACCGATTCGGTCGATCGACGGTGGCCTGTAGTAGTGGCACTGCAGGGTTGATCCTGTCGCTGCGTGCCCTCGGAATCGATTCGGGAGAGGTGATCACTCCTGCGCTCGGTTTCATCGCCACTGCCCACGCCATTCGCGCCGTGGGGGCGACTCCCCGCTTCTGTGATGTCGATCCCGAGACTCTCTGCATCGGTGTGAAACAGCTGCAGGCGGCGGCAAATCCACGGGTCAGCGCGGTGATTCCCGTCGATCTGCTGGGGGTGCCCGCTCCCATCGGTGACATCGTCGATTGGGCTCGGGAACGGCAGATTCCGGTGATCCAGGACGGCTGCGAGGCACTCGGTTCGAGTCACCAGGGGGTTCCCGTCGGAGCGGCGGCGGACGCCACCGTGTTCGGCTTCTATCCCAACAAGATCATCACCATGGGCGAAGGTGGCCTGGTCAGTTGTCGTGACCCGCAGATTGCAGATCGGATTCGCCAGCTGGCAAATCAGGGCCGCACCGGGGAAGGCTTTCACTTCAGCGGAGAAGGATTCAATTACCGCCTGACCGAGATGCAGGCTGCCCTCGGCGTCAGTCAATGGCAGCGTCTCGATTCCTTGCTGGAGCGGCGGCAGCACCTTGCAAACCTTTACCTGGAGAGAATCGACTCCATCGAGGGAGTCGAGGCAGCACCGGCACCACCTGTCACCGGGGATGGAGATCGTCGCAGTTGGTTCGCCTTCGTCGTGATCCTCGAGGATGGCAGGTGGCGTGCGCCTGTGCGTGAAGCACTGGCGCAGCAGGGCATCGAGACGGGACTCTACTTTCCCTCCATCACCAGCTTTTCTCCTTACGACGATCTCGCTACCGCTGCTCTTCCCATCACCGAGCAGATCTCCCCACGGATGCTCACCCTGCCCCTTCATCCCGGGCTACAACCGGCCCAGGTCGACGAGGTAGTGGTGGCACTGCAACAATCCCTGCAAAGAATCCGGCTCGAGGGGTGAGTTCCACACGATTCGCCGGGAGATGGCAACCTGCCCTTGTTCAGCCCGCTGTGAACCGCCATCCTGTGAACAACGATGCGCCCAGTGGATGGTGACTCGAGAAGCACTGGAGTCGAAGAAGGATCGGTGGGTCCTTAGCTCAGCTGGTTAGAGCGACGGACTCATAATCCGTTGGTCGCAGGTTCGAGTCCTGCAGGACCCACACTTTTTCAAAGGTTGCCAGCGCTCCTCATCGTCCTGATGACTTCGGGTCCGCGGAGACGCAGAGCAGGCAGTGGCATTCCAAGGAGGAATAGTTCACTCCAGGGTCAGAATCACGGGAACCGGGGAACCGGGAGCCCTTTGACGGCGTTGCCCCTTCCTGCAGCCACTGCGACAGGTGTGTTCGTGGTCGCCAAGGGTGTGTGTTTCTTCCTGAAACGGTGGATTCGAGGTCAACGGCCAGACGGGCCATTGGGGTCCAGATCATGGCAATGGTGTGCGCCTTCGGGGTACACTTGCGATCGCTACCGGACATGAGACCGGGACGATGGTCGCTGGTCATCCCGAACAGATAGAAAGTAGGAGATCCAAGATGAACCGACCGGTGATTCGTGACTTGTTGTGGCTGAACCTGTGTCTGCTGCTGTGCCTTTTTGGCTGCGATCCAGTCGATAATGCCAACGATTCCAGGGCTGGATCGGGTTCCACGAACGCTCCGGAAGAACAACTCGAGACCCTCACCTTCGGAATCGTACCCCAGCAATCGGCGAGCAAACTGGCCCGTCTGTGGATACCGATCATGCAAAAGGTGAGTAAGGATGCCGGTGTTCGTCTGGTCTTCAAGACGACCAAGAGCATCCCCGATTTCGAGAGAGAATGTCATGAGGGCAATTACGACATCTCTTACATGAATCCGTTTCACTATACCCAGTTCTGTGAGAACCCTGGCTATCTCGTGGTGGCCAAGCAGAAGGACAAGATGATCCAGGGCATCCTGGTGGCAAAGAAGGGCAGCGGCTTGAAGGAGAATCTCCACGAACTGGATGGCAAGACGCTGGCCTTTCCTGCGCCGGATGCTTTTGCCGCCACCAAGATCCCCATGCGAGAACTGGCTGCCAAGAAAACGCCCATCTCCATCGTTCCTCAATACGTCTCATCTCATGATTCCGTCTATCGCTCCGTGGCGCAGGGACTATTCCTCGCGGGCGGTGGTATTCAGCGAACCCTCAACAATGTCGAGCCAGAGATCTCCGAGCAACTCGAGAGGATCATGTTCACCGAGAAGTACACTCCTCATGCCTTCGCTGTGCATCCTGGTGTTTCCTCGGAGATGCGGAAACGCCTCGCCGAGGCGTTGATCGGTCTGGGGGACTCGGAGGAAGGGCGTGGCTTGCTGGCGTCCATCAAATTCGCAGGCATCGAAGCCGCTGAGGATAGCGAGTGGGAGGACGTTCGAAATTTGAATATGGACCCCATCACATTCCCCATCAAATCCGACGACTGAATCAACTCCTTGCAAGACCCTGAAAGAGTGTGAAATGTCATTTCGCCTCAAGACCGTCCTGGGGATTGCCGCCATCGAGGGGTTTCTGCTGCTGGTTCTGGTCTGGAGCAGTAGCACGACCCTGGTGGACACGACCCTGGAAGAACTCAGCAAACGTGGTGAGACAGCACTGGGTATGCTGGCAAACGCCTCCTTGGACCCCCTGCTGGAATCCAATTTGGCGACATTGAATGAATACGTTACTGCGGTGGTGAGAAACGAAGGAATCATCTACGCTCGAATCCTGAACTCTGAAGATACTGTTGTCGCCGAAGCGGGAGACCTCAGCTATCTGGACAAGATCCAAGAGGTCGACTCCAGCCCCGCGACTGTCGACGATGGAATTTATGACATCCGCAAGCAGTTAAACATTGGAGGCTTAAAACAACTTTCCGTCGAACTGGGGCTTTCTACTACCCAGTTGCAGAGCACCCAAACGGCGTCGCTGAAGCGACTCGGATTGATCGCCCTCGTCGAGATGCTGCTTGTCGCACTCTTCTCGTTGGGTTTGGGCAGTTACCTGACCCGCCAGCTGGCTCGCCTCGAGAATGCTGCACGGACAGTGGCGGAGGGGGAACTGGGTCACCAGGTCGACGAATCGGGGAGTGACGAGATCGCCCAGACGATCCACAGTTTCAACAAGATGTCGCTTCAGTTGCACGACAATTTCAAGAAGGTGACAGATAGCGAAGCTCGCCTTCTGGAGAGTCAGCAGCGCCTCGATGGGCTTGTCGCTTCGTTATTCGAAGGAGTTTGCCTGGTCAACGCGAACCAGAAACTGCTGTACGCGAATCCAGCGGCCAGGAGATTTCTGAAGATGCTTGGCAATGACTCGGTCGTTGACGGTTCCCCACTACGCTTCGAAGGGCTGGATCCGGAACAATCTCTCCTGCAGGAGAGCGTTACGGCGATAGAACTGGATACCGCGGGAGATCCACCGGTCCACAAGTTCGAGATATCCAGCCACATGGTGGCCGCCGAGAGTGACGAGGAGAAGGAGTGGGTCCTGGTTCTGCGCGATGTCACCGAGTTGCGAAGATCGCAGGCGGGGATCATGGAACATGAACGACTTGCTGCAGTCGGTCAACTCGCCGCAGGAATCGCCCATGATTTCAACAACATCCTCGCCGTGATCATCGCCGCTTCCGAGGTCACACTGCTCTCTGATTCCCTCACCGATGAGGTCAGAAAGAACCTCGGTGTCGTCCTTTCGCAGGGAGAAATTGCAGCGGATCGAGTGCGTCAGATCCTCGACTTCAGCCGCAAGTTCGATGAAGAACTGGAGCGCATCGATCTTCAGGAGTTCCTTACTGAAACCATCGAACTGTTCAGGCCTGTCGTCCCTGACGGGGTCAAGTTTGAACTGCAACTCGACCCGCGCGGTGGAAGTGTCGAGTTCAATCGAAGCAAGCTCCAGCAAGTGATGGCGAACCTGATTCTCAACGCAGTCGATGCGACCCCTGAAGACGGTGAAATCACCATCCGGACCAAGCGACACTGGATACACCATACCGATCCGATTGCTGCCAGGTTGCCAGTTGGAGATGGGGTCAGCCTCAGCGTTATCGATACGGGAGTCGGAATGACAACCGCCACCAAGGATCGTATCTTCGAGCCCTTTTTCACCACCAAGCCGGTGGGGAAGGGAACCGGTCTGGGTCTGGCTCAGGTCTACGGTCTTGTCACGCAAAATGGCGGTGAGATCCAGGTCGAGAGCACTCCAGAGTCGGGGTCGAACTTCACCATCAGTTTTCCGGTGTGCGAGGAGGATCGAAGAGATGCTCCTCAATCATCGGTGAGAGAGGCTCGCACTCCACCAGTAAATTCCGATCTGACGCTGTTGCTGGTTGAGGATCAGCCTGAGGTACTGCAGGCGGTGGAGTGGATCCTCAATTCCCTCGGCTACCGCTGCCTGACCGCGACCGACGGTGAGAATGCTCTGGAAATCTTCGAGAAGCATCGGGGGCAGATCGCCGCAGTGATCAGCGATATCGTGATGCCGAAACTGAGTGGCGACAAACTGGTGGCAGAACTGCGCTCGAGAGGCTTCGAGCAACCGATCATCCTGATGTCGGGCTACTTCCCCAAGGAAGGACTCGATCTGCACCAGTTCAGCGATTCCATCGACGGCTTCCTGCAGAAACCGATTCGTTCCAGCGACCTCAAGGAGGTGCTGCACCGTTGCCTCGACGACGGGTCCTGGAGCGACTGACTGCGGCGACTCGACGCACCACCATGCACAGGGGAGTTTCGTCTCTCCTGATCTCCTCTCGATGTGGTGTTCCCGGTAATTCCGGTTGGCGAGGGACGGTGGAGAAGGCAGGATGTCTTCTCGATCTCCTCGAAAGGAAATTCCCATGAACGGCATCTGGCTCGACGACGGCAAGGTCACCATGCGAGGCGATCTGCCCGTGCCAGAAGTGCCCTCCGATGAGGTTAGGATCCGACCGACGCTGCTCGGTGTGTGCCGGACCGATCTCGAGTTGATGGCGGGATACTACCCCTTCACGGGAGTACTGGGCCACGAGTTCGTCGGCATCGTCGAGGAGGGGCCACCGCAGTGGCTCGGCAAGCGAGTGGTGGGGGAGATCAATGCCACCTGTGGCCGCTGTGCCAGCTGTCAGGGAGGTCGAGGCAACCATTGCCGGGAGCGAACCGTTCTCGGCATCGTCGGACGCAACGGTTGCTTCGCGGACTCCTTCCTGCTCCCGACTCGCAATCTGCTAGAGGTTCCGTCGGGGGTTCCCGATGAGTGCGCCGTCTTCACCGAGCCGCTGGCGGCTGCGATGAGAATCCCTCAACAGGTCGAACTGTCCGCTGGTTGCCGCTGCCTGGTGGTTGGAGATGGGAGACTGGGGCAACTGGTCGCTCGTGTCCTGGCTCTACATCCGCTGTCGCTGACGGTGCTGGGTCGCCACCCGCGCAAGCTGGCACTGCTCGACTCCCTCCTCGGCATCGACACCGTCGATGACCCCCGGGCCATCGACGATCAGCAATTCGATCTGGTGGTGGAGTGCACCGGCAATGCAGAGGGGTTCGAAAGGGCAAGGAGTGCCCTCAGGCCCCTCGGAACTCTCGTGATGAAGAGTACCTACGCCGGCCAGTTGCAGTGCGACGCGTCGGCGTTGGTGGTCGATGAGATCCAGCTGGTCGGGTCGCGCTGCGGGCCCTTCGCCCCGGCACTGGCTGCGCTGGCGGATCGATCGATCGATCCTCGCGATCTCATCGATGAGCGGATGGCCCTCGGGGAGGGCCATCGGGCCCTCAAAAGGGCGGGAGAGCGGGGAGTCCTGAAGGTGCTGTTGAGCCTTTCTTGAGGCGATTTCCGGCGTTTTCCGGCAACGATGCCAGCACCCGGGTCGCGCCGACTGGCCGCATCCGACGATGGCATCGGATACTTCTTCAGGGAATTCCTCCCGGAGGGAGTGCGCCATGAAGATCCGACCCTGGAATCGACTCGACGATCCCGAGGCATCGTCTCCAAGCCGTGTCCTGGAACTGTGGGAAGTGACGCTACAGGATGGGGAGAGCACCCCTCTGCTGGAGCATGCCAGCCAGGAGGAGATGGTGATCTCGCTGGAGGGGCGCGGCCTCGTCCAGATGCGCGAGCAGAAGATCGATCTATCCCCCGGAAATGCGGTGATGGTTCCCGCCGGAACTCCGCACTCCATCGTCAATCGATCGGGTCTGCCGCTACGAGGCTTGACGGTGGCGATCCATCGCCCCGGACTCGCCGCCAGCGTCAACAGCGAGAGGGTCACCGCCGGTGACCTGGAGCAACTGATCGAGACGATCCCCGACCAGATCGACTGTCCCACCGGCCTCCAGTACATCATCCAGCTGTTCGATACCGCAGGCCATCTCTCCGAGCAGATCGACGACGCCATCGGGCTCGACACCGAGACCGGAATGAAGACGCTGGAGAGCATCGAGAACCAGGTGATGGAGGCGATCGTGCGCATCGCCCGCGCCTACGACGGAGATTCGAGCCTCTTTCCCAGGCGTTTCTAGCAACTCCGCTACCACTCATCATCGAGTTCTGCTCGTCAGGGGGGCCGCCGTCGCGGCGGAGATCCCCCCGCTTCGGTCCGAATCCGGGCCGAGATCCTCCTTTTCCGCAAGAATCGTGTCGATACGCTGCTTTGACACCGACCCCGTGGCGGTGCAGAATGGCGGTGGACACCGGTGTCCCCCGGTTCCATCCGAGTGATTCCGTGATCTGCGTGCACTGGACCCCTTTCAAGGGAGAGGTGCGTGCCGGTTGGGTGAGCCTGAACAACGGATGACAGCGAAGATCGGCCCCGAATCTGGCCACTGGAGAGAGACAGAAGTGAAGTCGTTGCATCGACAGCGAGAGGATCGGCGTGGAACACCCGCACCGAATAGGCAGTCGCCCCTGCACCAGGGATTGGCTGTCATGCTCGCCGGTGCCTCACTCCTGGGACTGCTCGGAATCGCCGGTTGTCAGGGGGGCGCTGCCAGAAGTTATCAGGGGGTGCAAACTCAGCGTTACAAGACGACCCCTGCGCAACATGCGCGCTCCCAGGTTCAATGGCTTCGAGCGAGGGGTGGCGAACTGACACCCGAGCAGTTGCATCTACTGCAGCAGATTCCATGGAACGCCGGTTCCGATGTGGAAGAGGCGCGCAGGAGGCTGCTGGAGCGCGGAGGAGAAGAAGGAGATCGCGAGCCGGAGTTTGTTCGGCAACGAGTCCTTGGCCGTCCCCGTGTGATGGATGCTGCGCGAGAAGCAGCGCAAGAGGATGAAGACGACTCTCCATGAGGGTCGCACCTGTATTGAAGATTTGTTTCGAGTAAAGAGGAAATGGTAAGAGAGAATTCCAGGGGGAATGGCCCGACCAGGGGGTCGGGCGAGTCCGGGATGATGGAGGAGAACAGATGGCAGATAAACCACGGAAAACAAGAGCGGCAGCGAGCAAGAAGGCCTCGGAGAAGGATGGATCGATGACCGATTCCATCAAGGGGTTGGATTCGCAACGCAAGCAGGCTCTCGACTTTGCCCTGCAGCAGATTCACAAGAAGTGTGGGCAGGGTTCGATCATGCTCCTGGGCGATAAGGAATCGCGAAGGGTCGACGTGATCCCGACCGGTTCGCTGTCCCTCGATCGCGCCCTGGGAATCGGCGGGCTGCCGCGTTCCCGCGTCGTCGAGGTGTACGGACCGGAATCTTCCGGCAAGACGACTCTGACGCTGCACGCGCTCGCCAATGCCCAGAAGAATGGTGGAGTTGCGGCATTCATCGATGCCGAGCACGCACTCGATCCCACCTATGCGGAAAAACTCGGTGTCGATCTGGAACACCTGCTCGTCTCCCAGCCAGACAGTGGTGAGCAGGCGCTGGAGATTGCCGAGATGCTGGTGGCCTCGAGTGCTGTCGACATCGTGGTCATCGATTCGGTGGCTGCTCTGGTGCCACGCGCAGAGCTGGAAGGCTCGATGGGGGATGCCCATGTCGGCCTCCAGGCTCGCCTGATGAGTCAGGCTTTGAGAAAGTTGACCGGAGTCATCCATCGATCGAAGACCACCGTCGTCTTCATCAACCAGATTCGCGAGAAGATCGGTGTCATGTTCGGCAGTCCTGAAACCACCTCCGGGGGAAGAGCTCTGAAGTTCTACTCGTCGGTGAGGATCGATATCCGTCGTATCGGGGCGATCAAGTCCGATGGAGATGTCAGTGGGAACCGAACCGTTGCCAAGGTCGTCAAGAACAAGATGGCCCCTCCGTTCCGTAAGGCGGAGTTCGACATCATCTTCGGTGTCGGAATTTCTTATCATGGGGATCTTCTCGATCTCGGTGTGGAGGAGGGTCTGGTGAGTCGGGCGGGGACCTGGTACTCACTCGGGAAGGAACGAATCGGTCAAGGCCGCGAGCGAGCGGTCCAATTCCTGCGTGATCATCCAGAACTTTCAGGACGTCTCGAAGTCGAACTTCGGGAGAGATTCTTCAGCACGGATCAGAAGGATCAGAAGGATCAAAATGATGAGGCGAATCCCGAAGTGGAAGCGGTCGGGGTCAAGGCCTAGGCACTGACGTGGAGTTTTCCACGTCCGATTCGTTGTGTTGTTATCTCCGCCCAGTTGCGGCGATCGATGATCGAGGAGAGGGAAAGGGAAACGATGTTTCCACAGTCTCAGAAGTCGCGTGAAGTAAACCATTGCGAGAGAGGGTCGATGCTCCTCATCGCCCTGGCAGTGCTGACTCTACTGGCCATCATCGCCAGCACCTTCGTGGCGCTGATGCGCCTGGAGTTGAAAGCAACGGAGAACTTCAAGGATCAGAGTCGGACACAACTCCTCGCCACATCAGCGGAGTCTGAAGTGATCTCGCTGTTGCGGAGTCGACCCTTCTGGGAGGGCCACTTTGTCAACAGCAGAAGTCGATCGCCGTGGATCTACGGCATCAATGGCGGAGATGGGCGTACGCGAGTCGGCGGAATTCTGAGTCTTTCCGAAGCGGAGCCGGGAGAGACCTCACTCGGTGGCAATCTGACAGCCAGTTCCTACCCGGGAGTGGGCGGTGGCTCCGAGGGGAGCGACCGTTACAAGGTCAAGTTGATCGACACCTCGGCGCAGATCTACATCAACGGTCAGCAGGATACGCTGGCGGATATGCTGACCAACCTGGGACAGGCACTGGCAAGGGATACTCGGTACGGTACCAACCCGCTGTGGACAGGTCCCGACGAGACCGGCAAGTTGCTCACCGGTCAGGAGGTCGTGGCATTCCGCAATCGGTTGCCCGGCGGCAAGTTTTCATCGAAATCAGAACTGGCCGCATTGATCGGCCGCAAGAACCTGGCGCTCATCTCCGATTTCATCACGGCACACGCCTGGGTGAATCCGTACACGATGAGGTCCGGGGCCGGTCGCCAGGTGAACAACAGGGTCGGTGGTGAGGCGAGTGCGGGGAGTTCGGCTGGAACCACCGGTGTGGCCAGAAATCAGGGCCAGGATCCGCGTCAGCAGCAGGTCACCGGTGCCGCATCGGTGATCGGTGAGCCGCGCGCTCCCATCAATGTCAACCTGGCTCCGGAGCCGGTGTTGATCGCCGCTTTGATGGGGATCGGTGGCCGCAGGGCATTCCCCTGGATGGCTCTCGATCCGCGGCCCATCGAGTCGGGAAATACCGGAGCCATCGATTTCGGTGGTGGAACACTTCCGCCGGTGACCGAAGAGTTGCAACTGCAGCAAACCCCCGTGTGGGTTTACTCACGGCCGCTGGAGTACGAGCACGCCAAGAAAATCGCTCTCGCCATCATCGCTCGGCGGAAATCGAACGCGTTCAAATCGTGGGTCGCAACTCCAGGCAGTGGTAATCAGGGGTTCGAGGGCTTCATCAATGGCTTGCCTGCCGACTCCTTCCCCAATGAAAAATCGGTGTGGGTGATCAATCCCCAGTCGACCAGTACCGACAACCACCTCAACAAGATCTCCAGCGATCTGGGGTCTGCCGAGCTGTGGGCCAACGGGGTGCCGGTGGGTGAGGCAAACATCCGTCCAAGTCTGGGCCTTTCCTCCGACCGCCAGTTCGCCTGGTACTACGAGATGATGCGATCGATCGTCATCGCCAACTTCAACCCGAATACGCGGATCAACAAGGTCAATCCCAACTCGCCATCCTACCGGGCTGTCGACAAGTCCTCTCTGGTCAAGTTTGGGCAGGGAAATGATCGCAGTGATGTCCGTCTGGGACACACCACCGAGTTCTGTTTTGACAGCAAGGGAATCTACGAGATTAGCAGCCTTGCAGAGATCACCGGTGGCGGCAATTCGAGTGACTCGGTGTTCGCCGAATCGAGACGACGTAGCGTCGTCAAGGTCTTCGATGTCTACCACCACACGACCCAGGAACAGTTCGAGCAGCCATTCCGTGCCGTATCGAAAACGAGTTCAGCCAGGGGTGGCGCACGGGAGTACGTGACCACATGGCCCGATCCCATCGACGCACTGCACCCTGACTACTACACCGGGTCGCGTCAGGATGGCCGTGTGGAACTCTCTGGAGCCATCGATGCCCAGATGCAGGTTTCAGCGCCGTCCGCGCGGGTTTCTCGCTGGACCGGGGATGCCACGCTGCGTCTGGCTCATACCTTCCGCTTTCGCGAGGAGGATTCCCTGCGTCAACTGGGCAACATGATGCGGACACCGTCCAATCCGACCGCCAAGTTGAAGGAGCTGGGATCGGTACTCGATGCCAACTACAGCCAGAAGGGCTCGATCTACAAGCAGCGCTACTCCAACTACGTGTGGGGGGCGACCGATAGTGCGGTCGAGGACGAAAATGTTGGCGAACCGTTTGTTGACGAGGCGTCTCAGAACTCCGATCTGATGCCCGATGGCATCAACAGCAGCATCTTCCGCACCTCTGCACTGGGTGGAAGATTCCTGAGGCTGCCCGCGCAGCGCTACCGCCAGTTCCCCGCCGACCAGGGGGCGGTGAATCGCAACTACAACAACGACATCGGCAACCTTCCCTACTACAACGGGGCGATCTCTTGCTGGATCAAGCTGGAGTTCAATGCCAACGATCCTGTCTTCTCCGGCTTGATCGGAGCCACCCAGGTGCAGACCACTGTCGGTCAGAATCCGACCGATTCTGAGGGCTCTCAGATCTGGATCTGGAAGAATACCAAGGGCCAGTTGCGCGTCAGCCGTCTCTACTATCACCAGGCATTTGCCAAGGGGTACACCACCCAGGCGGTTCCTCTCATCGGAAGTGAAGATGAGGTGGAAGAGGGCAATGAAGCGGAGACCGATCCGCAGAAGTACTGGGCACGAAATGACGTGGTGGTCGACATCTCCAAGTGGCGCGCTCATGAGTGGCACCATCTGGCGGTCAGCTACGACGACAGTTCGCCCACCTCGGCGATTCGCGTGTGGATTGACCACACTCCCGTCGATGCGGTCAATCACAACATCGGCGAGGGAATGTTCTGTGCCCTCAACGAGGAGGATCCGAAGGACCAGATCCAGGTCGGTGGCTTCTTCCGCGACCAGGCAGTGGCGCGGGAGGGACTGTTCAAGTTTGGAACCAACTTCGATCGCCAGGGAATCGAGCGGGCGCAGTCGATCAAGAGAGTTCTGGCCAACGCCACCATCGACGAGTTCCGCGTCTACATGGGCCAGTACACCCAGGATGACAGTCGCAAGAAGGGCTACTACACCGACCAGGAGGGGATTTACACCAATGTCTTCATGGTTCCCTTCCCCGATGGAGTGCAGCGACTCAGGCTGCGAAACATGACCTGGAGTGTCAATCCACCGAAGATGTACTCGCAGCTAGGAGTGCAGTGGAATGAGGAGACGATGAGTGTCCTCAATGTCAACGGGCAGCAGAATGCTCGACAGCTGGGAGACGCTGGCGGAGGCCTTCGCGGAGATGGCGGACGCAATAATCAGTTAATCGCCGGTAACTGGCTCTACCCCACAGGCAGTCAGGACTTTCAGGGGGATGACTACAACGTGGGATTCCTCGGATATGAAGTTCGGATGCGTGCAGGAAACCCCAACGCAGGCACTGCAAGTGGTCTGATGATGGTGTCTCCAGCGCTGGACGATGTCACACTCAGTGTTTACCTGCCGTCGGCAGAGTACATATTGTCGGAGGTGATCGAGTGATGTTAGAACCAATCCAGAGCTCTACAGCGTCTTGCTCGCGCTCTTTCGGGGTCAAAGACTGGGGGCTACTTCTACTGTTGCTTGTGCTCGCGCCCACCTCGGTGAACGCGCAGGGGGAAGGACGGGGGCCCGATGGGACCGATCTTCGCCTCTTCGAGTTCACCAAGATCGAGGCGACCAAGGACGACAAGAGTGGCAAGTACACCCTGGTCATCCAGGCAAAGACGCCGGAGATCCCGGTGGGAACCAAGGTCGATCTGTTGCTGACGTGGCGAAGCCAGTTGATTCAAACCTTCACCGTCACCGTCCCCGCCAACAAGAAATTGCGAGAAGAACTGAGCCTGAAGAAACTGGAGCCGACCGCTGACAAGTACATGTTCCGCACCGTCATCGACCCCAAGAAGCAGGGGTCCAAGGCGAGGAAGGCGTTGGAGAAGAAGGACAAGTTGTTCCCTGCGGTGGCTGCACCGTGGACCGAGTTCCACTTCGACCATCAGTTCGTGATCGGTACCAAAGAGGAGATCGAAGCGGCACTCCAGGGTGTCCGGGACTGGTTCTCCGTTCGCTATACCGAGATGGCAACTCTCGACGCCAAGGTCCGGGCTGGCATCAAGGCCATCGAGGCCGGATCTGATTACGTCAATTCGAAGGGGGATTTCGAGGAGACGAAGTGGCGATCCTTCATGGACAAGGATGTGATCGAACGTCTCGTCGAGATGCAGGAGGAGGTGCGAACAGGGTTCACCGAGCCTCGCTTCGCCGCACACCGACTGGCTCTCTCTTACCTGCTGGAACTCTCGGTCGCAGTGGGGAAACGATCCACCAATGAGTCGAAGAAGATGTACCAGGCTCAGGGGCTCACTGCATCGAAGAAGGACACGAAGCCGCAAAAACTCGATGTCTCGGTACGATCAGGGCGAAGGATCCCGAGAAGTTCCGACCTCAATCAACTGGTACTCAAGATCAACAAACTCCTCGGGCTGGGGCCCGCGGAAGAGGAAGGCCAAGGATGAGAGCCGTCATCGCTCCACTACTGCTGGGAATCGTTTTTTTCGCATCAACGGTCTGTGCACAGGATGATTCCGGTCCACCGAAGCCACCTCCCACCTTTATCGAGTTGACATCGGTCCAGCCGTCGAAAAAGAAGGATGTCTGGCAGTTGCGTGTGGTCGGTAAGGCCAACGATCTCCCGGCAAAGACGGTGATCGGCTTCGAAGTTCGCTGGCGTACCAACATCGTGTACTCCTTCAGCGTCGCACTGGACGGAACCCGTCGGATCGACACGACGATTCCGCTCGCCGGACTGAAAGGGACCCTCGGTGGCTTGCAGTTGCGTTCGGAGATCCGTCCCAACAGCCAGCCGAGAGAAGTGCAACTGGTGATGGAGAAGAATCCCAAGAAGTACCCGGTGGAAACCGCGCCCTGGAAGCAGTCCTTCTGGAAGAACAAGTTTGATCTCGGTTCCGCAACCGATATCGAAAAGGCCCGCATCGAGGCACAGTCCTACTTCCTCAAGAAGATCAAGGGAGGACTGAAGGTGCAGCGCACCTTCGAGACCGCCCGCACTGAAGCACTCGATGGCGCAAGATTCCAGAAAGCGGGCAAGTTCGATCCGAAGAGCTGGCAAGCATTTTGTGAGAAGGACGTGAGGGACCCCATCCGTGCCCTGCAGCAGGACATGAAGGATTCCTCCAAGACGCTGACGATGCTTCCTCACTCGAGGGACATGAAGTACCTGGTCGAGATCGTCAATGCCATCGCCAAGCGTTCCTTCGATCGTTCGAGGAGCCTCTACTCGGAACTGGGGTTGACCCCTGATACCGATGATCTGAGTCCGGTACGAATCGATATCAACTGCCGGTCGACGAAGCTCTCCAACCTTCAGAAGACGGTGGAGAGACTGTGTGAGAGCCAGCAGATCGAGATGTCGAAGCTGGCCGGATGATGTCCTTCTGCTACGAGGACGGAGGTGGGGGAGACTCACCTGTGGAGGGGGTCGACGCCCGGCGCATGGCAGGGAGATCGGTTCTGCATCGTATCGACGGAAGCGATGATCACTCGACCACCGCAGCCAGGAACGATACAGCACCGCTGGCCGATCCCCGCTCCAGTCGCAGGGGTCCCGCTGCCGACGGAGGCCGGGGGTTGCTTCCACAGATCGACGAGGGGCTGGACGCCGGTCATCGGTTTGAACTTTTGCATGGAATCATGAGACCGGTGAAGCAGTTCCTGAGAAGGACATTCGACGACGAGAAGAACCCGGACCTCGGTTCCAGCCTGAGTTCGAGGGGTGTTTCTTCCGATCGACCGGAGTGACTGTCAGAGCCTTTTCGCGGCCCTGCTACTCCATCGATTCCGTCTTGTTGCGCACTTCCTGATAGGTACCGATATCTCCCCGGTAGATCTTGCCATCGAAGGCGATCTTCTCGGCCCGCTCGTAGGCGAGAGTTCTTGCTTCCTCCAGCGAGTTTCCGAGGGCGGTGACGCCCAGTACCCGTCCTCCCGAGACGTTGATCTGGTCTCCATCGGCGACGGTTCCGGCGTGGAAGACCTGCACCGGATCGTCGATCTCGCTGAACACCTCTCCACGGATCTGCTGGCCCTTCCGTGGGGCCGCTGGGTACCCCTCAGAGGCGAGCACCAGGCACAGTGAGGCTCGTGGGTCCCAGCTGACGGAGGCGGAGGAGGGAGCCCCCTCTGCGGTCGCTTCGAGGATCTCGGTGAAATCGCTGGTGAGACGCGACAGCACCGGTTGCGTCTCCGGATCTCCCAGTCTGCAGTTGTACTCCAGCACCCGCGGTCCCGACTCCGTCATCATCAAGCCAGCGTAGAGGACGCCAGAGTATTCGATTCCGTCGGAGCAGAGACCTTGCAAGGTCGGTTCGATGACATCCCTGCGGATGATATCGAGATCGGCGGCATCGATGATGGTTCCCGGACAGAACGCACCCATCCCGCCGGTGTTGGGGCCGAGGTTTCCGTCGAGAAGAGGCTTGTGGTCCTGGGCCGTGGGGAGAACCAGCGCATCGGTTCCGTGCGCTACCGCCAGCACCGACACCTCGGGTCCTCTCATCCGCTCCTCGAGAACCACCGTCTTGCCACTCTCTCCGAAGGAGTTCTCGACCAGCATGGCGGTTGCCGCTGCCATCGCCTGCTGCCGATCGTCGCATACGATGACACCCTTGCCCGCAGCCAGGCCACTCGCCTTGACGACCACCTGATCGGGCAATTGGTCGAGTGCAGCTGGAAGATCCCGGACATCGGTGATGGTGCGATGGGCAGCGGTAGGAATCCGGTGTCGCTCCATGAATTCCTTCGAGTATGCCTTCGATCCTTCGAGGCGAGCGGCAGCGGCAGAGGGACCAAAGGCACGGATCCCCGCGGCTCGAAGTCGGTCGGCGAGTCCGGCCACCAGCGGTGCTTCAGGGCCGATCACGACGTGATCGATCTGCTCGTCTCGACAGCGATGGATGAACGATTCGGTGTCCTTCAGTGGATCGAGGTCGGTCCAGCAGCTCCCCAGTCGCTGGAGACCGGGGTTGCCGGGGCAGGAGATCACCTCTTGCACCCGACTCGATCGAGCCAGTTGATGGCCGATGGCGTGTTCACGTCCTCCGGAGCCGATGACGACGATCTTCATCAAGAACCTCTTCACTCTCATTGCGATTTACTGGCGGCACTACCCTTGCGATTTACTGGGGGTACTACCCTGCGATTTACTGGGGGTACTACCCCAAGGTAGCAGGGGTCTCAGCGAGAGCCATGCCAGCAGGTGGATTATCCACAACCCATCCAGAGAGTAGGTAATGGTACTCCTCAGATCAAGCAGTGGGAGCGCCATCAACAGTACCGGTGTGCAGTGGCTGGCGGGGGTGCCCCGATGGTAGGCCCGCCCCCGCAAAATCCACAGCAGGATCACCACCGTTCCACACAACTGTAGGGCGTAGTCGGGGAAATGCCCCAGGTCCATGGAGATTCCGGTGGAAAAGGGAATTGCAAACACCAGGATCAGTCGGAAATCGAGGGTCCTCTGCTTTGCCTCCTCCTCCGCCTGGGAGAAGAAGGTGACGGCGGCGGTGAAGAGACCGATGGTGAGGGCATGAATCGAGGCGGCGACGGGGATCTCCCCGGGGCAGGCGTAGTTGGCCGCAGCCAGGACGATGGAATAGCGGACCGTTCCCATCACCAGCGGGCCGAGGAGGTACACCTCCTTGAATGCGATGTTGTAGAGGAAAGCGCAGGCGATGGCGGTGGTGGCATGGATGAGGACGTCATCGGGCATGACCATCAGCAACAGGATCGTTGGAATGGAGACGATCAAGAGGGCCCAGCGTGCCGATTGCAGCGAGATGGTCCCGGACGGGAGTGGCCGGTGTGGGGCCCTCTTCCTGTCGATGTTTCGGTCAACCAGGTCGTTGAGACCCATCCCCGCCATGTACAGCGAAGTGGTCCAGGTCAGCAAGACAATCCAGCCGGTCAGGTCGAGGACTGCGCCACCCAGAGCGGCCCCGGCGACCACGTTGGAAAGGGCGGTGGGAGCCAGACGAAGACGAAAAAATTTCATCCACGGCGTCACCAAAGGCGCAGCAAATCATTGTAAGTGACAAAGAGCGCCAGCGAGATCAGCATCAGGAACGCGACCATGTGTACCGATTGCTGGATCTTTTCGGGGACCGGCTGTCCTCGTACCGCCTCGATGAGAAGGAAGAAGATGTGTCCCCCATCGAGGATCGGGAAGGGGAGCAAGTTGAAGACTCCGAGATTGATGCTGATCAGAGCCAACAGGAACAGAAGATTCCCCAGGCCCACCTGCGAGACCTTGCGACCCATGTCGATGATGCCGACGGGACCGTTGAGGTTCTTGCCGTGGACATCTCCGGAGAAGAGTGCCTTGAGGGTCAAGAAGATCCTGCCACCCCAGATCCACGACTGCCGGTACCCCTGGATCATCGCCTCCGATACCGAGTGCTGTTCATTGAACTGGTGCACCGACATGGCGATACCGATGGGGTCCATCAGGGCTCGGGGAGCGATCTGTGCCTCGATGGTGCCGGAGTCGGCACTGCTGAGGACGATGTTGTAGGACTCGTCATCGGAGCGCACCGCTCCCACCAGATCGTCCCACTTCTCCACCTGGATTCCGTTGATGCTGGTGACCACCGATCCCTCCGGGAGGTCGCTCTCGGCAGCGGGGGAACCGGCGAGAGTACGGCCGATCCGAGCCGGGGATCCGAGCACCAGTCCCAGTTGAATCGGGTTGCTGCCGGCAACTTCGACACTCTTCAGTCGTTCCGGAGAGATGCTGCTGTCGATCCACTCGATTCGAGAGCCGGCAGCGATCTCCACATCGATGTAATCTTCAGCTCCGAGCGGTACTCCGGCGATGGAGACGATCTCGGCTCCGATGGGAATCGATAGTTGATCGGCGGCTTCGTCGGAAATTTGCACCACGGTTCTCTTCACCGAACCGATGATCAGATCCTCGCCGATCCAGCTTCGGAGCTGTTCACTGCCGACACGAATCTGCTCCTGCGAGGAGCGCAAACCGAGAAGCAGTTCCACATCTGCGTCGCCGGCCGCCTGGCCGATGGTCAGCAGATCGAGGATCTCGACGGGGTACTTCTTGCCGCTACCGGTGTTCTCGATGGAAACGATTTCCTGGCCCATCTTGAAGACGGAAGCAGCAGCAGAATCTTTCTGGATCGCCACCACACTTCTCGAGCGTGGAAGTACGCCGATACCACGTGCGCCGGAGGTCTCCGATGCTGTCGAAGAGGGTGTCAGGTCGAGGGTCATCACCAGCGACTGCTCATCTCGCTGGATGTCGAGGATCAGTTTTCCGCTGGCGGTGGAGTTGCGCAGATCCCACAGCGTCTGCAGCATCCGGTCGGCAGTGATGTCTCTGGCTCCGACGGCGATGATCTCCTCGGAGGGGATCGAGATGCGGATTCCGCGCAGGCGATCGCCTTCCTGCAACCCTACCCGCTGTGCAGGGCTCCCCTCCTGGACCGAAGCGATGCGGTCAGAGATGGCTGGACTGATTCCGATTCGATAGCGGCCGGCGACGGGATCCCACATCGGCTCGATGGGGATGTCGAGGCTGCGATCATCTCGAAGAAGCGTCAGCGTCACCGCTTGCGATCCCCCCGAAAGGGCGATGGCGGTGGCGACGTTGGAGTAGTCGCTCCACTCCTCACCATTTACAGCAGTGATCAGATCTCCTGAACGGACGCCGGCACTCCACGCCGGGCCACCTGCCACTGCGGTTCCTACGACCGGAGCGACCTGTTTCACGCCAGCGGTGTAGGCCGCGATGAAGAGAAGCAATCCGAAGATCAGGTTCATCGCTGCACCTGCCACCAGGATCAGCAGGCGACCGGGAATCGGTTTGTTGTGGAACTCGTTTTCCGCTTCGCTGCGATCATCGCCCGGCTCCTCGCCGGCCATCTGAACGTAACCTCCCAGCGGTACCAGACCGATGACGTATTCGGTCTCCCCGTAGGTGAATGCACAGAGGCGTGCCTTCCAGCCAAAGATGGTCGGTTGGAATCCGACGGCGAAGGTATGAACGCGAACGCCCACGAACTTGGCGGCGAGGAAGTGCCCCAGTTCGTGAACAAAGATGAGGAATCCGATGCCGAGGATGGCAAGCAAGAGGTTCAAGGGTACCAACTCCTGACTTGGTCGCGGGTGACTTGGTCGATCTCCAGAACTTGCTCCAGGTTCTCCAGCGGTTGGTGCTGGTGCTCCTGGATCGCTCGCTCCACGAGGTCGAAGATCTGCAAGAATCCTACACTACCAGAGAGGAATGCTGCGACCGCTTCTTCGTCAGCCGCGTTGAGTACCGCCCCCAGCGTCGTGCCGGGGTGATCGAGCACTGGCTTGCCGATCTCGAGGGATCGAAAGGTCTGGTGGTCGACCGCCTCGAAGGTCAGTTCTTGCAGGTCGAGAAGATCGAGAGGGCGGAATTCCCCCGGGGGGCGTTCTCCCCGGTGCAGTGCGTGTCGAATCGGGACGCGCATATCCGGGTAGCCGAGATGCGCCATGGTGCTTCCATCGTGGAACTCGACCAGGGCGTGAATGATCGACTGGGGGTGGACGACGACGTCGATTCCCCCGACCGGTTGTCCGAAAAGCTCCTGTGCCTCGATCACCTCCAGCAACTTGTTGAAGAGGGTGGCACTGTCGATGGAGATGCGGTCGCCCATCTGCCATGTCGGATGGCGAAGTGCTTGCTCGGGAGTCACCGTCTCGAGCTGTTGCCGGGTCATTCCCCTGAAAGGGCCACCGCTGGCGGTCAACACGATGCGGTGAACCGTCTGTGCTGCACTATCGGCGAGGCACTGCTGTACTGCTCCGTGTTCCGAATCGACGGGGTAGATGGTGGCTCCGCTGTGCTGGGCGGCTCTCTTCAGCAGGGCGCCGGCGGTGACCAGCGACTCCTTGTTGGCGAGGGCCAGATCGATCCCCGCCTCGAGAGTTGCGAGACTCGCCTGTAACCCGGCAGCACCGGTGATGCCGTTGATCACCATATCGAGAGACATGTCGGCGATGCTGTCGAGTTGTTGATGGTGCCCGGCAAAGAAGTCTGCAGTGCCACCCCTGGCGTGGTAACTGCGCTGAATCTCATCGATGGAAGTATCCGGTTCGACGATGATGCATCGTTCTGGTCGCTGGAGAAGTGCTTGCTCGACGAGAGCTTCGCTGTTGCTACCGACGGAGAGAAGTACAGGAACGAGCGAACCGTGTGACTCCTGCATCACCTCGAGCGCCTGGGTACCGATGGAACCGGTGCTACCGAGGAGCGCGATGCGACGAGGAGTGGGGCGGCTTTCAGCGGACATGATCGTTGCTTCTCCTTCGCCTTACAGGGTACCGGAACTGGCCTCCGGAGGCATGGTCGAACCGGAGGTGGTTGAAGATAATAGCGGCGTTTCCATCGTCGCTTGCAAAGTGTGCGCTTGATGCAGAGCGGGTGCTGGGGTAGGCAAGGAGGAAGAGGAGGCACTCCTGTACAGAGTACTGTTCGAGATTCCCACCCCCTTCGGTGATCTTCCCGTCTTCGGTTACGGAGCCATGGTGTTGCTGGGGGTTCTGTCGGCGATGATGCTGCTTCGGATCGGTGCCCGTCGTCGTCAACTGGACCCGGACTCGCTCTCCGATCTTGCCGTGATCCTGGTGCTGTGCGGCATCGTCGGTGGCAGGGTGTGGTACCTGATCCAGTTTCGACACGAAGTCTATGCTGACGGCGACTGGTTCGAGACGTTTCGTCTGTGGCGTGGGGGATTGGTGCTGTACGGGGCCATCGCCGGGGGACTGCTCGGTTTCGCGGTGATGCAGAAGCGCGGAAAGTTCGGACCCTGGCGCCAGTCACTCGATCTGATCGCGCCGGCGCTGGCCATCGGCATCGCCTTCGGACGCCTCGGTTGCTTCCTCAACGGCTGCTGCTGGGGTGGAGAATGCTCCGCCGACATGCCGCTGGCGGCGATCTTCCCGCCCGGTTCACCCCCATCTTTCCAGTTCGGCGATGGGAGCGAGCCTTCTCCGCCACTGCATCCGACGCAACTCTACTCCTCCTTGCAGGGGTTCGTGCTGGCGGCGATCCTGTGGTTTACCGGCCCCCGGTTGGCCCGTTCCGGCACCACCTTCGCCCTGTTCCTGATCCTCTACCCCCTTGGAAGAGGCCTCATCGAGACGATACGGGCCGATCACGGCGTTCTGGAGGGGGAATGGACGTGGGCGCAGCTGACCGCGCTGCCGGCGATCGTGCTGGCGATTTACCTCTGGAAGAGCGCCCCATCGCCGGAGCCTCCGGCGCCAGCCAGCCCGGCCCGCTGAGCATCTCTCAACTGCCCAATTGCGTTGCATTTATATTTGGTAGAAAATCGGAAATCGGTGTTGATGTTCCTGATCGGATCTGTAGGATTCCGATCTGCTCGTGGTTCGCCCTTCGGGACACTCCCAGGCAACTCAGGACCAGACCGGAACGAGATTTATCTCGACCCGGTGTCTGGACTATTGTCGCTTGAGGCTTTTGCTCCCGTAACGGACTGCGACATTTGTTCTTTGAAATTTCGGGCCCGTGACGCGAAGAAGGTCGCATGCCATGCCTCCCCGGGTGTGGTGTGCACAGACCTGAACGCGAGTTCAGTGAATTGACAATTGTGTAATTTGAACTAGTGACGCGACAAGCCGGCTGGGTGTTCCTGGATCTTGCCTCTGTGCAATTTCCTTGAATGAACTGTCGGCATGCCAGAATAAAACTGAAGGGTTTGATACTGGCTCAGAACGAACGCTGACGGAGTGGATTAGGCATGCAAGTCGAACGAGCGAACTCTTCGGAGTGAGCAAGTGGCGAACGGGTGAGTAATGCGTGGATGACCTACCCTGATGAGGGGGACAACCATTCGAAAGGATGGCTAATACCGCATACGGTCCTTCGGGATCAAAGCTAGCTTCGGCTGGCGCTTCAGGAGGGGTCCACGTGCTATTAGTTTGTTGGTGGGGTAACGGCCTACCAAGACGATGATGGCTAGCCGGCCTGAGAGGGTGTCCGGCCACACTGGGACTGAGACACTGCCCAGACTCCTACGGGAGGCTGCAGTCGAGAATCTTCCACTAATGCGCGAAAGCGTGATGGAGCAACTCCGTGTGAGCGATGAAGGCCTTAGGGTTGTAAAGCTCTGTTGGAAGGGCGTAATCCCCGGGAGATAATATCTTTCCGGGTTGAACTCCCTTCGGAGGAAGCAGCGGCTAAATTCGTGCCAGCAGCCGCGGTAATACGAATGCTGCAAGCGTTGTTCGGAATCACTGGGCATAAAGAGCACGTAGGCGGCCCGTCAAGTCAGTTGTGAAATCCCCCGGCTTAACCGAGGAACTGCAACTGATACTGTCGGGCTTGAGTACGGGAGGGGAGAGCGGAATTCCTGGTGGAGCGGTGATATGCATAGAGATCAGGAGGAACGCCGGTGGCGAAAGCGGCTCTCTGGACCGTTACTGACGCTGAGGTGCGAAAGCTAGGGGAGCAAACAGGATTAGATACCCTGGTAGTCCTAGCCGTAAACGATGGGCACTGGATGGAGGGAGTTCCGATGCTTTCTCTGTCGAAGCTAATGCGATAAGTGCCCCGCCTGGGGAGTATGGTCGCAAGGCTAAAACTCAAAGGAATTGACGGGGGCTCACACAAGCGGTGGAGCATGTGGTTTAA